>JBQCHY010000013.1:0-86343 GCA_051954235.1 Xanthobacteraceae bacterium
GGCGAGGGACGAAACGTCTCCGGGTTCTCGGCATTGATCCGGCATTCGATGGCGTGACCGCTGATCGTGATCTGATCCTGCGTCGCCGGCAGGTCGCCGCCGTTGGCGACGCGGATCTGCTCCAGCACCAGATCGATCCCGTTGATCGCTTCGGTCACCGGATGCTCGACCTGAATGCGGGTGTTCATTTCGATGAAATAGAACTCGCCGTCCTCGTAGAGGAATTCGATGGTGCCGACGCCGAGATACTGCATCTCGCGCATCGCCTTGGCACAGGTCTCGCCGATCTTTGTGCGCGCCGCTGCCGTCAATACGGGCGAGGGACCTTCTTCCCACACCTTCTGATGGCGCCGCTGCAACGAGCAATCGCGTTCGCCGAGATGGATGGCGCCGCCGCGTCCGTCGCCGAGCACCTGGATTTCGATGTGGCGCGGCTTCTGCAAATACTTCTCGAGATAGACCGAGGCATCGCCGAATGCCGACTTGGCCTCGTTACCGGCGGTCGAGATCGCCAGCGCGAGATCGTCGGGGGTCTGCGCCACTTTCATGCCGCGTCCGCCGCCGCCGGCAGCCGCCTTCACCAGAACCGGAAAGCCGATCGCCTTCGCGACTCTCATGGCTTCGTCGACGTCATCGATCGCGCCATCGGAGCCCGGCACCACGGGAATGCCGAGACGCTTGGCGGTGCGCTTGGCCTCGATCTTGTCGCCCATCAGGCGAATGTGCTCGGCCTTGGGGCCGATGAAGCCGAGATTGTGTTCGGCGAGAATTTCGGCGAAGCGCGCATTCTCCGAGAGAAAGCCGTAACCGGGATGCACGGCATCGGCGCCGGTGATTTCGCAGGCCGCCAGCAGCGCGGGAATGTTGAGATAGCTATCCTTCGACGGCGGCGGGCCGATGCAGACGCTCTCGTCGGCGAGACGGACATGCATCGCTTCCGCGTCGGCGGTCGAATGCACCGCGACGGTGGCAATGCCAAGCTCCTTGCAGGCGCGCAGCACGCGCAAGGCAATCTCACCGCGATTGGCAATCAGGATCTTGTCGAACATGGCGTCCTAATCAGTGTGCAGCGAGGCGCGTGGACAAAACGGCGAGCTTCGATTTATCGGCTGTTATTCGATGATGACGAGCGGTTCGCCGAACTCGACCGGCTGGCCGTCCTCGACGAGAATCTGCGTGACGGTGCCGGCCTTCGGCGACGGAATCTGATTCATCGTCTTCATGGCTTCGATGATCATCAGCGTGTCGCCGACCTTGACCTTTGAGCCGACGTCGATAAACGGCTTGGCGCCGGGCTCGGAGGCCCAATAGGCGGTGCCGACCATCGGCGAGGGGACCGCGCCCGGATGCTTGCTGATGTCGGAGCCGGCGGCCGGAGTCGCTGCCGCAACGCTCGCCGGTGCAGCGACCTGCGCAACCGCCGGAACGGCGGCGGCGATGCTCACATTGCGCGCCACGCGCACACGCATGCCGGAGCGCTCGATCTCGATCTCGGTCAGGTTGGTCTCATCGAGCAAGGTCGCGAGTTCGCGGATCAATTCGCTGTCGCTGGTCGACGCGGATTTCGATGAGGCTGAATCTTCAGGCTGGCGGGCCATGCTGTGTTCCGAAACTTTCGAGCTGGATTGGGACAGAGGAAACGTCACGCTTTCGCCGTGGCGCCGATCTTGGCCGCGAGGCCGCTGATCGCGAGCCGATAGCCGTCGATGCCAAAACCGCACAAGGTCGCGAACGCCGCCCTGGCGATGAACGAATGGTGACGAAAATCCTCGCGAGCATAAATGTTGGTGACGTGGACCTCAACGGTTGGGATCTTCACAGCCGTCAGCGCGTCGTGAAGCGCGATCGAAGTGTGGGAGTAGCCACCGGCGTTGATCACGATGCCCGCCGCCTGTTTGGTTTGGGCCTCGTGAATGAAGTCGATCAACTCGCCTTCGGAGTTGGATTGGCGGCAATCGACCTCGAGGCCGTAATGCCTGGCGGTCTCGCTGCACAGCCGCTCGACATCGGCGAGACGGGCGTGGCCGTAGGTCTCCGGTTCACGGGTTCCGAGCAGGTTCAGGTTCGGGCCGTTGAGCACGTAAACTGTTCTTGCCATCCTCGATCCACGGCGATCCGAAGGCGGGCGGACCTGCGCGCCTTTCCCCGGCGTTTATAGGTAACCAGAACCGCGAGGGGAAGGGTCAAGCCTCGGGGAATCCCCCCAAATCCTTCATTTAGCTAAGGAAAAGCAACTTTTCCCGGTGCAAAGGATGGCTATGCGGTGTCTTGCGGGCGCGCCAACGACGCACCCCTAAGGCACTGAGTCGGCTTGCAAAGCCGGCCTCAGGGCCGTTGGAAATGTAAGGATCGCGGACGTCGTCGCCCGTCAGCAGGCAGCCTTGCCGCAGCGGGCCTGGGCGACCTTCTCCTTGAGGGCGTCGAGGCCGACCGCGCCGACCACCACCTGTTTACCGACGACGTAGCTCGGCGTGCCGTTCATGCCCATGGATTCCGCGAGCTTGAAATTCTCCTCGAGCGTGGCGCGGACTTCCGGACTGTTCATGTCCTTTTCGATCTTCGCCATGTCGAGACCGGCCTCCTTGGCCGCCGCCATCGCGCGCGCCTTGTCGGCCTGGCCGCGGCCGCCGAGCAGTTTCTGATGGAAGTCGAGATACTTCTTGCCGTCGGGATCCTGCATCCGCACCGCGACAGCGACCTGCGCCGCTTCGACCGAGCCCGGCCCGAGCACCGGGAATTCCTTCAGCACCACGCGCAGCTTCGGATCGGCCTTCATCAGCGCCAGCATGTCGGCCATCGCGTGTTTGCAGTAGCCGCAGTTGTAATCGAAGAACTCGACCAGATTGACATCGCCGCTGCGGTTGCCGAGCGTGACGCCGCGCGGTGAATTGAAGATCGTCTGCGCATTGGTCGCCACGGCTGTTGCGTGCTTCTCCGCTTCGGCCTTCGCCTGCCGCTTGCCGAGTTCGGCCGAAACCTCCTCGAGGATTTCCGGATGCGACAGCAGGTAATTCTTGACAATGGTTTCGATCTCGCCGCGCTGCGGCTCGGTGAACGACTGCGCGGAAGCGGCGAGCGGCGCGGCGCACAAGGTAAGCGCGATCACGGCGGAGGCGAGGGGACGGCGAAACGGCATGAATTGATCCTTCTGACGATCGTGTCGGATGTGTTGCAATTAATCGCGCTTTTCACCGGGCATCGGCTTTGGCGCTGACGATATCGTCGGCTCTCACCCAACCGGGCGAGCCGACGGCGAAACGGGTCTTGGCGCGCGCGGCAAGCCCACGCGCCGTCTTGGTGTCGCCGCGCAGCGACGCGGCCTGCGCCGAGGCGAGATCTGCCTCCGCATATTCGCCCTTCTGGCCATAGGCCATGGCGAGTTGAGCATACCCCGGCGCGGCCTCGGGCTCCCGGATCAGGGCAGCCCGCAGAATCGATATGGCCTCCGCAGAATAGGCCTTATTGTTGGTGGCAACCAGCGCCTGCCCCAGTAACATCTGGATGAGCGGGGCCTGATGCGACAATTGCGCAGCCTTGCGCAGCGGCGCGATGGCCTCGTTCGGTTTGCCGCCCTCGAGCAAAGCTTGCCCGCGCAACTCGTGGAAATAGGGATTATTCGGCTGTTCCTTGATCAGCCCGTCGATCTGCGCCTGCGCCGAGCGCGGATCGCCGTGCAGGTAGGTCGCAATGGCGCGGGCATAGCGCGCGGGCAGGCTGGTGTCGGACAACGGGTAGCGGCGGTACACCGTCTCCGGGCGCTCCATGAAACCCGAGGTCTTCGCCCGCATCATGTCGTGCCGCGCCTGCAAGGCGGGATCGTCGGTCTTGTTCCAGTAGGGGCTGCTTTTCGCCAGCGCCGCCAGCGAAGCGACACGATCCGCCGGCATCGGATGCGATTGCAGATAGGGATCGGCACCGCGCGAGGCGAACAGACTTTCGTCGGTGAAGCGCTGGAACGTCTCGTACATGCCCTTGGCCGATTGGCCCGTCGCGGTGAGAAAACGCACGCCGGCGCGATCGGCGTTTTCCTCCTGCTGCCGTTGATAAGAGAGCAAGTTGCGGCGGATCATCTCCTGCGGCCCGCTGATCGCCGCCATGCCGGCATTGCTCGCGCCGTTGTTGCGGCCGGAGCCCGCCACCATCGCGCCGACGCCGAGCAGCATCGCGACGATCATCTGCGTCTGCGCGTGTGCCAATTGCGTCCGCAGCTTGGAGAGATGGCCGCCGGCGAGGTGGCCTGTCTCGTGCGCCAGCACGCCGATCAACTGGTTCGGCGTCTTCGATTGCATCAACGCGCCGTAGTTCACGAAAATGCGACGGCCATCGGCAACGAAGGCGTTGAAACTCGGGTCGTTGATGATCGCGACCTGGATGTTCTGCTTCTCGAGCCCAGCGGCGCGCAGGATCGGTCGTGTATAGTCGCGCAGCAGTTGCTCGATCTCGGTATCGCGGAGCAGACGTGGGCCCTTGTTGCCCTGATTTTCCTGCGCGCGGGCGGCCATCGGCGCAGCAGCGAGCACCACGCTCAACGTCACCACGGCCGCCCTGAAAAAGGCACGGCCGCGCGCGGCGGCGCGGACAGATGTGGCTGCGGGTTTCGTCATTGGCCGATGGTCGGATTCCATATATGCCCTACCAAACCTTGGAATACGGCGAGACGGCGGCGCGGAGCCGCTGCGACGCCAAAACGCGGGTCAGATAGCAGATGTCCGATACGATGGTAACCGAGAGAGCGAAGGCTGTGCTGGCGGCATCCGGCCGCAGCAACGTTCCGCCCTTCATGGTGATGGACGTGATGGCGGCCGCGGCCGCGATCGAGGCCAAGGGCGGCCACGTCATCCATATGGAAGTCGGGCAGCCCTCGGCGTCAGCGCCGAAAACGGCGCTTGCCGCTGCCAAAGCCGCGCTCGACAGTGCCCGGATCGATTATACCTCCGCGCTGGGCATGCCGTCGCTGCGCGCACGGATCGCGCGCCATTATCGCGACACCTACGGCTGCGAGGTCGATCCCGCGCGGATCGTCGTCACCACCGGCTCGTCGGGCGGCTTCATTCTGGCGTTCCTTTCGATGTTCGAGCCGGGGGATCGCGTCGCCGTCACGATTCCCGGCTATCCGCCGTACCGGCATATCCTGACCGCACTCGGCTGCGAGCCGGTGCTGATCGAGACCCACAGCGACACCCGCCATGCCCTGACCGGCGAGATGCTGCTCGCTGCCCATCGCAAGGCGCCGCTGAAGGGCGTGCTGGTCGGCAGTCCGGCGAACCCGACCGGCACCATGATGTCGCGCGAAGCGCTGACCGGGCTGATCGCCGCGGCGGACAGCGCGGGCATTCGTTTCATCTCCGACGAGATCTATCACGGCCTCGACTATGCGTTTCCGGCGGTGACCGCTGCCGAACTGTCGCCGGATGCGCTGGTGATCAATTCGTTCTCGAAATACTTCTGCATGACCGGTTGGCGCGTCGGCTGGATGGTGGTGCCGGAGCCGCTGGTGCGGCCTATCGAGCGCCTGCAGCAGAACCTGTCGATCTCGGTGCCGACGCTGTCGCAGATCGCGGCCGAGGCGGCCTTCGACGGTCGCGACGAGATGGAAGCGATCAAGCACGGCTATGAAGAGAACCGCCGCATCCTGATCGAAGGATTGCCGCATGCCGGCTTGAGCGAATTCCTGCCGGCGGACGGCGCATTCTATCTCTATGCCGATGTGTCGAAATTCACCAATGACAGTTTCGATTTCGCCAAGCGGATGCTGGAGCACGCGCACGTTGCCGCGACGCCCGGCGTCGATTTCGATCCGATTCACGGCCGCCATTTCGTGCGCTTCTGCTACGCGCAATCGGCCGCCGACATGCGCGAGGCGGTCGCACGGATCGCGCGCTGGTTGGCTTAAGGATTGCGGACCGGGATACCCTTCGGCCGGAGGTGAAATCCGGCCTGCGCGGGTTCGATCTTCAATCGCACGCCACGATTAGCATTGACTTTGCGCCGGGGTCTGACGTTCGCTGTCAGTCCCGGGGGCGGACCGGACGAGCGCTCCCGCGTCATATCGCGGAGTGAACCCATGTCGACATCGATTGCGGCGACCGCGTCAAGCCGTGCCGCCAAGCCGTGGTACACCATCCTCTATGTCCAAGTTCTGTTTGCAATCGTGCTCGGCATCCTTGTCGGCTGGCTGTGGCCAGCGTTTGCAACCAACGACTGGATCAAGGCGCTCGGAGACGGCTTCATCCGACTGATCAAGATGGTGATCGCGCCGATCATCTTCTGCACCGTCGTCTCGGGGATCGCGCATATCCAGGACGCCCGCAAGGTCGGCCGCGTCGGTGTCAAGGCGCTGGTCTATTTCGAAATCGTCTCGTCGTTCGCACTGATCCTCGGCCTCATTATGGGCAATCTGCTTCAGGTGGGCCATGGGCTCGCCGCGCATCCGGACGCCGCGGCGGTGGCGAAATACGTCAAGGAAGCCGAGGCACATAAGTCAGTCGATTTCGTCCTCAACATCATTCCCGACAGTGTCGTCGGCGCGTTCGCGAAAGGCGACATTCTTCAGGTACTGCTGTTCGCGATCCTGTTCGGGTTCGCTTTGATGGCGCTCGGCGAACGCGGGCACCGCCTGCGCGACATCATCGACGATACGTCGCATGCGATATTCGGGGTGATCGCCATCGTCATGAAGGCGGCGCCGCTCGGGGCTTTCGGCGCGATGGCCTATACCATCGGCAAATACGGCCCTGCTGCGCTCGGCAATCTGGTGGGCCTGATCGCGGTGTTCTATCTGACGGCGGCGCTGTTCGTGGTGCTCGTCCTCGGCGCGATCGCCCGGATGGTCGGCTTCAGCATTTTCAGGTTCATCGCCTACATCAAGGATGAACTGCTGATCGTACTCGGCACCAGTTCGTCCGAAAGCGCGCTTCCGCAATTGATGGAGAAGCTCGAGCGGCTCGGCTGTTCGAAGTCGGTCGTCGGATTGGTGGTGCCGACCGGTTATTCCTTCAATCTCGACGGCACCAACATCTACATGACGCTGGCGACGCTGTTCATCGCGCAGGCGTTGGGTGTCGAACTGTCGTTCAGCCAGCAACTGACGATTCTGGTGGTGGCGATGCTGACGTCGAAGGGCGCCAGCGGCGTGACCGGCGCCGGGTTCATCACGCTTGCGGCGACGCTGTCCGTGGTCAATCCGGTGCTGGTGCCGGGAATGGCGATCGTGTTCTCGGTCGACAAGTTCATGAGCGAGGTGCGCGCGCTGACCAACATCACCGGTAATGGCATCGCAACCGTGGTGGTGTCGTGGTGGGAAGGCGAACTCGACCGCGAAAAGCTCGACGCCAACCTGCGGCGCAACGTCGATACGTCGGACATGGAAACTGCGATCACCACGGGATGATAATAGCGCAAATGAAAAAGCCGCCCGGATGACCGGGCGGCTTTGGTATTTCAATTTCTGACAGGCTTAGTTGCCGCCACCAAAGCGGCGCGACCACCAGCCGGCACGGCGCGGCGGTGCGCTCGGCGTTTCTGCGACCGGTTCCGGAGCAGGGGCAGGCGCCGCCACCGGCTCGACCGCGATCGGAGCAGCCTGCGGGACTTCCGCGGCAACGGGAGCAGGAGCTTCGCTTGAGGCAAAGCTGACCTTCTCACGCACCGTCGAGCGTCGGCGCACGGACTTTTCGGCGTCGGCCGCAGCTTCCGACGCAACGGGTTCGCCCACCGGCGCGATGACCTCTACCGGCTTGGAAGCCTCGACCGCCACAGGCGCCGGCTGATCGGCTTCTGCGTCGTTCGCATGACGCGCCGTCGGTGCGGCATGCTCAGACGTATCGCCATCGAAATCGGCGACGGCTTCGGTGACTTCCGGTGCGGACGGCGGTGCGAGTTCGTCGGCGATGGATGCAGCCAAGCCTTCTTCGTTTCCGCCACGCCGGCGGCGACCACCACGGCGGCCACGGCGGCGCGGACGGCGTTCGCCGCCTTCGCCTTGCTCGTCCTGCGATCCGGCTTCACGTTCGCCATCGGCATCCTCGCCGCGGTCGCTGACCATGTCGGCGACTTGCGCGGCGTCGTCCATGTCGAGCGCCGACATCGCGGCCTCGTTGTCGTTCTGCGCCGTATCCTGATCGCGGTTATCGCGGCCACGCCGACGGCGGCGACGGCGACGGCGTTGACCTTCGCCGGAGGACTCTCCCTCGCTCGCATCGCTGCCTTCGCCCGATGCCTGTTCGTCGGTGAGGCCTTCGGTTTCCTCGGTTTCGACTTCGGCCTCGATGTCGAATGCGTCGTCATCGTCGAAGGCGTCGTCCATGATCGCCGGCGCGGCGGCGGCCTGCGCCGCGAGCAACGCCTTGGCGGCTTCCAGCGTGTGCACCTGTTCGCCGCGATCGATCACGAACGCCTGCTGGCCACCCAAGGTCGGATCGGCGAGCACCGACAGCGTCACCTTGAAGCTGGTTTCGAGATCGCGCAGATGCGCGCGCTTGTGGTTAAGCACATAGAGCGCGACGTCATTGCGCGTGCGCACCGTGAGGTTGTGCGTCGCGCCCTTCATCAGGATTTCCTCGAGATTGCGCAGCACCTGCAGCGCCACCGAGGAAACCGAGCGAATGTGTCCGCTGCCGCCGCAATGCGGGCAGGGCTCGGTCGAGCTTTCCAGCACGCTGGCGCGGATGCGCTGGCGCGACATTTCCAGCAGGCCGAAATGCGAGATGCGGCCGACCTGGATGCGGGCGCGGTCCTGCCGCAGGCAGTCGCTCAGCTTGCGTTCGACGGCGCGATTGTTGCGGCGCTCGTCCATGTCGATGAAGTCGATGACGATGAGGCCGGCGAGATCGCGCAGGCGTAATTGCCGCGCCACTTCCTCGGCGGCTTCGAGATTGGTCTTGAGCGCGGTGTCCTCGATGTGGTGCTCGCGGGTCGAGCGCCCGGAGTTGACGTCGATGGAAACCAGCGCCTCGGTCTGGTTGATGACGAGGTAACCGCCCGACCGCAGTTGCACGATCGGCGTGAACATCACGTCGAGTTGGCTTTCGACGCCCATGCGCGAGAACAGCGGCTGGCCGTCGCGATACGGCTTCACGGCGCGGACGCTGGAGGGCATCAGCATCTTCATGAAGTCGCGCGCTTCGCGGTAGCCGGCTTCGCCCGCGACCTGGATTTCGTCGATCTCCTTGTTGAAGAGATCGCGCAGCGAGCGCTTGATCAGCGAGCCTTCCTCGTAAACCAGCGTCGGCGCCTGCGAGCGCAGCGTGGTATCGCGAACGGTTTCCCACATCCGGATCAGGTATTCGAAGTCGCGCTTGATTTCCGGCTTGGTGCGCGCCGCGCCGGCGGTGCGCAGGATGATGCCCATGCCTTCCGGCACGTCGAGATCCTGCACCACCTCCTTCAGGCGCGAGCGATCCTGCGCCGAAGTGATCTTGCGGCTGATACCGCCGCCGCGTGCGGTGTTGGGCATCAGCACGGCGTAACGACCGGCCAGCGACAGGTAGGTCGTGAGCGCCGCGCCCTTGTTGCCGCGCTCTTCCTTCACGACCTGCACCAGCATCACCTGGCGGCGCTTGATGACTTCCTGAATCTTGTACTGGCGGCGCGGGCGGAAGGTGCGCTCCGGCATCTCCTCCAGCGCGTCGTCGCCGCCGACTGATTCCACGACTTCTTCTTCGGCTTCGTCGCCGTCATCATCCTCGTCGTCATGATCCGCATCGTCGTGATCGTGATGCACGTCGTCATGATGGCTGTCGGCATGAGACGCATCGTCATGATGCTCGTCTGCATCGTGATGCGCCGCCTGATCGTCATGGGCTGCAACGACGTCCGCGTGCTCCGCCGGTGTCGCGTCTTCGGATGGCGTGGCTTCCGCGTGCGTGTCCGCTCCATAAGCGGTCGGAGCGGGGGCAGCTTCCGGCTGCGCTTCTGATGCGGCGGTGACGTTCGCATCCGGAACAGCCGGAGGCTCGAACGAAGGGAGTTGATCGAGTTGGAGTTCGGCTGGCTGCGCGAAATCGGTTCCCACGACGTGCGAAATATCCGAAGCAGCCTCGTGATGCTCATCGGCGTGGTTGACGTCAGTTGCGAAGTGCTCGGTATCCCCGGCCACATTGAGCGGGACCTGACCGGCGTCATCCGAAATCGCAACCTGGGCCGGATGCTCGCCGTCGGAAATCTCGATCACTTCGCTCTGAACCCGCTCGCCGCTGGAGCGGCGGCGCGAGTTGCGATGGCGCGACCGGCGGCGCGACGAGCGATGCTCGTTCTCTTCCTCGGCTTCGCGATGGGCGCGCTCGTCGGCCTCGATCAGTGCCTGACGGTCGGCGACCGGAATTTGATAGTAGTCGGGATGGATTTCGCTGAAGGCCAGGAAGCCGTGGCGGTTACCGCCGTATTCGATGAACGCCGCTTGCAGCGACGGTTCGACCCGGGTGACCTTGGCGAGATAGATGTTTCCGCGGAGTTGCTTGCGTTGCGCGGATTCGAAATCGAATTCTTCAACTCGGTTGCCGCGAACCACGACCACCCGGGTTTCTTCCGGGTGGGTCGCATCGATCAACATCTTGTTTGGCATGAGAAAGCTCTTGGCGGCGGAGGACGCGCGGGGCGGCAGGCACAATGGGCGCAGCCGGGAAGCGCGACGGTCCACCTGATTCGGGGGTGAGGGGAAGGCCGAAACGAAAACCGCTGCGCTGTCCCGGAACCGAGGCGAACGCCATCCACCGCGCGTCGCTCATGCGTCGCGTCGGCGAGGTCGTCGCGGAAAATTCGGCCGGAGTTACAGTCTGGCGCATCAAGCGTCGGCCCGTCTAAACAGGTTGGCGGCACAATGGCGCCGCCTTGTTGGCGCTGACGGGCCGACACGACGCCGGAGCGTCTGTCAGCTATCGCATATTGCAGTCTTGCGACCGCGATAACCGATCATGTTGTGTCAAAGACCTGCCCCTGGATAAAGAACGCCGGGACCGGCTCCGCTCGGACTGACCGCCGTTCCTCAACAACCGCGCACTGCGCTGGCCATGGGACGAGGCGGCAAATGACGCTGGAAACCCTCATGGCCCAAAATGGGTTGTTTGAGGTGATCCGGCGCTGCTCCGGGAGGTTGAACGCGACACAACCGGGAGTTTATACCGTCAACTCTCGTTACATACGTCGATTATCGGCCCCGTGCAAGGGAAGCGTCACGTCCGGGCAACAGCCGGAAAAAATCGGAAACGTCGCATTAAGTCTGGATTAACCGTGCCGTCCTATTGCGATATCTGAGGCAGCTCGGAGGCTTGAGGAAACGTTGGCGGGCCGCGCAAATCATTACCTTTCATGGGGCCTCGCACTGCTCGCGGGCATCGCTCTCGCAGGCGACGCGACGGCATCGTTTGCCGCGGGCGACGCGGGTGTGACACAACCTGTGGCTGCGGAACCTTTCCCGATCGCATCGGACGTTCGGTTGGCGGGCGACAACAAGCAAACCCGATTCGTGCTCGATCTCGATCGCAAGATCGACCTGCGCGCCTTCGTGCTCGGCAATCCCGATCGCGTCGTGATCGATATTCCTCAGGTGACGTTCAAGCTGCCCGACAATGTCGGGCAGAACGGGCGGGGGCTCATTAAAGCATTCCGTTACGGGCTGGTGATGCCGGGCGGATCGCGACTGGTGTTCGATCTCTCGGGGCCTGCCAAGATCGAGAAGGCCTACGTGCTCGATGCCGCCAACGGCCAACCGCCGCGGCTGATCGTGGAACTGGCGGCAACCGATCGTGCGGCTTTCGTCAAATCGCTCGCCAAGGAAACCGTCCCTGAACCGCCTGCCGGTAATCCGCCGGAGACCGTGACCGCCGATGCCGGGCAGGGCGCGGAGCGTGTGGACACGCGGCCGGTCGTCGTGATCGATCCGGGCCATGGCGGCATCGACAACGGCACCCAGGCCGCCAGCGGCGAGACCGAAAAGGCCATTGTGCTGGCGTTCGGCCTCGCGCTGCGCGACCGCGTCGCCGAGAGCGGAAAATATCGCGTGGTTCTGACCCGCGACGACGACACCTTTATTCCGCTCGGCGATCGCGTGAAGGTTGCCCGCGCCCAGAATGCGGCGCTGTTCGTTTCGATCCACGCCGATGCGCTGCCGCGCCGCGAGGGCGATGCGCAGGGGGCCACGATCTATACGCTGTCGGACAAGGCATCCGACGCCGAGGCGGAGCGGCTCGCGGAACTGGAAAACAAGGCGGACGCCATCGGCGGCGTCAACCTCACCGAGGAACCGACCGAAGTGGCCGATATCCTGATCGATCTCGCCCAGCGCGAGACGCGGACTTTCTCCAGCCGTTTCGCTCACGCCCTGATGGGCGAAATGAAGACTGCGGTGCGGATGCACAAGCACCCGCTCAAGTCTGCCGGCTTCAAGGTTCTGAAGGCGCCGGACGTGCCGTCGGCGCTGATCGAACTCGGCTACGTCTCCAACAAAGACGATCTCAAGCTCCTGACCTCCGAAAGCTGGCGCTCGCGCTCGGTGGCCGCGGTGGCGCAGGCGATCGATGCCTTTCTGGACAAGCGGATCGTTTCGGTCGGCGTGAACAAGAATTAGTGTTCGGCTCGGTCGTCGATCTGGCGACGGTTGACCGCGCGAAAGCCGCGCCGGGGCGTGGGAATGCTGCCACGCCGCAAAAAAACAATCCGCGACTTGAGGCGAGCCCTAGTTTGGACACAGCCTCGGCTCTATAGAAGCCGGACACAGGTGCGACAGAATCGATCAGGATGGATCGATGCGGTCGAGGGAGGCGGGGCAGCGTTCATCCCTGCGAGCCACCAAGCCAATGTGAGCCAGGAACTCGCCGAAGTTTTCGGCGGGACAGGGCCAAAACGGATCGTCGAGAATGCGTCTGCTGTTCCGGTTTATGGGGTTCCTGTTTGCCGCCGGTACCATCGTGTTCCTGGTTGGCGTGGCCGCTGTCGCCGGCCTGATCTGGCATTTCTCCAAGGACCTGCCGGACTATTCTCAGTTGCAGAATTATGAACCGCCGGTGATGACCCGGGTTCATGCCTCCGACGGCTCGCTGCTCGCAGAGTATTCCAAGGAGCGGCGTCTCTATCTGCCGATCCAGGCCGTTCCCAAACTGGTGATCAACGCGTTCCTCGCGGCGGAAGACAAGAATTTCTACGAGCACGGCGGCATCGACTATTCCGGCATGGCGCGCGCCGCGTTGCTCTATGTCCAGAACTACGGCTCGAACCGGCGGCCGCAGGGCGCGTCCACCATCACCCAGCAGGTCGCCAAGAACTTCCTGCTGACCAACGAAGTGTCGTTCGCGCGCAAGATCAAGGAAGCCTTGCTGGCGATGCGCATCGAGCGTGCGTATTCGAAGGACAAGATCCTCGAACTGTATCTCAACGAGATTTATCTCGGGCTCGGCGCCTACGGTATCGCCGCCGCCTCGCTGGTGTATTTCGACAAGTCGGTGAACGAACTGACCGTCGCGGAAGCTGCCTATCTCGCGGCGCTGCCGAAGGCACCGTCCACGCTGCATCCAGTCAAGAACCGCGACCGCGCCATCGAGCGGCGCAATTACGTCATCGACCGCCTGCTCGAGAACGGCTGGATCAAGCAGGCCGATGCGGACGCTGCCCGCAAGTCGCCGCTGGTGGTGACCAGCCGCGCCAACGGCTCGCACACCTTCGCCGGCGAATACTTCGCCGAAGATGTTCGCCGCGATCTGTTCGAGCGCTACGGCGAAAAGAAGCTCTACGAGGGCGGCCTGTCGGTGCGCACCTCACTCGATCCGAAATTGCAGGTCGAAGCGCGCAAGACCATGGTGAAGGGACTGGTCAACTACGACGAGGCCCAGGGCTGGCGCGGGCCGGTGAGCAAACTCGACATCTCAGGCGACTGGGGTGTGAAACTCGCCGACGTCAAATCGCTGTCGGACATCTCGCCGTGGCGGATGGCCGTGGTGCTCGAGACCAGCGATCAGTCGGCGCGGATCGGCTTCCAGCCGGGACGCGAACTCGGCGGTGCTGTGAGCAAGGGCCGGCAGACCGGCCTCATCACGCTCGATGGCGTGAAGTGGGCCAAGGCCGCGTCGGGGCCGACGCGCTTCAAGACCCCGACCAAGGTGTCGCAGGTGCTGTCGCCCGGCGACGTGATCTATGCCGATCCGCTGCTCGACAAGGACGGTCATATCGTCGAAGGGCAATACCGGCTGCGGCAATTGCCGGAGGTCTCCGGCGCAATGGTGGCGATGGATCCGTGGACCGGCCGCGTCCTGGCAATGGTCGGCGGCTTCTCGTTCGATCAGAGTCAGTTCAACCGCGCGACGCAGGCTTATCGGCAGCCGGGCTCGTCGTTCAAGCCGCTGGTGTATTCGTCGGCGCTCGACAACGGTTATACGCCGTCGACCGTGGTGGTCGACGCGCCGATCGAAATCGATCAGGGGCAGGGCGGCGGCGTGTGGCGGCCGGAGAACTATTCGACCGGCAAGTATTACGGTCCGCAGACGCTGCGCAACGCGTTGCAGAAGTCGCTCAACACCGTGACGGTGAGACTGGCGCAGGACATCGGCATGCCGCTGATCGGCGAATACGCCAAGCGCTTCGGCGTCTATGACGAGCTGCCGAACTATCTCTCTTACGCGCTCGGCGCCGGCGAAACCACGGTGATGCGCATGGTCACCGCCTATTCGATGTTCGCCAATGGCGGCAAGCGGATCAAGGCGACGCTGATCGACCGCATTCAGGACCGCTACGGCCACACCATCTTCAAGCACGACCAGCGTGAATGCCGTGGCTGCGACGCGCCGGGCGGCTGGAAGAACCAGTCCGAGCCGCAACTGGTCGACCGCCGCGAGCAGGTGCTCGATCCGATGACCGCCTACCAGATCACGTCGATGATGGAAGGCGTGGTGCAGCATGGCACCGCGACCGTGGTGCGCGAAGTCGGCAAGCCGATCGCCGGCAAGACCGGCACCACCAACGACGAGAAGGACGCTTGGTTCGTCGGCTTCTCGCCGGACCTCGTGGTCGGCATCTATATCGGCTACGACAAGCCGCGCAATCTCGGCCGCGGCGCGACCGGCGGTCATCTTGCAGCGCCGATCGCCAAGGACTTCCTGAAGCTGGCGCTCGCGGGCAAACCCGCTGTTCCGTTCAAGGTGCCGGCCGGCATCAAGCTCATTCGCGTCGATGCGAAGACCGGTATGCGCGCGGGTCCCGGCGACAGCGGCCGCACCATCCTCGAGGCCTTCAAGCCCGGCACCGCGCCGCCCGACAACTATTCGGTTATCGGCGTGGCGGACGCGGACGGACATTCGTCTGTTACACCCGATGCCGATCGCGCGATCATTCGGCCCGGCACTGGCGGGCTTTATTAGCGCCTTTTCGCGTAATCCACTTCCGGTTCGCTCGGAGCCTTTCTAGAGACGCATCGGCGTCAACGAACCTGTCATGAAGCCGCGGGTAATCGCAGCATTGCGAAAAGGATTGAACTTGGCCGGCACGTGAGCCATGCCGAGGCAGAAGGAGCGCTGCTTGTCGAACCAGTCGTCGATCTCTTTCTTGAAGGTGTCGTAAAACACCGAGGGATAAGCGTCGGCATTTTTCATCCGCTCGAATCCCCAATGATCGGTGCGCAAGGACGTGAAGCCACGGTCCGAACGATACACGTTCGCTGCCATGATCGCGTAGAACTCTTCGATATTGTCCATCCGCTGATGCCCGTCCACCTTGTCGTCGCGGGCCAGGCCGCATTGCATGCGATAGCCATGCACCATCTCGTGGAACAGGATTTCTCCGGGGCCGGTGCCCGGCGCAATGCCGCCGGTGTTCTTGATTCGCTGCCGCCATGTCGCCGGATGGAAGTCGAGATAGACCATGCTTCCCTTTCCGGTGCCGAACCCGGTGGGAATCTCGATGGTGACGTTATTCGGCAATTTGAACGGCGTCATGATCGGTGCGTATTGCGCGTAAGAATCCGCTTCGCTTCCCTGCTTCGGATAGGCGTAGGCGTTGACCGGATCCCTCGCAGTCGGGTGAAAGGGCATGATCAACATCCATTGCGAGCGCTGGTTGATGTGGCTGAACAATGTTTTGCCGGCGCTCGTCGTGCGGATCAGATCGAGATAACGGACGACCTCGTTCCGATATGCCACCGATGTTTCCAAGACCCAGATATTGTTCAGATACTGCTTTGACTGCGCGGCCATGGCGGTTCCTCGCTCGCAAACGTTCGGCGTGAGCCGGGACGGGCGCTGGGTCCGAAGTCCTGCATCAAGGCGAACGACGTCCGATCTTCCCGCTCGTTTGTGGCAGGGAACCCGCTTCCGGTTCGACTGGCCGCACAGGCCCCGAACCGATTTTTCAGGCGTTGGGCGGAGCGGCGAACGCTGGCGCGGCTCCGATCGGAAGGCGCCAACGGGCCGTTAGGTCGAGAATAGGGCATTGCGTCGCCCGGCGCGGGCCGTTACATCCGTGCACGTCGAATGACTTGCTGGAAAACCGGACACGGTATGCGCGCGGAAATTGAAAGACTTGTCGAAGAGATCAAGCAGTCGGTCGGGCTGCTGAGGAGGCATCTTTGACGTCGATGCATCGACGGCAAGATTGGCTGAGCTGAACCAGCTCGCCGAAGACCCAAAGCTCTGGGACGATCCCCAAAAGGCACAGAAACTGATGCAGGAGCGCACCTCGCTGGAGGACGCGCTGAGCGGCATCGGCAAGGTCGAACGCGAACTCGACGACAACGTCGAGATGATCGCGCTTGGCGAAGCCGAGGGCGACGACGGAGTCGTGGCCGAGGCCGAGGCTGCACTGAAGAACTTGAAGAAGGAGGTGGCGCGGCGCGAGCTGGAAGCCTTGCTGTCCGGCGAGGCGGATCGCTTCGACACCTATCTCGAAGTTCATGCCGGCGCGGGCGGCACCGAAAGCCAGGATTGGGCTTCGATGCTGCTGCGCATGTACACGCGCTGGGCAGAAAAACACGGCTTCAAGATCGAGTACCTCGAAGAGACGCAGGGCGAAGAAGCCGGCATCAAATCGGCGACGATTCAGATCAGCGGGCACAACGCCTATGGCTGGTTGAAGACCGAGGGCGGCGTGCATCGGCTGGTGCGCATCTCACCGTTCGATTCCAACGCGCGGCGGCATACGTCGTTTTCCAGCGTCGCGATTTTTCCGGTTGTCGACGACACCATCAAGATCGACATCAAGGAATCCGACGTGCGCACCGACACGATGCGTTCGGGCGGCGCCGGCGGCCAGCACGTCAACAAGACCGAGTCGGCGGTGCGGCTGACGCATATTCCGACGGGCGTCGCCGTGGTGTGTCAGGCGGGCCGCTCGCAGCACAAAAACCGTGCGCAGGCGTGGGACATGTTGCGCGCGCGACTTTATGAAATCGAATTGAAGAAACGCGAGGAGCAGGCCGCCGCCGATCAGGCCGCCAAGACCGACATCGGTTGGGGCCATCAGATCCGCTCCTACGTGTTGCAGCCGTATCAGATGGTGAAGGATCTGCGCACCGGCGTGCAGACCTCCGACACTGCGGGCGTGCTCGACGGCGACCTCGACGAGTTCATGGCAGCGACCCTGGCGCAGCGCGCCTTCGGCACCACGCCCGGAGCGATCGACGACGTCGACTGAGCGCTATAGCGTTTTCGAGCGAAGTGGATGCCGGTTCGCGTGACGAAAATGCGTCAGAACATAAAGATAGAGCCCCGCTTCTGATTCCATCAGAAGCGGAAAGGCTCCAAGGAGTTCGTCATGCCCCATGTCGCGTTCATCGGTCTGGGTCGGATGGGACACGGCATGGCGGGCCGCTATCTCGATAGCGGCTTCACGCTCGCGGTGTGGAATCGCAGCCGCGCCAAAGCGGAAGATCTGATTGCACGCGGCGCGCGGTGGGCAACATCACCCGCCGATGCCGCCCGCGATGCCGATGCCATCATTACCATGGTCGTGGACGATACAGCTTCACGCGCGGTGTGGAGCGGCAGGAACGGGATCACCGAGACGGCGCGCAAGGGGGCGTTCG
Source organism: Xanthobacteraceae bacterium (assembly GCA_051954235.1). Classification (GTDB taxonomy): domain Bacteria; phylum Pseudomonadota; class Alphaproteobacteria; order Rhizobiales; family Xanthobacteraceae; genus 62-47. The sequence goes on from JBQCHY010000013.1 coordinate 17,999, forward strand.
CGATCGAATGCTCGACGGTGTCGCACCGTCATGCCGTGGATATGGCGCGCGAGCTGACAGCACGCGGGCTACGTTACATCGATTGTCCGGTCACCGGACTGCCGGACGCCGCTGCGTCGGGAAAGTTGACGTTGCTGGTCGGCGCGGAAGCACACGATTTCGACGCCGCGCGACCGTTCCTCGCACCGCTGGGAACGACCATCCGGCATTTCGGCGCGGTCTGCGCGGGCACGGTGTTCAAGCTCATCAACAACCTGATGGGCGCGGTGCAGATCGCGAGCCTTGCCGAGGGACTTCGCATCGCGGAGCAGGCCGGACTCGATATGCAATTGGTCCAGCAATCACTCGCCAGCGGGGCCGTCGCAAGCCCGCAAGTCATCCGTCATTCCGCGCGCATGGTCGCGCGCGATTTTGCCGGGGCTTCGTTCACCGCAGCGCTTCGCCACAAGGATGCGAGCTATGCTCTCGCATTGGCAGAAAATCTCGGCCTCGATCTCGCCGTTGCACGCGCCGCGCTCGACATTTACGCGCGCGCCGCTGCGGAAATGCCGGATGACGACGAGGGCGGATTGATCGACCTGATCAAGGCCAACCCCGGTAACTGACGGCCGCGTTCGACGGCATCGCTGCGTTGTCCTGAAATCGGGTGGTGACGGCGCGACATTCGCGTTACGTCCTTTGCACAGAGCGGCGATGTGATGCAATCCATCGGCGCGCGGCGAGCACAGGACCGAAGCAAGGGCCATGTCGATTGAAATCAGAGCAGGCGCGCCAGCGGCGGATCTCAGCATCACCTCCGGTGATTGGGTGAGGCTTCTCTGCCTGTCGATGCTGTGGGGCGGGTCGTTTTTCTTCGCCGGCGTTGCGGTGAAGGAGTTGCCCCCGCTGACCATTGTGTTCGTTCGCGTCGGACTAGCGGCGTTGTTGCTGCTGCCGTTGATCCGCATCTATCGGATTCCGGTCCCGAAGACATTCGCCGGCTGGCGGCCGTTTATCGTGATGGCGCTGCTCAACAACGTGCTGCCGTTCTCCCTGCTGGTGAGCGGACAGACCATGATCGCCAGCGGCCTTGCGTCGGTCATCAACGCGATGACGCCGGTGTTCACGGTGCTCGTGTTAGCCGCGTTCGGCGAGGAGCGGCTGATCGCGCGACGGGTGGCCGGCGTGGGGCTGGGGCTGTTCGGCGTCATCGTTCTGCGCGGCGTTGATTTGCACGTCGATACACAACAGAGCTTCGGCATTTTGCTGTGTCTCGGCGCAACTGTCGTATTCGGCTTCTCGGCACTATGGGCCAAGCGCGAGATGCAAGGCGTCGAACCGCTGGCGGCGGCGACCTTTCAACTGATCTGCTCGAGCGTCATGATGTTCGTGCTGTCGATGGCGATCGATCATCCCTGGCAACTGCCGATGCCGCAGGCTACGACTGTGCTGGCGCTGGTCGGACTGGCGGCGCTGTCGACGTCGCTGGCTTACATCCTGTTCTTCCAGATCATTCGTGGCTCCGGTCCCGGCAACGTGATGCTGGTGACGCTGCTGGTGCCGGTGACGGCGATCGCGCTTAGCTATGTGGTGCTCGGCGAAGTCGTCACGCCGCGCGAGATCGTCGGCGCGCTGATCATCGCCAGCGGCTTGCTGATCATGGATGGCCGGTTGCTGTCGCGCTTCGCCACGCCGCAAGCCAGCCGGTAAAGCGGCCGCTGTCGCGCTCGCCGCCGTGCCACGCGGCGCGCACGGTCCCGTCGTCCGCCACCATGAACACCGCGTCGAGCCCCTTGGAACGGCGCAGGGTTTCCACGGCCTGTTCCGGCGTTTGCGCGATAGGACCAGCGACATTGAACGAGGTGTTCACCGACACTTCGACGCCGATGCGACGGCCGAGCGCTTTCAGGTAAGCATAGGTGAGGGGATCGTCGTCTTTGCGCACGATTTGGATGCGGCCGGTGCCGTCGGCATGGACGACCGACGGGATTTTCTCGACGGCTGCGGGTTTCGAGTGCGCCGTCAGCACCATGTAGTTATAGGCGTTATAGTTGCCGTCCGATGCGCCCTCGTGCAGTTCGAAAAATTCCTGCGCGGCTTCGAGCGTCGCCATCGGCGCGAGCGGCCGAATTTTCTCGCGATATTTCACCCGCGCGTTGAGGCGCTCGCGCGTCTCCGGATCGCATGGGTTGGCAAAGATCGAACGATGCCCGAGCGCGCGCGGTCCGGTTTCTCCCGGTCCCTGATAGAGCGCGACGATGCCGCCGCTGGCAACACAAGCGGCTATGAGGTCGGCGATGGCATTGCGTCCGTCCGGTGTCGCGATGGTGCCGATGGTTTCCGACGCGATGTCGGGCGCGGCGGCAAGCGCACTCATGATGTCATCGTCGGTGGGCGCGGCGCCGCAATAGAACGCGTGGGTTTCAGGCGCGCCGCGCGGCGCGCCCGCGAGATGCGCGAGCCACCACGCCGCGCCGATCGGCACGCCTGGGTCGCTCGGCATCGGCGGCACCCATAGATGCAGGCGCGCCTTGCGTTGCTGCGCCTTGGCGAACCACGCCTCGTCGAAATGTTCGAGCAGCCGCATGCTGGCCAATGCGTTCAGCGCGACACCGCCCGACAGGATCAGTTTGTTCGTGCCGGTCACGCGCAGCAGATGATCGACTGCGTGGATCAGCGCATCCTCGAGCACCATCTGCGTCGCCGCGGCCTTGTCGAGACGATCCGGCGTGTCGGGCCGATGTTGGATGTCTTCGACGCGCAACACCGCATCCGGATTCCATAATTGATCCGGCCGCAAAGGCGGGCCGAGAATGTCGGTCAGCGGCGGCTTGTAGGGATTGTCGAACGGGTCGCGATACCAATTTGCCATCGCGCGGTTGAGGTTGATCGCGCCATTGGGGCCGAGGTCGAGCACCTCTTTCAGCCGCGCGTAATACCGGTTGGTGGCGCGGTTCATGTCGCCCCAGGCCGCCGCACCCATGTAGCGCCCCTCGCTGGAGAGCCAGGTCCAGCCGCCCTGTGTCGAAGAGATCACGCTGTAGAACGCACCGAGAGAATCGAACACGCTTTCGTTGCAGGCGATTTCCCGAATGTCGTCGCCTTGCGCGACGAACGACGAAATCGAGCCGCGATCGCCAGTGCCGTCGAACACGCCGATCGCCACCGGATCACTGTCGCCTGAGAAGGGCGAGACGGCATAGGGAAACCAGGCGTGATTGAGATGATGCGGCGCCAGAATCAATTGCGGCGGCTGCGCCAGTCCGAATTGCTTGGCCAGAATGCGCGGCGTGCGTCGCATCTGATCGAGACGGCGACGATCGACACCGATGGCGTCGGAGTACGACAACAGCTTGAGACTACCGGGCGCTTCTTCGAGCGCGGTCCGCAACATCGTGCCGAACAGCGTCGGATAATCCCACGTTGTTACGAACGCGGCGATGTCGCCGATATCGCGTCCCATCGCGCGCAAGGTCGCGGCCATCGCATCGAGCGAGCGGTGCGGAAATTCGGAGGTGTGCTTATTACCGGAAAAGCGCTCCTCCTCATTGTTGACGATGAGGCGCGGGCCATTGGCTTGCGTCACCTCGACGAGGGCGACGCCGGTGTTATGGGTTCCAGACGAGGCAAGACCGGCGATATAGATCGTCTCACCATTGCGAAGACGTCGCGCAATCGATGCAATCGTCGTGCGCGCATAATCGCTATCGATGCCGTGAAATCCGGCGCGTGCCATCAGGCGGGCGCTGATCGCGCGCGTGACGTGAAAGGCCGCGTCGGCAAGCCGGGGGAAGGTCGGTCCGATGCGGCGTGGCGACGCGTTCAAGAAGCATGTCTCCGTGCAGAGGCCGGTTTGGCGATCGCGAGAACCGGCGGTCTACAACAGTGGGATCGATATCGCCAGACCAGCGCGTCAGCCGCGCGACGTTTGCGCTTGAGCGTCGTCAGTGCGCGGCGGCGTAGCGCGCGCCGGCGCGCAGGAAACGCTGCGGGTCAACGGCTTCGCCATCGATCCGGGTTTCGTAGTGCAGATGCGGGCCGGTCGAGCGTCCGGTGGAGCCGACTTCGCCGACGACCTGTCCGATATGAATCTGCTCGCCGACCTTGACGCTGATGTGGGACATATGGCCGTAGCGCGTCGACAGTCCGTTGCCGTGATCGATCTCGACCATGCGTCCGTAGCCGCCGGCCCAGCCGGCCGAGACGACGCGGCCGTTGGCGGTGGCGCGAACCGGATCGCCGGTCGAGGCGCGGAAGTCGAGGCCGGTGTGCATCGCCGGACGACCGAGAAACGGATCGGTGCGAACGCCGAAACCCGAGGACAGTTCGATTTCACCCAGCACCGGCGTCCGGTAGGGGACCTGCGCAAGCGTTCTCGACAGCTGATCGAGCTGCGTGCGTGAAATGCTGACGCGGGAGAGTTGCTGCTCGAACGTGCCGCCGTGACCATTCAGTTTCACCGGTACGTAAGGACCGCCGACGCCTTTGCGCGGTGTGTTGGCCTCGAGTCGCGCCAAGCTCAGGCCGAGATCGGAGACCAGACTTTTCATTCGCCGGATTCGCGCGTCGTAGCTGCTCTCGGTCGAAGTCAGCATGGCCATCTGGCGTTGCTCAACGCGATCCAGCGAGGCCTGAAGGCCCGCGATGGTATCGGTAACGTTGGCGCCTTTTGCCAGCTTCGCGCCAAACCGCGACATCAGGCTGGACTGCCGGCCCGGCGTGGCATCGTTTTCGGGCAGCGGCGCGGGCTTCGATTTTCCGAACAGCCTTTCGGTCAGACTGCGCGTCGCAGGCTTGACCGATCCCGTCGCCGAACCATCGGGAAGCGATCCGAGCGCGGCGGTGCGCTGGTCGAGCGCGGCCTGCCGCTGAATGATCTGATCGAGTTTCTGTTCGAACTGCTCCTGATCCAGCAACTGACGGCTGGTGGTGCGATCGATCCGGGCGCGCAGTTCGGCGATGCGATCCTCGTAGGAGTATTGCATCTCGGCCTGACGGGCGAGCAGGCGGGTCAGCACGTCGTCGCGGAAGGTGAAGTAGGTCGCAGTCGCCGCGGACCACGCGCCGAGCGCGGTCACCGTACCGACAACCACCCAGAAGATCGCCGGCCCGATGCGGAGCTGCTTGCCGGCGTGGGCAATGACGTAGCCGCTCGACGGACGAGCAGGCTGACGGACGGCGGCGGCTGTGGCCGGCGCTGCCGGGCGGCGTGTCGGCGCGTGTCCATGGCGATGCGGCTGGTGAGGGTGCGAGTGTTCCGGATAATGGCTCGAACGATTGGACATCAGTACTCCCGCACCACCGGAACGCTCGCCGGCTAGGCCTTACACTGATGCCGATTTGACCTTGTCATGGTTAATTTTAGGAAAATACCGCTACAGATTCTCGATGTAACTCAACACCGCATCGGCATGACCATCGACTTTGACATTGCGCCAGATGTTGATCACACGCCCATCCGGCCCGACCAGAACCGTTGTGCGAATAATTCCCTGGAAGATTTTGCCGTATAAGGATTTATCGCCCCAAACGCCGAACTTTTCGAGCACCGTATGGGCTTCATCGGAGAGGAGCGGCACGGTCAGATCGTGCTTGTCACGGAAAGTTTCTTGCGCACGCTGCGGATCGGCGGACACGCCCACGACATCGGTGTCGAGGGCTGCGAAGGCACCTGATAGCCGGGAAAAATCCATCGCCTCCTTGGTGCATCCAGGTGTGCTGGCGCGCGGATAGAAGAACAGCACCAGCTTTCGGCCCGCAAACGAATCGAGCGACATGGTCGCGCCGCCATCGCGGGGCAGTTGAAACGCCGGGACTTTGCTTCCGACCGTCAATCCGCTGCCGGCGTGGTCGGGCTTGATATCGTAGCGCGCTGATTCAGGGGACGTTAGCTTCACCGCCTCGCGAATCGCCGCCCGCGATTTGGTTGCGGCGGGCGCCTTTGCAACAACCTTCTTCGCTGACACCTTCGCCTTGCTCGACGACTTGGCGGGGCCGGAGGCCGCTTTCTTCGCCGCTTTGGCGACCGGCGCCTTCCGCACGGCGACCGTGGACGAACCGGACTTGGACTTAGAGCCGGGCTTGGACTTCACCTTGGCACCGGTTTTGGCTCCGGCCTTCGCGGCAGTGCTGACGGCCTTTTTGGCGGATGTCTTTGCCTTCACCCCGGCCTTGGCTCCGGCCTTGGGTTTGGAAGCTTTCTTATGCGTTTTCTTGGACATACGCCTTCCTTTCGTCGCTTTCGACAGGTCCATATGGCAGCACGATACGGCAGGGCAGCGGAATCATCCCAACCACGTCCTTGTTGCTGGGCAAACCAGCCCGGCCCGCGATATGGTTGCTGGGATTCGATTACCCCTTCCGGCGCTTCATGCCCGCATGGCACGCATGGATTCTAACAGGTTCAACGAGGATTGGCAGTGATGCCGCCGCATCAGCGTTCGTCACGCAACCCCGCGCGAACGCCTCTCGGCGAGCAAGCCCGTCGTCAACATCAGCACCGAGAGGCAATGGCTCGGAAACCACCGCCCCCGGCGCCGAATTCCCGTGCCGATGATCAACTATCGGAGTGGGATGACGCCGATTGGGATCCGCGTCACGACGATGCTGCGCGCCACCGCGCCGATCGTCTGTTGGGGCGACGCGGATCAAATCTGTCCGGCATCGGCGGGCGCTTCGTGGTGTTCGGTCGCTGGTTGAGGAGCGCGCGATGGCTGCGGCGCCTTCTGGTCACCGGCTTGGCGTTGGCCGCGGTGTTCGTGATCGCCTTCGGCGGATTGTGGTGGCGTCTCGGTGCCGGCCCGATCAGCCTCGACATGGCAACGCCGTGGCTGATCACCGCGATCGAAGACAATATCGAACCCGGCAACACCGTCGAGATCGGTGGCACGCAGATCGAGCGCGCGGGACGCATTCGCGTGGCGGTCCGTATCCGCGATATCGTGGTGCGCGACCGCGACCACGCCATTATTGCCAGCGCGCCGAAAGCGGAAGTGCGGCTCTCCGGCATGGCGCTACTGATGGGACGATTGCGCGCCGAAAGCCTCAAGCTGGTCGACGCCGTCCTTGCCGTTCGCATCACGCCCGACGGCGCAGTCACGATATCCACCGGCGACAATGCCCGCCCCATCGCGGCCGGCACGGCCAAACCGATCGGAACGCCGGCATCCGATGGCGCATCCACGCCATCGGATTCATCCATAGTCCCGTCGCCGGCGCCAAGCGGCGCGCCGACTGCAACGCCGGGGGCGAGTCCCACCGGCAGCACCGGGCTCCTGGCCGGACTCGACTGGCTCGATAGCTTGAGCATGACAGGGCTCGACGGCCAAAACCTCAACGAGATCGGCTTGAAGAATGGCCGTCTGATCGTCGATGACGAGCAACGCGGCAATCGCTGGAATTTCGAGAACATCAGTCTCACCCTGCGCCGCCCGAGCGCCGGCGGCGTCGCATTGAGCCTCGGCGAGGAAGGCGCGCACGCATGGTCGCTGCGCGTCGAGATCGGCGCGCCGAGCAACGGCGTGCGATCCGTCGACATTCGCGCCAACAAGGTTTCGACGCAGAACATCCTGCTGGCGTTGCGGGTCAAGGATTTGAACTACAGCGCCGATCTTCCGCTTACCGGCGAGTTGAGGGGAGAGATCGGACGCGACGGCCTGCCGACCTACTTCCGCGGCAAACTCGAAGCGGGCAAGGGGACCATCATCGATCACGACACGCCGGATTATCCGATGGCGGTCGATCAGATTGAGGCCAATGTCGAGTGGGATGCCGGTCGCCGCGTATTGCTCGCGCCGTTCAAAATCGTCTCGGGCGCCAACCGCGTGACGTTGCTGGCCCATCTTGAACCGCCGGGCGACGTGGTGCCGGACTGGCAACTCGGCTTCAGCGGCGGCACCATCGTGCTGGCCAGCATCAACAACGAGCCGCCGCTGATCTTCAATCGCATCGCCATCGGCATGCGGTTCGATACGACGCACAAGAAAATCCTGCTGACCCAGGCCAGCATCAGCAATGGCGAGATCGGCGTCGCCGGCACCGGCACGCTGGATTATTCCGGCGAACCGCGCCTGACGCTGGGGTTTGCCGGAACGCCGATGTCGGCCACCGCGCTGAAACGGATGTGGCCGATCATCATCGTGCCTGAAGTGCGCGAATGGGTAACGGAGCGGATCGGCGCGGGATCGTTGCAACGCATCGATATCGGCGTCAATTCGCCGCTCTTCAATCTGTCGCGCGCCGGCCCGCCGATTCCGGACGATGGCCTCTCGGTCAACATCGTCGCTAACAACGTCACGCTGCATCCGGTCGATGAATTGCCGTCGATCCACAACGCCGACCTACGCGCGCGTGTCACCGGGCGAACCGCCACCGTGACCATCGGGCAGGGGAGCATCGACACGCAAGGCGGACGGAAACTCAATGTTTCCGATGCCGTCTTCGAGGTGCCGGACATGGCGCCGAAGCCGGCGCCGGCGCGGGTCCGCTTCAAACTGGATGGGCCGGTCGCTGCGGTCGCGGAAATCATTTCATCCGACCGCCTTAGCGAATTCAGCAACATGCCGATCGATCCGAACACCGCGAAAGGAACGGTGACTGCACAGGTGTCGCTCGGCCTGCCGATCAAGCGCGAACTGACCAAGGCCGATACGACCTACGCAATCACCGCCGACGTCGCGGGATTTTCCGCCGACCGTCTGGTGATGAACCAGAAGCTCGAAGCTTCAGCGATGAAGATCGTCGCTAACAATCAGGGCTATCAAGTCAAGGGCGACGTGCGGATCAACGGCCAGCCGGCGTCACTCGACTATCGCAAGTTAGGCAATGGCGATGCCGACATCAAAATGCAAGCGACGCTCGATGATGCCAGCCGCGCCCGGCTCGGCTTCGACCTCGGCGCCGGCGCAACCGGTCCGGTCGGTGTGAAACTCGCGGGACGGATCGGCAGTTCGGACAGTAAGATCGCCATCGACGCCGATCTTACGCCGCTCAAGCTCGACAATCTGTTGCCGGGTTGGACCAAGCCATCCGGCAAAGGCGCTCACGCGACCTTCAACGTGGTGCAGAAACCGCAATCGACCCGGCTCGAGGATATCGTCATCGACGGCGGAGGCGTGTCGATCAAGGGTTCGCTGGAAGTCGACCAGAACGACAATCTGATAAATGCCAATTTTCCGACCTACTCGCCGTCCGAAGGCGACAAGGCTTCGCTCCGGGCCGAGCGTGCCAACGACGGCACCATCAAGGTCGTGATGCGCGGCGACGTGTTCGATGGCCGTCAATTCATCAAGTCTGCGATCTCCGGCAAGGACACCGACGCCAAGAGCAAAACCAAGAGCATCGATTTCGACGTCGATCTCAAGCTGGGCGCAGTGGCGGGCTTCTACGGAGAGGCGGTGCGTGGGGTCGATCTGAAGATGTCGCGGAGGGACGGCACTATCCGCACGTTCGCGCTCAAGGGCAAGCTCGGGCGCGATACCCCACTGGCCGGCGATTTGCGTCGTCCTGCACAGGGCCGCGAGGTGATCTTCCTCGAAACCAACGACGCTGGCGCTTTCTTCCGCTTCACCGACACCTACGCCAAAATGATGGGCGGCCAACTTCAACTCGCGATGGAGCCGCCGACGGTCGAGCCGCGGGCGAAGGAAGGCCTGGTGAACGTCCGTAACTTCTCCGTCAAGGGCGAAGCGAAACTCGATGAAGCGGCCGGTCTGCCCGCTGGCGGCGGCCGCTCGGGCGTTGCGTTCTCACGGTTGCGCGCGGAATTCACGCGCAACGGCGGGCGGCTGACCATTCGCGAAGGCGTCGTCAAAGGCCCAACGATCGGCGCGACCATGGAAGGCACCATCGATTATCAGGCGAACCAGGTGAAGATGAGCGGCACCTTCGTTCCGCTCTACGGCCTCAACAACATGTTCGGACAAATCCCGCTGTTCGGGATGTTGCTCGGGGGCAGCAACGAGGGCCTGATTGGCGTCACCTATGAAGTCGTCGGCTCGCCGGGCAAACCCGACCTTCGCATCAATCCGATTTCAGTGATGGCGCCGGGCGTGCTGCGCAAGGTGTTCGAATTCAATACCGGGCGGCAGCAGAACTACAATCCGACCGAGCTTCCGTCGCCCAATAACTAAGCGTTGGCTATCGTCAATGACGCGCGCGACTATTCGCGCAGCGCTCGGACCGTCAGGAACGGGATCATGCCGAGCAGTACGTTGACCAGCGCGAAGGCGATGACCAGATCGTAGCTGTGGCTCCAGTCGTGGATGAGGCCGCCGATCAGCGCGCCGAGCGCGGAGCCCAGGCCGCTCCCGATCGAGATGCTGCCGAAGATCGTCCCGACGCGCTTGCCGTGAAAGATGTTGATCGCCGCCGCGGTAATCAGCGGGCCGCGCGATCCGATGGTGCTGCCAAAACACACCAGGAAGCCGCCGAGCAGCCATAGATTCGGAAACCGACTGAGCAACCACAGGCAGACGATGCCGATCGTCGTCAACCCGTAACTGAACAGGATCGCGCGGCGGCGACCGATCAGCGTATCGAGCCAGCTCACCGTCAGCATGCCGATCACCAGCACCACGCCGCTCAAGCCCCATGCGGAGGCGGCTTGCAACGGTGGAAATCCGGATTCGATCAGGTAAGCGACGACCTGGACTCCGATGGTGTAAACGCCGATCGCCGTGAAGAAGAACGTGCTGAACAGCGCCCAGAACGCGTGATGGCGCATCGCGCTCAGCAGGGTCCACTCGATCTCGTTGATGGTTGCCGTTGATGTCGTCGTGACTTTGACCGGCGCATTGCTCGGCGCGCGCGCAGCATCCTTGGCGATGCGGTGCCACGGCAACAGCAGAAGCGGGATCAGCAAAACCAGCAAGACGCCGCCCAGCAGGTGATAGCTGTTACGCCACTCGAAATGATCGATCAGGACTTGCGACAACGGCACCAGCGTCAGCACGCCGGCGCCGTTCGCCGAATAGACGATCGCCATCGCGGTGGGCAGCCGGTTGCCAAACCAGCGCCCCAGCAGCAGCGAACTCGGGACATTGCTGAGGCAGGCCATGCCCAGCCCAACGGAGATGCCCATACACGCCTGCAATTGCCATAGCGTATTGGCGAACGCGGCCAGCGATACGCCCGTGCCAAGCAGCAGCAGGCCAAGGCCGTAGACGGAGCGGGGACCGGAGAAGTCGAACAACCGCCCGACGAATGGCGACGACAGGCCCATCGACAGCGATGCCAGCGCGTAGATCGAAATGACATCGGCGCGCGCCCAGCCGAAATCGTTCGAAATCGGCAGCAGGAAGACCGTGAAGGTTTCGCCCATGCCGCGCCCGAGCAGCGCCAGGGCGAAGCAGAGGCCGAGAACGGCCCACGCGGCGCGCGTGGGTTTGACGGGGGTGATGTCAGGATGGACGAAAGACTGTTCAGCGGCCATGGTCCTCCATGGAGCGCATTTCGCCCATGGAGGACAACGGCGTTCTGCGAATAGGCCTATGCGATCTTGAGCAGGACGTGACGCTTCTTGCCCATCGACAGCTTGATGACGCCGTCCGGCGTCATATTCGCACTGGTCAGGATCACCTTGTCGTCGCTCACCGCCACGTCGTTGACGCGCAGACCGCCGCTCTTGATCTGCCGGCGCGCCTCGCCGTTGGAAGCGACGAGCCCTGCGCGCACGAACGCACCCAACACGCCGATGCCCTCGTTCAACTCCGCAGCGGCGATCTCGACCGTCGGCAAATCGCTGGCGATGGCGCCTTCCTCGAAGGTCTTCCGCGCCGTCTCGGACGCGGCCTCGGCCTGCGCCCGTCCATGCATCAGCGCCGTCGCCTCGGTTGCCAGCACCTTCTTGGCTTCGTTGATCTCCTGGCCCTGCAACGCAGCAAGGCGTGCGACCTCATCCAGCGGCAAGGTGGTGAACAGCTTGAGGAAGCGTTCGACGTCGGCGTCCTCGGTGTTGCGCCAGTATTGCCAGTAGTCGTAGGGGCTCAGCATGTCGGCGTTGAGCCACACCGCGCCGGCCGCGGTCTTACCCATCTTGGCACCGGAGGCCGTGGTCAGCAGCGGGCAGGTGAGGGCGTGCAGTTGGTGCGTGCCCATGCGGCGGCCGAGATCAATGCCGTTGACGATGTTGCCCCACTGGTCGGAGCCGCCCATTTGCAAATTGCAGCCGTAGCGCTTGGCCAGTTCGACGTAGTCGTAGGATTGCAGGATCATGTAGTTGAATTCGATGAATGACAGCTCCTGCTCGCGCTCGAGCCGCATCCGCACCGAATCCATCGTCAGCATGCGATTGATCGAGAAGTGGCGGCCGACATCGCGCAGCATCTCGATGTAGTTGAGCTTGGCCAGCCATTCGGCGTTGTCGGCCATCACCGCATCGCTCTTGCCGTCGCCGAAGGCGATGAACTTGGCGAAGGTGCCCTTGATGGATTCCTTGTTGTCGTTGATCTGGTCGTAGGTCAGCAACTTGCGGGTTTCGTCACGGCCGGAAGGATCGCCGACCCGCGTGGTGCCGCCACCCATCAGCGCGATCGGCTTGTTGCCGGTCTGTTGCAGCCAATGCAGCATCATGATCGACAGGAGATGCCCGACGTGCAGCGACGGCGCGGTGCAATCGTATCCGACGTAGGCGACGGCCTCGCCCTTGGCGGCGATGCCATCCAGGCTTTCCGGGTCGGAAATCTGGTGGATGAAGCCGCGCTGCTGGAGCAGGTTGAGAAAATCCGATTTAAATGCCGTCATGGGTCTGAAACTCAGGTCAGTCTTCTTTGACTCTTTCGCGCCATTGTCGCGCGAGGAGCGGCCGGCGGGCTGCCGAAGCCAAGGATGATGTGGCATTATAAGATGCGGCTGTCCGAGACAAGTTGGGCGTCCTCGCCCGAGGCTTCCGAAAGTGACGCGGCGATGATGTTGCGGGCGATCGGCATGATGAGCGGCACCTCGCTGGACGGGGTCGACGTCGCCTTGATCGAGACGGACGGCAAGCGGATCGCGGGCTTTGGACCGTCCGGGTATCGCCCCTACGCCGAGAGCGAACGCGCCGTGTTGCGCCGGGCGCTGGCGGAAGCCCCCACTATGTCGGATCGCGACGCCCGGCCGGGGATTCTTGCCGAGGCTGAGCGGGTGGTGACCATCGCCCATGCCGAGGCCATCGCCACGTTCACGGCCCAACACGGCATCGCGTGCGAGGACATCGATATCGTCGGGTTTCATGGCCAGACGGTGCTGCATCGGCCGGAACGGCGGCTGACGGTACAGATCGGCGACGCGGCTGCCCTCGCCAAGGCAATCCATATCCCTGTGATGCACGACTTCCGCGCCGCCGACGTTGCCGCCGGCGGGCAAGGCGCGCCGCTGGTGCCGGTCTATCACCGGGCTTTGGCGCAGTCGCTGGAGCGCGAGGGGCCGGTCGTTCTGGTCAATATCGGCGGGGTGTCGAACATCACCTACATCGACGGGATGGACACCCTGATCGCCTGCGATACCGGCCCCGGCAACGCCTTGCTAGATGACTTCATGTTCCGCGTGCTGGGCAAGCCCTTCGACTGCGAGGGCCGGCTGGCGGCGGAAGGCAGCGTCGATGAAAGCTGGCTCGCGCGCAGCTTGCAGCAGCCGTTTTTCACCAAGCCACCGCCAAAGTCACTGGATCGCAACGACTTTGCGACGCTTCGTCTGGAGAGTTCCGATGCCGCGGACGGAGCGGCGACGTTGACCGCCTTCACCGCCGCCAGCATCGCGGCCATCGTACCGCTGCTGCCGAAGGCGCCGCGAAGCTGGATCGTGGTCGGCGGCGGCGCACGCAACCTGACGCTGCTATGGATGCTGCGGGAGCGCCTCGCGCCGGCGACCGTGGAGACCGGGGATCAGCTCGGCTGGTCCTCCGACGCCATCGAAGCGCAGGCGTTCGGCTATCTGGCCGCCCGCGGCCTCAAGGGGCTTCCGCTGAGCTATCCCGCGACCACGGGCGTCCCGATGCCGATGACCGGCGGCCTCATGGCGCAGCCCTAGGGCGTGATTTGTCGAGGTTGAATCCGACATCGTCACCCTGAGGTGCTGGCGCGTAGCGCCAGCCTCGAAGGGCTACGGCCGCGATCCTTCGAGGCTCGCTTCGCTCGCGCCTCAGGATAACGACACGTGCTTCGATTCAAGCCGATCAGAGGCGATCACCGGCTTACCGAATGTTGGCGAGCCGCATGTCGAGATAGCTGGTGACCGATTCCATCAGCGGCTCCAGCTTGCCGTCGAAGAAGTGGTTGGCGCCCGGGATGACCTGATGGTCGATCACGATGCCCTTCTGCGACTTGAGCTTGTCGACCAGCGCGTTGACGTCCTTCGACGGCACCACCGCATCCTTCTCGCCGTGGACGATCAGGCCGGAGGAGGGACACGGCGCCAGGAACGAGAAATCGTAGAGGTTGGCGGGCGGCGCGATCGAGATGAAGCCCTCGACCTCAGGCCGCCGCATCAGGAGTTGCATCCCGATCCAAGCTCCGAACGAGAATCCGGTGACCCAGCAGGCGCGCGCTTCCGGATTGATGGTCTGGGCCCAATCCAGAGCCGACGCCGCGTCCGACAATTCGCCGGTGCCGTGATCGAACGAGCCCTGGCTGCGGCCGACGCCGCGGAAGTTGAAGCGCAGCACCGAAAAGCCGCGATGCACGAAGGCGTAGTAGCACTGATAGATGATCTGGTGATTCATCGTGCCGTGGAATTGCGGGTGCGGATGCAGCACCATCGCGATCGGCGCGTTCTTCTGTTTCGCCGGATGATAGCGGCCTTCGAGACGGCCGGCGGGACCGGTGAAAATAACTTCGGGCATCCGTGTTCCTTCGTATTCGTGGATGCGCGGCCGATGCTAACGGACACACGCATATCGCCGCCGGGCATAAACGCGGAGCACACCATCCGGGCGGACAGGCAACGCGAGCGCCGGCATTCGGGCGATGGCGTTCTAACATAGGGCAAGGGGCAAAAAGCAAGCATATTGACTGTCACCCCACGCCGGACCGGCATCAACCATGCAAGATTGGCCGCAATATCTGCCATGAGATGCCCTAAGATGGGGCGGTAGGCAGTCAGGCCTCAGCGTTTGAGACGCAAGCCTGCCGCCACAACCGCAAGGAACCGACCGACGCCATGAAGCAGCGTGTCTATCTCGACTGGAACGCGACCACACCACTGCATCCGGAGGCGCGGGCCGCGCTGGTCGCCGCGCTGGATATCTGCGGTAACCCGTCGTCGGTGCATGGCGAAGGGAGGCGGGCTCATAAGGTCTTGCAAGACGCCCGCGCGGCCGTTGCGGCGCTTGTGGGCGCGACTTCCGAGACCGTGGTGTTCACCTCCGGCGCGACCGAATCCAACGCCCTCGCGCTCGCTCCCGGGCTGCATCGGCCAGCCTCGCCGCCGGCGAGGCGCCTCATCGTTTCGGCCATCGAGCATTCCTCGGTACTGGCCGGTGGACGGTTCGCCAAGGAGTTCGTGGAAATCGCGCTGGTCGATCGATCTGGGGTGATCGATCTGACGGAGTTGGCCCGATTATTGACCGACAAGCCACCTGCTTTGATATCGATCATGCTGGCCAACAACGAAACCGGCGCCATTCAGCCGATCCGCCAGGTCGCTGAGTTAGTGCGTGCGCATGGTGGCGTTCTGCATGTCGATGCGGTCGCAGCGCTCGGGAAAATGGATATCAATTTCAAATCATTGAACTGTGATCTTCTATCGATTTCTGCGCACAAGATCGGCGGTCCGAAGGGCGTCGGTGCGCTGGTCGTGGCCGATGATCTGCGCGGGCTGGAACCGGAACTGAGGGGCGGCGGACAGGAGAAGGGGCGCCGTGCCGGCACCGAAAATCTGCCTGGAATCGCCGGGTTCGGAGCCGCCGCGACGGTCGTCAGGGCGACGTGGGAACAACATGCCCGGCACTGCGAGGTGTTGCGGAAGCGGCTGGAAAAGGGGTTGAAGCAGGCGGGTGCCGTCATCATCGCAGAGAATGTGCCTCGGTTACCCAATACCACGCTGTTCACGGCTCCCGGCCTCCACGCCGAAACCGCGGTGATTGGCTTTGATCTCGAAGGGATCGCTGTCTCGTCCGGCTCTGCGTGTTCGTCCGGCAAGGTACAACCCTCGCATGTGCTGGAGGCGATGCACGCCGATCCGGAACAGGTGCGCGGCGGCGTCCGCATCAGTCTGGGGTGGGAAACAACAGAAAATGATGTCGATCGGGCGCTGGAGGCTTGGCGAAAGCTCGCCGGGACCCTAGTTAAAAAGAACGATGAAACAGTGCTTGAACGATTCTAAGCGACGTGGTTTCATCGGAAACACACTGAAAAGTGCACTGGTTTGTGCCCGGAACCCGGGCTATACCACGACATCTCTTCACCAGTGCTGATGTAGTCCACCGCGGTCCTTGAAACCGCGAGCGGAGGTTTGGAATGCCGGCTGAACTAGAGACGGTCGAACGGGTCCGCCGTATCGACGTCGATCAGTATCGCTATGGATTCGAGACGATCATCGAATCCGACAAGGCCCCCAAGGGGCTCTCCGAAGACATTGTCCGCTTCATTTCGGCCAAGAAAGACGAGCCGGAATGGATGCTGGAGTGGCGGCTGGAAGCCTATCGCCGTTGGCTGACGATGCAGGAGCCGACCTGGGCGCGCGTCGATTATCCGAAGATCGACTATCAGGACCTCTATTATTATTCAGCGCCGAAGCAGAAGAAGGCCTTGGCTTCGCTCGACGAGGTCGATCCCGAAATTCTGAAGACCTACGAGAAACTCGGCATTCCGCTGCGCGAGCAGGAAGTCCTTGCCGGCGTCGTCCGCCCCGAAGGTGAGACCGACGGTGAAGCGCCGCGCCGGGTGGCGGTGGACGCCGTGTTCGACTCGGTGTCGGTCGCGACCACGTTCCAGGCCGAGTTGAAGAAGGCCGGCGTGATCTTCATGCCGATCTCGCACGCGCTGCGCGAGCATCCCGAACTGGTGAAGAAGTATCTCGGCACGGTGGTGCCGACCTCCGACAACTTCTTCGCGACGCTGAACTCGGCGGTGTTCTCGGACGGTTCGTTCGTCTACGTGCCGCCGGGCGTGCGCTGCCCGATGGAATTGTCGACCTACTTCCGCATCAACGAGCGCAACACCGGCCAGTTCGAGCGCACGCTGATCATCGCCGACAAGGGCTCCTACGTCAGCTATCTCGAGGGCTGCACCGCGCCGCAGCGCGACGAGAACCAGTTGCACGCGGCCGTGGTCGAACTGATCGCGCTGGACGACGCCGAGATCAAGTATTCGACGGTGCAGAACTGGTATCCGGGCAATTCGGAAGGCAAGGGCGGCGTCTACAACTTCGTCACCAAGCGCGGCGATTGCCGCGGCAAGAACTCGAAGATCTCGTGGACGCAGGTGGAAACCGGCTCGGCCATCACCTGGAAATATCCGAGTTGCATCCTGCGCGGCGATAATTCACGCGGCGAGTTCTATTCGATCGCCATTTCGAACGGCTATCAGCAGGTCGATTCCGGCACCAAGATGATCCACCTAGGCAAGAACACGACGAGCCGGATCATCTCCAAGGGCATCGCCGCCGGCAAGTCGCAGAACACCTATCGCGGCCTGGTCAGCGCGCATCGAAAGGCGATGGGCGCGCGCAACTTCACCGCCTGCGACTCGCTGCTTATCGGCGACAAGTGCGGCGCGCATACCGTGCCTTACGTCGAGGCGAAGAATTCCTCGGCGCTATTCGAGCACGAAGCGACCACCTCCAAGATTTCCGAGGACGTGCTGTTCTACTGCGTGCAGCGCGGGTTGTCGCAGGAGGAGGCGGTGGGCCTCGTCGTCAACGGTTTCGTACGCGACGTGCTGCAACAACTGCCGATGGAATTCGCGGTCGAAGCGCAGAAACTGATCTCGATCTCGCTGGAAGGCTCGGTCGGATAAGGATGATCGTCTCAAGCGGTCGCGAGGCGGCCCTCAGGGATCGCGAAACAGAATTGAAGACAAACGATCAAGTCATCCTTTGAGGCTCGCCACGGAATGTCGCTTCCGCCTCGGGATGATGGAAAAGGAAATATACGATGTCAGCGTTGCTTGAAGTCCGGAATTTGCAGGTTCGCGTCGAGGAGCGGGAAATCCTTCACGGGTTGTCGCTCACGGTGAACAAGGGCGAGGTTCACGCCATCATGGGGCCGAACGGTTCCGGCAAATCGACGCTCAGCCATGTCATCGCCGGCAAGCCGGGCTATGAAGTGACCGGTGGCGAGATCCTGTTCAAGGGCGAAGACTTGCTGGAGATGGACCCGGACGAGCGCGCAGCAAAAGGCGTGTTCTTGGCCTTCCAGTACCCGGTCGAGATTCCCGGCGTCGCTACCATGACCTTCCTGCGCACCGCGCTCAACGCTCAGCGCAAGGCGCGCGGCGAGAGCGAGTATTCAACGCCGGATTTCCTCAAGAAGGTGCGCGAGGTCGCGGCCTCGCTGAACATTCCGCAGGAGATGCTGCGGCGTGGCGTCAACGTCGGCTTCTCCGGCGGTGAGAAGAAGCGCAACGAGGTGTTGCAGATGGCGCTGTTCGAGCCGAGCCTGTGCATTCTCGACGAAATGGACTCCGGCCTCGACATCGACGCGCTGCGGATCGCTGCCGACGGCGTCAATGCCCTGCGCTCGAGCGAGCGCGCCATGGTGGTCATCACCCACTACCAGCGACTGCTGAACTACATCGTGCCGGACTTCGTGCACGTGATGTCGAAGGGCAGGGTCGTGAAAAGCGGCGGCAAGGAACTGGCGCTCGAACTCGAAGAGTCGGGTTACGCGCAGTTCGAAGATCAGGCGGCCTAACGGGATCGATCATGAATCTTGCATTGGTCAAGCCAACGATGGACGGGGTAGCGAGCGACATCTTTGTCGCCGTGCGCGACCGTCTTCCGGGCAAGGGGCCTGTCGCCGAGGTGCGCCAGGCCGCTTTCGACGATTTCGTCCAAAAGGGTTTGCCGCATCGCCGGGTCGAGGAGTGGAAATACACCGACCTGCGCGTGCTGCTGCGCGAGGTTGCGCCGCTGGCGACGCCGCCCGATCAAGCCGCGCTCGATCGCGCCAGGAATGCATTGGCGTCGCTCGACGTCAACGGCGCGCATCGGCTGGTGCTGGTAGACGGCACGTTCGTACCGCAACTGTCCGACACGACGAGCGAGGCTGGCGTGACCGTGCAGACGTTGCGCGCGATGCTGGAGAATGCCGATATCGCCGCCCGCGCCGATCTGCTGCGGACTAGCGTTGCTTCCGACGCGATGATCTCGCTGAACGCCGCGATGGCAACAGACGGCGTCGTGATCGACGTTGCGGAGAACGCCACGCCCGGCAAACCAATTCACATCGTTCATGTCTCCACGCAATCCAAGGCCGCCGCGTTCACGCGCTCGCTGGTTAAAATCGCGAACGGCGCGCATGTCACTTTGATCGAGAGCTTCGTCGGAGCCGATGGCGCGGCCGGTTATCAGGCGCACGATTCCGTGGTGCTGTGGGCAGGCGACGGTGCTGACGTTCAGCACATTCGCCTCGTCGAGGACGCGCGCGACGCGGCCAATATCGCGACTGCGATCGTCACGCTCGGCGAACGCACGCAGTATCGCGCGTTCAATCTCACCAGCGGCGGCGCGGTCTGCCGTTATCAGGCTTTCCTGCGTTTCGGCGGCCAGAATGCGCATGCGGACGTCAACGGCGTCAGCCTGCTGAACGGCCGTCAACACGCCGACAACACGCTGGTGCTCGACCACGCTGTCCCGCATTGCACCAGCAACGAAGTGTTCCGCGCGGTGGTCGACGATTCCGCGCATTCGGTATTTCAGGGCCGCATCAACGTGCATCCTGACGCGCAGAAAACCGACGCGCGGATGATGACGCGCGCGCTGTTGCTTTCTGACGAGGCCGAGGCCGACAACAAGCCGGAGCTGGAAATTTTCGCCGACGACGTTCAGTGCGGCCACGGCGCCACCACCGGCGCGCTCGACGATAGTTTGTTGTTCTATCTCCGCGCGCGCGGCCTGCCGGAAAAGGAAGCGCAGGCGCTGTTGATTCAGGCGTTCGTCGGTGAGGCGATGGAATCCATTGCCGATGAGGCATTGCGCGACGTCGCCATCGCCACCGCCGAACGCTGGCTCGCAGCGCGGGGTTGAGACATCGCGTCCTTCGAGGAGGCCCAGCCTTTGGCTGGGCACCTCAGGATGACGGCGAACGAGTTGATAGCGTCATCCTGGGTGCGAGCGAAAGCGAGCCTCGAAGGATGACAGGAAGAGAAACAAATGACGCATCCTGCCGTCGCAAACGGGACCTATGACGTCAATCGCGTGCGGGAAGATTTCCCGGCGCTCGCGATGCAGGTCTATGGCAAGCCGCTGGTCTATCTCGACAACGCTGCTTCGGCGCAGAAGCCGAACGCCGTGCTCGACCGTATGACGCAGGCTTACCGAACCGAATACGCCAATGTGCATCGCGGTCTGCATTACCTCGCCAACGCCGCGACAGAAGCCTATGAGGGCGGCCGCGCAAGGGCCGCGTCTTTCCTCAATGCACGGCGCAATGAAGAAATCATTTTCACCCGCAATGCCACCGAAGCGCTCAATCTGGTGGCATCGTCATGGGGCGAGCCGAACATCAAGGCCGGCGACGAGATCGTGCTGTCGATCATGGAGCACCACTCCAACATCGTGCCTTGGCATTTCCTGCGTGAGCGTCACGGCGCGGTGATCAAGTGGGCGCCGGTCGATGACGAGGGCAACTTCCTGACCGACGAATTCGAGAAGCTGCTGACGCCGAAGACCAAAATTGTCGCCATCACCCAGATGTCGAACGCGCTCGGCACCATCGTGCCGGTCAAGGAAGTGACGCGCATTGCGCACGCGCACGGCATTCCGGTGTTGGTGGACGGCAGCCAGGGCGCGGTGCATCTCGATATCGACGTGCAGGACATCGACTGCGACTTCTATGTCTTCACCGGTCATAAGGTTTACGGACCGACCGGGATCGGCGTGCTCTACGCCAAGTACGATCACCTTGTCGCCATGCGGCCCTATAACGGCGGCGGCGAAATGATTCGCGAGGTCGGACGCGACTTCGTCACCTACGGCGATCCGCCGCACAAGTTCGAAGCCGGCACGCCCGCGATCGTCGAGGCCATCGGCCTGGGTGCCGCGATCGACTATGTGAATTCGATCGGCAAGGCGCGGATCGCCGCGCACGAGCACGATCTTCTGACCTATGCGCAGGATCGCCTGCGCGAAATCAATTCGCTGCGGATCATCGGCACCGCCAGGGACAAGGGACCGGTGATCTCGTTCGAACTCAAAGGCGCGCATCCTCACGACGTTGCCACCGTGATTGACCGGGCAGGGGTTGCAGTGCGGGCCGGGACCCATTGCGTGATGCCGCTTTTGGAACGTTTCAACGTCACGGCCACGTGCCGTGCATCATTTGGCCTGTATAATACGCGCGCCGAAGTCGATCATCTGGCGGAAGCGCTGCTCAAGGCGCGGGATTTGTTCTCATGACGGATACTGTTGACACCAAGACCGCGACGGCCGTCGCCAATGTGCAGACCATATCGGCGCTGCCGGCCGAGGAAACCGAGCGGCTCGGCATCGAAATCGTTGCCGCGCTGAAAACGGTGTTCGATCCGGAAATTCCGGCCGACATTTATGAGCTTGGCCTGATCTACAAGGTCGATATCAAGGATGATCGTTCCGTCGACATCGAGATGACCTTGACCACGCCGAACTGCCCGGCCGCGGCCGAACTGCCGACCATGGTGGAGAACGCTGTCGCCAGCGTCGCCGGCATCGGTATCGTCAATGTCAGCATCGTCTGGGAGCCGGCCTGGACTCCCGAACGCATGAGCGACGAAGCCCGCCTTGTCCTGAATATGTGGTGAGGCGGTGCCGTGATGCCGAAACTCGCCGGCGTCATTGAAACCGCGCTCTATGTCGACGATCTCGCGCGTGCGATCACTTTCTATCGCGACATTCTTGGCCTTGCCGCGCTGAATCAGGACGCGCGGTTCGCCGCGTTCGATGTCGGAGGCCGCAGCGTCCTGTTGCTGTTCAAGCGCGGCGCGACACTGGAAACCGTGCATCTGCCGGGCGGAACAATCCCGCCGCATGACGGTCATGGCCCATTGCATATCGCGTTCGCGGTGACGACGGATGATTTGCCGATATGGGAAGCGCGGCTTGTGGAGCAGGGCGTTGGCATCGAAGCCCGCACCGCATGGCCACGTGGCGGCCACAGCATCTACTTCCGCGATCCCGATAACCACCTGTTAGAGTTGGTGACGCCGGGCGTCTGGGCGATCTATTGATTATCGTTGCAAGGCCGCATTAACGTCGCGCTGCCATCAAGACAGCATGCGAGCAGCCTCACGCAAATCGCGCAACTTTTTTGATCTCTCGCGATGCATTGACTTGCACGCTCGAGATTCCTTCGCGTTGAAGGGCATTGTCGCACAGCGCGAGTTGCCCACTGGCGACGATCCGGTCGAGCGGTGCAGGGCGTCCCAACAGATAGCCCTGAACTTCGTTACAACCCTCGTGCCTGAGCAGTTCGAGTTGTCCTTCCGTCTCGATGCCTTCAGCCAATACCGGAATCGCAAGGCTTTGACCCAAAGCGAGCACCGCCCGAATGATGGCCTTGGCTTGTAGGCTGGATTCGACTTCGATGATGAAGGAGCGATCGAGCTTGATCTTGTCGAACGGGAACGAACGCAACGTATCCAGCGACGAATATCCCGTACCGAAATCGTCGAGCGCGACCTTCACGCCGAGAGCCTTGATCTGGCGGAGAATATGCAGCGAGCGTTCCTTGTTCGCGAAGATCGTGGTTTCAGTCAATTCCAACTCAAGTCGATTAGCGGGCAGGCCACTCATCAACAAGGCTTCCACAATGACCTTGTGCAGATCGACATGCGCAAACTGCACCGGTGAGACATTCACCGAGACCTTGTAGGGCGGCTTCCACGAAGCGGCCTCAATGCACGCAGTTCGCAAGACCCATTCACCGAGTTGGATAATCAGTCCGTTTTCCTCGGCGATCGGAATGAATTCCGCGGGCGGAACAAAGCCGCGCTCCGGATGTTCCCAGCGCAACAAGGCTTCGTAACCGACGATCTCACCGGTCGAAACCGAGGTCTGCACTTGATAGTGGATGACGAGTTGATCGCGGAGCATCGCCTCGCGCAACTCGTTGGCAAGACTGCGGCGCGCGCGGACCACTTCGTCCATCGACGGTTCATAGAAGCAGACCGTTTGCGATACGTCCGCCTTGGCCCGGTACATCGCCAAGTCGGCGTTGTTGACTAAGGTGACTTTGTCCGTCGCATTGTCGGGATAGACAGCCACGCCGATGCTCGCACCCGGCATGAACTCGTAGCCATCGATCTTGATGACTTGCGACAACACCGTCTCGATACGTGAGAGGAAATCGATCAAGTCCGCCGGCGTAGACGTTCGATGAAAGGCCGCGAATTCATCACCACCCAGACGCGCGACGAAATCGCCTTCCTTCAGGGTACGCAACATCCGCTCGGCGAGATTTTTGAGGACCTCGTCGCCGGCTGCGTGACCGCGCAGATCGTTGATCTCCTTGAACCGATCGAGATCAATTCCGACGAGCGCAACTTTGCCGCCGGTCGCCTTGGCAAACTCAATCTCCTGATCGAGCCGCTCATTGAAGCTCCGCCGGTTCGGCAATCCCGTGAGGCTGTCATGCAGCGCCATCTGCTGCAATTGCTTATACGATTCAGCGCGAACGCCTTCGTCGATGAGGTAACCGGCGAGGCCGGCACACCCGATCAACACGGCGACGCCGGCAACCGTAAAGCCGAGGGCTTGCAGCGCGGCCGGGTTGGAATAGCGGCCTTCGATCAGCAGCGGCGCGACACGAAACGCCGTCATGCCTGTCAGGTGTAATGAGAGGATCGCCAGCACCAGCAACGCAACGGCCAAGCCTTCGGAATATTTCGAGGCTCCGCTACGCATCGCGACATGAAATGAAGCGGCGGAGAATACGATGGCGCAAACAATCGAGGCCACCACATAATCTTCATCCCACGAAACAATGCCTTGCACACGATAGGCCATCATTCCGGCATAGTGCATGGCGCTGACGGCCAAGCCGACAATGCCGCCGCCGACCAAAGGTGCCAGACGAAACCAGCCGCTCGCCGCAATGACGAAACCGCACGCTGCACCGACCATGGCAACCAGCAACGATATGGTGGTGAAGGCCGGGTCGAACTCAAACGGCACGCCGGAATCGAAGCCGATCAAAGCAATGAAGTGGGTCGACCAGATCGCAGATCCCGCAAGAATGGCCGTGAGAAAATGCCAAACGATTTTCTGGATGTTTTTTCGTGTCATCGCGCGACTGAACAGCCGAATGACGCCCCACGAACTGATGATACACACTGCCAAGGCCGCCAGCAGCAGCCATGGATTGTGCTGGTAGATCATGCATCCGATGACTGCGGTCATGATCGAACCGCTCCTGCATGATTGGACTTGCGAATACTTCGCCCGTCGCCAGTGTCGAACGTCATGGAAATTCGAACCCTCGCAATCGACCTCTTCTGAGGCGCGTCGGCAAGGCTATCCGGAGAGACTAAATCTTTTGGTTGTTGCGGCGAGGGCAGTGCAACTAAATTCAGCGTTGGTTATCGCCGCGTGAAAAACGCCGTTCAATATGGCGCAAACGCCCATCTTTGTCCGAAAATCACTAGAAGATCAGGCTATTCGCACCCATTGCTGTAAGTACTTTGCCCAATGTCGCAGCCGATGAGTTAGATGCGTTTGATAATTGCGATGCGCCTGTTCGCTCGATGCCGCTCATCGTGGACGGACAGATGCCACTACGCGTCGATGACCGCTCCGACTCTGCAGAGTGCATCGATGGCGGCCTCGGTGTAGCCGTTGTTGCGCAACACTTCGCGGCTGTGCTGGCCGAGATCGGGCGAGGGCGACTGCGCATCTTCCGCGAGGCCCACCACACCCGGCGTGCGCGCGGCGTAAACCGGACCGACGCCTGGCGTCTCGATCTTCACAGCACCATGGATCGCCATTACATGCGGATCGGCGATCCACTCGCCGGGATCGAGGATGCGTTCGGCGATGATATCGGCGGCATGTAAGGCCGCGAGCCATTCGCTCGTGGTTTTCGTCAGCAGCGCCGCGCGGACTTCTGCGATCAGGACATCGGCCGCATCCGATCGCTTGGCGAAGTTGGCAAACCTTGGATCGGTCGCGAGATCGTCGCGCCCGAGCACCGCACACAGCCTCTGATACTGCGGCTCGTTCACCAGCGTCACCATCAGCCAGCCGTCCTTGGAGCGGTACGTTCCCGCCGGCACGTTAAGCGCGCGCGGCGCACCGCCTTCGAGCATGAACTCCGCGAACTTGTGGCCTAGCAGAGCAGCCGTGGTTTGCGTCAAGCTGACGTCGATCCAGCGTCCGGTCCCAACGCTCGCGCGGGCAAACAGCGCGGCGCCGATCGCCTGGAATGCATAAGCGCCGGTTGCGACGTCGGAAATCGGCGTGCCGACCCGGTGCGGAATGCCATCGTCGCCGCGATTAATTGAAACAAGGCCGGCAAAGGCCTGCGCGACGGAGTCGGAGCAGGGCCGAACGGAAGAGGGACCCACCTGCCCGAATCCGCTGACCGACAGATAGATCAACCGCGGATTGGTCCGGCTCAACTCCTCGTAACCGAGCCCAAGGCGAGCCGCCACGCCGGGCCGAAAGCCCTCGATGAAGATATCGCTGTCCGCTGCCAGACGTTGGGCCACGGCGCGCGCGTCCGCTGATTTGAGGTCGAGACACAGGCTACGCTTGCCGCGATTGAACACCGACGAGATGGCGGTATGGCAGCCATAGGTGGTGCCGAGCCGCCGCGACCAGTCGCCCTCGGGCGGCTCGACCTTGATGACGTCGGCGCCGTGAGCGGCCAGCAGCGCGCCGCAATACGGCGAGGCGATGCCTTGGCCGAAGTCGAGCACCCGAATACCGCGATACGGCGCCTCGTGGGTCGGTCCCATTCCGTCGTGGGGCATTATTGTTCTCCGATATCCAGTCGCGCCTCGTAGGCGGGGTCGCGGTTCGAAATTCGCGGATTCGATTTCCATCATCGTCCATGCGATCTGGCAACGCCAACGACGCATGGCGCACGTCAATCTGTGGAGTGAAAGTCGGGAGCGGGCGTTGATCGATCGAGGTTGCGAGACTTGGCATCAAGGGCGCGACCTAAGTTGAAGACGGCTGTGTCGCCAGCGCTCCATCCGAAGCGCTTATCCATAATTCGCATAAGGTATATTATGGAATATAAAAGACAACGAAGTTTCAGGGTGTTAGATCGAATTGTTCGTAACGCCGCGCCATCGATGGCTTCCGGCAGTCGCGCATTCCGCCCGATCCCGCAGCGCTCTGACGCCGCCGCCGTTGCATCGCGGCCTAAAAACGCTTGACCGGACCACCGCGGGATGGTGACGAATAAACCCACTGTCCGGGTGACCGGCGCTCAACGTTGTTTCGCAACAATTGGCATTGCAAGAAAAAGATCAGGGAGACGATCGATGCGTTTTTCACGTCGGACTTTGTTGAAGGCTTCCGCCGCGGCCGGTGTCATGGGCAGCCTTGGAGCGCCGTTGGTCGCGCGGGCTCAACAAGCCGAGTTCATCTACAAGTACGCGAACAACCTCCCGGACTCCCATCCGCTGAATGTCCGCGCCAAGGAGATGTCCGCGGCGATCAAGACCGAAACCAACGGCCGCTTCGACCTGCAAATCTTTCCGAACAACCAGCTCGGTTCCGACACCGATATGCTCAGCCAGATCCGTTCCGGCGGCGTCGAGTTCTTCACGTTGTCGGGCCTGATCCTGTCTACGTTGGTGCCGGCGGCCTCGATCAACGGCATCGGCTTCGCGTTCCCGGATTACGCCACGGTCTGGAAGGCCATGGACGGCGATCTCGGCGCCTACGTGCGCGGCCAGATCAACAAAGCCAACCTGATCGTGATGGATAAGATCTGGGACAACGGCTTCCGCCAGACCACGTCGTCCACCAAGCCGATCAATGGCCCGGATGACTTCAAGGGCTTCAAGATCCGCGTGCCGGTGTCGCCGCTGTGGACCTCGATGTTCAAGGCCTTCGACGCGTCGCCGGCCTCGATCAATTTCAGCGAAGTCTACTCGGCGCTACAAACCAAGATCGTCGAAGGGCAGGAGAACCCCCTCGCCCTGATCTCGACCGCGAAGCTCTATGAAGTTCAGAAGTATTGCTCGCTCACCAATCACATGTGGGACGGCTTCTGGTTCCTGGCCAACCGCCGGGCCTGGGAAAAGCTGCCGGCCGACGTGCGCGACATCGTCGCGAAGAACATCAACGCCGCGGCGGTCAAGGAGCGTGCCGATACCGAGAAACTCAATGCCACGGTGATGGAGGAGTTGAAGGGCAAGGGTCTCGTTTTCAATCAGCCCGAGGTGACGCCGTTCCGCCAGAAGCTGCGTGACGCCAAGTTCTACGCCGAGTGGAAGGGCAAGTACGGCGACCAGGCGTGGGAGTTGCTGGAGAAGTCAGTCGGCAAGCTCGCCTAAGCTGCCGCGCGTAACGGATCGCGACGGTGCACACTGAAGGATCGGAACTGCCGGTCGGCGCGGGGGCTCTAACACCTCCGCGCCGCTCGGCGTTGGGCACGCTCGACCGCTGGCTTGGGTTGCTGGTGGAAATCCCGACGGCGTTGCTGGTGGTGGTCGAGATCATCATTCTGTTTGCCGGCGTGGTGTCGCGTTACGTCTTTCACAGCCCGCTGATCTGGTCGGACGAACTGGCCTCGATCCTGTTTCTCTGGCTCGCTATGCTGGGTGCCGTCGTCGCGCTCCGCCGCTCCGAGCATATGCGGATGACGGCGCTGGTCGCCGGCTCACAGCCGGCAATACGAGCCTATCTCGAGACCGTAGCGATCTGTTCGGCGCTGGCATTCCTGACGCTGATCGCCCTGCCATCGTGGGAATATGCCTACGAGGAAAGCTTCATCACCACGCCGGCGCTGGAGATATCCAATAGCTGGCGCGCCGCCGCGCTTCCGGTCGGCATCGGCTTGATGGCGGTGTTCGCCCTGCTCCAACTGGCGCGCATCCGCAACGTCCGGATGCTGTTCGCGGCCGTGGCTACTGTGGCCATCGCAATCGCCGCGTTGTGGTTGCTCCAGCCGTGGCTGCGGCAACTCGGCAACCTGAACCTGATCATCTTTTTCGTGCTGGTGGCCGGCTCCTGCGTGCTGGCGGGCGTGCCGATTGCATTCGCATTTGGCCTGTCTGTGCTGGGCTATCTGGCGCTGACGACGCATACGCCGCTGATGGTGCTGGTCGGCCGGATGGACGAGGGCATGAGCCATCTCATCCTGCTCGCGGTGCCGCTGTTCGTCTTCCTTGGACTGCTGATCGAGATGACCGGCATGGCGCGCGCTATGGTCGGCTTTCTCGCCAACCTGCTCGGCCATGTCCGTGGCGGCCTGCATTACGTGCTGATCGGCGCGATGTATCTCGTGTCCGGCATTTCCGGCTCGAAGGCTGCCGACATGGCGGCCGTGGCGCCGGTGCTGTTTCCTGAAATGAAGGCGCGCGGCGCAAAGCCGGGCGATCTCGTCGCCCTGCTCTCGGCCACCGGCGCGCAGACAGAAACCATTCCGCCGAGCCTAGTGCTGATCACCATCGGCTCCGTCACCGGCGTATCGATCGCCGCGCTGTTCACCGGGGGCATGTTGCCGGGCGCAGTGCTGGCGGTGACGCTATCGGCGCTGGTGTGGTGGCGCTATCGCCACGAAGACCTCGGACACGTCCAGAAGGTCGGCCTGCCGGAAATCCTCCGCAGTTTCATCGTCGCCCTGCCCGCATTGGCCCTGCCGTTCGTGATCCGCGCCGCCGTGGTCGAAGGCGTCGCCACCGCGACCGAAGTGTCGACCATCGGCATCGTCTATGCCCTGGTGATCGGCCTCGTTATCTACCGGCAATTCGATTGGCGGCGCCTGCGCCCGATGCTGATCGAAACGGCAAGCCTGTCGGGCGCGATCCTGTTCATCATCGGCACCGCGACCGGCATGGCGTGGGGCCTGACTCAATCCGGTTTCTCGCGGTCGCTGGCGGCGGCGATGACCGGCCTGCCCGGCGGCTCGGCCACCTTCATCGCGGTGTCGATCATTGCCTTCATGGTGCTCGGCAGCGTGCTGGAAGGCATTCCGGCGATCGTGCTGTTCGGCCCGCTGCTGTTTCCGATCGCTCAGGCGGTCGGTGTGCACGAGGTCCATTATGCGATGATCGTGATCCTCGCGATGGGAATCGGATTGTTCGCGCCGCCATTCGGCGTAGGCTATTATGCGGCTTGTGCGGTCGGGCGCGTCGATCCTGCCGAGGGCGTGAAACCGATCCTTGGCTACATGCTGGCGCTGCTGATCGGACTGATCATGGTTGCGGCTGTTCCGTGGATATCGATCGGGTTTATAAAATGAGCAATTCCAAAATCTTGTGACAGTAACTTCAATCGCTTTATTAGAGGGACTGCACCCTCTGATGAATTAGATTGAATAAATTCCATAAGATTTTGATTAAGCGGTGGCTTTCATGAAAGACAATAGCAATCCGTATAATGTCGGCCTCGACAAGAACGCCGCTAATTTCGTGCCATTGTCGCCCCTCAGCTTCCTGTTCAGAACCGCCGCGGTCTATCCGAACCACCTCAGCACCGTTTACGAGGATCGCTCCTTTACCTGGTCGCAGATGCTCGAACGTTGCCGGCGCGTTGCCTCGTTCCTGAGCGCGCGCGGCATCGGACGCGGCGACACGGTTGCTGCGATGCTGCCGAACATCCCGGCGATGAACGAGGCGCATTTCGCCGTGCCGATGACCGGCGGCGTGCTCAACGCGCTCAACATCCGGCTCGATGCGTCCGCAATCGCATTCCAGCTCGACCACGGCGGCGCCAAGATCATCTTTGTCGATCCGGAGTTTGCCGACGTCATCACTGAGGCCCTCACCCTGATGAAGGGGCCGAAGCCGTTCGTTATCGATGTCGATGATGCCGCTTTCGAAGGTGGTCGTCGCATCGGCGAGATCGAGTACGAGGCCGTGGTTGTCGCGGGCGATCCGAACTTCGTCCCGGTGACGCCGCAGGACGAATGGGAGGCCATCGCGCTTGGCTACACGTCCGGCACTACTGGCAACCCGAAGGGCGTGGTGACGCATCATCGCGGCGCGTACCTCAATGCCGTCAGCAATATCCTTGCCGGCAATCTGGGACAGCACCCGTCCTATCTCTGGACCCTGCCGATGTTCCATTGCAACGGCTGGTGCTTCCCGTGGACCGTCGCGGCGGCGGCCGGCGTCAATGTCTGCCTGCGCAAGGTCGATCCGGCAAAGATCTTCGAAGTGATTCCGAAGCACGGCGTCACCCACATGTGTGGCGCGCCGATCGTCTACAACACGCTGATCAACGCGCCCGGCGCGCCCAAGCCGAAACCGGGCGACCGCCCGGTCATCGGTCTCATCGCGGGCGCGGCGCCGCCGGTCGCGGTGCTGGCGGGAGCCGAGAACATCGGCATCAAACTGGTCCACGTCTACGGCCTGACCGAGGTTTATGGCCCGGCATCGGTCTGTGCCGAACAGCCCGGCTGGGACGACCTGCCGGCCGATCAGCGCGCGCAGCTCAAGCGCCGCCAGGGCGTCGCCTACCCGCTTCAGGAAGCGGTCACGGTGCTCGACCCTGAAACCATGCGCGAAGTGCCACGCGACGGCGAAACCATCGGCGAGGTGATGTTCCGCGGCAATGTTGTCATGAAGGGCTATCTGAAGAACGAAGCCGCGACCAAGGAGGCCTTCGAGGGCGGCTGGTTTCACACCGGCGACCTCGGCGTGCTCGATCACGATGGCTACGTCATCATCAAGGATCGCTCCAAGGACATCATCATCTCGGGTGGCGAGAACGTGTCGTCGGTCGAAGTCGAGGACGTGCTCTACAAGCACCCGGCGGTGTTGTTCGCCGCCGTCGTCGCCAAGCCCGATCCAAAGTGGGGCGAAGTGCCCTGCGCCTTCGTCGAACTGAAAGACGGTGCCACCGCGACCGAAGCGGACATCATCGCCTTCTGCCGCGAGCAGATGCCGGGCTTCAAGACGCCGAAGGCGGTCGTGTTCGGCGTCATCCCGAAAACATCGACCGGCAAGATCCAGAAATTCATGCTGCGCAATCAGGTGAATTCGGCAAAGGCGATTTCGGCGTGAAGGGCTGAATTGGAAAATCGTCCGGCTCTTCAACTCTCTCCAAAGGATGACCACCCCTCCACCGTCATGCCCGGCCTTGTGCCGGGCATCCACGTCCTTCCAGACGTGCTGATCGTTTCAAGACGTGGATGGCCGGGACGAGCCCGGCCATGACGGATAGAGCCGAAGGATTTAGGCCTAGTCGGAACTTAGCGTTAGCCGCATCCCGTCGTAGGCCGGGATGACGCCGGGCGGCAGTTCTTTCCGCAGCACCTCGTAGTCGAGGTCAGCATGCATGTTGGTGATGACGGCACGCTTCGGCTTGAAGCGATCGATCCACTTCAATGCGTCGCGCACGCTGAAATGGCTCGGGTGCTGCGCGTAACGCAGGCCGTCGACGATCCACACATCGAGCGCTTCTAGCGCAGGCCAACTCTCTTCCGGAATGTCGTGCAAGTCCGGCGTATAGGCGACGTCACCGATACGATAGCCGAGTGCCGGGATGTTGCCGTGTTGAACAAGAAAGGCTGTCAGCGTTAGCGGCCCGCCTTTGCCGTCGATGGTGCGGCTTTCGCCGGCTTCGATCGCGCGATTGTCGAGGATCGGCGGATAGTCGCTACCGGGCGGCGAGATGAAGCAATAGGAGAAACGCGACAGGATATCCTTGCTGGTCGACTGGTTGAGATAGACCGGGATGCGGCGGCGCTGATGCAGCACGACCGAACGCAGATCGTCGATGCCGTGGGTCTGGTCGGCATGTTCATGCGTCAGGAACACTGCGTCGATATGATCGACATCGGCATCGATCAACTGCTCGCGCAAGTCCGGCGAGGTGTCGATCACCACGCGGGTGATGCCCTGCTCCGAGCGCCGCTCCGCCATCATCGAGCATCGCCGCCGCCGGTTCTTCGGATTGGATGGGTCGCATGCGCCCCACCCCAGCGCCGGGCGCGGCACGCCGGCGGACGAACCGCAGCCGAGAATGGTAAGCGTGGTCGTCATACGGTCGGTGCCGGCACTTTGCTGAACAGGCGAAAGAAGTTTTCCGTCGTCTGTCGTGCGATCTCGTCAGGCGAAACGCCGCGCGCGTCCGCCAGCACCTTCGCGACATCGACGACATAGGCAGGCTCGTTGCGCTTGCCGCGATGCTTCCCCGGCGCGAGATACGGAGAATCAGTTTCGACCATGATACGGTCGGCTGGCAACTCGGCGGCAAGATCGCGCAAGGCCTGCGACTTCTTGAAGGTGATGATGCCGGTGAACGAGATCGACAGCCCGAGATCGATTGCTTTCATCGCAAGCTCACGGCCGCCGGTGTAGCAATGCAGCACCGCGCGAAACGGTCCTTTCGCTATCTCGTCGTCGAGAATGCGGCCGCAGGCTTCATCCGCTTCGCGGGTGTGGATCACCAGCGGCAGGCCGGTCGCGCGCGCTGCCGCAATATGCGCGCGAAAGCCGCGCTCTTGCGCATCCGGCGAACCGTTGTCGTAAAAATTATCGAGTCCTGCCTCGCCGAGTGCAACAACTTTCGGATGCTGAGTGAGCGCGATCAGTTCGTCCGGCGTGATGCCGTCTTCCTCGTCGGCGTGGTGCGGGTGCGTACCGACCGAGCAATAGACATTCGGAAAGCGATCCACGATCGCGCGCAACTTGTCCTGCTCCCTCACCCGCGTCGAAATCGTCACCATACGGCCGACACCCGCCGCCTCGGCACGCGCGACGACGGCGTCGAGTTCCTCAGTGAAGTCGGGAAAATCGAGATGACAGTGACTATCAATCAGCATCGTGGGTAACGGCCTACTCGTCCTTCGGTTCGATATAGCGCGGAAAGATCGGCGCCGGCGGCGGCAAAGCCGTTCCGGGCGCGATGCGGGTTGCGCCGCCGAGTTGGCTGAAGTCACGCACGTCCGCTGGAACACCGAGGCTATCGAGCAGCTTCGCGGCAGAGGATGGCATCACCGGCTGCGCGAGGATCGCGATCTGGCGCAGCACTTCGGCGGTGACGTAGAGCACCGTGCGTTGACGCGCAGGGTCGGTCTTGGCCAGCGCCCACGGCGCTTCGCCCGCGAAGTAACGATTGGCTTCGGCCACGACGGCCCATACCGCGCTCAGATAATGGTGAATCTGCTCTGTCCCCATCGCGGTACGCGCCAGCGCGACCATGCCGTCGGCTTGTGCGAGGATCGCCTTGTCGTTGTCGCTGAATGCGCCCGGCTCCGGCAGCGTGCCGTTGCATTGCTTCGCGATCATGGTCAGCGAGCGTTGCGCGAGATTGCCGAGATCGTTGGCGAGATCAGCGTTGATGCGCGCGACGATCGCCTCGTGATTGTAGCTGCCGTCCTGCCCGAACGAAACTTCGCGCAGGAAGAAGTAGCGGATTTGATCGACGCCGTATTGCTTGGCGAAATCGAACGGGCTGACAACGTTGCCGACCGACTTCTACATCTTCTCGCCGCGGTTCAAAAGAAAGCCGTGACTGAACACACGATGCGGCACCTCGACACCGGCCGCCATCAGGAATGCTGGCCAATACACCGCATGGAAGCGCACGATGTCCTTGCCGATGACATGCAGGTTCGCCGGCCAATAACGCTTGAATAAGTCGCTGTCGACGTCGGGATAACCGACACCGGTGATGTAGTTGGTCAACGCGTCGATCCAGACATACATCACATGCTTCGGCGCGCCGGGGACATGAATGCCCCAGTCGAACGTGGTGCGGGAGATCGACAGATCCTGTAATCCGCCGCGCACGAAACTTGCGACCTCGTTGAGCCGTTCGCGCGGCAGCACGAAATCCGGCACGCGCTTGTAGAGATCGAGCAGCTTGTCCTGATAGGCCGAAAGCCTGAAGAAGTAGGTCTCCTCCTCGGTCCAGTCCACCGGCGAGCCGAGCGGCTCGCGGCGCACGCCATCGGCGCCGACAGTCGTTTCGTCCTCGGCGAAGTAGGCTTCCTGACGGACCGAATACCAGCCGGCATACTTGTCGAGATAGATATCGCCGTTCTTCTCGATTGCCTGCCACAGCGCCTGACACGAGCGCTTATGGCGCGGTTCCGTGGTGCGGATGTAGTCGTCGTAGGAAATGTCGAGCGCCGCCATCATCTCGCGGAAGCGCGCCGAGTTGCGATCCGCCAATTGCAGCGGCGTCAACCCTTCGGCGATCGCCGTCTGCTGCATCTTCAAGCCGTGCTCGTCGGTGCCGGTCATGAAGCGGACGTCGTAGCCGTCGAGCCGGCGGAACCGCGCGATCGCGTCGGAGGCCATCGCAGTATAAGCGTGACCGATATGCGGCTCGCCGTTGGGATAGAAGATCGGCGTCGTAAGGAAGTAACGCGGACGGGATGACTCAGACTGTGACGTCATTTGCTGCAATCGGATGCTTGAGAGGATGAGGTTGCCGGGAACGCGGTATCAGCGCGTCGCCTCCGACAGTTGATCGAATACGGAAAAAACCAGCGGTTTTCGATCGAGATTGAAGGATTCGACGTCGCGCGCGGCGCGGCTGATCTTTTCCCATACCTCCGCCAACCGCGCAAGTTGTGCCAGATCGGCGTTGGTCACCTCGCCGTGCAACTTGCCCGTCACCCAGCGGTCGACGCTGTCGGTAAAAGCCGCGAGCGTGGTCCGATCACTGCCGCCGAGCGCATCGCCGAGGGCGTGCAGTTGACGTTGATCCACATGAGGTAGTGCATTCAGCAACTCGGCTGTCCGCTGGTGCAGCTTGAGGGCGTTGCCGCCCATGAGGCCGAGCGCCCGCCCGACGCTGCCCTCGGAAACTCCTGACGCCTCGATCACCGCCGGCGCATCGGCCGCCTCACCTGTTGCCGCCGCCACGGCCGCCGCGACGTCAGGCGGCGTCAGCGGACGCAGCGCCAGCCTGCGACATCGCGACTGGATAGTCGGCAGCACCTTGCCGGGTGCGTGACTGAGCAGCAGCAGGATCGAGCGACGCGGCGGCTCCTCCAGAATCTTCAGCAGCGCATTGGCGGCATTGGCGTTGAATTCGTCGACGGTGTCGACGATGCAGACACGCCAGCCATCGACTGCCGCGGTGGAGCCGAAAAATTCGATCGTCTTCCGCGTATCGTCGACGGTGATAAAGTTTCGCAGCACGCCCTTTTCGTTGAGACCGCGCTGCAGGGTCAGCAATCCGCCATGCGCACCGGACGCTACCTGTCGCACGACCGGATGAGATTCATCGACGTGAAGCGACGAGGCTTGCTGCACCTCCGGCGCAGCCGGGTCGCGATGCGCCAGCACGAAGCGCGCCATCCGGTAAGCAAGCGTCGCCTTGCCGATCCCTTGAGCACCGCCGATCAGCCACGCATGAGGAATGCGACCGCTCCGATAGGCATCGAGCAAGGTTTGTTCGGCCTCGCGATGACCGAACAGCGCCGTGGTCAGGCGCGGTTCGCGGCTCTCGATGGTTGTCTCCGTCGCTTTGGCGCTCATGATCGTTGCACCTCAGCCGACTTCGCAAGCAGATGCCGCTGATACAAGGCCGACCATATGGTGTCGGTGACGTGCTCGCGCGATTGGGTAGCATCGATGACAACGCAACGCTCCGGTTCGCGGGCTGCGATCGCGCGGTAACCCTCGCGTAATTTGCGATGGAAATCGACGTTCTCCGCTTCGAAACGATCGGGCGTATCAGCGCCACGGCGGCTGGCGGCACGCTGCATCCCGACTTCGACGGGAACGTCGAGGATGAAGGTCAGGTCGGGTTTCAACGATCCGATGGTGACGCGCTCCATGGCATCGAGCAGGCGCAGATCGACCTTTCCCGCGTGGCCCTGATAGACTCGTGTCGAATCCGCGAAACGATCGCACAGCACCCAAATGTTTTGCGCCAGCGCCGGTTCGATCACGTTGCGGACGTGATCGTCGCGGGCGGCGATGAACAGCAAAGTCTCGGCCTCCGCGCCAAGCATCTTGCCGACGCCCGACAACAGAACGTGACGGATGATTTCCGCGCCGGGCGAGCCGCCGGGTTCGCGCGTGACGATGGCGCGCAGCCCCTCCGCGTCGAGCCGTTCGGCCAGCAGCTTGATCTGGGTGGATTTGCCGGAGCCCTCGCCGCCTTCGAAAGTGATGAAACGGCCGCGTGTCGCGGCACCCGCCGCACTGATTTCCCCCGCCATCACAGTTTCTCGATGCCTGCGCGGAACATGCCGATCATCAACTCGCTTACGCCATCGAAAGCGCGTTGCATGGTGGTGCCGGTCCCTACCGCATCGAGCGCGTAGAGCGGCTCCTCAACCGCGACGTTGGCACCACGCCACACTTTGATCGAACCGATGCGCTGCCCTGGTTCGACTGGTGCGCGGACAGGACCGTCATAGACGATCCGCGCCAGCAGTTTGTCGTTGCCGTTCTTCTGCACCATCACACGAACCGGCTCGGTCGTTGCAACACGCACCCATCGTTGCGTGCCGCCAAACACTTTGGCGGATCCCACCGGTGCCTTGGCCGCGAACAGGGTACGGGTTTCAAAATTGCGGAAACCCCATTCCAACAGCTTCTTCGCCTCGGCCGCGCGGTCATCCTTGTCTTCCAGACCGTTGATCGCAACGATCAGGCGGGTGCCGTTCTGCACCGCCGAACCGACCATACCGTAACCACCTTCCTTGGTGTAACCGGTTTTCAATCCGTCCGCGCCTTCCAGCGATTTCAGCAACGGATTGCGGTTCTGCTGCCGGATCTTGTTCCAGGTGAATTCCTGCTGGCCGAACAGCTTGTAGAATTCGGGATAGGTGTGAATGATGTGGCGCGCGAGTTGCGACAGTTCGCGAACCGTCATCTTGTTGTCGGGATCGGGCAACCCCGTGGAATTGCCGAACGTCGATCGCGTCAAGCCGAGTTCGCGCGCGCGCTTCGTCATCATCTCGGCAAACGCTTTCTCGCCGCCGGCGATACCTTCCGCCAGCACCATGCAGGAGTCGTTGCCGCTCTGGATAATGGCGCCGTGCAGCAGATCGTCGACCGGGACATTGCTGTGGATCGCTGCAAACATCGTCGAGCCGCCGGCCGGCGCGCCGCCCTTGCGCCACGCGTTCTCGCTGACCTTGAATTCGTCGGTCAGTTTCAACTCGCCCTGCTTGATGGCGTGAAAGACAACCTCGACGGTCATCAGTTTCATCATGCTGGAGGGCGCGCGGAGTTCGTCGGCGTTCTTCTCAAACAGGACGCTGCCGCTGCTTGCCTCGATCAGGATTGCCGTCGGCGCATCGGTGTTGAACCCCTCGTCCTTCTTCGCGCCCTGCACGCTGTTGTTGGCCGCATAGGCCACCGTCGCGAACGCCAGTCCGCACGCGACAAGGCCGGCCAGCGACCACCGCCAAAGGCCCAATTTCCGCGCTTGAGAGGAATGAAGTCGTTCGTGTCGCATGCCGCATATCCTGAGCGCTTAGTCTACCAGCGCGGTTTTGCCGGAACAACATATGGCGAAAGATGATTGCGGGAGCGCCCGGTTGCGGGGCGGCGTTATCGCCCTTATCGTTCCGCCCGCCGCTTCACCCACCCTCGCAAAGGCCGCCCGCGATGTCTTCCAATAGAACCCTGAGCGTCAATGGCATCGAGATGTTCGTGCGCGAACAGGGACAGGGACCGCTGGTTTTGCTCTGTCACGGATGGCCGGAACTGTCCTATTCGTGGCGGCACCAGATGGCGCCGCTCGCCGCTGCCGGCTACCGCGTCGCCGCGCCCGACATGCGCGGTTTTGGCCGAACCAGCGCACCCGCGAATATCGATGCCTATAGCATCTTCGATCTCACCGGCGACATGGTGGCGCTGGTCGAAGCGCTCGGCGAAAAGAACGCCGTCATTATCGGGCACGACTGGGGCGCGCCGGTCGCTTGGCACGCCGCCTTGTTCCGACCCGATATCTTCACCGCCGTTGCAGGTTTGAGCGTGCCGCCACCGTTGCGCGGCCGGGGTCGTCCGCTCGAGACGCTGCGCGGCAACGGCATCGAGAATTTCTATTGGCAATATTTTCAGACCCCAGGCGTCGCGGAAGCCGAATTCGAACGCGACGTCGCTTTCACCATGCGCGCCGTATTCGCACGCGGGTTCACCGATCCTGATGCCTCGCTATTCGTGCAAGACGGCAAGGGCTTTCTCGGTGACCCATCGATCGCACGAACATTGCCCGAGTGGATCACCGACACCGAACTGGCCGAGTTCATCACCGCTTTTCGTGCATCCGGATTTCGCGGTGGCCTGAACTGGTATCGCAACATCGACCGCAACTGGGACCTGACCGCGCCGTGGCAGGGCGGGCAAATTCATCAGCCGTCGCTATTCATCGCCGGGACCGAGGATTCGGTCATCAAGGGATTGATCGGCGCCAAACGTGTGCACGATCTGGAGCGCGTGCTGCCCAATCTCAAACAGAAACTGCTGATCGAAGGCGCCGGCCATTGGATCCAGCAGGAACGCCCGGCCGAGGTCAACGCGGCACTGATCGCGTTTCTATCCGAGGTGACAGGGCGTAACTCTTAGTAAAGCCCGCGTCCGGACAAAATCTCGCGCGGGCTGTCCTGCTGCTCGACAGGCGCGTAGGCATCGACAACACGGCTCGCGGCGACATGGCTGCGCCCGCCATAGCTGACGGCACGGGGATTTTCGAGCGGTGCACGATCGATCCGCGCCACGCGCGACGATGACATTTCTGACGTCGCATTGACAGAATTGGCGTCGCCGGCTGTATTGCCCAGGCTATACGGCCGTTCTTCCGGCATCGGAACGTTACCGCGCACGGGAGTGCCGCTCGTCCGCGACATCTCCGGAACGAACGGGCGTGCTGACGCAATCCGGACAGTTGATGGCGACGGCGCGGGTTCGCCGGTCCGCAAGGTCGCGACCAGTTGTCGGTCGTCCGATCCTTCCAGCGGCGCGCGGCCGACGTATTCGACGCGAACGCGCGCGATGCCGCGCCCTTTGAAATCCAGCAGATTCGCCGCCTTGTTGGAGACGTCGATGATGCGGTTGCCGTGATACGGCCCGCGATCGTTGACGCGAACGATCAGCGACTTGCCGTTGCTGAGATTGGTGACGCGCGCGTAGCTCGGGATCGGCATGGTTCGATGCGCAGCGGTCAGTGTATCCATGTCGAAAATTTCGCCATTCGCGGTCAGGCGGCCATGGAAGGCATCGCCATACCACGACGCCATGCCCTCTTCGCGATAGTGCGGGTCTTCCTGCGGGACGTAGACCCGGCCGCCGACGGTGTACGGCTTACCGACCCGATAGGTGCCGCCGCCCTTGGGCACCGGCTCACCGAACGCAACCACGCGCGGACTGCTGGACACGCCGTATTTGGGATCGACGCGGCTGAATTTTCCGGAAGAGACGCAATTGGCGAGCAACAGGCAGGATCCGACGGCGACGACCGCGCGCGTGGTTCCGATCACCCTCGTAGAACAGCGAATCCCCATGTGCCCCAAAATACCATTCAGATGGTCCAAGCCCTAATTTGTTTAGCTTGGCACCCCAATTCCCCAACTCGCTCCCTTTACGAGAGCGAGGTTAACATACCGCAATCCGATCAAGGCGGAAATTGGGTGACGCATCGGACGTGGTAAACCATTGGTTGCCTCTCGCCATCGGCGAGATCGCGTGAGGGCTACTTGCCCGACTCCTGACGGCTAATGGCCCAGACATAGGCCGCGACAGCATCGACATCCGCGGGCTCCAGATCGCCATCCCGGCCCGGGGCGACGGCCATGTTATGCAGGATGGAGCGCTTCAACTCTTTGACGCTGCCATCGCTCCAAATGAACATACCGGCCGTCAGATCATTCCCGTTCGTCGTCCCCTTCCCGTCGACACCGTGACAGACGCTGCATTGTCCATTCGCGGCCTCGCCATGGAAAACGCGATCGCCGTGCAATATCTGGTCGCGGCTGAATCCGGCGGGTACCGGCAACGCCTCGACCGGGGGCCGTATCTGGTCTCTGTACATACTGAGCGGCGGCGTCACGAGTTTGAGCTCCTGCTGAGCCGGCTCCGCTCTCGATACCGCAAGCTGCGTGAAGACCAACGCGCAAACGACCACCGTCAAAATAACTGGACGCGCTCCCATGGATTACCTCCCGGAATGTTCCGTCGTGGTGGCCAAAACGGTTCAGCGACCAAAGTTTTCCTGGCCGACCGCGCATGATCGTAACATCGATCGCCGCCCTTTCAACGTCATCTGAGTCCGGAAGTACAGCCCCTACACCCTTGCCGCGTTCTCCCTCATTCCGTCGTCAGACTGGGTTTGCATCCGCTACGCACGTTGACGAGGCATTGCGGCCTGCAATAAGTAGGCGCACGAGATTTCGGATCGTAAGCGACGGCACCTCACCTTACCCGCCATCGTGATTTTAAACGGTCCCAATCAACGGAAGGGTGGCCGAGTGGTTTAAGGCACCGGTCTTGAAAACCGGCGTGCCCGCAAGGGTACCGTGGGTTCGAATCCCACCCCTTCCGCCACCATTTTGTCTAACCGAAGAGATTAAGTCGCAGATTGCCGCGATCGCCTCATGGATTAAATTGCAGGGCGAGGAAATGAGCCAGACGGAAGCTATTCGCAGGCTGCTGGTGGAGCGGGGATTGAAGTGATAGCCTCTTCGCAAGCGCCTCCGTTGATTGCCGGGGTACTCGGCAATTCAATTCACCGCTCAACCTAAGGGATCACGACATGGGTCCTCCTGCTGCTCGGATCGGTGACGCAACCGCTCATGGTTCCCCGCTCGTTCCAGGCCCGCCGAGTCCGAACGTCTTCATCGGCGGGCAGCCTGCGTGGCTCGGGATGACAGCCGCAGCAGCGGCGGCACTGGCGGCGACGATCGCCGCAGGTGCAAAGGACGTAGCCGACAAGACCGCGAAGGCTAGCGCGGCCGCAGCGCTCGGTCCGGTTGCTGCGGCAAAAGCGCAGAAAGACCTGGCGGAGGCCACGGAGAAAGCCATGTCGAACACGGCTGCGGCCATGTCAGGGTCCGGTGCCAGCATCAATGCCTGCCCGATGCTGACGGTGCTCGTCCCGCACGGCATCGGCGTCGTTACCAAACCAAGCGCAACCGTTTTCATCAACAGCATGGGTGCATGCCGGGTCGGCGATATCATCACCGAAGTCACCGCCGTGAACACCATCGCCGTCGGTTTTCCAACGGTGCTTATTGGAGGCTGACACGCCACTGCGACATTGGTCGCGCATAATGTTTCCGCCGAGCACCGCTTACGTCACTTGCGGAATGTCTTGACCTCGGAGACGCTGCCGTCGCGGTAAGTCAATTCCACCGAGACCGATTTGGTCGCGCCGGGCAGTTTCAAATAAGGCTGAGCTTCGTGCGGAATCGCGTGAGGATCGCGCATGTCGCACGGCGGCATTTTGAGCACTTTATCCGGCATCGTGGAATCGATACCGATCCGTACTTCGCGAATGGCGCAGCGATACGACATCAGGTGCGTATAGTAGACCAGCAGCCCGTTGAACTCGCGGAACGAGAGCCAACTTGTCGACGTCATGTCGAGTATCTTGCGCTGGTCCCGGACCAGCGCGGTTTCGGGATCGAAGCGGATCGGAAACGGCCCCTGCATTTCTCCGCTGATATCGACGTAGCGCACCATCAGCGTGCCGGCCGATGCGTCCGCAGGCAATTGTATGGAGGGATTTGGCATCCGCTTGCGGGTGCGCGGATCGAGCGCGTCCATGAACCCGGTTTCGCGAAACGCACCGTCGTCACCCATACGCCATGAAATGCCCAGGGTCGGATCGGCGATCGAAAACACGACGGTCCAGCCGCTGTTATGCCGCGAGAAACTCGCGATCGGCGCATTCACCGATTCCGCCACGTCCGGCAGCGGTCTTTGGACCGGCGGCAGCGCAGCCACCTTGGTCTCGCTCGACTTCGTTTCGGTCGTCTTGGCCGGTGCCGCGCCGGCTTGCTGATCATTGGACGCGCGGCCATTGAGGAAAACGTCGTCGACCATCTGATCGAAGTAGGCCGGGATCTGCTTGTGGTTCACAGACTCGGCCATCTCGCTGACGGTCCGTCGCGTGCGCTGCGCGATCTGCACAAGATTGGCGCCGGGCTGCGTCAGTTCCTTGATGAAGACGCGCGTGAAAACCGAGTTCGGATCGGTGTCGGAATTGGACAATCGGTCAAGCGCGGTTTGCTGCGGGCCTGCAGAAAAGATCGAGAACGCCCCTTCAGGGAGCGAGGCCATCGCCGCCAG
Source organism: Xanthobacteraceae bacterium (assembly GCA_051954235.1). Classification (GTDB taxonomy): domain Bacteria; phylum Pseudomonadota; class Alphaproteobacteria; order Rhizobiales; family Xanthobacteraceae; genus 62-47. The sequence continues at coordinate 60,475 of JBQCHY010000013.1, forward strand.
TCCGCCGCGTCCCGCCAGCGCACGGGTCCCTTTCCGTTCGAACGGATTGTTGCGGCAGGCGTCAAAGACCAGAACCGCGGTTCGTGCGCCGCGATTCTGCAACCGCTCGACGACGCGATCCGCGAGGATCGAGGAATCACGCACCAGTTCTTCCTGTCCGGCGATGGCAGCCGGAATGTCGGTCGGCAGCAGGTAGTTCTGGCCCGCGATCTCGAAGCCGTGACCGGCGAAGAAGAAGAACGCGGTGTCGCCCTGCTCCACGGTGTTGTCGAAGGCCGACAGGCTTTCAGCGAATCCCTGCCGCGTCTGATTCTCCGCGACCATCACTTCGAAGCCGAGTTTCTTCAGCGCGTCGCCCATGGCGCGGGCATCATTGACGGCTTTTTGCAGCTTGGGGACGTTACGATAATCATTGTTGCCGATCACCAGCGCGACGCGCCTTTCGGCAAACGCGGGCGTCGCCATGGCCGTCAACCATGCCACGGCAATGCCAAACAGCACGCTGGCGCAAATGAATCGCGGTCGCCTCACTGGAAAATCCCCATTCCATCCGGCTCCATCGGCCGGCTTCGGTTGTCACCAATAGTCGCCGGGTATTTCGGCGCGGTTCATCGTCTCGTATCACACCGATGACCGCGTATGGCAGGGGCCGGAAATCACCCACCGGGGCTACTGCGACACCTCAATTGACGGTATTCCGGCATAAAATCCCATATTTTCATTGACTTTGGCCATTTCGCCCCTATCTTCCGCCCCGATGCGGCCCGGTATCGAAGCGCGATATCTTGGTAAGCCGCCCGATCGCGTCATATCCGATCCCCGTGCAGAATTGCGTGCCGCTCCGGGGTTGAGCGCGATAGTCCTTATCCGAGAACCCAAGCGGCGGTTTCGACCAGAGGCTCAATGTCTTTTTCCAATCTCGGCCTGTCCGACAAGGTGCTCGCCGCCGTGGCGGGTGCCGGCTACACGACCCCTACCCCCATTCAAGAACAATCCATTCCCCACGTCCTTGCGCGCCGCGACGTTCTCGGCATCGCGCAGACGGGTACCGGCAAGACGGCGGCCTTCGTGCTGCCGATGCTCACACTACTGGAGCGCGGCCGGGCGCGCGCGCGGATGCCGCGCACTCTGATTCTCGAGCCGACCCGTGAACTGGCGGCGCAAGTTAAAGAGAACTTCGACAAGTACGGCGCCGGTCAAAAGCTCAACGTTGCCCTGCTGATCGGCGGCGTCTCGTTCGGCGACCAGGATCTTAAGCTGACGCGCGGCGTCGACGTACTGATCGCCACGCCCGGCCGCCTGCTCGACCACACCGAGCGCGGCGGCCTGCTGCTCACCGGCGTCGAACTGCTGGTGATCGACGAGGCCGACCGGATGCTCGACATGGGCTTCATCCCTGACATCGAGCGCATCTGCAAACTGGTGCCATTTACCCGGCAAACCCTGTTCTTCACCGCGACGATGCCCACCGAAATCCGCCGCGTCACCGAAACGTTCCTGCACAATCCTGTGCGGGTCGAGGTGTCGAAGCCCGCGTCCACCGCCGTCACCGTCAGCCAATCACAGGTAACGACAGGACGGGAGCCGCACGAGAAACGCGAGACGTTGCGCCGGCTGCTGCGTGACGCCACCGATCTCAAGAACGCGATCATTTTCTGCAATCGCAAGCGCGAGGTCGCGCTGTTGCACCGCTCGCTCCAGAAGCACGGCTTCAGCGTTTGTGCCCTGCATGGCGACATGGACCAGACCGCCCGCATGGCGGCGCTGGACCAATTCCGCAAGGGTGAATTGCCGCTGCTGGTGGCGTCCGATGTCGCCGCCCGCGGCCTGGACATTCCGGAAGTCAGTCACGTTTTCAACTTCGATGTTCCCCACCATCCCGACGACTACGTTCACCGCATCGGGCGTACCGGACGCGCCGGACGCACCGGCACCGCAATCTCCATCGTCAACGCGGCCGACCAGAAATCAATCGCCGCCATCGAACGCCTGATCGGCCAGAGCATTCCCCATGTTGAGTTGCCGGGCTCCGCTTCGTCATCGGAGGACCAAGTGCTCGAAGGCGAAGCTCCGCTTCAGTCCGCCGAGCCAAGAGGTCGCGACAGCCGTCGGTCCCGCCGCAGCGCTCGCCGGTCGGACGAAGGCGCGTCTCGTCCGCGATCGGGGAAATCGCATGGCGAGGCCAATCGGCCGGTCAAGTCCCGCCAGCCCGTGCCGCAGATGACTACAGCCGAGGTGCCGTCGATCGGACGCCCGATGACATCCCCCAAGCATGATGCAGCATCCGAGCCCGGTGATCACTCCCACCTGCCGGCCTTCCTTCTGCGTCCCGTTCGTGCCCGGAGATAATCGTTACGATTCGTACGTTTACGGGTCATTCATGGACGCCCTTTAAGATTGCGCCAGTTTTGAACTTTTTCATCAAGACTTTAAATACGCAATTTAGCCGTCAGGGGCGTTTCCGGTGGCCGGACATTTGGATGAATTTGACCGTTCAATTGCGCTTGCCGAAATCGCACTCGGGCAAATCAAATCGCTGAAACAGCTCGCGCTCCCGCGAAACTACGAGATTTGGTACGTCTATGCGACAGGGGCTAATCCGGCCCTCAATAAGGCGATCGATGAAACCTTGGCGCGAAGCGGCAAGGTGACGGAAGCCAACCTCGCGCAAATTCACGATACATATCTCTCCCATACCCGCGACGTCGATCAGATCGACCAGCTGGGTGCGCGCGTCATTCATGAAATCGACGACGTGATGAATGTCGTCGACGATGCCCTCGGGATTACGTCGACCTTCGGCGACAATCTGGTCGATGCCGGCAAAAAGCTTGCGCTCGCCGCCAGCCGCGATCACGTCAAAGCCATCATCGAGACCTTGGTGCGTTCGACGCACGATATGCAGAAGACCAATCTCGCACTCGAGCGACGCATCAAGACATCGCGGCAAGCCATTCATACCCTGCAACAGAATCTTGAAGCAATTCGCGCCGAAACGCTGACCGACCCGCTGACGGGCCTTGGCAACCGGAAGTACTTCGACCGCGCGGTGGCCGATGCTGTCACGACATCGATGGCTGGCGGACGTCCGTTGTCGCTGCTGATGTTCGACATCGACCACTTCAAGTCTTTCAACGACAATTACGGCCACCTCACCGGCGATCAGGTGCTGCGGCTGGTGGCACTGTCACTGAAGCAGACCATCAACGGGCAGGACATCATCGCCCGGTATGGCGGCGAGGAGTTCGCGGTCGTCCTGCCAAACACGAGCCTGCGTCATGCCCTCACCGTGGCTGAAAATATTCGCCGTGCCGTGATGTCGCGCGAATTGAAGAAGAAATCGACCGGCGAGATTCTCGGTCGAGTCACCATTTCGGTCGGCGTGTCCGCGCTGCAATCAGGCGACGACGTTTATGCACTGATCGAGCGCGCCGATCTCTGTCTCTATGCGGCGAAACGTAACGGTCGAAATCGGGTGATTTGCGAAACCGATTCCGAATACTCGCTGCAAGCCGAGACTCAGGTTGCCTGACGTTTCGGCTTCTTCTTTGACGCCCCGGTTTTCACGACCTTCTTGCCGCGTGTCTTCGGTTTGCCGGACTTCTTCGTGATCTTCAGAATCTGCGCTTGTCTTGCGGCTTCGAAGGCATCTCTCGCCCACGTCGCCAGTTCATCGACGTCGTCGTAAAGCCGTTCCGGCAGTTGCCAGTAAGAGCCGAGCGTGACCGTCTTGCCCCGAGCGGTGTACTGGAACGGTTTAGCCCCTTCCGCTTCAAATTGCGGAATGGTGCGCTCGTCGGCGCGAAAATAGATCCCGCCACGAAGGACCAATGCGAAATTGATCCCGTCACGCGAGACGCCGTAACCGCTGAACATCCTGCGCAATGTCACCGGGCCGAAGCCCGCGAACAGATCCAGCAGGAAATCGCGGTCCATGCGGACCTGCTCCGTCAGCCGTCGATCTTGGCAGGGGTCAGTTGCACCGATTCGCCACAGCCGCAGGCGCTGGTCTGGTTCGGGTTGTTGAAGACGAACTGTGCCGACATCCTGTCGGTCTTGTAGTCCATCTCGGTTCCCAGCAGGAACAGCACCGCTTTCGGATCGACCAGGATTTTCACGCCCTTGTCTTCCACCACCTCGTCGGTCGGCTTGATGTCGTGAGCGTATTCGACCGTGTAGGACTGGCCAGCGCAGCCGCCATTCTTGATGCCGACCCGCAAGCCGACAATCTCGGAATCGGTGCGGGCGGTCAGTTCGCGAACCCGCGTAGCCGCCGCCTCGGTCAGTCGCATCACCTGCGGACGAGGGCGCGGCTTGGGCTTGGTGGTCGGGCTGGTCGTGACGTCCATCGGAAACTCTCCTCGCCTCGCATGGAATCAACGGGGCGATCTCTATAGCCTGAAGATAACAACGAAATTTGGCCTGTGAAGGGCTCCTTCCGGCGAATTGCGTAGAACCTTTCGCGGGTCAGCAGCCGCTAAGCGGCGCATGGCGTCTTGCGCAGATCCCGTTCTGCTGAGGCCGGATGCTTCGCCAACATGGCGGGTGGCCGGATCGGGCGCACAACCAGATTGCCTTTGCAGTTCGGACAGACACCGTGGAGGACAGTATCCGCGCAGTCGGCGCAAAAGGTGCATTCGAAGGTGCATATCCGGGCATTGGCGCTTTCCGGCGGCAAATCCCTGTCGCAACATTCGCAATTCGGCTTCAATTTCAGCATGATGCACTCCAATGTGAAGGTCGTGTCGAGCTTCGGTCAGCGCCCCTGGAAACGGGGTTTCCGGCGACCGAGAAACGCCGCGACACCTTCCTTGTGATCCTCGGTCATGCTGGCCAAAGCGAACTGATCGACATCCATGTGGCTGGCGAGATCGTCGAGCGCGTGGGTGAGCCGGTTGACGGTCAATTTCGTCATCGCGACCGAGATCGGTGGCTGTCGGGCAATCTTCTCCGCAAACGCCATGGCATCGGCGAAGGCATGTCCTGGTTCGGCGAGTTGCTCAACCAGCCCCCACTCATAAGCCTCCTCCGGGCTAATGCGTTGGTCGGCGAGGATCACCGCCTGTTTGGTTCGCGCGGGCCCCATCAGGTGCAACATGCGTGGGACGCTCTGCCAGCTCATGTTCATGCCAAGCCCGATTTCCGGAACGCGCATATGCGCGTTCTTCGCCATCACGCGAAAATCCAGGGCGACCGCCAGCGCGACGCCGCCGCCGACGCAGAATCCCTCGATAGCGCCGATGGTGATCTGCTCCATCTCTTGCCAGGCATGGCTGAGGCGCGGCCCCAGCTTCAGGTGGCGGCGGAGCGCGCCGAGATCCATCGTTGCCCGCGAACGCCCTTCCGGGTCTTTCAGATCGAAGCCCGCGCTGAAGGCCTTGGCGCTGCCGGTGAGCACCACCACGGACGTGTCGGCATTGTCCTCGAAACTGCGGGCAGCGTCCGTCAATTGTCGCAATGCTTCCGGCGATAACGCATTGATGCCGTCGCCACGATCGAACCGTACGACTGCAATACGGCCTTCCGGACCAAGGCCTTTCTCGATCTTGACGAAATCTGGCAATGCTCGCTCCCGTTTTCTTTGCGACAGCAAACCCCACCGCACCTTCGCCTGCAACGCAAATGTCGTCGGCATATGTGCCCTGCTCGCGCAGCGATGCGCCCGCTCGACACGGTCATGCCATCGGGCTTATCATCGGGCCATCATGTCAAGCCACCACGACGATCATCATCATGGCCATCACCACGACCATGATCATTCCGAACTGTCCGAAACCGAACTGCGGGTCCGGGCCCTCGAAACGATCCTGACGCAAAAGGGCTATGTCGATCCAGCGGCGCTCGACGTCCTGATCGAGACCTATGAAACCAAGGTCGGGCCGCGCAACGGCTCGCTGGTCGTCGCCAAGGCATGGACCGATCCCGCTTTTCGCCAGCGCCTGCTGGCGGACGGTTCGGCCGCGATCGCCGAACTCGATTACGTCGGTCGGCAGGGCGAACACATCGTGGTCGTCGAGAACACGCCGTCGCGGCACAACATGGTCGTCTGCACGCTGTGTTCCTGCTATCCGTGGCCAGTGTTGGGTCTGCCGCCCGTCTGGTACAAATCCGCGCCTTATCGCTCGCGCGCGGTGAAAGACCCGCGCGGCGTGCTGCACGATTTTGGTTTTGAGCTGAGTCCAGAGACCGAAATCCGCGTTTGGGATTCCACCGCCGAAATCCGCTATCTGGTGCTGCCGATGCGTCCTGCCGGCACCGACGGCTGGAGCGCGGAGCGATTGGCGGACCTCGTCACCCGCGACAGCATGATCGGCACCGGCCTGCCGAAGCAACCACACGAGGTCGTCTGATGGACGGCGCGCACGACATGGGCGGCGTGGCCGGTTTCGGCCCGGTGCGGCCCGAGCCCAACGAACCGGTGTTTCATGCGGAGTGGGAACGGCGGGCCTTCGCCGTCACGCTCGCGATGGCCAAGCCCGGCGGCTGGAACATCGATATGTCCCGTTTCGCCCGCGAGGATCGTCCGCCGACGGACTACCTCAGCCGCAGCTACTATCAGATCTGGCTGGTCGGGCTGGAGCGGCTGATGCTGGAACGCAACCTGCTGCGTCCCGGTGAAATCGAGGCCGGCAAAGTGCTGCAACAACCGGCGCCAATCTCGGGGCCGCTCGCCGCCGCCGATGTCGACGCGATGCTCCGCCGTGGCGGACCGACAGAACGCAAAGCCGCAACGCCTGCGCGATTCAAGATCGGCGATCGGGTGCGCGCGAAGGATATCCACCCGGCAACACATACGCGGCTCCCGCAATATGTGCGCGGCCACATCGGCGTGGTCGAACTCCTGCACGGCTGTCACGTCTTTCCCGATACCAATGCGATGGGACAGGGCGAGCACCCGCACTGGCTCTACACCGTCACTTTCGATGGCAAGGACCTGTGGCCCGATGTGGCCGATCAGCGGTCGCGCGTTTCCGTCGATGCCTGGGAGCCCTATCTTGAGCCAGCCGATGCCGCTTGATCGCGAGGCCGCAAGCCGCGCCGCCAACGCCCTGCCCGATCTTCCGCGCGATGACGAAGGACCGGTGTTCCGCGAGCCGTGGGAGGCTCGTGCGTTTGCTGTAGCATTGGCGCTGCACGAGCGCGGCGTCTTCACCTGGACCGAATGGGCCGCCGCGCTGGCCGACCAGATCAAGCGCGCACAGACGGCGGGCGATGCGGACAGCGGCGACACCTATTATCGGCACTGGCTTGCAACGTTGGAAACGCTGGTGGCGGCAAAAGGCGTCGCACCGACCGACATGCTGCATCGATATCGCGATGCGTGGGATCACGCGGCCGACCGCACCCCGCACGGCTCGCCGATCGAACTAAAGCCGGAAGATTTCCGCAGCTAGGTCGCGTGGGAAGCCGCCACGAATTGCTGCCAGCCCCTGGCGCGCAATTGGCAGGCCGGGCATTCGCCGCAGCCGTACCCCCAATCGTGCTGCGCGCCACGCTCGCCGAGATAACAGGTGTGCGACTGCTCGCGGATCAGGTCGACCAGCGCGGTGCCGCCAAGTTCATGGGCCAGCGCCCAGGTTTGCGCCTTGTCGCGCCACATCAGTGGCGTATGCAGCACGAACCTGCGGTCCATGCCGAGATTGAGCGCGACCTGAAGCGCTTTGATGGTGTCGTCGCGGCAATCGGGATAGCCGGAGTAATCGGTTTCGCACATGCCGCCGACGACGTGGCGTATGCCGCGGCGATACGCCAGCGCCGCGGCAAAGGTGAGGAAAATCAGGTTGCGGCCCGGCACGAACGTATTCGGCAGACCGCCCTCGCCCATCTCGATTGCGACTTCACGAGTCAAAGCAGTGTCGGAAATGACGCTCAGCGTCGGAATTGCGAGTGTGTGTTCCTCGTCCAATCGCTTGGCCCAGTCGGGATGCATCGCCTTGATCCCACCGATCAGCGCGGCGCGGCAATCGAGTTCGACGGCGTGACGCTGGCCGTAGTCGAAGCCCAACGTCTCAACACGCGAGAAGCGCGCCAAGGCCCATGCGAGGCAGGTGGCGGAATCCTGTCCGCCGGAAAACAGCACCAGCGCGGTGTCGCCGCCGGTTTCATGTGTCGGTTCGGTCATCGACAGGCCATAGCACCGTTCGCCACGTTTTTGCTAGGCTCGCACGATGTCTTGCGGCATAGCAGGCTGTCTCATTTATCGGTGCAAGCATGACCCCTTCCCGCGACATTTCCGGCCTCATCGAGATCATGGCGCGACTGCGCACGCCCATGACGGGCTGCCCGTGGGATCTGGAACAGACCTTCGCGACCATCGCGCCATACACCATCGAGGAAGCCTATGAGGTCGCCGACGCAATCACGCGGAACGATATGCATGACCTCTGCGACGAACTCGGCGATCTGCTGTTGCAAGTGGTGTTCCACGCCCGTATGGCCGAGGAGCAAGGTACGTTCGCATTCGGCGATGTGGTCGAGGCGATCACGCGCAAAATGATCCGCCGGCATCCGCACGTCTTTCCCGATGAGTCCGGCAAACTCATTCCGCTCGAGAAGGGCGCATGGGATCGCATCAAGGCTGAAGAGAAAGCCGAGCGCGCAGCGCGTAATCCCGCTACTGCAACCGCTCCGCCATCGGGTCTGCTTGCTGGCATCAAGCCGGGACAGCCCGCGCTGGCGCGCGCCATGGCATTGCAGTGGAAGGCGTCCAGCGTTGGTTTCGACTGGAACGATCCGCGCGCGGTGCTCGCCAAAATCCGTGAGGAAGTCGACGAGATCGAAGCCGCGCTCGACGACGGCAAGCCGAACGAGATCGCCGCCGAGACCGGCGATCTGATGTTCGCGCTGGTGAATCTCGCGCGTCATGTCGAGGCCGATCCCGAAATGGCGCTGCGCCAGACGAACACCAAGTTCGAACGACGCTTTGCTTACATCGAGCAAGCGCTCGCGGTGAAAGGCCGCTCCCTTGAGGATGCGACGCTTGCCGAAATGGATGCGCTCTGGAACGAGGCCAAAACGAAAGAGGCTGCGGAATAATCCGCAGCCTCTGCGTCTGCGACTGTCATGCGCGGACTTGATCCGCGCATCCAGCTTCAGAAGAAAGATGGATTGCCGGATCGAGCCCGGCAATGACGCCTCAAAACACGCTTGTCAGGGTATGAAACGCTCTCCTCTCACATTCCGGTCTGCGAGATGAACTTGGTGTTGAGGTAGGCTTCCATCGCCTCGATGCCGCCTTCCGAGCCATAGCCAGAATCCTTGACGCCGCCGAACGGATTTTCCGGCATGCCGAGGCCGACATTGTTGATGCCAATCATGCCGCTCTCCACCGCCGCGCCGATCGCGGTCGCGGTTTTGGTCGAACTGGTGAAGGCATAGGCCGCCAGGCCGTAAGGCAGGCGGTTGGCTTCCTCCGCCACTTCATCGAACGTATTGAAGCGCGAGATCAGGGCCAGCGGGCCGAACGGCTCCTCGTTCATCGCGCGCGAATCCTTCGGCGTATCGCTGATCACCGTCGGCTCGAAGAAGTAACCCTTGTTGCCGACGCGATGACCACCCGCTTCCAGCTTACCGCCCTTGGCGACGGCATCCTGAACGAAACTCTCGATCGCGGTGATCCGACGCGGATTGGCCAGCGATCCCATCGTCGAATTGGTATCGAGACCGTTGCCGATCTTAAGCGCCTTGGCGTTCTCGGCGAACTTGTCGACGAACTCCTTGTATACCTTGTCCTGCACCAGCAACCGCGTCGGCGCGATGCAGACCTGCCCCGCGTTGCGATACTTCGCACCGCTGATGATCTTGGCCGCGTTCGCGACATCCGCATCGTTGAACACGATGGCCGGCGCATGACCGCCCAACTCCATCGTCGCGCGCTTCATGTGTTGACCGGCGAGCGCGGCTAACTGCTTCCCCACCACCGTCGAGCCGGTGAAGGAAATCTTGCGGATCACCGGATGCGGGATGAGATATTCGGAAATTTCGGCGGGCACGCCGAACACCAGATTGACGACGCCATCGGGCACACCGGCATCGACGAAAGTGCGAAGCAATTCAGCCGGCGAGGCTGGCGTTTCTTCAGGTGCCTTGACGATGATCGAACATCCCGCACCGAGCGCCGCCGACAGTTTGCGACACACCTGATTGATCGGGAAATTCCACGGCGTAAACGCCGCGACCGGTCCGACCGGCTCCTTGACCGCGAGTTGATAGATGCCGGGGCCACGCGCCGGAATCAGACGTCCATAAGCGCGGCGGGCCTCTTCGGCAAACCACTCGATCACGTCGGCCGCCGCCAAGGTTTCGATCTTGGCTTCCGCGACGATCTTGCCCTGCTCCATGGTCATCAGTGCCGCGATGGTATCAACGCGCTCGCGCATCAGGGCAGCCGCCTTGCGCATGATCTTGGAGCGGTCGAGCGCCGACATCGCCCGCCAGACCTTGAAGCCTTTCTCGGCAGCAGCCAGCGCTTCGTCGAGATCGGACTTGTCGGCGTGTGCGACCGTGCCGATGGTTTCCTCGGTGGCCGGGTTAAGCACCGGAATCGTGCGGCCGGATTTGCCTCCGCGCCATTTGCCGTCAATGAGCAGCAACGTATTTTGATAGCTCGCCATCTTCTCCCTCTCGGACTTTCATTGTTGCCGACTGACATAATCGCCTGCGTGGCAGCGTCAAGTGCAACCGCGGCAGAGCAGCCGTGCGATACTCCGCACAGGCCGTTGTTACGACGATGTGTCGCGGCGGAGCGGATCATCTATCGCTCCGCCGGCCTCCTGCGGGCGCGCACCGAAGCGATCGATCACGATATCGCGCTTGGCCGGATCGAGCCGGACGGTCATATGGAAACGTCCGTCCACCAGATGCTTCGCGAGAACTTCCGTGTTGCGATGCAGCCAACTGATGCCGGCGCCATCGGCTGCATCGATAGTCAGTTGAAGCGTCTCGCGGGTGGTCGCCAGCAAATTCTCGATGGCCTCTAGCAACTGAGGAATTCCCTCGCCGGTTTCAGCCGAAACCAGACACACGGGATGATCATGCGGGCGACGTGCCGCGATATTCGCGAGGTTCTCCCGCTCCTCCAGCGTAAAGCGATCGATCTTGTTCCAGACCTCAATGACACGCGCGCCGGATTCCGGATTGATCCCGAGCTGGCGCAAGACGATATCGACATCGCGCTGTTGCGCCTCGGCATCCTCGTGCGAAATGTCGCGGACGTGCAGGATGACGTCAGCCTCCAGCACTTCCTCCAATGTTGCACGAAAAGCCGCAACCAGTTGCGTCGGCAGGTTGGAAATGAAACCGACCGTGTCGGACAACATCGCCTTGCCGCCATGCGGCAGACGGATCGCACGCAAAGTCGGATCGAGCGTCGCGAACAGCATGTCGGCCGCTTTCACCGCGGCATCGGTAAGACGATTGAACAGCGTCGACTTGCCGGCATTGGTGTAGCCGACCAGCGCGACGATCCGATACGGGACGCGCTTGCGGCCGGCCCGGTGTAGCCGCCGTGTCGCCGCGACCTTCTTGATCTCGGTTTCAATCCGCGTGATGCGTTCTCCGATCAGGCGACGGTCGGCCTCGATTTGCGTTTCGCCGGGGCCGCCGAGAAAACCGAAGCCGCCGCGCTGGCGCTCGAGATGGGTCCACGACCGCACCAGCCGGCTGCGCTGATAATTGAGATGCGCGAGTTCGACCTGCAACGCGCCTTCCTTGGTGGTGGCACGCCGCCCGAAGATTTCGAGGATCAAACCGGTGCGATCGAGAACCTTGGCGTTCCAGGCCTTTTCGAGATTGCGCTGCTGGATCGGTGACAACGCGCAATCCATCACGACCAGTTCGACGCCGTGAACGGAAATCAGAGCGCCGATATCCTCGACCTTGCCCTTCCCGAGATAAGTCGCGGGTCTGATCTGGGTGATCGGCGCCGGCACGGCCTCGACAACAGTGAGGTCGATGGCGCGGGCCAAGCCGCTGATTTCCTCAAGTCGCGCGTCCGCATCGCGGACGACAGAACTGACGTCCGCGCTATCGGCATCCCCACGCCGGACCCGAAGATAAGGCCCAACGACGATGGCCCGTCCGGTTATCGATCGAGCGGTCGTGTCCGGACGGTTTCCTTCAATCTGGCGACGTTCCAATCAGATCACGCTCACGCAGACGTATCCTCCCCGCCCTCGAACAGTTGAATCGGCGCACCGGGCATGATGGTGGAAATGGCATGTTTATAGACAAGCTGGGAATGCCCGTCACGACGCAGCAGGAGGCAGAAATTGTCGAACCAGGTCACGATGCCCTGCAACTTGACGCCATTGACCAGAAAGATCGTCAAAGGCGTCTTGGTTTTCCGGACGTGATTGAGGAAGGTATCTTGTAGATTTTGTGCGCGGTCTGCCGCCATTTTTTGTCTCGCAAGTTGGTTGCTTCTTGTTATTGCGCTCCGGCTCGCCCGACTACGCGGGATTTACCGGACCACCACCTGCTCGGAGTCCCCCTCTGGGCCGATGGTGTCATAATTAGAAGACAGGTGTTCATTTTAGGCAAGCGGGTTCCCAAGGAACCGACGGCCAAAGATGTCGAAACCTTATGAAAATACCGAAAAGCGGTGAAATTGTTCCCGAAGTCGTCGGGAAACGGGGCCGGGCACCCCGCTTCCGATGGTTGTATCGTCGATCACTACTACCGGCATGACAATTTGCGAGGCAGACGTCACGAAAGCCTCCGCGGCCTCCTTGGCTTCGACCGGGGTAAACGGCCGCTCCTCCAGCTTGATTTGCAACTCCGCGAGGACGTCGATCAGCACACCTCGCGTGATCCCGGCCAGAATGCCGCCGGTGGTCGGCCGTGTGACGGCGCGGCCGTCTTTGGTCACGATCCAGGCGTTGCTGGATGCGCCCTCGGTGACAAATCCCTGGCTGTCGACATACCACGCTTCGTAGGCGCCCTGCTCGCGCGCGGCCTGCTTCGCCAGCACGTTGGGCAATAGCGAAACCGATTTGATATCGACCCGCGGCCAGCGATTGTCCGGCATCGTCACGACGCGAATGCCCGCCGCGGCCGTCGCCGCGTTCTTGGCGAAATTCAGCGAACGCGCCGTGACCACGACGCTGGGTGTCACCGGTTTGATCGGGAAGCCATGATCGCGTCGCGCCACACCCCGCGTGATTTGCAGATAGACGATGCCGTAAGTGACGCGGTTTCGCCGCACCACTTCGTGCATGATGACCGAGAGCGATTGCAGCGGCATCGGCATGGCGATCCGCAATTCGCTCAAGGAGCGCTGCAACCGCGTCATGTGGCGCGGCATGTCCACCAGTCGTCCGTCGCGGATTTCACAAACCTCATACACGCCATCTGAGAACTGATAGCCGCGATCCTCGACGTTGACACAGGCATCGCGCATGTTGCGATAGCTGCCGTTGACATAAGCGATGCGCGACATCCGGTTAATCCATTCGACCTGAGAAAGCTTATCCGACCCCGAGCGCTTTCAGCTTGCGATGCAATGCCGAGCGTTCCATACCGACGAACTCCGCCGTGCGTGAGATGTTGCCGGAGAAGCGACCGATCTGCGCAATCAGGTAATCGCGCTCGAACACCTCGCGCGCTTCACGCAACGGCAGCCCCATGATGTGCTCACCGTTGTTGCCGGTCGGCATTGCCGGCACCATCGAGCCGACGTCCTGCGGCAGCATGTCGGCGCTGATGACGGCTTCCGGGCCGCCGCCCGCCAGGATCATCAGCCGCTCGACGTTGTTGCGCAACTGGCGGACGTTGCCCGGCCAGACATGGGATTGCAGCACTGCCATCGCGTCATCGCCGATCTTGCGTTTCGGCAATCCGGTCGCAGCCGAAATCTGCTCCATGAAGTAATCGATCAATTCCGGAATATCGTCGCGGCGTTCGGACAACGGCGGCACGCGGATCGGCACCACTGAGAGGCGATGATAGAGGTCTTCGCGGAAACGGCCTGCGGCAATTTCCTCTTCGAGGTTCCGCGCGGTCGAAGAAATGATGCGGACGTCGACATGAATTTTCGCGGTGCCGCCGGTGCGCTGGAAGGTTTGATCCACCAGCACGCGTAGAATCTTGTTCTGCGTCTCGCGCGGCATGTCGGCGATCTCGTCGATAAACAAGGTGCCGCCGTGCGCTTCCTCCAACGCGCCCGCCTTGCGAGGTTGGTCGGCGCTGGCCGGCTCGATGCCGAACAGTTCCTCCTCCATTCGCTCCGGCGTAATAGCCGCGGCATTGATCACCACGAACGGTCCCTCAGACCGCGCGGACGCATTGTGCAGCGTACGCGCCGTCAACTCCTTGCCGGCGCCCGAGGGCCCGACGATCATGATGCGGCTGTTGGCCTTGGCGGCGCGCTCGATGGTCTGACGAAGCTGATTCATGCAGGCCGAGTGTCCGGCCAGCGTGCTCGATGTCGGCGCCAGTTGCTTGAGTTCGCGAACTTCGCGCTTCAATCGGAACGTCTCCAGTGCACGCGTCGCGACCAGGATCAGCCGATCGGACTTGAAGGGCTTTTCGATAAAGTCATACGCGCCGCGCTTGATCGCAGCGACCGCGGTTTCGATGTTGCCATGGCCGGAAATCATCACGATCGGCAATTCGGGATGATCGCGCTTGATCTGCTCAAGAAGCTGAAGTCCATCGAGCTGGCTGCCCTGCAACCAGATATCGAGAAACACCATATGCGGCCGGCGGCTGGCGATTTCGGCCAGCGCAGAATCGCTGTCGCGCGCGGTTCGCGTCGAAAAGCCTTCATCCTCGAGAATGCCTGCGACCAGCTCGCGGATATCTGCTTCGTCATCGACAATCAGAATATCATTAGCCATGGGAGACGCCTGTTGTGTTATCGGTAGTTGCCGTTACGGCTTGATCGGTTCGCTGCGTCTCGCCCGTGGACGCAGTTTCGTTGCTCGGCTCGCTATTTTTAGGTTGACCGGTTTCCGCAAATCGCAGCCGCATCCATGCGCCGCGCGCGCCTGGATGAATTGCTGAAGCGTCGTTGAGTTCGATGCGACCGCCGTGATCCTCAAGAACCCGGCCAACAATGGCGAGACCAAGCCCCGTTCCTTTGGCGCGCGTCGTCACATAAGGTTCAAGCAGGCGGGAGCGGCTGACGGTCGGCAAACCGATTCCGTTGTCGACCACGTCGATGACGATGTCCTCGCCCTCGCGAAAGGCAGCGACTTCGATCCGCCCCTTCGTCAGGTATTCGGGCGGCACTGCTTCTATCGCTTCCGTCGCGTTCTTGATGATGTTGGTCAGCGCCTGCGAGATCAGACGGCGATCGAACCGTGCCCGCATCGGATCTTCGCGAATTTCGACATCGATATCGATGTCCGGATGACCGACCCGCATCAGGAACACCACTTGGCGTACAGTGTCGGCAACATCCTCGCCCTCGATCACGGGCTTCGGCATTCGTGCAAAGCGCGAGAACTCGTCGACCATCCGCCGGATATCATCGACCTGCCGCACGATCGTATCAGTGCACTGTTCGAAGATCGCCTTGTCGTCGGTGATGACTTTGCCGAATTTCCGGCGGATGCGTTCGGCGGACAGTTGAATCGGCGTCAACGGATTCTTGATTTCATGCGCGATGCGGCGCGCAACGTCGGCCCACGCCGACGTGCGCTGGGCCGCGACCAACTCCGTGATGTCGTCGAGTGTGATGATATAGCTGTCGCGCGACTGGCTGGTCTGCTCGGCGCTGACACGCACCGACAGGTTGCGCTCGGTGCCTTCGCGATTGATGGTGATTTGTCCCTGCACGAGGCGCTGCGTGCCTTCACGCGCGCTTTTCATCATCTCATCGAGCTCGGGGATTACCTCCGATTGGGCGTGGCCCAGCGTTTCGGATTCCGAACTTCCGATCAGCTTTTCCGCCGAGCGGTTGAGAATGCTGATGCGGCCGGATCCGTCCACGCCGATGATGCCTGCGCTCGCCGACGACAACACCGTTTCGATGAAACGCCGGCGGCTGTCGATCATATCGCTGGCATTGACCAACTCATCACGTTGCGTCCGCAACTCCTGCGTCATGGTGTTGAAGGTCTCGCCGAGTTGCGCGAGGTCGCCCTCGGATCGCAGCACCGGCACCTGCACATTGAGATCGCCGGTCGACACCATGTTCGCAGCGCCCATCAGCCGCCGGATCGGAGCCACCAGCCAGTTGGCAAAATTGAGCCCGATCAGAACTGCCGACATCAGCACCGTCAGAGTGATGACCGTGAACATCAGCGCGAATGTCACCTGAATGCCGAGTCGTCGCGACTCCAGATCGGCGTATTCCGCGACGCCGGCCTGGGTCTGACGAACCTGCTCGACCACGCGCGGATCGAGCAAACGCGCAACGTAGAGAAATGTGTCATCGAAGGCGCGCAGCCGGATCACCGCCGCGACGTAATTCGACAGTACCGCAATCTGCGGCTCGTTGGCGGTAACGCCCTTCAAGAACTCCGGCGCCGGCGTCGCGAATTCCTGTTGAATGCCGGTCTGCGCCGATTCCAGAATATTGCGGTCTTTGTCGATCAGCATCGCGCCAGGAAGATTTCGCTTCGCCGCGCTTTCGGTCAGCATCTGCCGGAACGATTGCCGGTCCTGATCGTAGAGCGGCCGCGCCCGCGACAGGTCGTTGGCCATGCCGACGATGTCACCGCCGATGAGTTGCGCGTGTTCTTGCAGATACGCATTGGCGATGATCAGCGACTTCTCGATCACGGCGCGCGTAGGGCCGGAGAACAACCGATCAAGGCCGCGATCAATGGTCACATTGGCGACGATCGACACCAGCACCGCCGGGATCACCGCGATGACCGAGAACAGGCTGACGATCTGGACATGCAGCCGGGCCGCGGCGCGGCCACGGCGGCGGGCCTGTACAACCTGCCAGACTTCCCGAACGATAATTGCAATCAGCAGCAGGACGGTCGCGGCGTTGATCAGTAGGAACGTGACGACGACCGGACTGGTCGGGACGATCGGCGTCAGACCGACCAGCACCACGAAGGTCAGGAAGGCCGACAACAGCGCCAGTCCGACAGCAAACGGTGCCAGCAACCGCCGCAGCGCCCCGCTGCGCGGTTCAGGAGATGTCTGCTCGAAAACGGAAGCCGGCGTTTCAGCGCTGGTCATTGCATATCGGCTGGGCGTCGAGGTTTCGAGGACCACTGGAACAGGAAAAGTGATGCATTCCTACAACAATGTTGCTCGATTGCGACATTTCCACGGCGCGGCAAGCGACGAAAGCCGGTGATTAAGCGACTTCACATCTTGAAAGCTGTGGACGACGGCCTTCTCGCGTCGGGCAAACTGCTATCCGCCCGAACGGTACACCTGAATGTCGAGGTCGCGGATCTTCTTCCGCAAGGTATTGCGGTTGAGCCCGAGCAGGTCGGCGGCCCGGATCTGATTGCCTCGGGTGGCGGCCAGCGCCGCCGTCAGCAACGGCAGTTCGACCTCCTTGAGGATGCGGTGGTAGAGGCCCGGCGGCGGCACGCCGTTGGGGAAGCCGGAGAAGTACGAGGCGAGATAGCCTTCGACCGCGCCGCCGAGGTTCTCGACGTTCTGCAACATGCTTCCGCTCGCCACCACGGCCGGCGGCGCCAGTTCGCCCTCGATCACCGCGCCGGTGATGACGTCCTGCGGATACAGCGCCGACAACCGCCGCGCCAGGTTTTCAAGCTCACGGACATTGCCGGGCCAGCGGTACTGCTTCAACTTTTCCAACGCCAGCGCGTCCAGCTTCTTCGCCGGCAAGCCATCCTTCTCGGCCAGCGCGAAGAAGTGGCGGATCAGATCGGGCAAATCCTCGATGCGCTCGCGTAGCGGCGGCAGGCGCAGCGGCACCACGTTGAGGCGGAAGAACAAGTCCTCGCGAAACAGGCCCTGCTGAATCAGGATGCGAAGGTCCTTGTTGCTGGCGGCGATGATGCGCACGTCGGTCTTGATCGGCGTGCGGCCGCCGACCGTAGTGTATTCGCCCTGCTGCAACACACGCAGCAGGCGCGTCTGCGCTTCCATCGGCATGTCGCCGATCTCGTCGAGAAACAGAGTGCCGCCTTCCGCCTGCTCGAAGCGGCCGGAGGCGCGGTTGTTGGCGCCGGTAAACGCGCCGCGCTCGTGGCCGAACAATTCAGACTCGATGAGGTCGCGTGGGATCGCCGCCATGTTGACGGCGACGAACGGACCGCTGCGCCGCTTGCCGTAATCATGCAGCGCGCGCGCCACCAATTCCTTGCCGGTACCGGATTCACCGGAGATCATCACGGTTAGATCGGTCTGCATCAATCGCGCCAGCACGCGATAGATTTCCTGCATCGCATTGGAGCGGCCGATCAGCGGCAGCGTATCGAAATCGGATTCCGCGTCGTTGGTCGAAGCGCGCTGCTTCGGCTCCGCCAGCGCACGCCCGATGATCGCGATCAGCTCCTTCAGATCGAACGGCTTCGGCAGATATTCGTAGGCGCCGCATTCCGACGCGCGGATCGCCGTCATGAAGGTGTTCTGCGCGCTCATGACGATGATCGGCAGGTTCGGTCGGATCTTCTTGATGCGCGGCAGCAGATCGAACGCGTTCTCGTCCGGCATCACCACGTCGGTGATCACCAGATCGCCCTCGCCCTGGCTGACCCAGCGCCACAGCGTCGCGGCGTTGCTGGTGAGGCGAACCTCAAAACCGGCACGCGACAGAGCCTGATTGAGCACCGTGCGGATCGCAGTGTCGTCATCGGCAACCAATATGTTCCCAGCGGGCATCGTCGCTCCTATGGCATGGCCTGTGCGTTATCTCGCGACGTGGACGCTTCGCCGTCGGAGACTTCGCCGGAAGTTTTGGAGACGCTGAACATCGGCAACAACACGCGGAAAGTGGTCTTGCGCGGCTGCGATTCACATTCGACGATGCCGCCATGATCGCCGACGATCTTGGCAACCAACGCGAGGCCAAGCCCGCTTCCCGTCAGCTTAGTGGTAACGAACGGATCGAACAGGTTCGGCATCAGATCGTCCGGAACGCCGGGGCCGTTGTCCTTGACGCAGAATTCCAGCGGCAACGATACGCGTGTCTTCTTGCCCGGCACCGACAGACGCACGCCGGGGCGGAATGCAGTGGTTAGTTGTATCTCCGCATCGCTGCCGAGATCGCGCGTGGCTTCGGCGGCATTCTTCACCAGATTCAAAAACACCTGAATCAGTTGATCCTGATTGGCGAGTACCGGCGGTAGCGACGGATCGTAGTCCTCGATGAATTTGACATCGCGCGCGAAGCCCGACTGCGCCAGCCGCTTGACGTGGTCGAGCACCGAATGAATGTTGACCGCGCCGCGCGCGACCGGCCGTTCGTCGCCGAACACTTCCATGCGATCGACCAGCGTGACGATGCGATCGGCTTCGTTACAGATCAGTTGCGTCAGTTCGCGATCGTCCACGGTCGCGCCCTGCTCCAGCAGTTGCGCCGCGCCGCGAATGCCGGACAGCGGATTCTTGATCTCGTGCGCCAGCATCGCCGCGAGCGCGATCACCGAGCGTGCCGCGCTGCGATGGGTAAGTTGCCGGTCCATCTTGTCGGCGATGCTGCGTTCTTGCAGCATTACGACGATGTGGCCGGGATATTCGCCGAGCGGCGCGACGTGAAGATCGACCTGCCGATCGCCGCCGATGCGCGGCGTGCCGAGATCGACCTTGTATTCGTTCACCGGCAGTCCCGAATCCCGCACCTGATCGATCAGAGCAAGTAACGGACTGCCGAACGGCACAAGTTCTTTCAACGCCTGGCGCTTGAGAAACTGTGTCGAGATATCGAAGAATGATTCCGTCGCGTTGTTGGCGTCGACGATCTTGCCATCGGGCGCGACCAGGAAAATCGGATGCGGCAATGCGTTGAAGATCGCCTGATTGTCCGGCGGCAACGCACGAGGCTCGACGGCAACACGCGTCATGCGGCGGCGCTCCATGCGAGGTCGTCGAAGGCTTCGCGCAGCAATCGATGGACGCTAGCGACGCTCTCCGAGGTGAGGATTTTCTGCCGCCAAATCTTGAGGCGATTTGATGGCGCGGCGGAAATTCTTGCGGCGAAATCAAGGCTCCAGCCGAGGTGCTTGCGGGCGTGCTTCGCCCCGATGCGCTCGCCGTAGTGGCGGACCACGTCCTCGTAGAGCGCGCAGGCATAATCGAGTTGCTGCGCCATGTCCGGCGGCGCCTCCACAGGACCGCCAGCGAGCCGTCGACCGATCTGGCCGGGCAGCCAGGGCTGGCCCTGCGCGCCGCGCCCGATCATCACCGCGTCGGCGCCGGAGAGTTCGAGCGCGCGCACGGCGTCGTCATAGGAGGTGATGTCGCCGTTGACGACCAGCGGCACGGTGATCGCCTCCTTCACCGCGCGCACCGCCGCCCAATCGGCGGACCCTTTGTAGAACTGGCAGCGGGTGCGGCCATGCACCGCGATCAGTTTGACGCCGGCGGCTTCGGCACGGCGCGCCAACTCCGGCGCGTTGAGCGAGGCATGATCCCAGCCCAGCCGCACCTTCAGCGTCACCGGCACCTTCACCGCGGCGATCGTCGCCTCGATCAGCGTCAGCGCGTGATCGAGATCGCGCATCAGCGCCGAGCCGGACTGCCCGCCAGTGACGTGCCGCGCCGGGCAGCCCATGTTGATATCAATGATGTCAGCGCCGGCGGCTTCGGCGATCCGCGCGCCCTCGGTCATCCAGTGCGCCTGACAGCCGGCAAGCTGGACGACGTGCGGCCCGAGCCCGGTCGCTTCCGCCCGCAACAGTGTC
The DNA here is from genome assembly GCA_051954235.1 of Xanthobacteraceae bacterium. GTDB lineage: Bacteria > Pseudomonadota > Alphaproteobacteria > Rhizobiales > Xanthobacteraceae > 62-47. Next base: position 81,261 of record JBQCHY010000013.1, read on the forward strand.
ATCGGGCGGCCCCGCGCCAGATCGTCGCTCGCGGTCATTTCCGAGACGACCAGTCCCGCGCCCAGCGCCGCGACCTGCCGGCGGAACGGCACATCCGTGATCCCCGACATCGGCGCCAGCAGCACCCGATTGGCGATTTCGACATCGCCAATCTTGAGCGGCCGAGCCGCGGGCTGTGTCAGGTCGGTCAAAACGGGTCTCGCAAGCTGGAACGTTACGTTGTAGACGCTTCAGAGCTCAATTAATGGGCAGCATAAGTTTATGCCTACATTTTATCCAGTAACCCGGTTTTTGCAAGTGCGCCGCACAATCGGGCAGCGGTCCGGTGGGCATAATGCGCAAGAGGGGCGAAAAGCTGCTGTTTTCGCCGTCCAACGTGCTATGGGGCTGTCGTCGCGCACCGCGCGATCCCAGTTCCTCCCAGATTTGCCGCTGCCTCACTGATCCATGCCGACACCGAATCGAACCGCCGTCATCATCGTCGCCGCCGGGCGCGGCCTTCGCGCCGGGCCGGGCGGACCCAAGCAATACCGCACGCTTGGCGGGCGCAGCGTCATCTCGCGGGCGATGGCCGCTTTCTGCGGCCACCCACAGGTCGCTGCCGTGCAGCCGGTGGTCAATCCGGACGACATCGCGATTTTCAACCAGGCAGTTGGAAACATCCGGGCGCTGCCGCCGGTCAACGGCGGCGCGACGCGGCAGGCGTCGGTGCGGGCCGGGCTTGAAGCGTTGGTCGCGACCGCGCCGGACATCGTGCTGATCCACGACGCCGCGCGGCCGTTCGCCAACGACGCGCTGATCGCGCGCGCGATCGAAGCCGCGACGACAACCGGCGCGGCCGTCCCGGTGATCCCGGTCACCGACACCATCAAGCAGGTCGATGCTAGAGGCCATGTCGATGCCACGCCGGAGCGCGCCAAGCTGCGCATCGCGCAGACGCCGCAGGCGTTCCGCTACGATGTTATCTTGGAAGCGCACCGCCGCGCCGCGCGCGAGGGCCGCGACGATTTCACCGACGATGCCGCGCTCGCCGAATGGGCGGGATTGACGGTAGCAACCTTTGAAGGCGATCCTGCCAACATGAAGCTGACGACTCCCGAAGATTTCGCCCGCGAGGAAGCGCGGCTCGGCGCCGCGCTGGGCGACATCCGCACCGGCACCGGCTACGACGTTCATGCCTTCGGCGACGGCGATCACCTGATGCTGTGCGGCGTCCGCGTGCCGCACAATCGCGGCTTCCTCGCGCATTCCGACGGCGACGTCGGCCTGCATGCGCTGGTAGATGCCATTCTCGGCGCGCTGGCCGATGGCGACATCGGCTCGCACTTTCCGCCGAGCGATCCGCAATGGAAGGGCGCGGCGTCGGACAAATTCCTCGTTTACGCCATGGAGCGCGTCAAGGCGCGCGGCGGCCGCGTCGCGCATCTCGAAGTGACGATGATCTGCGAACGTCCGAAGATCGGCCCGCTGCGCGACACGATGCGCGCACGGATCGCTGAAATTACGGGCCTGCCGCTGTCGCGCGTCGCGGTAAAGGCGACCACCAGCGAACGGCTCGGCTTCACCGGCCGCGAGGAAGGCATCGCGGCAACGGCGTCGGCAACAATCCGCTTGCCGTGGGACGATGACGACGGCGAGGCCGCCGACAAACGGAGCGCCTGACATGCGCGGCAGTGATGCACGTGCCCTCGCCCGCTCGCTGCTCGATCTCTGCCGTATGCGCAAACTGACTATCGCCACCGCCGAGTCCTGCACCGGCGGATTGGTGGCGGGCGCGCTCACCGACATTCCCGGCTCGTCCGACGTGATCGACCGCGGCTTCGTCACCTATTCCAACGACGCCAAGCGCGCAATGCTCGGCGTGAAAGCCTCGACGCTCGACACCTTCGGCGCAGTCAGCAAGGAGACCGCGCAAGCGATGGCGATCGGCGCGCTGGAGCGCGCCGGCGTCGATCTCGCAGTGTCGATCACCGGCATCGCCGGTCCCGGAGGCGCGACGCCGAACAAGCCGGTGGGGCTGGTGCATTTCGCCGTCGCCGCGCGCGACGGCCGCATCCTGCATCGCGAATGCCGCTTCGGCGCGCTCGGCCGCAGCGTGGTGCGCGAGCGCTCGGTGATCGAGGCGCTACGGATGCTGACGGAAATGGCGCGCGGACCGAAAGCGCCGGTGCCGAAGAAGCGCGAACCCGCGGTGCGCGCCGTGCCCCGCGTCGCCCGCGCCCCGCGCCGCGTCGCGGTGAAACGCCGCGTGGCAAAGCGTAAGAGGAAATGAGCAATCGAATGACGCCGTCATGGCCGCGCTTGTCGCGGCCATCCACGTCTTTCTTGCTGCAATAGCGTCAAAACGTGGATGGCCGGAATAAATCCGGCCATGACGACTGAGAGGCAATCAACTCGTTTTCGGACAATTGATACTGCTCAGTTCGTCGAGTCCATGAGCGCGCCGATTGGAAAGACTTGCACTACGAAAGCCGTCGTCCCCGCGAAGGCGGGGACCCAAAATCCCTGGCGATCATGATTGATGATTGCCTAAGAAAAGTTACGTGTCACGGGCACTGTCCGCATCAAGGGCGACACGGAGTCTGGGTCCCCGCCTGCGCGGGGACGACGTTAAGGGTTGTTGTGACGAAAGTGCCGCTTAGCTCGTCGAGCCGGCGAGCGCGCCGGGGCGGCCGTAGACTTTGTCGGCTCTAGCCTCGAAGGCGGCGGCGAATTTCTGGAACGCGGCGTCGAACATGCTGCCCATCAGCATCGCCAGCACGCGGCTCTTGAACTCGTAAGAGATGAAGAATCCGACATCGCAAGCGCCCTCGCCCTTCGCCTCGAAGGTCCAGCGGTTTTCCAACGAACTGAACGGGCCTTGCAGATATTCGACGAGAATTTTCAGGTTGGGACGATCGAGCGTGACGCGACTGGTGAAGCTCTCGCGCACCACCTTGAACGACACCGTCATGTCCGCGACCACGACTTCCTTGCCGTCGGGTTTTTGTGTGCGTTGGCGCACCTTGAGCGCGCTGCACAGCGGCACGAATTCCGGATAGCGCTCGACATCGGCGACGAGATCGAACATCTCTGAGGCGCTGTGGCGAACGCGGCGCTTGTTGGCGAATTGCGGCATTGGATCGAACTCAGCCGAACCTGGCGGTGCGCGCGGCCTGCAACTTGGCGAAGTCGTCGCCGGCATGATGCGACGAACGCGTCAATGGGCTCGCCGACACCATCAGGAAGCCCTTGGTATAGGCGACCTTCTCATAGCCCTTGAATTCGTCGGGCGTGACATAGCGCTTCACCGCGTGATGCTTGCGCGTCGGTTGCAGGTACTGGCCGATGGTGAGGAAATCGACGTCGGCGGAGCGCAGGTCATCCATCACCTGCAACACCTCGTGACGCTCCTCGCCGAGCCCGACCATGATGCCGGACTTGGTGAACATGCTCGGATCGAGTTCCTTCACCCGCTGCAACAGGCGGATCGAATGGAAGTAGCGCGCGCCGGGCCGCACCGAGAGATAGTGCGAGGGCACGGTTTCCAGATTGTGGTTGAAGACGTCCGGCTTGGCGGCGACGACGACTTCCAGCGCACCGTCCTTGCGCAGAAAATCCGGCGTCAGAATTTCGATGGTCGTGGTCGGGCAGCGCGCGCGGATGGCGCGGATGGTTTTGGCGAAGTGTTCGGCACCGCCATCGGCGAGATCGTCACGGTCAACCGAGGTGACGACGATGTGGGCGAGGCCGAGCTTGGCGGTGGCTTCCGCGACATGCTCCGGCTCCGACACATCGAGCGCGCCGGGCATGCCGGTCTTGACGTTGCAGAAGGCGCAGGCGCGGGTGCAGGTATCGCCCAGGATCATCACCGTGGCGTGCTTCTTCGACCAGCATTCGCCGATATTCGGGCAGGCCGCTTCCTCGCACACCGTCGTCAGGCTCTTCGAGCGCATCAGCGCGCGGGTTTCGGCGAAACCGGCCGAGGTCGGCGCCTTGACGCGAATCCAGTCCGGCTTGCGCTGGCGCGGCTCGCGCGCGACGGGAGTGATCTCGTTCATGTGGGCGCAGATAGCGATGCCGGGGCCTGCTTGCCACCCCTTCCCGTCGCGACACGGTTGCGACTCTCTCGCCGGCTTGGCAGAGACGATCGCATGACCGACTTCAACGACCTGATCGATGGCTATCGCCGCTTCCGCACCAGCGAATATCGCCGGCACCGCGACCGCTGGGAGGAATTGAGCGAAGGCCAGAACCCGCGGGTGATGGTGATCGCCTGTTCGGACAGCCGGGTCGACCCCGCGCAGATCTTCGACACCGTCCCCGGCGAGATATTCGCGGTGCGCAACATCGCCAATCTCGTGCCGCCGTTCGAATTGGGCGGCGGGCGCCACGGCGTGTCGGCGGCGCTCGAATTCGCGGTGACGCAGCTCGAAGTACCCGAAGTGGTGGTGCTCGGCCACGGCTCATGCGGCGGCGTCGCCGCGTCCTTGTCGAAGCGCTTCCACGGCGCGCCTCCGGGCGAAGGCGGGTTCATCGACCATTGGGTCGACATGCTCGACGAGGCGCGCGACCGCATCGTCGCCGAATATGGCACCGGGCCCGAAGCGGTGCGGGCGATGGAATTGGAGACGGTGCGCGTCTCGATCCGCAACCTGCGCACGTTCCCGTGCATCCCGGAGCGCGAGGCGGCGGGCAAGCTCAAGCTGCGCGGTGCCTATTTCGCGATCGCCGACGGCGTCCTGCACGTCATGGACGACGACGGCAATTTCGCGCCGGCTTGAGCGACAAACGCGCCTGGGATGAACAAAAGGCCGCGTCGTTGGACGGCGCGCTGGTTCTGATCGGGCTGACGGTCGAAGCTCCCGAAGGCAGCACGCTGTCCCAGTTCTATGGAACGGTGATCGAGGTCGATCCCCGCAGTGGCGTGTTGCTCCGTCTTGAAGGGACGCGGTCAGGGGAAACCTATCGGCTTCCTCCTGATCTCAACGCCTTCTTTCCGGCACGGCCGGGAGAATATCGGCTTCGATCGATCGGCGAAGTAGTAAGAGATCCCGATTTTACAGCTCAGTGGACGATCACGCCGCCGTCGCACTGAGTGTTC
>JBQCHY010000014.1:0-26068 GCA_051954235.1 Xanthobacteraceae bacterium
ATTGTGCCGCGGATTCCGCCGCAACGGGTCGGGGGTGGCGTTTACTTTCGCGATGCCAATTGGTTCGCGCGCGTAAACTTGTTGCACGCCTTCGCGAAAAACGACGTCAGCGGCGTCGAGACGCCGACGCCCGGCTATAACCGCCTGCGCGCCGAGCTGAGCTATACGACCAAGCTGACCAAGACCGACTGGTGGGGCGCGCAGCAGTTCACCTTCGGTGTCGTCGGCGATAACCTGCTCAACGAAGATATCCGCAACGCGGTCGCCTACAACAAGGATCAGGTGCTGATGCCCGGCCTCGGCGTGCGGATCTTTGCGAATGTGAAGTATTGAGTTGTTTTTTCGTCATGGCCGGGCTCGTCCCGGCCATCTACGTCTTTCTTAGCGCTCGTCGTTAAGACGTGGATGGCCGGAATAAATCCGGCCATGACGCGAAACAAACCCGGATTATCGCTCAGCCTTGCGCCGACGCGTCCCGCGCGAAACGCCAGTCCGGGCGGATCATGCCCGACACATTGTCGAAGGCACCGTCGGTCAATTCCTTCACCAGCAGGCGGCGTCGGTCCACTGGGCCCGGCATGTCCGCGCGGCCGAGCGGGATCATCTTGAAGCCGACGCGACTGTAATAGGCTTCATCGCCCACCAGTACGACCAGCGTGTGGTCCTTGGCCTTGGCATCGGTGAGCGCGCGATCCAGCAGCGCGCGACCGACGCCGCGGCTGCGGAACGGCGGCTCGACGGTAAGCGGCCCCAGCAACAGCGCCGGCGTATCGCCGATACACACCGGAAGTTGCCGCACCGACCCCACCAGCAGCGTGCCGATGCGGGCGGTGAACGACAGGTCGAGCCGATGATCGACGTGCTCGCGTAGCCGGTAGGCGCTGAGCACGAAACGTCCGGGGCCGAACGTCCGCTCCAGCAGGCGTTCGATCGGCTGCGCGTCGTTGGCCGCTTCCGGCAGGATGGTGAGGGACAAATCGCTCATGTCGATGCGCGGGATAGCATCTGGCACCGACGCGGTCCATGGCGGCGGATGAAATTCACGGCACCTCCCTATAGCGTTCCCAGTTTTAATGGAAACATTGACCACGAAACGATGCGCGCCCCCTCTCCCGTTTGGAGAGGGTTGGGGTGAGGGGTTACACCATCAACGATGAGCCGCTTCCCCCTCACCCGGAGCCTGCGGCTCCGACCTCTCCCCATGGGGAGAGGTGATGCATCATTCATGGCGATTCCATCCAAACCGATCTAGATCCAGGTCGGGGACGGCGGCGCCCCATCAATCACTTCGACAATCCGCCGCCGCGTCCCTTTGGTGGTATCCGGCGGCAAGGCATCGGGCGCGAAGAAGCCGCAGGCGACGATCTCGCGATTGGGCTCCGGCATCCGATCCTGGGTGAACTTGCGGATCACATAGACCGCGACATGATCGCGACGCGAGACATGGCTGTTGAAGAACACCCCGTGCAGGACCGGCACCTCGAACGCAATCCGCCCCTCCTCCAGCAACTCGCGCCGTAGCGCCTCACCAATGCTTTCGCCGACCTCGACCCCGCCGCCCGGCAGGTGCCAGCCGGAGACGTAGCTGTGCTTGACCAGAAATACGCGGCCGGCGCCATCCAGCACCACGCCGCGCACACCCATGGTCATGCCGCGCGCGAACCGCCAGTACAAATGGAAGACGCGGCGCAGCGCCGGCTCAAGCCGCCGCCGCAATGTCCTCGCCTTGTCGACATCTTCCACGCGCGGCCCTCTTGATTCTTCCCGGTCTCCCGTCATCTTGCCCCAACCATTCCGGTTGTCACAGCGGGCCGAACCGATCGTGAAGCAGTTTTCCAACCTCACCGAACGCGAGATCCTGGCGCTGGCCATCTCCAACGAAGACGAGGACAGCCGGATCTATCGCGATTTCGCGGAGGCTTTGACAGAGCAGTTTCCCGCGTCGGCGGCGATCTTCTCCGGAATGGCCGAGGAGGAAACCCGCCATCGCGGCGCGTTGTTCGATCTTTATCGCGAAAAATTCGGCGAACATCTGCCGCTGATCCGGCGGCAGGACGTCAAGGGCTTCATCAAGCGCAAGCCGCTTTGGCTGATGCGGCCGCTCGGCCTCGACGAGGTGCGCAAGTACGCCGCGACCATGGAGATGGACGCCGCGCGCTTCTATCGCAAGGCGGCCGAATCCACCCGCGATGCCTCGATCCGTGAATTGCTGCTGAAGCTGTCGGAGGACGAGGATCGCCACGAGGCGCTCGCCGAAAGCCTCACCGAAAAACACCTGACCACCGAAGCGCGCGCCAGCGAAGCCGACAGCGAGCGCCGCGCCTTCATCCTGCAATATGTGCAGCCGGGTCTGGTCGGCCTGATGGACGGCTCGGTCTCGACGCTGGCGCCATTATTCGCCGCCGCCTTCGCTACCCACAAACCATTCGAGACGTTTCTGGTCGGCCTTGCCGCCTCGGTCGGCGCCGGCATCTCGATGGGCTTCGCCGAGGCGCTATCCGACGACGGCGCGCTGAGCGGACGCGGCTCGCCGTGGATTCGCGGGCTGGTGTGCGGCCTGATGACGACGCTCGGCGGTCTCGGCCATACCCTGCCTTACCTGATCCCGGATTTTTACGTCGCGACCATGCTGGCGGTCGCGGTGGTCGTCGTCGAGCTTGCGTTGATCTCCTGGATTCGCCATCGCTTCATGGATACGCCATGGTTGCAGGCGACGTTCCAGATCGCGGTCGGCGGCGCGTTGGTGTTTCTGGCGGGAATCCTGATAGGCAGCGCGTGATGACGGCCTATGTGTTGGCGCATCTCTCCGATCCGCATCTGCCGCCGCTGCCGGCGGCGCGAATGCATGAGTTGATCGGCAAGCGCGCGCTCGGCTATCTCAACTGGCAGCGCAACCGGCACACTATCCACCGCCGCGAACTGCTCGACCAACTGGTGTCGGACCTCCATATCCAGCAGCCCGACCACATCGCCATCACCGGCGATCTGGTGAACCTGGCGCTGCCGTCGGAATTCGCACCGGCGCGAAAATGGCTGGAAGGGGTTGGCCCACCGGATCAGGTGACGATCATTCCCGGCAATCACGACGCTTACGTCCGCGCCACGCAGCATCGTTTTGCTGAATCATTCGGCGACTATCTACGCGGTGACGGCACGAATGCGAGCGATGCCATCGTTTATCCGTTCGTACAGCGTCGCGGACCCGTGACATTGATCGCCGCGTCAACGGCGGTGCCGACCGCGCCGTTCATGGCCACTGGCCGTCTCGGCGCCGCGCAATTCGCAGCACTCGATCGCGTACTGTCGTCGCTTGCGAACGAACCGACGTTTCGCGTGCTGCTGATCCATCACCCGCTGCGCGCCGAGCATCACGGCCGATACAAACGCCTGACCGATGCTGATGCGCTGCTGGCCTTGCTGAAGCAACATGGTGTCGATCTCATTCTGCACGGCCACGATCATGTGCATTCGACGATGTGGTTCGACGGACCGCGCGGACGCATTCCCGCCATCGGCGTTCCGTCCGCCTCGGCCGTCGCACACGGCCATCATCCGGCAGCGGCCTACAATCTGTTCAGGATCGAACGGGACGGCGCACAATGGCGTTGCGAGCAACATGTGCGTGGCTGGATCGAAAGCAAAGGCATCCGCGACATCCGCCGCGTGACGTTGATCTGAATATTGAGCGCCGCCACCGTGTCAGCCCGGCCGGAAACGCGGCGTCATCGTCCGCGAAGGCGGACGATCCAGTAACCAGGGTAAGCGCGACGAATATCCGATTCGACACGAAATACTGGATACTCCGCATTCGCGGAGTATGACGTTTCCCGTGTTGCGGATGACGCCGCCACAGCGCGCTTCAAAAACTGCGCAGCGCCGCGAACACCGCGAAGCCGAACAACGCGATGACGCCGACAAGAAAACCGAACGCAAAGGTCCAGATGCCACTGCGACGGGGTTTTGTTACCGGCTTCTCGGTCACCTCCGGCAACGGCGTCGCCACCAGCGCGTGTTCGCGCTCGACCATGCGGCGCGCGACGTAATCCGTCACCGCCTGCACGATCACCGAAGGCGTATGCGATTCAACCAACACCTTGCGGCCGAAGCGGGTGTCCTGCACGAAACGATAGAGCCGCTTGTCGCGGCCCATCGCGATATGCGCGACAACGTCGATCCACAGCCGCGGCGTGTCACCCTGGCTGATGCCGCGATCGAACAGATCGATGCGATCGGGAATCTGTTCGAACAGCGAATCCAGTTGCTCGTTGAGAATTTCGAGGCGCGCCACTTCGGCGTCGCGCAGATCGACCACGACGCCGGTGCGGTCGGCGGCCTCGATGCGCGCTTGCCGCAAGGCATCGCGCAGCCGGATCGGCTTGGCGCTGGCGGCTGCGGTCGAGCCGATACTCTTTACGTCGGACATGATCAGGCAGCCTCTGTTCCCGGAATCCGTTCCGCAGAATTAATCTATCAGTAACCTTACGCGGAAAAAAGGCCGTCTGCGATCAATGGGTTGGCATTGTCGCCGACGGCGCGGGAAAAGATACGGCCCCATCCGGAGTTCGGATGGGGCCGTCTTGCCTCGATATATCTGGGCGGTCGCGCGGAAGGACTAGCGACGCGGTTCCTCGACGATGGAAAAGCGGACACTGCCACGGTGGCGGTTCTCTTCCGAGACCTGCTTCCAGCATTCCTCGGCTTCCTGGCGGGTCTTGAACGGTCCTTTGACCTGGGCCGAGCCTTCCACCAGCTTGTGGAAATTCATCGAGCCGAATTCGCCCCCGATCACCCAAAAGAGAGAGCCGTCCGACATTGGTGCCTCCTGTTATTCAATCGCGCGCGCCTCGTGGTCGAGGCGATGTCTCGTCGCGATCTAATCGCATTGCCGCGCTTTGTCATGCAAATTCCGCAGCCGATTCTAACCCGAGCCGCTGAGCACAATTGTATCAGCCCGATGAAAATCCGAAAGGAACGCTGAGCCGGCGATAGTCGTCGGGCAGCAATTCGCGGCCGATCGGAAGTTCGGATCGCGCGGCGCATGTCGGGCGATGACAGACGCGACATGCGATGCCGACCGGCGTCGGCGCGTCGGCACGCGGGCCGGTCTCGCTGCTGGTATAGATCAATTTTCCGGCGTACTCGGCCGCGCAACCGATGGCGATGGCGCGCTCCACGCGCGCCGCGCCGAACGAACCACCGCCTGCGGTGACGGTGCGCGCGATCGAGAAAAACCGCTGGCCGTCCGGCAATTCCAGCCATTGCGTCACGATCTGGCGCGGCGTCTTGAACACGCCGTGCACCGACCACAGCGGACACCCACCGCCATGTTTGGCAAACGGAAAGCCCGCGCCGTCGAGCAGTTTCGAAATATTCCCGGCGGGATCGACACGGATCAGGAAGAACGGAACCTTCTCCGCGCCCGGCTTTTGCAGCGTCGTGATGCGATGCGCAGTCTGCTCGAAACTGGTTCCGAACTGCCGTGCCAACGCTTCGACATCGTAATGACGCGTCTCCGCGGCCTTCGCGAACGCCGAATACGGCATGATCAGCGCGGCCGCGGCGTAGCTCGCCAGCGAACGATGTGCCAGCAGTCGCGCACTCGCGGTGGTGAATTGCCCCGCCTTCAGCGCGACCCCGATTTCGTCCTCGAATTCGAGATAAGCGAGTTGCTGCGCCAGTTGGAAATTGAAGCTCGCATTGTCGAGCGAGTCGTCGAAGAGGATCTGCTTGCGGTGACGATCGAGCCGCCGCACCGCGCCGAGCATGACGTCCGGCGGCAACTGCCGCACGTTGAGATTGTGTCGGCTTTTCAATCGCTCGATGAACCAGTTCTGCGTCGCGGGCTCGCGCGAAATGCGTTCGGCCGCGTCATCGAGATCGGCGAAATTGTTGCGCCGCGCGGCGAGGAAGCGCCGCACTTCCGCGACCGGGTCGCTGGCATCGATGCCGTCGCCGCCCCTGCGCGATCTCGGTCCGCTCAGCCCCGGCCCCTTGCGGTCCGCCAGCGCCAGTTGCTCCTCGCGATAAGCGGTGTAGAGCCGCAGGAACGCCTCCGCCAAGCCTGGATAACCGACGGCGATATCGCTGATTTCCAGCGGCGGCATGTCGATGTCGGCGAACATCGGCTCCTTGAGCACCGCCTGCATCCGCGCCGCGTGGTCGGCGCCGCCGTCGCCGGCGAGATTGGCGAGATCGATCTTGTAGGTGCGCGCCAGGCGCAGCAGCATGTCCGCCGTCACCGGCCGCTGGTTGCGCTCCAAAAGCGCCACATAAGGCGCCGAAATATCGAGGTCGGCCGCCATGTCGGCTTGGGTCAGGCCTCGCTCACGCCGCAACCGGCGCAATCGCGGCCCCATGAAGATCGAACGGCCTGTCTGCGTGGGCATGGCGGCTCATCTATGAGGTTCCATTGTAAATGTATTACAACATTACAGAGCAATATTGTAAAGCCTGACAAGCTTTCTTCGCAACCTCTGGCGGTCTGGCGAATTTTCCGCAAATAAAGGCCCAACGTCACATCAGGAGCCAGTCATGACCTACCAATCGCGCGGAATTTCCGACGGGATTCAACTCCCGGCGTCCTACCAAAGCCAGATCACAGCGGCGGAAGCCCTGCTCAAGGACAAGTCGACCTGGAACGGTATCTCGGCCGAGGCCGTCGCCCGCATGCGCTTGCAGAACCGTTTCAAGACCGGCCTCGACATCGCGCGTTACACCGCTGCGGTGATGCGCGCCGACATGGCGGCTTACGATGCCGACCCCACCAAGTACACCCAGTCGCTGGGTTGCTGGCATGGTTTCGTCGCGCAGCAGAAGCTGATCTCGATCAAGAAGCACTTCGGCGGCAAGACCGATCGTCGCTACCTCTACCTGTCGGGCTGGATGGTCGCTGCGCTGCGCTCCGAATTCGGCCCGCTGCCGGATCAGTCGATGCACGAGAAGACCTCGGTGCCGAAGCTGATCGAAGAACTCTACACCTTCCTGCGTCAGGCCGACTCGCGCGAACTCAACGACATCTTCCGCCAGCTCGACGCCGCTCGTGAAGCCGGCGACAAGGCGAAGGAAGCCGCGCTGATCGAGAAGATCGACAACTTCCAGACTCACGTCGTGCCGGTGATCGCCGACATCGACGCGGGCTTCGGCAACGCGGAAGCGACCTACCTCCTGGCGAAGAAGATGATCGAAGCCGGCGCCTGCGCGCTGCAGATCGAAAACCAGGTGTCCGACGAAAAGCAGTGCGGCCATCAGGATGGCAAGGTGACGGTGCCGCACGAGGTCTTCCTGGCGAAGATCCGCGCCTGTCGCCACGCCTTCCTCGAACTCGGCGTTGACGACGGCGTCATCGTGACCCGCACCGACTCGCTCGGCGCCGGCCTCACCCAGCAGATCGCCGTCAGCTACAAGCCGGGCGACATCGGCGACCAGTACAACAGCTTCCTCGATTGCGACGAAGTCGATGCGTCGAAGATCGGCAACGGCGATGTCATCATCAGCCGCAACGGCAAGCTGCTGCGTCCGAAGCGTCTGCCGAGCAACCTCTACCAGTTCCGTCCGGGCACCGGCGCGGACCGCTGCGTGCTGGATTGCATCACCTCGCTGCAAAACGGCGCCGACCTGTTGTGGATCGAAACCGAGAAGCCGCATATTGAGCAGATCGCCAGCATGGTCGATCGCATCCGCGAAGTCATTCCGAATGCGAAGCTCGCCTACAACAACTCGCCGTCGTTCAACTGGACCCTGAACTTCCGCTGGCAGGTTTACGATGCCTGGAAGGAAGCCGGAAAGGACGTCAGCAAGTACAACCGCGCCGACCTGATGAAGGTGGAGTACGACGATACGCCGCTGGCGCTCGAAGCCGATCAGCGCATCCGCACCTTCCAGGCGGATTCGGCCAAGCGCGCCGGCATCTTCCACCACCTGATCACGCTGCCGACCTATCACACGGCCGCGCTGTCGACCGACAACCTCGCCAAGGAATACTTCGGCGAACAGGGCATGCTCGGTTACGTGAAGAACGTGCAGCGTCAGGAAATCCGTCAGGGCATCGCCTGCGTCAAGCACCAGAACATGGCCGGCTCCGACATCGGCGACGACCACAAGGAATACTTCGCGGGTGAAGCAGCCCTGAAGGCCGGTGGCGCCCACAACACGATGAACCAGTTCGGCTGATCGTCGCGTCTCCTGGAAAATACGAAATGCCCGGCTCAAAGGCCGGGCATTTTTCTTTTGGTGGTGGTCGCATCGTTTTCGAGACGCTGCGCGAACAGAAAGATGTGAGAAGCGCTTCAACGAATTCCGTCATGGCCGGGCTTGTCCCGGCCATCCACGTCTGTTTTTGTGGCACCGGCGGAGAGACATGGATGGCCGGAATAAATCCGGCCATGACGACGTAATAGACGATCGATTGCCAAGAAACGCTGGGGAGCCAATGCGCATCAATTGGATTAGGACATTCGTCATTGGCTTGGCGGCTATCACTCTTGCTTCCCCGGCCCTCGCCCAGCGCGGCGCGAGTTGCCATCACGGGATGAGTTTTCCGCAGTTTCTTGAAACGCTGAAAGCGGATGCGGCGAAGGCCGGCGTCTCGCCGCGCGCTATCGCCGCCGCCTCGCCCTATCTCGTCTACGATCAGGGCATCGTCAATCGCGATCGCGGCCAGCGGGTGTTCGGGCAGTTATTCACCGTGTTCGCCGGCCGCATGGCGTCGGAAAATCGTCGGGTGCGCGGACAGCAGTTGATCAAGACCTACGCCGCGGCCTTCGCGCGCGCCGAGAAGGAATACGGCGTGCCGCCGGCGGTGATCACGGCGTTCTGGGCGCTGGAAAGCGACTTCGGCGCGATGCAGGGCAAGCTCTCGACGCTGCGCTCGCTGGTGTCGCTGGCTTACGACTGCCGCCGCGCGCAGATGTTTCACGACGAGACCATTGCCGCTTTGAAGATCATCGATCGCGGCGATCTGACGCCCGCCGAGATGATCGGCTCGTGGGCCGGCGAACTCGGGCAGACGCAATTCCTGCCGCAGCACTACTACAACTACGCCGTCGATTACGACGGCGACGGCCATCGCAACCTGTTGCGCAGCGCGCCCGACGTGATCGGCTCCACCGCCAATTACATCGCCACCGGATTGAAATGGCGGCGCGGCGAGTCGTGGTTGCAGGAGGTGCGCGTGCCACAGAACCTGCCGTGGCAGGAGGCCGACCTCGCCATCAAGCATCCGCGCGCGAAGTGGGCGCTATGGGGCGTGACGCTGGCGGACGGCCGCACATTGCCGAACGACAATCTGCCGGCATCGCTGTTGTTGCCGATGGGGCGGCACGGTCCCGCTTTCCTCGCCTATCCGAATTTCTCGACCTACACCGAGTGGAACAACTCGCTGATTTACGCCACCACGGCGGCCTATCTCGCCACCCGCATTGCCGGCGCCGCGCCGATGCACAAGCCATCTGCGCCTGTGGAGCAATTGCCCTTCAACGACATCAAGCAACTTCAAACGCTGCTGACGAAGCAGGGCTTCAATGTCGGCAAGATCGACGGCGTGCTCGGCCAGCAAAGTCGCATCGCCGTCAAAGCCATGCAGGTGAAGTATGGGCTGCCTGCGGATTCGTGGCCGACCGCCGACTTGCTGGCCCGGATGCGCGGACAGTAACATTCAGCGAATCTTTTCTCCCATTGTGACGGGTTTGAAAACAATCGTGCTGAGCGCATGATTGTCGCGATGAAATTTTTCCGTTCGGAACGCTGCGTCAAAATTTAGATGCATCGGCATTGAATTTTCCGGCCGACATGCGCAAGTTGGATAGACCAACGTTTCCAACCGACAACCGGACCCCGCCCATGAGCAACGCGACGAAACTTTTCGAACCCTACAAGCTCGGCCCCATTACGCTGACCAACCGCACCGTGATGGCGCCACTGACGCGCAATCGCGCGATCGCAGGGCTAGTGCCGAATCCGCTCGCGGTCGACTATTACGGTCAGCGCGCGTCAGCCGGCCTGCTGGTGACCGAGGCGAGCCAAGTGTCGCAACAGGGCCAGGGCTATCAGGACACACCCGGCATTTACTCGAAGGAGCAGATCGCCGGCTGGCGGCGGGTGACCGATGCCGTGCACGCGCGCGGCGGGCACATCTATATCCAGCTCTGGCATGTCGGGCGCATCTCGCATGTCTCGTTGCAAGCGAATGGCGGGGCACCGGTCGCGCCGTCCGCCGTTCGCGCCAATACCAAGACTTTCGTCGGCGGAAAGTTTGCCGAAGTGTCGGAGCCGCGCGCGCTCGACCTCGGCGAAATTCCCGGCATCATCGACAGTTTCAAACGCGCAGCCGCGAATGCGCGCGAAGCCGGCTTCGACGGCGTCGAGATTCACGGCGCCAACGGCTATCTGCTCGATCAGTTCGCCAAGGACGGCAGCAACAAGCGCACCGATAACTACGGCGGCTCCATCGAGAACCGCGCGCGGCTGATGCTCGAAGTCGCGAAGGCCGTCGCCAGTGAGGCTGGCGCCGACCGCACCGGCATCCGCATCTCGCCGGTGACGCCCGCCAACGACGTCTCCGACAGCAACCCGCAGCCGCTGTTCGATCATATCGTCGATGGATTGAATGCCGAGAAGCTCGTTTACATTCACGTCATCGAAGGCGCGACCGGCGGCCCGCGCGATATCGCGCCGTTTGACTATGCGAGCCTGCGCAAGCGCTTCAGCGGCACATATATCGCCAACAACGGCTACGACCTGGCGCTCGCCAACAAGGTGCTATCCGCGAACGAAGCTGACCTGATCGCGTTCGGAAAATTGTTCATTTCGAATCCCGATCTGGTCGAACGGCTGAGGCAGGGCGCGCCGTTGAATACGCCGGACAAAACCACGTTCTACGGCGGCGGCGCCCAAGGCTACACCGATTATCCGACTTTGGCGCTCGACGCCGCGCAGTAACCATCGGACCGTCATTGCGAGCGAAGCGAAGCAATCCAGAAAGCCACAAAGCAAGAACTGGATTGCTTCGTCGCTAACGTTCCTCGCAACGACGGTTCAATATAATCTAACGCAGGCTTACGCCGACTTCGCGTCCGGTTCCATGGCAAACTGCGCGGCGGCGCGTTCCGCCTCGCGGGCGCTGCGGAACCATTGCCCTTCAAGCCGGAAAAATTGCGGAGCGGCGGCGAAAAAGCGGAACCCGGCCTTGTCGCGCACGACAATGCCTGCGGCCCGCGAACTGACCTCGATAATATAGCTGTCTGACATGATGGCCGCGCCCGTGGTAGGAATCCGGGCAAATAACCGTCACGCCCCGCATTCGTTCCGCGTCAATGTCATCGCCGTTGGGGTACGCCGTAGCTGCGTCGCGCGACAGCCGCGTGACGATTCGGATTACACCGAAATCGCGCCCTTATCGATCACCATTGGCCCCCCCTCGTCGTCGATGGCGACGTAGGTGAAGTTGCCGTCGGTCACGAGAATCGACTGGCTTTGCCGCCGCCGCCGCACCCACGCGTCGAGATGCACGGTGATCGAGGTGCGGCCGATTCGCACCGTCGTGGCATAGACCGACACCACATCGCCGACGTAGACTGGCTTGCGGAAATTCATGGCATCGATCGCCACCGTCGCGGTGCGCGCCTTGGTGGTCTTGATCGCATAGATGCCGCCCGCGACGTCCATCTGGCTCAGCAACCAGCCGCCGAAGATGTCGCCGTTGTGATTGGTATCGGCGGGCATCGCCAGAGTGCGGATGCAGAGATCGCCATGCGGCTCGGTGGGAGACTCCGACGAAGGAACGGTTTGCGCATCGGTCATTGAAACATTCCTCGAGCTGCGCTTTCGGGCCGAGCCCGAAAGCCAATACCGTCTCACAAGACGAACCGCCTCAGCACAGCAGATTTCATCGCTGGCCGGAAGGGGCTATCCGCGTCCGAAACGACGCCTCCAGACGCTTCCGCTCCTGATAGAACTACCCGTCGTCATGCGCGGACTTGATCCGCGCATCCATCTTTTTCAAAGAATGATGGATTGCCGGGTCAAACCCGGCAATGACACCTCATACCTTTCGATGAAAGATCGAACACTTTAACACGACGGTGCGCGGCTACTTCGGCCGCACCATCTCGAACATCGCGTCGGGGCGCACCTCGATGTAATCGCCCATGCGGCCCGCGCGCAGGATCGGATGGGCCTGCGCGGTCTGGTAGACGCCGTCCTTGATCAGCGCCTTGTCGATATAGATCGCGACCACCTCGCCGATTGTCAGCCAGGTCTCGGCCTTCCTGCCGTCGGCGCCCTTGAGTTGGATCATGTCCGACAGCTTGCACTCGAAAGTGACGCGGCTTTCGCCGACGCGCGGCGGCTTGACGAGACGGCTCGGGATCGGCGTCAGCCCAGCCAGTTCGAACTCGTCGACCTCATGCGGCACCGTCGCGGAGGTCGCGTTCATCTTCTGCGCGATGTCCATGGTGGCGAGATTCCAGACGAACTCGCCGGTCTCCTGGATGTTGGCGACGGTGTCCTTCCAGCCGGTCGATGAAAACCCGATCAGCGGCGGATGATAATTAAGAGCATTGAAGAAGCTGTAGGGCGCGAGATTGACATTGCCCTTGGCATCGCACGACGAAATCCAGCCGATCGGCCGCGGGCCGACGATGGCGTTGAACGGATCGTGGCGCAGGCCGTGACCCTTGGCCGGCTCGTAGAAATGGATGTCGTTCGAGCCGGTCGCGTTCATGCATCGTACCTTCAGCCAGCGTTGCGATATCCCAACCCGATCAGGATGAAATCGATCATCTGGTCGAGCGTCGGCCCCGGCTTGTTAACACACTGGGCGATCATCTGCGGATGGAAAAAACGCAGCATAGCGTTGCATGTGCACAAAGCCGCGACCGGGACATCGTCGACATGGAAGACGCCGCTGACGGCGCCCTCGCCGATCACCCCGCCGATCAGCATGGTGACGCGCTCGATATGCGCCTTGCAGACGTCCCAGTCCTCTTCCATGGCGCTAGCGACCATCTCGTGTAGCTTGGCGTCGCCGACGTAGCGCTCGCTGTTCATCAAGTGAATGGTGGTCAGCAATTCGCGCAGCCGCTGCGGCACCGGCTCGGGCCCCGCCGCGATGACACGCGCGGCGGCTTCGACTTCGCTCATCAGCCGGAAGGCGACGCCTTGCCGGATCGCATCCTTCGACGGAAAGAACCGATAGACGTTGGCCGGCGACATCCGCAGCAGCTTGGCGATGTCGGCCACCGTGGTCTTCTGGTAGCCGATCTCGCGAAACAGCCGCTCCGCCACGACCAGGATGCGCTCCTGCGTGTCGGCTTCGGTATGTTCGGACAGCATCGTCATATCAGGATTCACTCTTCATTTATTCGGCAGCCTCGGCAAGCGGAAATGCAAGCTGAGCCTCCTCATGCTGCATTGCCGCAGCAACGCCGGTTTCGCCTGGGCCTTTCTCGTCGAGGCTCTTCCTGAACCACAGCGCGTAAAGCCCGGGCAGGTACAGCAGCGTCAGGAACGTCGCGACGAACAGGCCGCCCATGATGGTGATGGCCATCGGGCCCCAGAACGCCGAGCGCGACAGCGGGATCATCGCAAGAATCGCCGCCAAGGCCGTCAGCACCACCGGACGCGCACGGCGCACTGTTGCCTCGATGATGGCGTCGCGGCGGGTCAGGCCGTGGCTGACGTCTGTCTCGATCTGGTCGACCAGGATCACAGTGTTGCGCATGATCATGCCGGCCAGCGCGATCAGACCGAGCAGCGCGACGAAGCCGAACGGCTGGCTCGCGACGTTGAGGCCGAGCGAGGCGCCGACGATGCCGAGCGGCGCGGTGAGGAACACCAGCAGCAGCCGCGAAAAGCTCTGCAACTGGATCATCAGCAAGGTCAGCATCACCACGACCATCAGCGGGAACAGGATGAAGATCGAGGCATTGCCCTTCTCGGATTCCTCGATCGCGCCGCCCATCTCCATGCGGTAGCCCGGCTCGAGACTCTCGCGGATCGGCTTCAGCTTGGCCCAGATCGCATTGCTGACGTCGGGCGCCTGCACGCCATCGACGATATCGCCGCGCACGGTGATCGCCATGTCGCGATTGCGCCGCCACAGGATCGGCTCCTCGTGGGCGTATTCAACCTTGGCGATCTGCGACAGCGGCACAGCGACGCCGTTGCGCGTGGTGATGGTGAGATCGCCGACCCGCGCCAGATCGAGCCGCTCAGTCGGCACCGCGCGCGCCACCACTTCGACCTTCTCGATGCCGTCGCGGATCGTCGTCACCGGCACGCCGGAGATCAGCATCGCCAGCGATTGTGAGACGTCCTGCGGCGTCAGGCCGAGCGCGCGGGCGCGGTCCTGATTGACCACCAGCTTGAGCACCGGCGTCTGCTCGTTCCAGTCGAGATGCGGATCGACCACGTCATGATTGCTCCGCACCACGTCGCGGACCTTGTAGGCGATCTCGCGCACCTTGTGCGTATCCGGGCCGATGACGCGGAACTGCACCGGGAAGCCGACCGGCGGGCCGAAGTTGAAGCGGTCCACGCGCACCCGCGCTTCGTTCAATGCACCTTCATGCACCGCCTTCTCAAGCCTCGCCTTGATGCGTTCGCGCGCCTCAACATTCTTCGACACGATCACGATCTCGGCGAAAGACTCATTCGGCAGTTGCGGGTTGAGGCCGAGCCAGAAGCGCGGCGAGCCCTGCCCGACATAAGCGGTGTAGGTCGCGATATCGTCATCGTCCTTCAGCAGCTTCTCGGCTTCCTTCACCGCCTTCTCGGTGACCTTGAATGCGGTGCCTTCCGGCAGGCGCAGTTGCAGGAAGAGCTCGGGCCGTTCCGAAAGCGGGAAGAACTGCTGCTGCACATGGCCGAAGCCGACAATGCTTGCGCCGAAGATCGCAACAGTCGCCACCACCACCTTGACGCGATGATTGACGCACCACGTCACGATCCGTCGCAGGCCGCGATACATCCGCGTCTCGTAGATGGCGTGCGGATCGTGGATCGCCTGCCCCGGCTTGACGAAATTCGGCAGCAGCTTGACGCCGATATAGGGCGTGAAGATCACCGCGACGAACCACGACGCCACCAGCGCAATCGCCACGATCCAGAAGATGCCGCCGGCATATTCGCCGACGCCGGAATTGGCGAAGCCGATCGGCAGGAAGCCCGCGGCCGTCACCAAGGTGCCGGTGAGCATCGGGAACGCGGTGGATTCCCAGGCGAAGGCCGCCGCCTTGGCGCGCTCCCAGCCCTGCTCCATCTTCACCACCATCATTTCGACCGCGATGATGGCGTCGTCCACCAACAGACCCAGCGCAATGATCAGCGCGCCGAGCGTGATGCGGTGCAGGTCGAGCGACATCGCGTTCATCACCACGAACACGATCGCCAGCACCAGCGGCACCGACAGCGCGACAACGATGCCGGTGCGCAGGCCGAGCGCAAGGAACGAGACGAACAGCACGATCGCCAGCGCCTCGATGAACGAGCGCACGAATTCGCCCACCGCGTGCTTCACCACCAGCGGCTGGTCGGCGATCTGCTCCAGTTCGATGCCCTTGGGTACGCTGTTCATGAAGTCGGCGCTGGCTTTCTTCACATCCTCGCCGAGTTCAAGGATGTTGGCGCCCTTAGCGGTGACGACGCCGATGCCGAGCGCGGGCTTGCCCTTCTGGCGGATTTCGTAGCTCGTCGGATCGATGAAGCCATGCCTCACCGTGGCGATATCGCCGAGCCTGAACACCTGTCCATTGCTCTCGACCGGCGTTTCGGCCACCGCCTTGGCCCCGTCGAGCGCGCCGGTGACGCGCAGCGGCACGCGCTGCGACGAGGTTTCGACCGTGCCGGCGGGCACGACGGCGTTCTGCTTCGCCAGCGAATCGAAGATCGCCTGCGGCGTGATGCCGAGTGTCGCCAGTTTGGCGTGGGAGAACTCGACGAAGATCTTTTCGTCCTGCGTGCCGTAGAGATTGACCTTGGTGACGCCGGGTACTTTCAGCAGGCGCTGACGCAGCCCTTCCGCCACCTTTTTCATCTGCGCGTAATCGGCGCCTTCGCCGGTCATCATGTAGAGGACCGAGTCGACGTCGCCGTATTCGTCGTTGAAATTCGGACCGATCAGATTTTGCGGCAGGTTGGCGCGGATGTCGGAGAGCTTCTTGCGCAGCTGATAGAACAGTTCGGGCACTTCTTTCGGCGGCGTGTTATCCTTGAAGAACACCTGCATCGCCGTGAACGACGGCTTCGAGTAGGTCTGCACCTTGTCGAAGTACGGCAGCTCTTGCAGCTTCTTCTCGATCGGATCGGCGACCTGCTCCTGCATCTCCTTGGCGGTCGCGCCCGGCCAGATCGCCGACACCACCACCACCTTGATGGTGAAGGACGGATCCTCGGCCCGGCCGAGCCGCAGATAGGAGAAGAACCCGGCACACCCGATCGCAACGATCAGGAACAGCACCAACGCGGGATGGGCCACCGCCCAGGCGGAGAGATTGAAGCGCTTCATGGCATTTGCCTTTTCGCGACACAAACTTCAGTTCGTCATTGCGAGCGAAGCGAAGCAATCCAGCTCTTTCTTTGCCGCCCTGGATTGCTTCGTCGCTTCGCTCCTCGCAATGACGGCGGGAGCAGCCTTCAGAACGACAACGACGACACGACGCGGACCTTTTCAGCCGGGTCGAGTTTCTGCACGCCGAGCGTGACCACCTTGGCGCCTTCCTCGACGCCGCCGGTGACGAGCACGTTCTCGGAGCCGTAGGACTTCACGGTGACCGGCTTCAGCGTCACCTTGCCGGCATCGTCGACGACATAGAGCGACGGCGACGTGCCCTGGCTGAACAGCGCCGACAGCGGCAGCTTCGCCACGCGTTCGGTGTCACGATCGGTGATGGTGAGCGTCGCCGTCATACCGAGCGCGACGCGATCGTCGGCGTCGGGCAGCGAGAATTTCGCCAGATACGTACGGGTGGCGGGATCGGCCTGCGGCGCGATCTCGCGCAGCTTCGCGGCATAGGTCTTGCCGGGCTCCGACCACAACGACACTTGCGCCGCGCCGTCCTTGGCGCGACCAATCAGCGTTTCCGGAATCGCGACCACCGCCTCTTTCTCGCCCATGCGCGCGACGCGGATCGCGGCTTGGCCAGCGGCAACCACCTGACCGGGATTGATCATGGTGGCGGTGACGACGCCGCGCGCGTCGGCTGTCAGCGTCGCATAGGAAAGGCTGTTGCCGGTGAGTTCGACCGAACGCTCGGCGCGGTTGAGCCGGGCGCGCGCTTCGGCGGCGGCGGCATTGGCCTGATCGAGCTGAGCATCGGTGGCCCAGCCCTTGGCCTTCAATTCCTTGGCGCGGGTTTGCGCCGCAGCCGCCTGCGCCAGCGTGCCGGTCGCGGCGCTCAGTTCGGCTTGCGCCTGTTCGGCCTGCAATTTCAGATCGACCTGATCGAGGGTCGCCAACGCCTGTCCCGGTTCGACCACTTGCCCGACTTCGACGAGGCGCTTCTCGACCTTGCCGGCGACGCGAAACCCCATATCGGTCTCGATCCGGGGCCGGATGGTGCCGACGAAGCTCCGCTCCGGCGTTTCCGGTTGATAATGCACCTGCGCGACCAGAACCGGTCGCAGCGGCTCGGACTTTTCGGCGGTGGATTGATCGCATCCGCCCAGCGCCAACGCTGGGAGAATAACACCGAGAGCCGATAGCGCTTTGATCTGATTGCGAAAACCTGCAAATGCCGACATCGGGAGTACCCTTGCGATATGCATCTGCCGCGAAGGGTGCGCCGATTACTGATGATTGTCAATATTCGTCAGTGAGTATTTATCAATCGACACTCGCTATACGCGACCGGTCGCGACAGCTTGCCCTGTCGGTTGCGTCACCTCGTCGTCATGGCCGGGCTTGTCCCGGCCATCCACGTCTTTCTCGCTGAGTGGCCTTCAAGACGTGGATGCCCGGCACAAGGCCGGGCATGACGGGTCAAGTTGAATGCATTATGCGGAAAAAACGCTGGCCCTACTGCGCGCCCGCCGCCTCATCGGCAAATTCCGTCCGCGTCTCGTGCTTGCCGATCAGCACCAGCAGCGCGGCCACCAGCGGCATGATCGCCAGCACCAGAAGGCCGGTCTCGGTGCTGCCGGTGGTTTCCTTGACCCAGCCGATCAGATACGGCCCGCCAAAGCCGGCGAGATTGCCGATGGAGTTGATCAGCGCGATGCCGCCCGCCGCCGCCGTGCCGGTGAGCCACGCGGTCGGCAAGGTCCAGAACACGCCGAAGGTGCAGAAGGTGCCGATGGCCGCGAAGGTCAGCGCCACCAGCGTCAACATCGGATCCCTGGTGAAACTCGACGCGCCGAGCGCCACGGCTGTGAGCAGCAGCGCCAGTGCGACGTGCCACACCCGCTCGCGAGTATGGTCGGAATGCCGCGCCCACAGGATCATCGCAATCGAGCCGAACAGATACGGCACGGCGGTGACGAAGCCGGTTTGCGCGTTGCTGAAGCCGAACGCCTTGACGATCTGCGGCAGCCAGAACTGCATGCCGTACAGCGCGCCGACGAACCCGAAATAGACCAGGCTCAGGATCAGCACGCGCGGCGACGACAGCGCTTGCCCGAGCGACATATGCTGTGCCGCTTTCTTTGCGGCGGCTTCGCTGTCGAGACGCGACGCCAGCCACGCCTTCTGCTCAGCGGTCAGCCATGTCGCCTTGCCCGGCTTGTCGGTGAGATAGAACCAACTCACCACGCCGAGCAGGATCGAGGGAATGCCCTCGATGATGAACAGCCATTGCCAGCCCTTGAAACCCATCACGCCGTCGAGCCCGAGCAGCAGCCCAGAGATCGGCGCGCCGATCACGGTGGAGACCGGTACGGCAATGGCGAAGGCGGCAAGGAAGCGTGCGCGATATTCCGCCGGATACCAGTAGGTCAGATATAGGATGATGCCGGGGAAGAAGCCGGCTTCGGCGACGCCCAGCAGAAAGCGCAGAATGTAGAAACTCCACGGCCCGCTGACCCACGCCATCGCCGCCGAGATGATGCCCCACGTCACCATGATGCGGGCGATCCAACGGCTGGCGCCGAATTTCTCCAGCGCGAGATTGCTCGGCACTTCGAACAGAAAATAGCCGATGAAGAAGATGCCGGCGCCCCAACTGAAGATCAGCGGAGAGAACTTGAGTTCCGCGTTCATCGTCAGCGCGGCGAAGCCGAGATTGACGCGGTCGAGATAGGAAAAGAAGTAAGCAATGATCAGGAACGGAATGATGCGCCATGAGATTGCGCGAATGGTGCTGCGCTCGAGGTCGGACCTTGTGACGCTTGCAGCGCTGCCGCGATCGGTCTGGCTCATCGAATCCTCCCTGATGTCGGCGCTATCGCCCGCGCGATATTCATCCCTCCAAAAGGTTCCGTTGGACAACGCTCAATTTTGCATCGCCCGAATGCCGCAGCGGCTTTGGTCACGAAAAGGTCAACAGCCGGAACGATCGCGCCCGCCGGTCATTGTTTCTGCAAGCATCAGACAGAGACGAACGAATGGGAAGCAGAGGCGGCGAACGACACCCACAGGAAGCTGTAGGCAGTTCGTCGTTCAAGACCGGAAGAAGCATGGTGGAAGCAGTATGGCCGGCCCCCGGGGCCGGCCTTCTTTTTGCCCATTAGTGGCAGGACTGCTTCCGTCATGGCCGGGTATAGCCGTTCGAAGAACGGCGTCGCTTCGCTCGCCTATGTCCCGGCCATGACGACCGAGAGATTAAATTAATACCCCAGCGCACAACCGTCCTTGCGCGGGTCGGAGCCGCCGATCAGCGCGCCGCGTTCCCAGTCGATCCAGATCGCCTGCCCGCCGCCCCACGGCACTTTCACCCGCGTCACCTGATGGCCGATCTTGCGCAGGCCCTCTGTGGCGCCCTCGGGAATGCCTTCCTCCAACTGATAGATGCCGTCGTAATGCAGCGCGCGCGGCAGATCGATCGCCTCCTGCACGTCCATGCCGAAATCGAGCATGTTGCTCAGTACGTGGCTCTGCCCGACCGGCTGATACTGACCGCCCATCACGCCGAACGACATCGCCGCGCGGCGATCCTTCGTCACCATGCATGGGATGATGGTGTGCAGCGGCCGCTTGCCAGGTGCGATGCAGTTCGGATGATCGGGCTGCACCCGGAAGCCGACGCCGCGATTCTGCATCAGCACGCCGGTCTTGTTCGACATGATCCCCGAGCCGAACGGATGCGCGATGGAGTTGATGAACGAACAGGCGTTGCGATCCTTGTCGACGACCGTGCAATAGATCGTCGACGGATTGGGCCGCGGCCACACGTTGGGCAGATCGAGCATCCGATCCATCTTGATCTTCGCGGCGAACTCGGCGGCGAATTCCTTCGCGAGAACCCGCGCCACATCAACATCGACATGCTGCGGATCGGCGATGTGCATCTCGCGCATCATGTAGGCGACGCGCGCGGCTTCCGCCTCCAGATGCAGCCGCTCCACGCTGAGCGGCGCGTATTTCGTCAGATCGAAATGCGACAGCACGTTGAGCATCACCAGCATTGTGAGGCCCGGCCCATTCGGTGGGCATTGCCAGACGTCATAACCCTTGTACGTCGTCCCGATCGGCGTCGTCGTCTCGGTCGAATGCGCGGCAAAGTCCTCCAGCGTGTGCAGCCCGCCGATGCCGCGCAACGTCCCGACCATGTCCTCGGCCACCGCGCCCTTGTAGAAGCCGTCCGGCCCCTCTTTCGCGATGATACGCAGTGTCTGCGCCAACTCGGGCTGGCGGATCACGTCGCCGGCAACCGGCGGTTCGTTGTTGCGCAACAGATAGCGCGGCGCGTTGATGCTCTTGCGCAGCTTCTCGACATTGTTGCGCCAGTCGAAGGCGATGCGCGGCGCGACGACATAGCCGTTTTCCGCCGCATCGATGGCTGGCTGCAACAGCCGGTCCAGCCCGAACCTGCCGTGATCGCGCAGGATGGTGGCCCAGGCATCGATCGAGCCCGGCACCGTGACCGCATGCACGCTGGTCGTCGGGATCGCCGTGATGTTGCGTTCGAGATACCACGACGCTTCCGCGGCACGCGGCGCGCGGCCGGAGCCGTTATAGGAGACGATGTCGCCCTCGCCCTTCGGCATGTAGAGCGCGAAGCAATCGCCGCCGATGCCGGTCGATTGCGGCTCGATCACGCCGAGCAGCGCGCAGGCCGCCACCGCCGCGTCGGCCGCCGTGCCGCCCGCTCGCAGCACCTCGATGGCCGCCAGCGTCGCCTGCGGATGCGAAGTCGCCACCATTCCGTTCAGGGCATGGACGGTAGAGCGGCCCGGAAACTGAAAATTCCTCATCGCGCGTAGTCTTCCCGTTTTATTATCATGGGCTCAAAGGCCATTGCTTCCTTCGCATATCCGCCCGACCGGCGGCAATGCTTCGAACCCGCGCAGGCCGCCATGCTGGGGCGAGCCGGCCGCATGGGTTTTCCTGCGCCGACACACCTGATAGTCAGAGCCCATGACCTACGCAGTCGCAGCATTGTATCAATTCGTCGCCTTGCCGGACTTCCGCGCTCTGCGGGAGCCGCTGCGCGAGCTGTGCGCGGCGCGTGGCCTCAAGGGCACGATCCTGCTGGCCGCCGAGGGCATCAACGGCACCATCGCCGGCGAGGCGGCGGCGTTGCGCGATCTCATCGATCAGTTGCGACAAGGCCCGCTGTTCGGCGGGCGGCTCGACAATCTCGAACTGAAATTCTCCACCGCGCACGCGATGCCGTTCCAGCGGCTGAAGATCCGGCTCAAGAAAGAAATCGTCACGCTGGGCGATCCCGCGACCGATCCGACGCGGCAGGTCGGCACCTACGTCGATCCGACTGCGTGGAATGACCTCATCGCCGCGCCGGACGTGGTGGTGCTCGACACCCGCAACCGCTTCGAGGTGGCAATGGGCACCTTCAGTGGCGCTGTCGATCCCGAAATCGACAGTTTCGGCCAGTTCAAGGATTTCGTCGCGCAGAAGCTCGATCCTGCCCGAGACAGGAAGATCGCGATGTTCTGTACCGGCGGCATCCGCTGCGAGAAGGCGAGTTCCTATCTGCTCGCGCACGGCTTCACGGAAGTCTATCACCTCAAGGGCGGCATCCTGAAATATCTGGAACAGACGCCCGCGACCGACAGCCGCTGGCACGGCGAGTGCTTCGTATTCGACGAGCGCGTCGCGCTCGGCCACGGACTTACGGAGCATGGGCTTGCGGAACGCGCGAAGGAACCTCAGTCATGACCAACGACAACCGGCTGAGCGAGCGCATCGATGCGCTGGAAGCCCGCATCGCCTATCAGGACGACACCATCGAAACGCTGAACCAGACCGTGACCGCGCAGTGGCAACAGATCGACGCTCTGCGGCGGCTGGTCGGCGAACTCGGCGACCGCCTGCGCGACGCCGAAAGCAACAGCCGCGCCGCCCCCGCCAACGAGCCCCCGCCGCATTACTAATCCGATGACTCCAAGGCCGTCACCCTGAGGTGGCGTGCTCTTGCACGCCCTCGAAGGGTGGTATGTGCAGGCATCCTTCGAGGCTCGGCGCAGAGCGCCTCGCACCTCAGGATGACGCAGCTGCAGGAACTGCGGCGAAAGCGCGAATGTGCAGAGGCCCCTCGCGCGCTTGTGTGTTGTGCATCGGGCATAACCGCCATGAAGGCCCGATGCCGCGTTGACACCTGCCCTCAGCGGCTTAAATTGAGGGTTGTTCCGAGGGGTGCTCCGACAGGGAGCTGAGATACCGCCATATCGCCAAAGCGAGCGCGCGGTGACCCTTTGAACCTGATCCGGGTCATGCCGGCGAAGGGACAGGGATGGTTCAGACCTCACAGATTCGACGCAAATCCCCTCATCATGACGCCCCGATTCACGTGATTGGCGCGGGCGTGGCCGGCTCGTGGCACGCGTTGCTGTTGGCCAAGGCCGGCTATCGCGTCACGCTGCACGAGCGTGGCGACGCGGCGATGGCCGAGGGCACCAGCCACTGGGCCGGCGGGATGCTGGCGCCCTATTGCGAACAGGACGGCTCCGAACCGGTGATCACCCGCCTCGGCCTCCGCTCGATGGCATTGTGGCGCCGCGAGGTTCCCGACACGCCGTTCCATGGCTCGCTGGTGGTGGCGCACGCGCGCGACCGCTCCGACTTCGAACGCTTCGCCCGCGTCACGTCCAACTATCAGCGCGTCGGCGGCGAGGAACTGACGCGGATCGAACCGTCGCTCGACGATCGTTTCCGCGAGGCGCTTTTCTTCCCCGAGGAAGGTCACGTCGAGCCGCGCCATGTCGTGCCGCAATTACACAGCGATATTCGCGTCGCCGGCGGCGAGATCGTCTATCGCTCCGAAGTTCGCGCCAGCGATTTCGACGGCACCGTGATCGATTGCCGCGGCATCGCCGCGCGCGACGTCTTTCCCGACCTGCGCGGCGTCAAGGGCGAGGAGATTATCGTTGAGACCGACGAGATCGAACTTGCGCGCCCGGTGCGGCTGCTGCATCCGCGCTGGCCGCTTTATGTCATCCCACGCGACAACCATCGCTTCATGATCGGCGCCACTTCGATCGAACGTGAAGACGATGGCGTCACCGTGCGCTCGGCGCTCGAACTGCTCAGCGCCGCCTACACCGTGCATCCGGCGTTCGGCGAGGCGCGCATTCTCGAAATCGGCTCCGGCTTGCGGCCGGCGCTGCCCGACAACCTGCCGCGTATCGTGATCGACGGCCGCCGCATCGCGGTCAACGGGCTTTACCGTCACGGCTTCCTGCTGGCGCCCGCGCTGGCGGAACTGACGCTGAATTTCATCACGTCCGGCACCATCGACAACGAGGTGATGCAATGCGCGTGACCATTAACGGCGAAGCACGCGATGTCGCGGCAACCCGAATCGACGCGCTGCTCAACGAATTGGAGTACGAAGGCTCGCACTTCGCCATCGCGCTGAATTTCGACGTGCTGCCGAAAAGCCGCTGGGCCGAAACGCACCTCAAGGCCGGCGACGAGATCGAGATCATCACCCCGCGGCAGGGAGGGTGATATGACGATGATCGCGCCCTTTCCTCACCTCGCCCCGCTTGCGGGGAGAGGTCGGATCGCATCGCGAGATGCGATCCGGGTGAGGGGGTACAGTTCTCTCGGCATCAGCATCCGCGGAAAGAACCCCTCACCCCGACCCTCTCCCCGCAAGAGCGGGGCGAGGGAGCTATCCGAAATCGCGGAGAACCACGGTGGTTAGTTTCTACGGCAAATCCTTTTCCTCTCGCCTCCTGATCGGCACGGCGCTCTACCCGTCGCCGAAAATCATGCAGGATGCGATCCGCGCTTCCGGCAGCCAGATCGTCACCGTGTCGCTGCGCCGTGAATCCGCCGGCGGCAAGACTGGCGATGCGTTCTGGTCGCTGATCCGCGAACTCGATGTGACAGTGCTGCCCAACACCGCCGGCTGCAAGACCGTGCGCGAGGCGGTGACCACCGCGAAGCTCGCGCGCGAACTGTTCGGCACGCCATGGGTGAAGCTCGAAGTCATCGCCGATAACGACACGCTTCAGCCCGATGTGGTCGGCCTGGTCGAAGCCGCGACGATCCTGATTAAGGACGGCTTCGAGGTGTTTCCCTATTGCACCGACGATCTCGGCGTCGCGCTGCGGCTGGTCGATGCCGGCTGCAAGGTGGTGATGCCGTGGGCCGCGCCGATCGGAAGTGCCAAAGGCATCACCAATCGCGACGGACTGCGGTTGCTGCGCGACCGCCTGCCCGACATCACGCTGGTCGTCGACGCCGGCCTCGGCGCACCGAGCCACGCCGCCCACGCCCTCGAACTCGGCTACGACGCCGTGCTGCTCAACACCGCCATCGCCAAGGCCGACGATCCGGTGGCGATGGCCAACGCTTTCCGCCTCGGCGTCGAGGCCGGGCGCACGGCATACGAAGCGGGCCTGATGGAGGCTCGCGATTTCGCTTCCCCCTCAACTCCTGTCGTAGGGACACCGTTCTGGCATGTCGTATCCTGATCGCTTCTATCCCGTGGTGGATTCGCTCGACTGGGTGAAGCGCCTCACCGCGCTCGGCGTCGGCACCATTCAATTGCGCGCGAAAGACCTCAACGACGCGGAAGCCTTGCAGATCGTCAGCGACGCGCTGGAGATCACTAGGGGCACGCCGACCAAGCTCGTCGTCAACGATTACTGGCGCGCGGCCATCGTCGCCGGCGCGGAACATCTGCATCTCGGCCAGGAAGACCTCGTCGATGCGGACCTAAATGAAATTCGCAAAGCGAAACTCACGCTCGGCGTCTCCACCCACGACGACGCCGAACTGGAAACCGCGCTCAAAGCCAATCCGGACTACGTCGCGCTGGGACCGATCTTCTTCACCACGCTGAAATCGATGCGCTTCGCGCCGCAGGGCATTCCGAAAATCACCGAGTGGAAGAAGCGCATCGGCAACATTCCGCTGGTCGCCATCGGCGGCATCAAGCTGGAACACGCCGCCGAGATTTTCGCCGCCGGCGCCGACTCGATCGCCGTCGTCAGCGACGTCACGCAGAACCCCGATCCGGACGCGCGGGTGCGCGCCTGGCTCGACCAGACCGCCGAACCCGCTTCGGCACAGTGAAATCACAGGAGGATGCCATGAATATCCGCTCCAATCCGGAAACCACACTCCCGGCCGTCACCACCGGCCCCCTGCCCTCCTCACGCAAGATCTTCGCGACGCCCGACGCGGCACCGGATCTGCGCGTGCCGTTGCGCGAGATCATCCTCTCCGAAGGCGCGGGCGAACCGAACCTGCCGGTCTACGACACCTCCGGCCCCTACACCGATCCGAACGTCGTCATCGACGTCAATTCCGGCCTGCCGCGCACGCGCCTCGCCTGGGTGAAAGAACGCGGCGGCGTCGAGGAATACGAGGGCCGCGACATCAAGCCGGAAGACAACGGCAATGTCGGCGCCGCCCACGCGGCCGCCGCCTTCAAGGCGCATCACAAGCCGCTGCGCGGCGTCGACGTTTCCGTTCCCTCCCCCCTTGTGGGGGAGGGTCAGGGAG
>JBQCHY010000015.1:0-8834 GCA_051954235.1 Xanthobacteraceae bacterium
CATTTCGGCGCCCATCCGGCGAGTTGCAACACACCGGCCACTATCGCCACCATCGCCAGCGAGATCGGCAAAAACACCTTCCAACCGAGACGCATCAACTGATCGTAGCGATAGCGCGGCACGAATGCTTTCACCATGGCGAACATGAAGAACACGAAGCCGGCTTTGAGCACAAACCACACGACGCCCGGCACCCAGGTAAAGGGCACAACCGGGAACGGGGGCAGCCAGCCGCCGAGAAACAGGATCGTGCACATCGCGCACATGGTGCAGATGGCGACGTACTCGCCCAACATCAGCATCATGTAGGGCGTCGAGCCATATTCGACCATGTAGCCGGCCACCAATTCGGATTCCGCCTCGACCAGATCGAACGGCGGCCGGTTGGTTTCGGCGAGCGCCGAGACGAAGAAAATGATCAGCATCGGAAACAGCGGCAGCCAGTACCAGCCGAACAGGCCCCAGCGCGAATTCTGCGCTTCGACGATCGCCGTAAGATTGAGCGAGCCGACGCAGAGCAGCACGGTGATCAGCACGAAGCCGATCGAGACTTCGTAAGACACCATCTGCGCCGCCGCGCGCAGCGCCGCCATGAACGGATACTTCGAGTTCGACGCCCAGCCCGCCATGATGGTGCCGTAGACCGACAGCGACGAGATCGCGAACAGATAAAGGATGCCGACGTTGATGTCGGCGATCACCCAGTTCAGGTTGACCGGGATCACCGCCCAGCCGGCCAGCGCGAGCACGCAGGTCACCAGCGGTGCGAGCAGGAAGATCACCTTGTTGGCGCCGGACGGAATCACCGGCTCCTTGAGCACGAACTTCAAAAGGTCGGCGAAGGATTGCAGCAAGCCGAACGGCCCGACCACGTTGGGGCCGCGCCGGATCTGCACCGCCGCCCAGATCTTGCGGTCGGCGAGCAGAATGAACGCGATCGAGACCAGCAGCAGAACGAGCAGCATCACGCTCTGCGCAACCATGATGATCAGCGGCCACAGATATGCGGTCCAGATTTCAGCCATCGCTTCGTCTCACTCCGCTGCCGTCAACATCTGCCCGGAGGCGAGACGCGAACATTCCGCCATCACGGCGGAGGCCCGCGCGATCGGGTTGGTCAGGTAATAACTCGCATAGGCCGGCTTGAACGGCGCCGCATCCGCCTTGCCGCCGCGTCCGGCCAAGGTGCGCACGGCCGCCGCATCCGCCAGCTCGACCTGGTCGAGCCGCATCAGGTGCGGCGCGGCCTTGAACACCAGTTGGCGCAGCGCCGCGAGCGTATCGAACGGCAGCTTGTGGCCCAGCGTGTCCGACAGCGCGCGCAGGATCGCCCATTCCTCGCGGGCTTCGCCCGGCGGGAAACCGGCGCGGTTGGTGATCTGCGCACGGCCTTCGGTGTTGACGTAAAGACCCGACTTCTCGGTGTAGGCCGCGCCCGGCAGGATGACGTCGGCGCGATGCGCGCCGCGGTCGCCATGGGTACCGATATAGACGACGAATGCGCCGTCCGCGACATTCACCTCGTCCGCGCCCAGCGAGAACAGCACGTCGACCCCGTTCGCCGCGCTCATCTGCGCGGCGGAGAGCCCGCCCTCGCCCGGCACGAAGCCGATATCGAGCGCGCCGACGCCGGACGCCGTGCCGTGCAGCACGCCAAAACCGTTCCAGCCGTCCTTCACCGCGCCGATATCGACCGCGAGCTTCGCGGCTTGCGCGAGGATCGCCGCGCCGTCGGCGCGCGAGGTGGCGCTGACGCCGACCAGCACGAGTGGCCTCTCGGCGTTCTTGAGAACGTCCGCGAAGGAATGCTTGCCGCTGGTGAGATCGCTCAGCGTCTCGACACCTGCGCCGAGATAATCGACGGGATAGGTCAGGTCGGCCTGTGCACCGATCAGCCCGATCTTGAGCTTGCCGGTGCGCCAGCGCTTGCGGATGCGTGCATTGAGCAACGCACCCTCGTGCCGCGGATTGGAGCCGACGATCAACAATGCATCCGCCTGCTCGATGCCGGCGATGGTCGGGTTGAAGATATACGACGCCCGACCCGCCTTGGCGTCGAAGGCGTGACCGCCCTGCACCGCGACGTTGGCGGAGCCGAGGCTCGCCAGCAGTTGTTTGAGCGCGAACATTTCCTCGACGGTCGCGAGGTCGCCGGCAATGGCGCCGATGCGCTTGCCGTTCGCGCCGCGCACCTTGGCCGCGATCGCTGCGAACGCTTCGGACCACGACGCCGGGCGCAGCTTGCCGTTCTCGCGCAGGTAAGGCCGGTCGAGCCGCTGCGTGCGCAGACCGTCGACGATGTGGCGCGTCTTGTCGGAAATCCACTCTTCGTTGATCGCCTCGTTGACGCGCGGCAGGATGCGCATCACTTCGCGGCCACGGGTATCGACCCTGATCGCCGAGCCGAGGCCGTCCATCACGTCGATCGACTGCGTCTTGCCCAGCTCCCACGGCCGCGCCGCGAAGGCATAGGGCTTCGAGGTCAACGCGCCCACCGGGCAGATGTCGACGAGGTTGCCCTGCAATTCGGAGGTCAGCGCGGTCTCGAGATAGGTGGTGATCTCCATGTCCTCGCCGCGACCGATGGCGCCCATTTCCGGTGCGCCGGCGACTTCAGCGGCGAAGCGCACGCAGCGGGTGCACTGGATGCAGCGGGTCATCGAGGTCTTGACCAGCGCGCCGAGATACTTGTCCTCCACCGCGCGCTTGTTCTCGGCGAAGCGGCTGGTGTCGACGCCGTAGCCCATCGCCTGGTCTTGCAAATCGCACTCGCCGCCTTGATCGCAGATCGGGCAATCCAACGGATGGTTGATCAGCAGGAATTCCATCACGCCTTCGCGCGCCTTCTTCACCATCGGCGAACGCGTGGAGATTTCCGGCGGCTCGCCCTTGGGACCGGGGCGGCAGTCGCGCACACCCCAGGCGCAGCTCGCGACCGGCTTCGGGCCACCCTTCACCTCGACGAGGCACATCCGGCAGTTGCCGGCGATCGACAGCCGCTCGTGATAGCAGAAGCGCGGAATCTCGGCGCCCGCCGCCTCGCACGCCTGCAACAGCGTGTATTCGGCCGGCACATCGATCTCTTTGCCATCGATGATGAGTATGGTCATGGCCTCAAGTCTTTCTCAACTTGCGTTCGGTGTCCGCGCAGCATCGATCACTCCGCCGCGATCATGTGATCGGGGTCGAGGATGCCCTGATCGTCCAGCGTCGATTTGCGGGTAAATTCGTCGATGCGCCGCTCGATCTCCGGGCGGAAGGCGCGGATCAGGCCCTGCACCGGCCACGCCGCCGCGTCGCCCAGCGCGCAGATGGTGTGGCCTTCGACCTGCTTGGTGACTTCCAGCAACATGTCGATCTCGCGCTTGTGGGCGCGGCCTTCGGCCATGCGGGAGAGCACGCGCCACATCCAGCCGGTGCCCTCGCGGCACGGCGTACACTGGCCGCAGCTCTCGTGCTTGAAGAAGTAGCTGATGCGCGCGATCGCCGCGATCACGTCGGTGGACTTGTCCATGACGATGACGCCGGCGGTGCCGAAGCTCGACTTCACCGCGCGGGTGCCGTCGAAGTCCATGATCAACTCTTCGCAATCATGCGCGGGAATAAGCGGACACGACGCGCCGCCCGGAATGATCGCCAGCAGATTGTCCCAACCGCCGCGAATGCCGCCGCCGTGCTTCTCGATCAGTTCCTTGAACGGAATGCTCATCGCCTCTTCGACGACGCACGGCGTGTTGACGTGGCCGGAGAGGCCGTAGAGCTTGGTGCCGACGTTGTTGGGACGGCCGATCGAGGCGAACCACGCTGCGCCGCGGCGCAGGATGTCCGGCGCAACCGCAATCGACTCGACGTTGTTCACCGTGGTCGGGCAACCGAACAGGCCGACATTGGCCGGGAACGGCGGCTTCAGGCGCGGCTGGCCCTTCTTGCCCTCGAGGCTTTCGAGCAGCGCGGTTTCCTCGCCGCAGATATATGCGCCGGCGCCGTGCGCAACGTACAGATCGAACGGCCAGCCGTGGGCGTTGTCCTTGCCGATCAGCTTGGCCTCGTAGGCCTGATCGACCGCCGCCTGCAAATGCTCGCGCTCGCGGATGAACTCGCCGCGCACGTAGATGTAACAGGCATGCGCGCCCATCGCGAAGGAGGCGAGCAGGCAGCCTTCCACGAGCAGATGCGGATCGTGCCGCATGATCTCGCGATCCTTGCAGGTGCCGGGCTCGGATTCGTCGGCGTTGACGACGAGGTAGCTCGGCCGCCCATCGGTCGATTCCTTCGGCATGAACGACCATTTCATGCCGGTCGGGAATCCGGCGCCGCCACGGCCGCGCAGGCCGGACGCCTTCATCTCGTTGACGATCCAGTCGCGACCCTTTTCGATGATCGATTTGGTGCCGTCCCAGGCGCCGCGACGGCGCGCGCCGGCGAGGCCCCAGTCGTCGAGACCGTAAAGATTGCGGAAGATGCGGTCCTTGTCGTCGAGCATCACACGTTGCCCTTCTTGGTCGCGTCATTGGCCACGGCCGTATCCTTCAGCACACGCGGTCCACCGGCCGGCGCAGCGAACTGCCGGTCGATCTGCGGGCCGGGCTTCGGCGGATTGCCCGAGGCGAAGCCGTCCAGCACCTTGTTCAGCGAGTCCTTGGTGAGGTCCTCGTAGGTGTCCTTCCAGATCATCACCATCGGCGCGTTGACGCAGGCCCCTAAGCACTCGACCTCTTCCCACGAGAAGTTGCCGTCCTCCGAAACGTGGCCCGGATCGTGATGGATGCGATGCCTGCAAACCTCGATCAGGTCGTGAGCGCCGCGCAGCATGCACGGCGTGGTGCCGCAGACCTGCACATGGGCTTTCTTGCCGACCGGCGAGAGTTGGAACATCGTGTAGAAGGTCGCGATCTCCAGCACGCGAATGTACGGCATATCGAGCAGATCGGCGACCGCGCGGATGGCGGCTTCCGACACCCAGCCTTCGTGCTCTTCCTGCACGCGCCACAGGATCGCGATGCAGGCCGATGCCTGCCGCCCTTCCGGATATTTCGCGATCTGCTGCTTCGCCCAGTCGAGCGTACCTTCGCGAAACGCGAAGCTCGCGGGCTGCAATTCCTTCGGTGCCAGACGACGGACGGACATGCTCAATCAGTCTTTCGGTAAACGCGCCGCGCGGCGCGCGGTCAGGCAGATATGGCGGAGGCCGACGATCACCGGTCGACCTCGCCGAACACGATATCGAGCGACCCGAGGATGGCCGAGACGTCGGCCAACAGGTGCCCCTTGCAGATGAAATCCATCGCCTGCAAATGCGCGAAACCCGGTGCGCGGATCTTGCACTTGTAGGGTTTGTTGCTGCCGTCGGCGACGAGGAAGACGCCGAACTCGCCCTTCGGCGCTTCGACGGCCGCATAGACTTCGCCGGCCGGAACGTGGAAGCCTTCGGTGTAGAGCTTGAAGTGATGGATCAGCGCTTCCATCGAGCGCTTCATCTCGCCACGACGCGGCGGGAAGATCTTGTTGTCCTCGACCGCCACCGGACCCTGCCCGTCCGGCGCGCGCAGCTTGGCGATGCACTGCTTCATGATGCGCACCGACTGATGCATCTCCTCGACGCGGATGCAGTAGCGGTCGTAGCAGTCGCCGTTCTTGCCGACCGGAATGTCGAATTCCATCTCGTCGTAGCACTCGTAGGGCTGCGCCTTGCGCAAGTCCCACGCCGCGCCCGAACCGCGCACCATGACGCCGGAGAAACCCCATTCCCACGCCTGCTCCAGCGTCACCACGCCGATATCGACGTTGCGCTGCTTGAAGATGCGGTTGCCGGTGAGCAGCACCTCGAGGTCGTCGACCTTCTGCGGGAAGGCGTCGCACCACGTATCGATATCGTCGATCAGCTTGGGCGGCAGGTCCTGATGCACGCCGCCGACGCGGAAATAAGCCGCGTGCATGCGCGAGCCGGAGGCGCGCTCATAGAACACCATGAGCTTTTCGCGCTCCTCGAAGCCCCACAGTGGCGGGGTCAGCGCGCCGACGTCCATCGCCTGCGTGGTGACGTTGAGCAGGTGCGAGAGGATACGGCCGATCTCGCAATAGAGCACGCGGATCAATTGCGCGCGGCGCGGCACCTGGATGCCGAGCAGCTTTTCCGCCGCTAGGCAGAAAGCGTGCTCCTGATTCATCGGCGCGACGTAATCGAGCCGGTCGAAATACGGGATCGCCTGCAGATAGGTCTTGGTCTCGATCAGCTTCTCGGTGCCGCGATGCAAGAGGCCGATATGCGGATCGACGCGCTCCACCACCTCGCCGTCCAGCTCCAGCACCAGGCGCAACACGCCGTGCGCGGCCGGATGCTGCGGCCCGAAGTTGATGGTGAAATTGCGCATTCCGGGGACTTCGTTCATCAGCTACCTGCCTTCGGCGCGGGCTTGGCTTCGGCCTTCTCATCCCCCGGCAGCGGGTAGTCCGCGCCTTCCCAGGGCGAGAGGAAATCGAATCGGCGGAATTCCTGATTGAGTTGCACCGGCTCGTAGACCACGCGCTTCTCGGCGTCGTCGTAGCGGACCTCGACGAAGCCTGTGGTCGGGAAATCCTTGCGCAGCGGATGCCCGTCGAAGCCGTAATCGGTGAGTAGCCGGCGCATGTCGGGATGCCCGGTGAAGATCACACCATATAGATCGTAGGCCTCGCGCTCGAACCAGTCGGTGCCGGGAAACACGCCGATGATCGACGGCACCTGCGTGGCCTCGTCAGCCACGCCCTTGACGCGGATGCGCTCGTTCAGCGTCGGCGACAGCAGATGGTAGACGATATCGAAACGCTTTTCGCGCGACGGATAATCCACCGCGGTGGCATCGATGAAGCTGACAAAGCGGCAGCGCGGGTCTTCGCGCAGGAAGCGCATTGCCTCGACGATCTTCGAAATCTCGACATTCACCGTCAGTTGGCCGAACGCCACCTCATAGCCGGTGGCGACGCCGGGCAGCGCACCAACGATCGTCTGACCCAGGGTCTCGAGCCGCGTGTCGTCCATTGTTCAGCCTTAGCGTTCGATGGTTCCGGTGCGCCGGATCTTCTTCTGCAACAGCAGCACGCCGTAGAGCAGCGCTTCCGCCGTCGGCGGGCAGCCCGGCACGTAGATGTCGATCGGCACGATGCGATCGCAGCCGCGCACCACCGAATAGGAGTAATGGTAGTAGCCGCCGCCGTTGGCGCATGAGCCCATCGAGATGACATAGCGCGGCTCCGGCATCTGGTCGTAGACCTTGCGCAAAGCGGGCGCCATCTTGTTGGTCAGCGTGCCGGCCACGATCATGACGTCGGACTGGCGCGGCGACGCGCGCGGCGCGAAGCCGAAGCGCTCGACGTCGTAGCGCGGCATCGACACCTGCATCATCTCGACCGCGCAGCAGGCCAGGCCGAAGGTCATCCACATCAGCGAGCCGGTGCGCGCCCAGGTGATCAGGTCGTCAGCGGCGGCGACGAAGAAGCCCTTGTCGGACAGCTCGTTGTTGACCTCGAGGAAATAGCGGTCGTCGGCGCCGACCGGCTTCCCGGTGCGCGGATCGAGAATGCCGGTCGCGGCGGGCGCCACGATCGGACCGGACGACTGCGCGTGGGTTGGGCTCAATCCCATTCGAGCGCGCCTTTCTTCCATTCGTAGATAAAGCCGATGGTGAGGACGGCGAGGAACACCATCATCGACCAGAACCCGACCAGACCGAGTTTCCCGAACGCCACCGCCCACGGGAACAGGAAGGCGACTTCCAGATCGAAGATGATGAACAGGATCGCCACCAGATAGAACCGCACGTCGAACTTCATGCGCGCGTCATCGAACGCATTGAAGCCGCATTCGTATGCGGACAATTTCTCCGGATCGGGCTGCTGAAACGCAACGATAAACGGCGCGATCAGCAAGGCCAGCCCGATCACGGCGGCAATGCCGATAAACACCACCAAAGGCAGATAATCTTGCAAGATGCCGGTCATCGGCGATCCTTGGTTTTTTGGGGCGATACGGCCGACAGATTCGGCCACCTTGGAATTGTTCTGAGCCTTTAGCGCAGTGCACCAAGGGTGGCAAGACAAGCTCTGTTGACAGTTCCCTGCCATGCGCAATGCCTGCCCTGCGATGCATGGCGAACAATCCTGCGACGCCCCGCGAGATGATCTCGCCGGAGCGCACCCGGTTCAACGCGAACCGTCGCCCCAGCGTTGCCCTCGCGGATCGATTTAATGCGCCTTCCTCGCGCTGCTACAATGCTCCCTCCTCCCGCTTCGGGGGAAGGTCGGGGTGGGCTTTGGCTTCGTCGCTCGCGCTCTTCGCATTGACACGAACGAGGCGCGGGATTGTCGCCGTGCGCCACAATAGAATTTCCACAACGTTATCGTCGTCCCCACGTAGGCAGCGACCCATACGCCGCAGCGGTCGTAATGGACGGCAACACAAATCGCCTTGATCTTGGGCCCCGTAATCCCAACCAACGCAAGGGGTTATGGGTCCCTGCCCGCGCCGGGACGACGTTGTTTGCAGGATTGCGCGCCGACCTTGACAAAATGACCGACATAGGATTTAATTCCTTCATCCCGTCCCGATGAGAGGGGCGTTTCGCGATCGTCACGATCCGCGGGGCGGGATGCGGTGGACGCGGCAGCGTTCGGCGCGAGGCTTTGGCGGCAGGGCGGTCTCCTCCATGGCGAGGGCTCCGTGAGCCGTCATCCTCGCGCAGACGACGACGCTGCGCGGTGCGGACCGGGGTGGAGATACGCCCCATTTGCATCGCCTTGGCGCGCCGGCCCAAGTCGTGTGGTCCCGATGCCCGTCGCTGGCATCAAGGCGATGCGTC
>JBQCHY010000016.1:0-40086 GCA_051954235.1 Xanthobacteraceae bacterium
CGCGAGGCCGGCCTCGCCCGCGGCCCGCAACCGAGCGGCGCGATCCTTGACGAGCCCGCGGGGCAACTGCGGCATGCGCGCGGCCGGCGTGCCCGGGCGGGGGCTGAAGGGGAAGACGTGCAGGAAGGCGAGCTCCGCCTCCTCGACCAGCGCCAGGGTGTTGGCGAACATCTCCTCGGTCTCGGTCGGGAAACCGGCGATGATATCCGCGCCGAACACGATATCCGGCCGCAGCCGCCGCACCTCGTCGCAGAAGGCAATCGCGTCGGTGCGCGAATGCCGCCGCTTCATCCGCTTCAGGATCATGTCGTCGCCGGCCTGCAATGACAGATGCAGATGCGGCATCAGGCGGTCGTCGCTTGCGATCGCATCGAGCAAATCGCGATCCGCCTCGATGGAATCGATCGACGAGATACGCAGCCGCCGCAACTCCGGCACATGCTTGAGGATGCGCTTGACCAGCGTGCCGAGTTTTGGGGCGCCGGGCAGGTCCGCACCGTAGCTGGTGAGATCGACGCCGGTGAGCACGATCTCGGCGTGGCCGCGCTCGACCAGCGCGCGCACCTGATCGATGACGCCGCCCATCGGCACCGAGCGCGAATTGCCGCGTCCGTAGGGAATGATGCAAAACGTGCAGCGATGATCGCAGCCGTTCTGCACCTGCACGAACACGCGCGGCAGGCCGGTCTGGAAGCCATCGATCAGATGCGGCGCCATCTCGCGCACCGCCATGATATCGGCGACCGCGATCTTTTCCTCGCTGCTGACACCGAAATCGGCCGCGCGATCCAGCGCCGCGCGCGTGTCGCGCCATGCCGCGCCATGCAGCTTGTCGTCGTTGCCGACGACGCGCGCCACTTCCGGCATCGCCGCGAACATCGCGGCTTGCGTCTGCGCGGCACAGCCGGTGACGATAATGCGCGCGCCGGGCCGTTCGCGCTTCAATTTGCGGATCGATTGCCGCGCCTGCGCCACCGCCTCGTTGGTGACCGCGCAACTGTTGATGACCACGACATCGTCCACGCCGGCGCCTTCCGCCTCGCGGCGGATCACTTCGGACTCGAACGCATTGAGCCGGCAGCCGAAGGTGACGACATCGACGCTCATGCCCCCACCCTACCCTCCCCGCAAGCGGGGGAGGGATTAAGGGAGGGGGTGGCGAACAGCGCCGGATCGAAGCGGCCTTCGTATTCAAACGCCGCCGGCCCCGTCATCAGCACGTGATCATCGCGCTCGCGCCACTCGATGGTGAGTTCGCCACCGGGCAAGGTCATGTGCACGATGCGACCGGTCCGCTTCAGCCGCGCCGCCGCCACCGCCGTGGCGCAGGCCGCCGAGCCGCACGCCTTGGTCAGGCCCGCGCCGCGCTCCCAGGTGCGCATCACGATATGGTCGCGATCCACGACATGCGCCAGCGTGATGTTGGCGCGCTCCGGGAAGATCGGATGGTTTTCCAGCAACGGCCCGAGCCGTTCGAGATCGTAGGCCAGGATGTCGTCCACCCAGAAGATCGCGTGCGGGTTGCCCATGCTGACGACCGACGGCGAATGCAGGATCGGCTTGTCGATCGGCCCGATCTGCAATTCGATGTAGCGGGTGTCGCGAAACTCTTCCGCGAGCGGAATGTCCTGCCAGCCGAACTTCGGTGCGCCCATGTCGACCGTATAGAGATCGGCCGCCGGTCCCTGCCAGCAGTTGATGAGGCCCGCGCGGGTCTCGAACGTCAGCGCCGATTGGCCGGTGGCGGCAAAGGTCTGCCGCGCCACGCAGCGCATGCCGTTGCCGCAGGCGCCCGCCTCCGAGCCATCATTGTTGTAGATGCGGACGAATGCCTCGGTGCCCGACGCGCGCGGCGGCAGCAACACCATCAATTGATCGTAAGGGACACCGGAAGGCGCACCGATGGCGCGCGCGTCGTCCGGCGTGATCGCTGCGGCAGAGTCACGCAGGTCGAGCACGACGATCTCGTTGCCGATGCCGTTCATCTTGCTGAAGCTATGGTTGGCCAGCGCGCTCATCACAAATTCCATATTTGTGCCGTGTTATATGGCGAACAGCGACGGATTGGCCAGTGGCCACGTTCATGTCCGGGACAGCTTCCATGCTCTACAGGGATGACAGGCCCGCGCGGGACGAAAGCCGAATCGGCGTGTTAAGCATGACAATGGAACACCTGTTCAGCCGCTGGCCCGCCGGTCCGGCCATGGAGACTTCGGAATGATTCGGTCCCTTCGCTTCGCCATGGTGGCTTTGGCGCCGGTGGCGGCTCTTACGCTCGGTCCGGCCGTCACGCTGGCACAGGCGCCGCCTGCAACGCCGCCCGCGACCACCACGCCGCCGGCCACTTCGACCCCGACAACGCCGGCGCCCTCGGATACGACACCGGCGACGCCCGCCCCGGCCGCGCCGACACCCGACAAGCCGGACCAGACCGCGCCGACCACCGCCGCCCCCGCGACGCCCTCGCCGACGACGCCGCCGGCCAGCGCGACGGCGCCCGCGTCACCGCCGGCGACGCAGACCGCCGATCCGTTCGGCGAGGAAATCACGCTCACGCCCAAGACGGTGCTGATCTACACCGGCAACGCCACCTGGGATTCGGCATTCGAAAGCCTGATCGACGCCTTCAAGGCAGTGTCTTCGCTGCTCGACAAGCAGGGCATCAAGCCCGCCGGCAACCCGATGATCGTCTACACCTCGACCGACGACAACGGCTTCGTGTTCCAGGCCGAGGTGCCGGTGGATCAGGAGCCGAAGAACCTGCCGAAAAACATGAGCATGGGCAAATCGCCGGAAGGCAAGGCACTGAAGTTCGTGCATCGCGGGTCCTACGACAACATGGACAACACCTACGAGGCGATCACCAATCACCTCGACGACAAAAAACTCGAAGCGAAAGACCTGTTCATCGAGGAATACACCACCGATCCGCTGAAGACCGCGGAAGACAAGCTGGTGATCAACGTCTACGTCCCGCTGAAGTGAGAACCATGATCGCACACCGCACCTTGACCGCCGCGCTTGCCGCCACCTTCCTGAGCCTGTCCGGAGCCGCGATGGCCGACACGACCTTGCCGCCGATGATTTCCGTGACCGGCGAAGCCACCGTCA
This sequence comes from Xanthobacteraceae bacterium, assembly GCA_051954235.1. GTDB lineage: Bacteria > Pseudomonadota > Alphaproteobacteria > Rhizobiales > Xanthobacteraceae > 62-47. The sequence goes on from JBQCHY010000016.1 coordinate 3,112, forward strand.
ACGCCACGCCGGATCTGGCGCAAATCGACGGCGGCGTCACCACCGACGCGAAGACCGCGCGCGAGGCCAGCGACGCCAACAATGCCGCGATGGGCAAGGTGTTGCTGGCGCTGCAAGGCGCGGGCCTTGCGGAAAAGGATTACCAGACCTCGCGGCTGTCGCTCTCGCCGCAATATGCCAACACCGGCCCGAACCGCAACGGCCCGCCGGTGGTGAGCGGCTATCGCGCCAGCAACCGCGTCACCGTCAAGCTGCGCGACGTCAGCAAGGTCGCCGGCATCGTCGACGCACTGGTCGCCGCCGGCGCCAACGATATCGGCGGCATCCACTTCGCGGTGTCGAATCCGTCGAAACTGCTCGACGATGCGCGTCCGAAAGCCATTGCCGACGCACGGCGCAAGGCCGAGATTTATGCGAAGGCCGCCGGCGTAACGCTGGGCGATCCGGTCAGCATCAGCGAAGGCGGTGCGATGCCGCCGATGCCGATGGTGCGCACGGCCAAGATGGATTTCGCGGCGGCCCCGGTCGCACCGGGCGAGGAAACGCTGCACATCCATGTCAGCGTGTCGTGGGCGATCAAGGCGGCGCAGTAGTAGTTTCGTTTATGCCGTGCAGGAAGTTTATGCCGTCATGCCCGGGCTTGTCCCGGGCATCCACGTTCTGACAACCTGCCGGCAACCAAGACGTGGATGGCCGGGACGAGCCCGGCCATGACGAGTGGAGGGTTTCTCCCTCAAACCTCCACGACCTGTCCCGGCTGCAACGCCATGAATGCTTCAGGCGCGACACCGGCGGCTTCGCGGGCGACCTGCAACGCTTGCACCGGCGCGTCGATCGCTTCATCGGTGAGTTGAAACGTGCCGTGGTGATGCGCCAGTGCGCGCTCGGCGCCACACTCGGCGAACGCCTTCACTGCTTCCTCGGGGTTCATGTGCTGGTCGCGCATGAACCAGCGCGGTTCGTAGGCGCCGATCGGCAGGATCGCCAACCGGAACGGCCCGTGCGCATCGCGCACACGGCGAAAGTGGCCGCCGTCGCCGTAACTGGAATCGCAGACGACGTAGAGGCTGCCCGCCGGCGTCTTGATGACGAAGCTCGCCCACAGCGCCTTGTTGCGGTCGAACAGGCCGCGCGCCGACCAGTGCCGCGTCGGCACCAGCGTCACCGTGACGCCGTTGCCGAGGTCGACGTGTTGATGCCAGTCGAACGCCTCGGCACGGATCGCGGCGTCGGCCGCGCGCATCGTCACGTCGTTGCCGAGCGGCGTAATGACACGCGGCGCGAACTCCGCCTGCAATCGCGACAGCGTCGCCACGTCGAGATGATCGTAATGGCCGTGCGACACCAGTACGGCGTCGACCGACGGCAGCACCTCGAAAGCGATGCCGGGATCGTTGTGGCGCTTCGGCCCAACGAACGAGAACGGCGAGGCGCGCTGCGACCACACCGGATCGATCAGGATGTTGAGCCCGGCCACCTGGATCAGCCAGCTCGCGTGCCCGACGAACGACAGCCGGATGCCGCTCAACACGCGGGGCGGCGGCGTGTCGGCGTGAGGGCTCGGCACCCAGTCCGGCCATTTATGACGCTCGCGATCGCCGCCGAACTGCCAGCGCAGCACCTCGGCGAGGCTCTTGGGCGACGCCCCGTGCGGATCGAAGAAGCGAAGCCCGTCGAAATGATCCGACACCGGCCCATTGTAGGTTTTCATAAGGGAAGCCCAGAACGCGGAACCGCCGAGCAAGGCGGCAATGCCGGCGATGGAAGCAAGAAACCGGCGGCGGGTGACTGTCATCGGCGGATTGGGCCAAAAATCGCGGGATTCGGCAAGACAGTGCCCGCATCATTTCAAATCATTGATTTTATGTGACTTATCGCGATACCGCTCAGTGCGTCACACACGCATTCCGTCAACTTTTGTTGACTTTGCCAGCCAACCGGCGTTTAACCGCCCAACTTCTCGGAAAGATGCTCTTTTCGACCCGCCGCCCGGCCCTCGAGACCGGAGGCCAACGCCCGACAGCGCTGTGCGCCCTCGGGCGCAAACGTGTTTTGTCTCTCCCTCGCCCCGCACTTGCGGGGAGAGGGTCGGGGTGAGGGGCGCTTCGCCGCAGATAATGCGGATCAATTGAGCGCCGTGCCTTGCCCCTCACCCGCCGCGAAGGCGCGGCGACCTCTCCCCGCAAGCGCGGGGCGGGGTAACGAAGGAAAGCTGACGTGTTCGACAATCTGTCGGAAAAGCTTGGTGGCATTCTCGATCGGCTGACGCGCCGCGGCGCGCTGACCGAGGCGGACGTCGATGCGGCGATGCGCGAAGTGCGTCGCGCGTTGCTGGAGGCCGACGTTGCGCTGGAAGTGGTGCGCAGCTTCACCGATCAGGTGCGCGAACAGGCGGTCGGCGCCACCGTCGTCAAGTCGGTGACGCCGGGCCAGATGGTGGTCAAGATCGTCCACGACCAGCTCATCGCTACGCTGGGTTCGGATGGTCAGACCATCGACCTTAACGCGCCGGCGCCGGTGCCGATCATGATGGTCGGTCTGCAAGGCTCCGGTAAAACCACCACCACCGCGAAGCTCGCCCGCCGCCTGACCCAGCGCGATAAGCGCAAGGTGCTGATGGCGTCGCTCGACATCTATCGCCCGGCAGCGATGGAGCAGCTTGCAGTCCTCGGTCGCGACCTTGAGATCGCGACGCTGCCGATCGTCGACGGCCAGAAACCGGAGCAGATCGCGCGCCGCGCGATCGAGGCCGGCAAGCTCGGCGGCTACGACATCGTGCTGCTCGACACCGCCGGCCGCACCACGCTCGACGAAGAGATGATGAGCGAGGCGGCAAATATCAAAGCCGCCGCGCATCCCCATGAAGTGCTGCTGGTCGCGGATGCGCTGACCGGTCAGGACGCCGTCAATCTCGCGCGCTCGTTCGACCAGCGCGTCGGCCTCACCGGCATCGTGCTCACCCGTGTCGACGGCGACGGCCGCGGCGGCGCGGCGCTGTCGATGCGCGCGGTCACCGGCAAGCCGATCAAGCTGATCGGCACCGGCGAAAAGACCGACGCTCTCGAAGACTTCCATCCGGACCGTATCGCCGGCCGCATCCTCGGCATGGGCGACGTGGTATCGCTTGTTGAGAAAGCCGCCGCGCATATCGACGCCGAGAAGGCGGCGCGCGTCGCCGAGAAGATGCGCAAGGGTCAGTTCGACCTCAACGACATGCGCGACCAGTTGCAGCAGATGGCGAACATGGGCGGCATCGGCGGCTTGATGGGCATGATGCCCGGCATCGCCAAGATGAAGAACCAGATCGCCGCCGCCGGCATCGACGACAAGATTCTCAAGCGTCAGACCGCGATCATCGATTCGATGACGCGGCAGGAGCGCAAGCATCCCGACATTCTCAAGGCCAGCCGCAAGAAGCGCATCGCCGCCGGTGCCGGCCAGAAGGTCGAGGACATCAACAAGCTCCTCAAGATGCACCGGAACATGGCCGACATGATGAAGATGATGGGATCGGGCAAGCGCGGCCCGATGGCCGGCATCGCCCAAGCCATGGGATTCGGCGGCGGCGGCATGCCTTCGCCGGAGCAGATGAAGGCGATGGCCGACAAGCTGCCGAAGGGCGCCGACGGCATGCCGCAACCGCCGAAAGATCTTCCCGCCGGCCTGCGTGGCGGCTTGCCGAACCTGCCGGGCCTCACCGGGCTGAACGGCAAACCGACACTGCCGGGCCTCGGCGGCTTTCCCGGATTCGGGAAGAAGAAATGAGGCATGTCCTTGCAACGTTTTCGGCGTCATCGTCCGCGCAGGCGGACGATCCAGTACTCCGCAATGCTTCATTTCCGATGAAGCGTCTGCGTTTACTGGATGCCCGCCTTCGCGGGCATGACGGTCCCTCTTCACGTTAACAACAAAACCAACCCACATCAGATAGATCTTTAAAAGGAGAACTCCATGTCCGTCGTTATCCGCCTCGCTCGTGCCGGCACCAAGAAGCGTCCGGTCTATCACGTCGTCGTCGCCGACTCGCGCTTTCCGCGTGACGGCCGCTTCATCGAGCGTCTCGGCTACTTCAATCCGCTGCTGCCGAAGGACAACGACCTGCGCCTGAAGCTCGACATGGAGAAGGTGAAGGCGTGGCTCGCCAAGGGCGCGCAGCCGTCGGACCGCGTCTCGCGTTTCCTCGATGCCGCCGGCGTCATGAAGCGCGCGCCGCGCAACAACCCGGAAAAGGCCGTGCCGCGCAAGGAGCGCAAGGCCGCCGAGGCGAAGTAAGGCTTCGTCGGGGCGATGACAAAGCAGGTTTGCATCGCCCGCATCGGCGCCGCGCATGGTGTGCGCGGCGCGGTGAAGCTGTGGACCTTCACCGAAGACCCGTTCGCGGTTCTCGATTACGGACCGCTTTCGACCAAGGACGGCGCGCGCCGGTTCGAAGTGAGCAATGCACGCGAGGCCAAGGACCACTTGGTCGCCACGCTGCAAGGCGTCACCACGCGCAACGATGCCGAGAAGCTCAACGGCGTCGAACTGTATGTCCCGCGCGACAAGCTGCCGCCTGCCGAAGACGGCGAATACTATCATGTCGACCTGATCGATCTCGCCGCCGTCTCGATGGATGGCGCGCCGATCGGCCGCGTCGTCGCGATCCATAATTTCGGCGCCGGCGACGTTATCGAAATCGCGCCACCGAAAGGCGCGACGCTGCTGCTGCCGTTCACCGACGCCGTGGTGCCGACCGTCGACATCGCCGGCGGACGGGTGGTGATCGAGATGCCGGGCGAGGTCGACGGCGATACGCCGAACGACAACTAACAAGACGACGTCAGACACTTTGTTTTCGTCATGCCCGGCCTTGTGCCGGGCATCCACGTCTGTCTTTCTCAATCTCAAGGACGTGGATGGCCGGGACGAGCCCGGCCATGACGATCCCTCGGTTATCGGCTTGGTGCCCTATCAATGACCTGGCGCGCAACGATCCTGACCCTGTTTCCGGGCATGTTCCCCGGCCCGCTCGGCGCGAGCCTCGCGGGGCGGGCGCTGGCGACCGGCCTTTGGGAAATGGAGGTGCGGGACATCCGCGACTCCGCCACCAACAGGCATCGCAGCGTCGATGACACCCCGGCCGGCGGGGGCCCCGGCATGGTGCTGCGCGCCGACGTGCTCGCCGCCGCCATCGATGCCGCCGCCATCGCGCCGGATCGCCCCAAACTTGTGATGAGCCCGCGCGGTCGGCCATTGACCCAGTCGCGCGTGGCCGACCTCGCCGCCGGCCCGGGCCCGCTGATCGTCTGCGGCCGGTTCGAGGGCATCGACCAGCGGGTGATCGACGCGCGCGGCCTCGAGGAGGTCTCGATCGGCGATTATGTGCTCTCCGGCGGCGAAATCGCCGCCATGGTGCTGCTGGATGCCTGCGTCCGGCTGCTGCCGGGGGTGATGGGCAAGCTGGAATCCGGTTCCGACGAGAGTTTTTCCGCCGGACTACTGGAATACCCGCAATATACCCGCCCGCAGAGCTTCGAAGGCCGTCCCATCCCGGATGTCCTGCTCTCCGGCGACCACGCCCGGGTCGCGGCATGGCGGCGGGAACAGGCCGAAAGCCTTACGAAGGACCGCCGACCCGACCTGTGGGCGGCGCAGGGCGGCCAGCCCGGCAACCAAAAAGGACCAAAAAGCACGACAGACGGGTGACAACGCCTTTGCTTTGCCGTATAGGAGCGCGAAATCCGCGCAGGATAACCAGTTTCACGCAGCCGCCCCGGAGGGCTGGCGCGCCGTCGATGGAGTTTTGCAATGAATATCATCCAGCAGCTCGAAAAAGAGCAGTTCGACAAGCTGTCGGCCAACAGGACCATTCCGGAGTTCGGCCCCGGCGACACCGTGATCGTCAACGTCAAGGTGGTCGAAGGCGAGCGCACCCGCGTGCAGGCTTATGAAGGCGTCTGCATCGGCCGGTCCGGCGGCGGGCTCAACGAGAGCTTCACCGTCCGCAAGATTTCCTACGGCGAAGGCGTCGAGCGCGTCTTCCCGCTGATGTCCCCGATGATCGACTCGATCAAGGTCGTGCGTCGCGGCAAGGTGCGTCGCGCCAAGCTGTATTACCTCCGCAACCTGCGCGGCAAGTCGGCCCGCATCGTCGAGAAGAAGCAGGACCGCGCGCAGGCCGCTGCCGCCGAGTAATTTCCGTCGCATTGCGACGTCGAAAAGCGCGGGGTTCACCCGCGCTTTTTTGTTAAGTACGTTTTTCATCCGATGCGGCAGGATTTTCCCGCGAGTCGTCCCCGCGAAGGCGGGGACCCAGACTCCGCAGCAATGGCGATGAAGAACAGAGTCTGTTGCCCGCTTGCTTTAAACTACTAACGCCAGGGGTAATGGGTCCTCGCCTTCGCGAGGACGACTCGTCGAGGAGGGCGGCAGGCATCACCGCGCATTGCCGCAATGCGTTCGGCTTTCGTTGTCGGCGCAAGCGCGTCTGTGCTAGGATGTGGAATGGTTCCAGATCGCAAAGAGATCGTTGCCCGGATCGTGCTCGACGACCGCTCGCGGTTGCCGTGGCGCTTCTTCGGCCGCCTGACGACCACCGCGCTCATCGCGGGCTGACGTTCGGCGCCTGCGCGCCACCCGCTTGCACCACACCATTTCATTTCCGTTCGAGGCCGACACCATGTCCGATTCAAAATCCGCCACTACGCTCTACGACAAGATCTGGCACGATCATCTGGTCCACGAGGCCGATGACGGCACCTGCCTGCTCTATATCGATCGCCATCTGGTCCACGAAGTGACCTCGCCGCAGGCGTTCGAGGGCCTGCGCACCTCGGGCCGCAAGGTTCACGCGCCGGAGAAGACGCTGGCCGTGGTCGATCACAACGTCCCGACCACCGACCGCTCCAAGCCCAATCCCGATCCGGAGAGCGCCGAGCAGATCGCGGCGCTGGCGCAGAACGCCAAGGACTTCGGCATAGAGTACTACAACGAGTTCGACAAGCGGCAGGGCATCGTCCACGTCATCGGCCCGGAGCAGGGCTTCACCTTGCCCGGCACCACCATCGTCTGCGGCGACAGCCACACCTCGACGCACGGCGCGTTCGGCGCGCTGGCGCACGGCATCGGCACCTCCGAGGTCGAGCATGTGCTCGCGACGCAGACGCTGATCCAGAAGAAGGCGAAGAACATGCGCGCGGTGGTCGACGGCAAATTGCCGGACGGCGTCACCGCCAAGGATATCATCCTCGCCATCATCGGCGAGATCGGCACCGCGGGCGGCACAGGCTACGTGCTGGAATACGCCGGCGAAGCGATCCGCGCGCTGTCGATGGAAGGCCGCATGACCGTCTGCAACATGTCGATCGAAGGTGGCGCGCGCGCCGGCCTGATCGCGCCGGACGACGTCGCGTATGAATTCCTTAAGGGTCGCACCATGGCGCCGAAGGGCGATGCGTGGGATACGGCACGGCGTTACTGGGACACGCTGCGCAGCGACGCGGGCGCGCACTTCGATCACGAGATTCGCCTCGATGCCGCCAAGCTGCCGCCGATCGTCACCTGGGGCACCTCGCCCGAGGACGTCATCTCGATCACCGGCGTGGTGCCCGATCCCGACAAGATCGAGGACGAGGCCAAGCGCATTTCGAAGCATCGCGCGCTCGACTATATGGGCCTGAAGGCCGGCACCAAGATCACCGACATCAAGCTCGACCGCGTCTTCATCGGCTCCTGCACCAACGGCCGCATCGAGGATCTGCGCGCGGCGGCGAAGGTCGCCGAGGGCAAGACCGTCAACGGCAACGTCAACGCCATGATCGTGCCGGGTTCGGGTCTGGTGAAGGAGCAGGCGGAAGCCGAAGGTCTCGACAAGATCTTCATCAAGGCCGGCTTCGAGTGGCGCGAGCCGGGCTGCTCGATGTGCCTGGCGATGAACCCCGACAAGCTGGCGCCGGAAGAGCGTTGCGCCTCGACCTCGAACCGCAACTTCGAGGGCCGTCAGGGCTTCAAGGGCCGCACCCATCTGGTATCGCCGGCGATGGCGGCGGCGGCGGCAATCGCCGGCCACTTCGTCGACATCCGCGACTGGCGCTGATCCAGTCCACACTTCCATCACCAACGGCGGTCCCTCACGGGGCCGCCGTTTTTCTTTGCGCGAATTCGAATCGGGATGATGGAACCGAAACAACCTATCGCGAGTTGTCATGGGACGCTGGAGGGCCACCGCCATGCTGGTTGAACGCGACGTCCAGGTGATCAACATCGATGTGATCGGGCAAGCGTATTCCATCGCAGCCAACTTCCTGCACAAAAGCGGAGTGCTTGCCGATCCCTACCGAACCGACCAATCGTTGCTGGAAATCATCGTCGAGCTGTTCGAGTTCGGTGATCGCAACCGAATCCGCATCGCCAACCGGGCGATCTACCGCTATCAGATCATCCACGATCAGGCCGCAGATGGCGCCTGAGCAAAGTCCCGCACGCCAAACGCCGAACCGCTCCGCGAGTGCGACGACTATGCAAGCGGCGATTGATCGCGTGATGATGACCTACGATCTGCTCAAGCCACGCAGCGAGGACGATCACCTCGATGCCCGCGAGCAACTGATCGACTATCTCGCGAAACTCCATGCCGCCGGAGAAACCGACCTCGACCGACTCACGGTCTGCGGGCTGACTTACTTGCGCGAGCGCGACGGCAGCATCGATTCAGTGAAGGCTGGCTTCACCGGCCTGTAGCACTTCACGTTCTGACGAAAACATCATTGCCGGGCTTGACCCCGCAATCCATCGTTTCAGGAAGATAGAGCAGCTTTCTTTCAGATGGAATCAGCAACCCGTCATGGCCGGGCTCGTCCCGGCCATCCACGTCTTTGACCTTGCGAGAACATCAAGACGTGGATGCCCGGCACAAAGGCGAGCGGAAGCGACGCCGTTCTTCGAACGGCTAAGGCCGGGCATGACGACGGATGATTCATCAAAAGCCGAAGCCCCTAGGTGCTGCCGCCTGCCGGGGTCGCCGCCGGCAAGACCTCGACCGCCGCCGCGCCGACATGATCGGGCGAGTTATCCTTCCACCGCACCGAGCCGAACGGCCGCTCCAGCATCCGGCGGATCTTTACCGGCTCGAGGCCATGATGGAATTTCATCGCCCGCAAATGCAGCTTGCGCTCCGACTGCGTCGCACGGTTGCGCTGACGCAGATAATCGTTCCAGGTCGGGCAATGATAGCGCTCGGTCCACAGTTGGGGATCGGAGATATCGCGCGCGATCGACCAACCGTAGGCGCCGTTGCGCTTGCGGCTGAGCTGAACCATCTGCATCAGCCGATAGAAGGTGCGCGCGCGGTTGAGATCGACGCGGTACTCGATCTCGACGATGACCGGTCCGCTGCGGCCGGTGAGCGGCAATCGCACCTCGGGGTCCGCCAGCATGTCGCCGGCCTCGTCGCGTCCCTCGATCGACGGCATCCGCATCCAAAGTCCGAGAACCGGCGAGACAAACATCGCAACGCCGGACACGAGCAGCGCGCCTTCGACGCCGATTCCATTGGCAAGGTGGCCCCAGATCCAACTGCCGACGCCAATGCCGCCGGCGGCGGCCGCCTGAAACGCGGCCAGCGACCGTCCCGCCACCCAACGCGGCGCCGACAGTTGCACGCCGATATTGAACAGTGCGACCGCCAGCATCCACACCGCGCCTGCGATGACCAGCGCGGCGGCCGTGATCGCCGCCATCTTGCTGATGGCGACGATGGCGATGGCAACGCCCATGATCATCGCGCATAACCGCACCGCCGTCTCGCCATTGGCATATTTGCGGATCGCGCCGATGTTCAGCGCGCCGATCACCGCGCCCATGCCGAACGCGCCGAGCATGATACCGTAGGTCTGCGCGCCGCCGTGTAGCAGGTCGCGCGCCACCAGCGGCATCAAAGCGGAGATCGAGCCGCCGGCGATGCCGGTCACCAGCGTCCGCCCCAATACGATGCGGATCGAGGGGGCGTTGGTGATGTAGCGGAAACCCGACACCATCGCGCGCGGCAATTGTTCGCGCGGCAACCGCGAAGGTTCGGTGACGCGACGCCACAGGAACATGACGATCAACAGCGGCACATAGCACAGCGCGTTAGCGGAAAAAGCCGCGACCGCGCCCGCCGCCGCCACCACGATGCCGCCGATGGCCGGGCCGAAGCTGCGCGCGATGTTGTAGCTGATACCGTTCAGCGCCACCGCCGACGGCAGCGTTTCCGGCGGCACCTGCTCGGCGACCGAGGCCTGCCACGCTGGACCGAACAGCGCCATGCCGCTGCCGATCAGGAAGCAGAACAGCAGCAACAGGTTCGGCGTGATGTGGCCGCTCCAGGTCAGAACGGTGAGGCCGGTCGCGCCGATCAGCGCGATCGTCAGCGACACCAGCCCGACCTTGCGCCGGTCATACATGTCGGCGATCGCGCCGGCCGGCATCGAGATCAGCATGATCGGCATCATCAGGGCGGTCTGGACCAGCGCCACCTTCTCGGCGGTCGATGTCATCTGCGTCATTGCCCAGGCCGCGCCCACACTCTGGATCATCAAGCCGAGGTTCGACAGCAGACTGGCAAGCCAGATGCGCCGGAACAGCTTGATCCGGAGCGGCGCGGCAAGACCGTTGGCGGGAAGCGGGGATCGTTTCGGCGGCTCGGTCATAGGGCGTGGTGCCTGTGTCTGTGATTGCCCCGTAACCGGGTGGCGATTGAGTCGGCGCGATCAAAATCTAGAGGCGAATATTAGCGGGAGGCAAGCCGCGCGAGCGCCGATGCGGAGACACTGTCCAGGACGGCTGTCGTCGATGGCCCTTACTCACCCCGAGCGCTCGCTCCGGACGACAGGACCGCTCGGTGATCGGCCGTGCGAGAGAGAGACATCATGCGGCGTTATGGTCCCGATTGCCTGACTAATTAACCGGGGATCGATTAGATTGGCGTCCTTGGGGCCCTTCCGAAGTCCCAAGGACGCCAAGATTCCATCGACAGATCGCCATGCGGATGGAGCATCATCCGCAGCGCGCCAACCAAGAAGCGAGAGGCCGCAGCGTGAGCATTGCCGAGGTCATCGATCCGCCGGTCAGCCGTCCGCCGCTGGTGCCGCCGTTCCCGCCGCGCGCCCCGGAAAACCTGGGGCGGCTGGCGCGTGTCGCGGCGATCCGCAACAGCACCATCGGAAGCTGGGGCCAACGCGCCTACGAGGACGACGTCATCCAGGGCCGCTTCTTCGGCCACAACAGCTTCATCCTCAACACGCCGGCGGCGATCCGCCATGTGCTGGTGGAGAACTACGAGAACTACACCCGCACGCCCGCGGGCATTCGCGTGCTGCGCCCGATGCTCGGCGAAGGCCTGCTGTTGGCGGAAGGCCGCAATTGGAAGTACCAGCGCCGCACGCTGGCCCCGGCCTTCACACCCCGCGCGGTGACGACATTGGTGCCGCACATGGTGTCCGCCATCGACGAAACCGTCGCGGCGCTCGACCGGCAGCGCGACGCGCCGGTCAACCTGCGCGAAGTGATGCAGCGCATGACGCTGGAGATCGCCGGGCGCACCATGTTTTCCTTCGGCATGGCGCATCACGGCGCGACCTTGCGCGACTTCGTCATCGAATACGGCTCGCGGCTGGCGCGGCCGCATTTCTTCGATCTGGTGCTGCCGACCGGTTGGCCGAGCCCGCAGGACATCGCGCGCGCGTTCTTCCGCAGGCGCTGGACGCGTTTCATTCGGGCGCTGATCGCCGAGCGCCGCGCCGCCGGCAAGGCCGAGGACGCGCCGCCGCGCGACCTGTTCGAACTGATGGTCGCGGCACGCGATCCGGAAACCGGACAGGCCTTCTCCGACGAACAGCTCGGCGATCAGGTCGCCACGATGATTCTCGCCGGACACGAGACCACCGCAACCGCGCTGTTCTGGTCGCTGTATATGCTGGCGCTCGATCCGGCAACGCAGGACCGCGTGGCGGCGGAAGGGCGCGGCATCGCCGACAATGACGCGACGAATATCGAACGGTTGAAATTCACCCGCGCGGTAATCGACGAGACGATGCGGCTGTATCCGCCGGCGTTCCTAATCGCGCGCGCGGCCGCCGGCGCCGACACGCTCGGCAACGGGCTGGACGTCGTCAAGGGCGACATCATCCTGATCGCGCCGTGGCTGCTGCACCGGCACGAAAAGCTCTGGCACGATCCCAACGCTTTCGTCCCGGAACGTTTTATGCCCGGCACGGCGGCGCCGGATCGCTTCGCTTACCTGCCATTCGGCGTCGGCCCCCGCGTCTGCATCGGCGCGCACTTCGCCATCGTCGAGGCGACGCTGACGCTCGCGAAGATTATCGGTGCATTCCGTGTCGAATTGCTCGACGATACGCCGGTGACGCCGATGGGCGTGGTCACCACACAACCGGACCGTTCGCCGCCGTTCCGCCTCACGCGTCGTTGAGCGGCGACGGCTGGTTGCGGAAGCCGGGACCGACATGCCTCTTTGTTGACCTTGGAGCGGCTGCCCGGTTGCAGTAACATGCCGCCGATGAGTGAAGTGCAGGCCCTGTTCTCGATCCTGAGACAGTCCGCTGACCCTCTCGTGGCGGATGCGATTCAGCGGCTTGTGGAAACCGGCGCCGACCGCGAACTCAATCGCATCAATCTTCTGGATTTCTCGAAGAAGACCGGACTGCCGGAAGAACCCGTCATCGCCGGCTTCCTGCACGCCTCCCGCATCGGCCTGTTCGACCTGTCGTGGAACGTCTTGTGCCCCGGGTGCAGCGGCGTGCTGGATTCCCACAGCACTCTCAAATCGCTGCGCCACGACGACTACAACTGCGCCTTGTGCGCGGCCGGCTATGAGGCCTCCGTCGACGAGGGTGTCGAAGTCGCCTTCACCGTCAGCCCGCGGGTGCGGCGGATCGCGGCGCACAATCCCAACTCGCTGCCGCTTTGGGAATATGCCCGCCAGATTTTCTGGAGTTCGGGTGTCGAGATCGACGACGCGACATTTCCGCAGCTCATCGAGGAGGTGACGCTGGAGGCGATCGAGCTGCCGCCGGGCGAAAAGGCGCTGCTGTCGCTGCAACTGCCGAACCAGTTCTGCATCGTGTTCGAGCCGGTGACCCATACCGCGCAATTTCTCGATGTCCGCGGCGAGCCGACCCGCGAACGACAACAACTTTCGGTGATCTATACCGGCAAGGATGCGCCGACCGGAACGATCCCGATGCGGCCGGGACCGCTAAGGCTCTCGCTCGAGAACCAGGTCAACGTCCGGGTGCTGCCCTCGGTCTGGATCGCCGGCGACGCGATGCACGAACTGCTCGGCAAGCGCAAGCCGATCCTCACTGCCAAGCGGATTCTCGCCAACCAGACCTTCCGCGACATTTACAAGGCGGACAACCTGACCATCGACCAGCGCCTCAAGATCACGTCGCTGACGTTCCTGTTCACCGACCTGAAAGGCTCGACTGCGCTCTACGAGCGGGTCGGCGATCTCGCGGCATTCGATCTGGTGCGCGCGCACTTCCAGGCGTTGCTCGACATCATCGCCAATGAGGCCGGCGCGGTGGTGAAAACCATCGGCGATGCGGTGATGGCAACCTTCGTCAGGCCGGAGCAGGCTTTCGCGGCGGCGCTGCGAATGCGCAAGGCCATGGACGCGCTCAATGAAGCGCGCGGCACCACGGATCTGGTGCTCAAGATCGGCATCCATGAAGGCCCCTGCCTTGCGGTGATGCTGAATGAGCGGCAGGATTATTTCGGCCAGACGGTGAATATCGCCGCGCGGGTGCAAGGGCTGTCGGTATCGCAAGCCATTCATGTCACCGGCCCGATCATCGAAACCCCCGACGTCGCCGCCATGCTGGACAAGGCGTCGATCACACCGATCCGCAAGCACGCCGCCCTGCGCGGCATCGCCGATAAGGTGGTGGTGTTCGAAATTCCGTAACCCCGTGCGGGTTTCCAGCCCATTGGGACGGCCGAACTGCGGGCATTACGGAACCGTAATCCCGGCGCGCGGAACCCGAAATGGATTGCCAGCGTTGCATTTTCAGGCCATAGAGCGCCGCCTTTCGCCGCAACGCCTTCAGGTCAACGACGGAACCACGGATGCTGGATAAACTGCGTCAGTTCATTGCCGAGGTCACTTCGCCTCTCGCCCAGGATAATCGTTCGTTCAGTGAAACCGACTATCGCCTGGCCGCCACGGCCCTGCTGATCCATGTGGTTTCGCTCGACGGCGAGCCGACGGACGCCGAGCGGCAGAAACTGCACAGCCTGCTTCAGAGCCGCTTCCAACTCGATGCGCCGACCGCCACCAGACTGATCGCGGAAGCGACATTGGTGGAGGGCGAAGCGGTCGATCTCTATCACTTCACCAGCATCATCATGCGCTCGGTCGATGAAGAGGGCCGCAAGCGCATCGTCGAGATGATGTGGGAATTGGTCTACGCCGACGGAAATGTCAGCGAGTTCGAGGACAACGTGATGTGGCGCGCCGCCGATCTGCTCGGCGTGTCGTCGCGCGATCGCATCCAGTTGAAGCATCGCGTTGCCCAGGACGCCGCTCAGGAGCAGACCGATCCGACCGCGTGATCCATCCTTCCGATTTGAACCTGCCGACGATTTTGCCTGACTGTTTATCGCCCCTCGCCACGTTTCGACTGAGCTCGATTTCAACATGATCGGCGGCTTCGTCCCCCGATCCATTTAAGAGCATGACGTTGTGACCAAGAGCGTCACCCTGATCACCGGCGCGTCGTCCGGCATCGGCGCCGATCTGGCCCGCATCTTCGCCGCGAACGGCCACCATGTCGCGTTGGTGGCGCGTCGCGCGGATCGGCTCAACGATCTTGCCACCGCCATCGTTACCGCAGGCGGCACGGCGCCGCTTATCATTCCCTGCGACCTGACGCGGCCTGACGCTGGCGATATCATCGCGACGGCGCTCGCGGCGGCCGGCGTCGAGGTCGACATCCTCGTCAACAACGCCGGCTTCGGCCTGTTCGGCCAGTCCCTAGCGCTCGACCGCGCGCAGCAACTGGACATGATCGCGGTCAATATCCGCGCGCTCACCGACCTGTCGCTGCGTTTCTCGGACAGCCTGATTCGCCATCGCGGCGGCCTGCTCAACGTCGCCTCGATCGCGGCCTTCCTGCCGGGACCAGGCATGGCGGTCTATTACGCCTCCAAGGCCTATGTGCTGTCGTTCAGCGATGCCATGCATAACGAACTCGGCCGCCACGGCGTTCGCGTCACCGCGCTTTGTCCGGGGCCGGTGCCGACCGAATTCCAGCGTCGCGCCGGATTCACGCCCGGCATGGATTCCGCGGTGCTCAACATCAGTGCGGCGAAGGTCGCGCTGGCCGGCTATCGCGGGCTGATGCGCGGCAAGCGGGTCGTGCTGCCGGGCCTCGGCATCCGCACGATCCCGTTCCTGCTGCGCTTCGCGCCGCGCGGCTTCGTGCTGATGATGGTCGGCCTGATCCAGCGCAATCGTTAGTGAGTTCTCGATTTTGACGGAAGCACCACGAGGCGTCATTGCCGGGCTTGACCCGGCAATCCATCATTTTTTGAAGAAGATGGATGCGGATCAAGTCCGCGCATGACGACGGCTGATTCCGTCAAAAAGCGAAAAGCCTCTAAAATAGCGATTGCCTTGTTTCGGCCGCTCTGCCGGTTATTAAAAATTTACCAACCGGGATAATCCTCGAATCATGATTTCGCGCGCACGACGCGCCCACCAAGAGGGCACGATGTCGATTCGCTCGACTAACTTTCAGACTGCCGCAACGCCCGACAATGACAATCGCCGCCCGGTGCTGGTGGTGCTCCATCAGGAATCCTCGACGCCCGGCCGGGTGGGCAACGCGCTGCGCGCGCTCGGTCACACCCTCGATATTCGTAAGCCGCGTTTCGGCGATCCCCTGCCGTCGACGCTCGACGAGCATGCAGGCGCGATCGTGTTCGGCGGGCCGATGAGCGCCAACGATCCCGACGCCTACATCCGGCAGGAGATCGACTGGATCGCGCTGGCGCTGAAAGAGCGGCGGCCCTATCTCGGCATCTGCCTCGGCGCGCAGATGCTGGCCAAGCAACTCGGCGGCATCGTCGCACCGCATCCGCAAGGGCGAACCCAGATCGGCTACTATCCGATCCGCCTCACCGCCGCCGGCCGTGCATTGTGCGGACCGTGGCCTGCGCAGGTCTATCAGTGGCATTGCGAGGGGTTCACCTTGCCCGGGGGCAGCGAGTTGCTCGCCGAATGCGACGAATTTCCGGCTCAGGCGTTTCGCGACGACACGGCGTTCGGATTGCAGTTTCACCCCGACGTCACCACCGCGATGATGCATCGCTGGACCACGCACGGCGCTGAGCGCCTGTCGCTGCCGGGCGCAAAGCCGCGCGCAGCGCATTTCGCCGGCCGCGCGGTTCACGATGTCGCCGAACGAAGTTGGCTGATGGCCTTCCTGCGACACTGGCTGCGTTGCGGGCAGACGCGCGCGGATGATCTCATTCTGGCGCAAGCCGCCGAGTGATTTTCGCGACACGGGATTACTGCTCAGCGAATCTCGTTTTACTTCCCGTCAAAGCCCGATAGGTTTTCCGGATCGTTGTACGATGCCGAGAGCCGATCCGCATGACGCCTGAAAACTTCGCCGCATTGCTGCGCGCTTTCGCGCTCTCCGCCGAATCCGGTGACGGCGCCCGCTTCGCCGCACACTTCACCGAGGATGCAATCTACTACGATTACATCTACGGCCCGCATCAGGGACGCGCCGAGATCGCGCACATGATGCAGGATATGTTTCACCGCGACGCCACCGACTATCGCTGGGAAATGTTCGATCCGGTGATCAACGGCGATATGGGCTATGCGTGGTCGCTGTCGAGCTTCACCTCGACGATCCCGCAATTCAAGGGACAGCGTGTGGTGATCGACGGCATGAGCCGTTTCATCGTGCGCGACGGGCTGATCGCGGAGTATCGCGAGTCCGTGAACGGCGGCGTGGCGATGGCGCAACTCGGCGTCGCGCCGGAGCGCATGAACAAAGTCTTCAACCGCTGGACCGGTTGGCTCAAGGAGCGGCCGGAAACGGTGGCGTATCTGGCGCGGCCGAAAGCCGGCACGACTGACAAGTAACAGGAGCACGCGATGGGCTATCAGGACATTCTCTACGGCGTCGAGGATCGCGTCGCGACCGTCACGCTCAATCGGCCGGATCGCATGAATGCGTGGACGCCGACGATGGAGCGCGAGGTGCGCGAGGCGATGAGCCAAGCAGCGAACGACGACGACGTCCGCGTCATCGTGCTCACCGGTGCGGGCCGCGGCTTCTGCGCCGGCGCCGACATGGATGCGCTGAAAGGGCTTGACCCCGCCGACATCAAGAAGCGCGGCAATGAGATTCCGGCGTTCGACATGAACCGGCGGCCGGATTGGCAGTCGCGCTACGGCTTTTATCCGTCGATCGCCAAGCCGATCATCGGCATGCTGAACGGCGCCACCGCCGGCATCGGCCTCGTGCACGCGCTCTATTGCGACGTGCGCTTTGCCGCCGACAACACCGTGTTCACCACCGCCTTTGCGCGGCGCGGCCTGATCGCCGAGCACGGCATCAGTTGGATGCTGCCGCACATCGTCGGCCATGCCAACGCGCTCGACCTGCTGCTGTCGGCGCGGCGGGTGTCGAGCGAGGAAGCGCTGCGGATCGGACTGGTCAATCGGCTCTATGCGCCCGACCAGCTTCGCGAACAGACTTATGCCTACGCGCGCGACCTCGCCGACAATGTCTCGCCGTCCGCCATGGCGGTGATCAAGCGGCAGCTTTACGACGTGCCGTTCCAGACGCTGGCGGAAGCCACCATCGACGCCAACCGCGAAATGGCGGTTGCGCTCGCCGGCGCGGATTTCCGCGAGGGCGTCGCGAGCTTCATGGAAAAGCGTCCGCCGCGATTCACGGGGAAGTGAGGGGGGATAAACGCGTTTGCGGAGGTTATCAGCCCGTCTTCGCCCTGCGGGTTACGCCGCGGCAACCTTCGCTTGCTCGCCTTCGATAGGTTTGGAATCTGGCTTGCCGAGCCGTAGCTGGCGAAGCCAGCGAAGGCTGGTGGAGCCAGGGAGGATCGAACTCCCGACCTCGTCATTGCGAACGACGCGCTCTCCCAGCTGAGCTATGGCCCCATTGCAGCGTGGCGACTGGAACTGCGCCAACGGCAAGTGGGCGTCATTTAAATCCCGCCCGATCCCAAGTCAAGGACGCCGCGCATCGGGGCGTCGGCCGCAAAAAGGGCCGGAACTTCCCTTGTTTAGCGGGGGTTGAAACGATAGTTTCCGCCCCACCGAGCCGTTCCAAACCCGCGACCAACCCCGCGAGCCTTTCCCGCCATGCGCGCCATTCTCGATATCGTTCTCATCATCCTCGATCTCTACGTCTGGCTGCTCATCGCCTCCGCCATTCTGTCGTGGCTGATCGCCTTCAACGTGGTCAACACCCGCAACCAGTTCGTGGCCTCGGTCGCCGAGTTCCTCTACCGGATCACCGAGCCGTTGCTGCGGCCGATCCGCAACTTCATGCCCAATCTTGGCGGCCTCGACATTTCGCCGATCATCCTGATCCTGATCATCATGTTCATTCAGCGAGTGATCACCTACTACATCTATCCCGCCGTATTCTGAGCCTCATCGGACCGCTGATGGATCCTTGGCGTTATTCCACGGAAGGCATCAGCATCGCGTTGCGGGTGACGCCGCGCGGCGGACGGGACGTCATCGACGGCGTGGAAACGTTGGCCAACGGCAAGAGCGTGGTCAAAGTCCGGGTCCGGGCCATCGCCGAGGGCGGCGAAGCCAACCGCGCCGTGACCGACCTGCTCGCCAAGGCGCTCGGGGTGCCGAAGCGCAACGTGCGGCTGCTGGCAGGCGCGACGTCGCGTCTGAAGCAGGTTGCGGTGGATGGCGATCCGCGCCGGCTCGGCGAGACGCTGAAGGCTTTGGTGGCAACCAAGGCCGCTGACGATACCTGACTGACAGAGGACGACATGACCGCGCGCATCATCGATGGAAAACTCATTGCCGCCGAGCTTCGGGCGCGGGTCGCCGAGGAAGTGGCACGGGTCCAGCACGATCACGACCTGACGCCGGGCCTCGCGGTGGTGCTGGTCGGCAACGACCCCGCCAGCGAGGTCTACGTCCGCAGCAAGCACAAGCAGACCCAGGCCGCCGGCATGGCGTCGTTCGAGCATGTGCTCCCCGCCGACGTGACGCAGGACAAGCTGATCGGCCTGATCGGCCGGCTCAACCGCGATCCGGCGGTGCACGGCATCCTGGTGCAATTGCCGCTGCCGAAGGGCCTCGATACAGAGGCGGTGATCGCGGCCATCGACCCTGCCAAGGACGTCGACGGCTTGCATCCCAACAACGCCGGGCGGCTGGCCGGCGGATTGCCGGCGCTGTCGCCTTGCACGCCGCTCGGCTGCATCATCTTGACCAAGAGCATCCACGAATCGCTGGAAGGCATGGACGCGCTGGTGATCGGCCGCTCCAATCTGGTCGGCCGCCCGCTGGTGCAATTGCTGCTCAACGAGAATGCCACCGTGACCATCGCGCATTCGCGCTCGCGCGACCTGCCCGGCCTGTGCCGCCGCGCCGATCTGGTCTACGCCGCCGTCGGCAAGCCGGAAATGGTGCGCGGCGACTGGATCAAGCCCGGCGCCACCGTGATCGACGTCGGCATCACCCGCCTGCCGAGCGATGACGGCAAGACCCGGCTGGTCGGCGACGTCGCCTTCACCGAAGCCCTCGCGATCGCCGGCGCCGTCACGCCGGTGCCCGGTGGCGTCGGCCAGATGACGGTCGCGTGCCTTCTGGTCAACACGCTGCGCGCTGCCTGCACCATCCGCGGCCTGCCGCCGCCGGCGGTGTAAAACCAACAGGCGTCATTGCGCGATAAACCCAACCTGATCGTCATTGCAAGCGAAGCGAAGCAATCCCCCTCCCTTCGCCCTCCCCCGCGCGCGGGGGAGGGTTGGGGTGGGGGCACTGGGTTGCTTCGTCGCTGGCGCTCCTCGCAATGACGAAAGAAAACGAGTGCTCAACCCGCGCTCGACTGAATGAACCGCAGGTAGAAACGGATCATGTCGGCGTAGTTGGCGATGCTGAGCCGCTCGTTGGTGCCGTGGAAGCGCTTGAGATCTTCCGAGGTCGCGCGCACCGGCGAGAAGCGGAAGATGTTGTCGGTGAGCCCGGCATAGTGCCGCGAGTCCGTCGCGGCGATCATCAGTCCCGGCGCGACGACAACGTCCGGAAAAATCTCGCGGATGGTCTGGTTGAGCACGCGATAGCTCGCGCTCGCGGTGCCGGTCACCGGTGGCGGATTGGTGTTGCCGGGGAACGGCGCGATCGCGATCTTGTCGTTCTTCACAGTGTCGCGGACATGCGCGGTGACGCTGTCCTGCGTATCGCCGGGCAATAGCCGGAAGTTCACCGTGGCCTCGGCGTTGCCGGGCAGCACGTTGTCCTTGTCGCCCGCATTGAAGACGGTCAGCGCCGTGGTGGTGCGCACCATCGCGCGCGTCGGGCCGGACTTGTCGAACTCGCGCACAAGCAGCGGCTTGAACAGCCAGAGGTTCGACAGCACCACGCGATTGAAGCCGTGCATCTCCGGCGCCAGCGTGTCGAACATCTCGCCGACCGCGCCGCGCACACGCGCCGGCAGGCTGTGATCCTCGAGCCGCGCCAGCGCGGCGGCCATCATGCCGATGGCGGTCTCGCGCGGCGGCATCGACGAATGCCCGGGCGTGGCGCGCGACGTCAGGACCAGCGTCGCATAGCCCTTTTCCGCGACGCCGATCAGCGCCGCCGGCTGATCAAGGCCCTTCATGATGCCGTCGGTAATCAGCAGGCCTTCGTCGAGCACGAAATCGAGCTTGACCCCGCGCGCCGCCAGCAGCGCCGCGATCGCCTTGGCGCCGCGTATGCCCGAGACTTCCTCGTCATGGCCGAATGCGAAATAGATCGTCCGCTTCGGGCGGAAACCGGCCTTCGCCATCTGCTCGGCGGCTTCCAGCATGGAGTACAGGTTGCCCTTGTCGTCCCACGAACCACGACCCCAGATAAAGCCGTCGGCGATGACGCCGTCGAACGGCGGTTGCTGCCAATCCTTCTCGGTGCCGGGGGCGACCGGCACCACGTCCTGATGCGCCAGCAGCGCGATCGGCTTCGCCGCCGGATCGGACCCTTCCCAGGTATAGAGCAGGCTATGCCCACCGACGATCTCGCGCTTGGCCACCGCGTGGAATGCCGGGAAACTTGCCGCGATGTGCTCGCGCAAGCCGCGCAGCGCGTCCGCACCCTGATCCGGATTGAGAAAGTTCGAGATGGTCGGGAAGCGAACCGCTTCGGCCAGCCGCTTCGCTGCGCCCTGCTCGTCGACGGCCGCGCGCGGGACCGCCGCGACCTGAAGCTGTTTTGAGCCGAGGCGGAAGGTGTTGATCGCGACGATCGCCGCGAGCACCACAACTGCCGCGACCACCAGTGCGAAAAGACCGCCGATCCATTTCAACGCGCGTCGCATCGATAGCCCCCTCGCTCGCGGTCGCGTTTTCTGTGTTACGCTTTCTTGGATTTGGCGCGCTCGATGCCTTCGAGGATCAGACGCTGCGCATCCTCTGCGCTGCCCCAGCGCAGCACCTTGACCCATTTGCCGGGCTCGAGATCCTTGTAGTGCTCGAAGAAATGCTGGATCTGCTGCAAGGTGATGTCGGGCAGATCGCTATAGGTGCGGATCTTGTCGTAGCGCTGGGTCAGCTTGGAGGTCGGCACCGCGATGATCTTCTCGTCACCGCCGGCTTCGTCTTCCATGATCAACACACCGACCGGCCGGATCGCGATCACCGCGCCGGGCACGATGGCGCGGGTGTTGGCCACCAGCACGTCGCACGGATCGCCGTCGCTCGACAGCGTATGCGGAATGAAGCCGTAGTTTCCGGGATAGCGCATCGCCGTATAGAGGAAGCGATCCACCACCAGCGTACCGGCTTCCTTGTCCATCTCGTATTTGATGGGCTCGCCGCCGACCGGCACCTCGATGATGGCGTTGACTTCGTGCGGCGGGTTGGCCCCAAGGGAAATGGCGTCGATACGCATCGTAAGCTCCGTGATTCAGGCGATCAGCCTAGTCCAAACAAGTTGGTTCCGTCATACGCGAAGTGACGGGACGTTGTCTAAAATAACGGCGGCACCTGCCCGACCTTGACTGGGCCGAGCAGTACCGCGCCATCGGCGAACCGCAGCGGGAACGAACGCGCCGGCTTGCCTTCCAGCTCCGCCGGACTGCCGAGCGAATTGACCACCGCCGCAAGCCCCGCGCCGGCGTTCTGGCGCACCACCTTACCGAGGCCGGGAATCATCCTGTCGAGCGAGCCGAGCAGGTTGTTGACGTCCTGCGCCTTCACGCCCGGCGCAAGGCGATCCAGCGTCGCCTGCGGCACGCCCTCCTCCAACACCTTCTCGATGCCGAGCAGCGGGATCACCTGTTCGAAGCCGGCCACCGTCATCTGCAATTCGCCATCGAGATTGCCGCCGGGCGTGAGGCCGAGCGAACCGTTGGCGGTCGCGATCATGCCGCCCTGCTGGATGCGGGCGCGCTCAATCATGATCTTGCCGCCGGCCGCCTGAATTTCGCGGAAGCGCACCGGCCAGGGCTTTGGCGAAAAGTCCTTCAGACCGGTCAGCCGCGCGCCTATCAACGCATTGAACGGCGGCGCCAAGGCCGGATGAATATCCTGCACGCTGGCCTGCGTCAGGTCCACCGCGACATCGATTACCGGATGTTCCGGCGTGCTGCTCGCGGCCAACTGCGTATGCAGTTCGGCATGGGCCGCGCGCGCCAGCGGCACCGCGACACCGCTGTTCAGGCGATCGACCACAGGCGCATCGAAGACCAGCGCCACACGCTGGGGAATGCCGGGCAGGCCCGCGATGCTGCTGCGCGCGGCTTTCCAGTTGACCTGCATCGCCGGCGGCTCGCCGCGCGGCGCCAGCGTCGCAGGCGCAGTGAATTCCGCGATCAGCAGGCCCGGCGTATAGATCTGCCCGATGACGAGAATCTTGCCGAGCCGCGCTGTGACCGGCGTATCCGCTGTCCCCTGGGCGGTCTGCGACACCAGGGTGACGCCGGCATCCTCGCAGGTCACCTCAAGACGGAACGGAAAGCCGGCCACCGAACGCTTGCCGCAATCGTAGATGCGGCCGGCCTTGGCTTCGCGCGCACGCCAGACATCGACCTCATGGTCGACCTGCGAGGCGGCATAGAACCAGAACGCGCTCCAGCCAATCGCAGCGATCACGACGAGGGCGGGCATCACGAACACCGGCCACAACGGCCGCTGTCGCGGAAGTTTGATCGAATCGGGCATCGGCAACCTTTAGAGCCTTTTCGCTTCTGATGAAATCGCCCCGGATGATGCATCGCCTCTCCCCATAGCCCGTCGAAGACGGGCGTGGACGCCCTTGTGGGGAGAGGGAGCGCGCATCGTTCCTGGTTGGCATTTCCATATGAATCGAAAACGCTTTAACGCAACGAATCCGGCAATTTTGGACAATCCGGCTGTTTATCAATGCCTCCGTCTTGCACGACGGCCGACGAACCGCAAATATCCGGCCACCTTCAGACATCCCTCCAGGAATTTCAAAGCCATGCAGTTCGATGACGTCATTCTCGGCCGCCGCAGCATTCGCGGGTACAAACCCGATCCGGTCCCCAAAGAGTTGATCGAGGAAATCATCGGTCTGGCGATGCGCGCGCCGTCGTCGATGAATACCCAGCCCTGGAATTTCTACGTCATCACCGGCGAACCGCTCAATCGCATCCGCGCGGGAAACACCGAGCGGATGGTGGCGGGCATTCCGCAGTCGCGCGAATTCCGCACCGGCCAGGGCTTCACCGGCCAGCATCGCGACCGACAGGTCGGCGTCGCCAAGCAATTGTTCTCCGCGATGGGGATCGCGCGCGACGACAAGGAGATGCGGCAGGACTGGGTGTTGCGCGGCTTCCGTCAGTTCGACGCGCCGGTCTGCATCATCGTGACTTACGATCGCGTGCTGGACGGCAGCGACGACACGCCGTTCGATTGCGGCGCCGTGGCAACCGCTTTGGTCAATGCCGCGTGGTCGCGCGGACTGGGTGCCGTGATCAACAGCCAAGGCATCATGCAGTCGCCGGTAGTTCGCGAACACGCCGGCATCGCCGACGATCAGGTTATCATGAAAAGCATCGCGCTCGGATGGCCCGATGAAACCTTCCCGGCCAACGCGGTGGTGTCCGAGCGAAAAACCGTCGAGGAAGCTGCGGTGTTCGTGGGGTTCGATAGTTAGAGGTTTTGCGCTTTGACCAAAATGTTGAAGTCCGTCATGCCCGGCGATAGTCGTTCGAGGAACGGCGTCACTTTTGTTCGCCTATGTGCCGGGCATCCACGTCTTGATGTTTCAGGATGAAGAACGTGGATGGCCGGGTCGAGCCCGGCCATGACAAGCTGTGAATCCGATCCGAACGAGACCCGCGTGAGAACGCTCTCACCAATGATGGCATGACCAACCCCGCTTCAACCTCATCGCCGGACGGCGACCTCTGGGTGTTCGGCTACGGCTCGCTGATGTGGCGGCCGGGCTTCGCGTTCGAGGAACAGGTGCAAGCCCGCTTGATCGGCGCGCATCGTGCGTTGTGCGTCTATTCGTTCGACCATCGCGGCACCGCCGAACGCCCCGGCCTTGTGCTCGGCCTCGATCGCGGCGGCGCCTGCCGCGGCATCGCTTTCCGGGTCGCCGCCGCGCGCCGCGACGACACCATCGCTTATCTGCGCGCACGCGAGCAGACCACCAACGTCTATCACGAGGTAACACGCTCGGTGTGGTTGAAGGACGATCCCCGCCGCCAGGTCGCCGCGCTCACCTACATCGTCAATCGCGGCCACGTGCAGTACGCCGGTCGCCTCAGCTTGCAGGATCAGGTGCGCTTTGTGCGACAGGGCCACGGTCGCTCCGGCAATAACCGCGACTACGTGCTGTCCACCGTCGCGGCGATCGAGGCGCAGGGCTTTCGCGATGCGCCGCTGCACAAGCTGGCGGTCGCACTACGCGCCGATGCGTCTGCATCGGATCATGCGGCAATGGTGGACTGATCACACTTTCGCGGACGAGGGCACACCGCCGAACAGTTGCGCCTGTTCAGTGCGCGCGGCATCGATCAAGCGGCGGCTCGCCTGTTCGATCGCGGTGCTGACGCGAGTATTGAACTCTTCGCGCGGCAGACCAGCCGGCAGCGGTTCGAGAAACTCGACCACCAACGTCCCCGGATAACGCATGAAATTGCGACGCGGCCAGAACAGGCCGGAGTTGAGCGCCACCGGAATGCACGGCGCATTGCAGCCAGCATAGATCAGGCCGACGCCGTTCTTGTATTGCGGTGGCGCGTCGACGGCCGTGCGCGTGCCTTCCGGAAAGATGATGAGTTGGCGTCCGCCCTTCACCGCGTCGCGCGCACGACGCACCATCTCGAGCAGCGACTTGCCGCCCGAGGCGCGGTCGATACCGATCATTCCGGCCTTGCGCAGATACCAGCCGAAAAACGGAATCCACATCAGTTCCTGTTTGAGAATGTAGAGCGGCTGATCGAAGAACTGCACCAGCGCAAAGGTCTCCCACATCGATTGATGCTTCGACGCAACAATCAACGGACCCGCCGGAATCTTCTCCATGCCGCGATACTCGACTTTGGTGCCGCAAACCACGCGCAACAGCCAGATGCTGCTGCGCGACCAGAAGCGGGCCACCGCGAGCAACGCGACGCGCGGCAATAGGAACGTCGGCAGCGCGAGCAGGATCAGCGCCACCAGCCAGATATAGAACAACACGTTGTAGATCAGCGAGCGCAGAAAAATCGTTGTCATCCCAACCCTGTCAACTTGCCGAAGTTTTGGCCGTCTTGCGCGACAGCGGCGCGGCGCGGCGATCGCTCATTTCCGGCAGCAGATCGATTCCGATATCGGCCAGGCGAACGCGGACCTCGGCCGCGACATACTTGACATATTCGGACAAGAGCAGCCGCATCGCCGCGCCATTGGTCCACCACGGCTCGTCGCGCCATTTGTCGCTGACCACTGCGAAGGGAATGAGATCGATGTCCGGCATGGCGTGGGACATTTCGACGATGGCGCGCGGCATGTGGTAGTTCGAGGTCACCACGATCAGCGAGCGGAAGCCGCGCTCGTGGACCCAGCGGCGCGTCTCCGCGGCGTTGCTGCGGGTGTTCACCGCCGAGCGATCGAGATCGGCGCAGCAGTCGAGCAGCGCCTGACTGTCCGGCACCGAGCGCGAAATATCGTTGACGCCATTGGTCGGATGCACGCCGGAAATCAGCAGCCGCTTGCCATAACCCTTGGCGAGCAGTTCGACCGCATCCGAGACGCGCGACGAGCCGCCGGTGAGCACCACGATGCCGTCGGCATTGCTCGACGGCTTCAACTCGGCAACGCGCAGTTGCGACAGGAAACCGACAAAGCCCAACGCCGCGCCGAAGAACGCGACCGCCAGCGCGGCGACAATCAAAGCACGTACGACACCGCGCGGGCGCGCCGGGGCGGCCGCGGTATCCGGCGGATTGTGGTCGACGCGCTGATCCATGACGATGCTGACCGAACCTACTCCCTTCTGTCCGCTCGAGCGACAAATCTAGCGTGGATTTTGACAAAGGCGAGCCCGTCCCGCCGCCGAATCCACGCAATCCCGTCCGCGCTTCAACCGATATCGTCCAGCGTTGCGAACAAAGTGCGGCGCGATGCCCAAGCCGTGACGGCCGCGATCAAAATCGCTTGAGCGGCCAGCACCAGATAGCCGGACGGTTGCAGCGCAAACGTCCCCAGCAGCGCGACGAACTGGTCGCCGGTCGGCGTGCCGGCGAACCAACCCGCGATCGATTCCGAGAAGCCGAACAGCAGCATCGCCGCGACGCCGCCGATGACGCCGCCCTCGAGCCCGAGGCGCAGAAAATGATACAGGAAACGATTGGCGATGTAGCGGTCGCTGGCGCCGACGAAATGCAGCACCTCGACGATGGGGCGATTTGCCGCCATCGCGCCGCGCGTCGCAAACGACACCGAGATGATGGTGGCGATGATCACCAGCGCCAACACGCCGATCCCCGCCACGACGGTGACATTACTCATCGTGCGCATCCGCTCGATCCAGGCGCGATGGTCGTCGACGCTGGCGGAGGGCGCCACCTGCTTCAGTTTTCCGTCGAGGCCCGCGAGGTCCCGCGCCGCGCCGGCCGTCGTTCGGCCGACGATGATGCGCGGCACCGGCAGTTCATCAAGCGACAGCCCGCTGCCGAGCCACGGCTCCAGCAGCTTGTTGGATTCCTCGCGTGTAAAGATCCGCACGTCGACGATTCCCGGCTGCGCTTTCAGCACGTCGGCGGCGGCTGTGACATCGCGATCGAGATCGCGTCCGTTGACGGGGCGAACCTGCACGGTCAGTTCGCTGGCGACATCGGATTGCCATTCGGCAGCGGAGGCATGCACGAGCAGCACCACGCCGGTGCTGATGCAGGCGAGGAACGTCATGATGGCGACCACCACCACCAGCGCGCGGCCGACGATCGAGCCGCGCGGCACGATCGGCGAAACGTTGCGCGCCTTCGTCGGCACCTGCGGCCGCTCATGGCCGAGGTCCATCAAGGCATCGCGCTGATCGCTGTCGCGCTTACTCATAGATGTGCAGCCGCCCCTGATGCAGCACCAGCCGCCGCGCCTCGTACTGATCCATCAAGGCGATATCGTGCGTGGCGATGATGACGGCGGTGCCGGACTTGTTCAATTCGATGAACAGCCGCAGCAGGCGGCGGCCCAAGGTCGGATCGACGTTGCCGGTCGGCTCGTCGGCCAGCAGCAGGTTCGGCCGCGCGATCACCGCGCGCGCGATCGCCGCGCGTTGCTTCTCGCCGCCCGACAGGATCGGCGGCAGCGCATCCATCCGCTCGCCGAGGCCGACCCACTTCAACAGATCGATCACCTCGCGCCGATAGGTGGATTCGGCGCGGCCCATGACGCGGAACGGCAGCGCCACGTTCTCGTAGGTCGTCATGTGATCGAGCAAGCGAAAATCCTGCAACACGATGCCGATGCGCTTGCGCAGATCGGCGACTTCGTTCTTACCGAGCAGCGACACGTCCTGGCCGAACAGATTCACCAGCCCTCGCGTCGGCCGCAGCGATAGGAACAGCAATCGCAGCAGCGACGTCTTGCCGGCGCCGGACGGGCCAGTGAGAAACTGGAACGAATGCGCGGGAATCTGGAAATTGAGGTCGCGCAGAATCTCCGGGCCGAGCCCGTAGCGCAATCCGACATTTTCGAACCGGACCACAGGCAGCTCCGTTCGAGGTGACACAACAGGCCGAGACGGCGCGACAGACGAGCCCCGCGCGGCCGCATCGAGGCTCCGCCGACGGAAAACGTCTTAACGGTTGTGCGTCAATTATGGTTTCCGGTTCGTTAACGGACGGCGGCTTAAGCTGCCGGTGACTTCTCAAGCGGCGATTCGCTCATGAACATCGTTTGTCCCCATTGCGCCACCTTCTTCGCCATCGATCCGGCCAAGCTCGGCCCTGCCGGGCGCATGGTGCGCTGCGCACGCTGCAAGGAAATGTGGCTGGCGCGCCCCGAGCAATCCGCGTCCGCCGGTCCGGCCGTCGCGGTGCTGGCGTCGGCCGACGCGACCCACGATCCCGACGATCACGCAGCCGTGGAATGGAACGAGCCGACAGCGTCCCACACGCAGCCGATCGAAGCGCCGATCATCGACAGTCCCTCGATTGCCGCCGACTTGCCGAACAGCCATCTGGACGACATTTCAGACGACACGTCGACACCCGGCAGCAGCCGTTTCGCCTCGGGGCCGCCACCGCGCAAGCCCTGGTTCAAGTTCTGGCGGCGCGGCGGAGGCGGCGACCGACCGCACCGCGCGCGCCGACCGTTGCTGACGCTGCCGATCGCCTGCGTCGCGATGGCGGCGCTTGCCGCTGGTCTTCTGATGTGGCGCGCCGAGATCGTCCGGTTATTGCCGCAAACCGCGCTGTTCTATCGGCTGATCGGGCTTGAAGTGAATTTGCGCGGGCTCGCCATCAAGGACGTCAAGGTCTCGACCGAGATGATCGACAACAAGCAGGTGCTGGTGATCGAGGGCAACGTCGTCGACGTCGCGCGGAAAACCGTCGACCTGCCGCGCCTGCGTTTCGCCGTCCGCGACGCGAAGGGAACAGAAATCTACGCATGGAACGCGGTGCTGGAGCAGACTTCGCTGAAGCCAGGCGAGAAAGCCTGGTTCCGCTCGCGGCTGGCCGCGCCGCCGCCGGAAGGACGTCACATCGACGTGCGCTTCTTCAACCGACACGACCTCGCCGCAGGCAGCATGTAGTGCTTTCTTTCGACGCGTTTTTTAACGCGAACCGGTAGAATCCACTTCGCTTGAGAACGTTATAGAAATGCAGATTGAACCAAGAGATTCCGTCATGCCGCGCGTGCTGATCGCCGACGATGAAGACTCGATGCGCTCCCTCGTCGCGCGCGCCATCGCCATGGACGGTCACCAGACCGTCACCGCCGAGGACGGCGCCGAGGCACTGGACATCCTCACGCGCGAGGAAGGCGCGTTCGACCTGCTGCTCACCGACATCAAGATGCCGGTGATGGACGGCATCGCGCTGGCGCTCACCGTCGCGCGGGATTTTCCCGATCTCACCGTGCTGCTGATGACCGGCTTCGCCGATCAACGCGAACGCGCCTCCAACCTCAGCGCCATCGTGCACGACGTCGTCACCAAGCCGTTCTCGGTCAACGACATCCGCGCGGCGGTCAACGACGCGCTGGCGTCGCGCAAGGGCGCGGCTTAGAGCGTTTTCGATTTTGATGGAAACATCTGCGACGAAACGGTGCACGCTCCCTCTCCCATTGGGAGAGGGTTGGGGTGAGGGGTTACAGCCTCAATGATGCTCGATCCCCTCACCCGGAGCCTGCGGCTCCGACCTCTCCCCGATGGGGAGAGGTGATGCATCATCCGGGACGATTCAATTCAACTCGAAAATGCTCTAGCGTAAGTTTGGTTCAGGTAGAACCAACAACTCGTCATGGCCGGGCTCGTCCCGGCCATCCACGTCTTTAACCTTGAGATTTCAAGACGTGGATGCCCGGCACAAGGCCGGGCATGACGGATCGAGAGCTTCCGTCAAGCCACAAGTCCCTTGAGCGTCGCGCCACTCCTGCGCGGGACGGCGTCGAGGAGGCTCACGATCCCTCAGTAATCCTTGAGCAATCGCTCGATGTAATCGAGTTCGATCTGCGGCCGCGACGGATCGGCGAGGCGGCGGCGCAGTTCTTCGAGGATGCGGCGCACGCGCTGCACGTCGATTTCGCCGGGAATTTTCACCGACAGGTCGTCACCGAGTTCGCGCCCACGCAGCGGACGCCCCAACGGATCGGTGCGATTGCCGCCGCTCTGCTGCCGGCCGACGCGATCGCCCGGACCGTTCTCCTGTCCCTCGCCGCCCTGCTGCATCGCCTGCGCCAGATCCTGCGCGCCCTTGCGCAAGGCATCGAGCGCGCGGCCCTGCGAATCCACCGCGCCGTCGGCATTGCCGTCGCCGAGTTGGCCGTCGGCATCGCCCATCGCCGAATCGGCAGAGCCAAGGCCACCTTCGCCGTCGCCGGGCTCGCTTTGCTGACCCTGTCCTTGCTTGCCCTGTGGGCCCGGCTGCATGCCCTGCTGCGCCAGCTGTTCCTGCAACTTGCGCAGCCGCTCGCGCAACGCCTGCTGATCCTGTTGCAGGCCGTTCATGGCGTCGCGATTGCCCTGTTGGCCGCGCTGCCGGTCGCGCCGCGAATCCTGACCTTCCTTGAAGGTCTTGTCGCGCAACTGTTGCTGCTTGCGGATCATGTCGCCAAGCTCGTTGAGCGACTGTTGCATATCGCCGTCGCCGCCCTGTCCCGGCCGCGCCATCTGCAAGTTCTCGAGCATCTGCGCCAGTTGATCGAGCAACTGCTTGGCGGCGTCCTTGTCGCCGGAGCGCGACAGCCGCTCCATGCGCTCGATCATGCTGTCGAGATCCTGCTGCCGCATGGTGCGGGTGTTGGGATCGAGCGGGCGCGCCAGTTGCTGCGGATTGTTGCGCAGCCGCTCCGCCAACTGTTGCAGGAATTTGTCGAGCGCCGCGCGCAGATTTTCCGTGAGCTTCTTGATTTCCTCGTCGCTGGCGCCGCGCTCCAAGGCCTGTTTCAAGGCGTCCTGTGCCGCGCGCAGCGCCTTGTCGACGTCGGTGATGTCGCTGTCCTCGATCGACACCGCGAGCGCCCACAGACTTGCCACCACCTCGCGCAACGCGTCGTCGGCGTGCGCGCGCGCGGCCTGCCGCGCCACCGAGCGCAGGCCGAGATATTGCCCGGCTTCCGGCGTGAAGGCCTCCGGTGCGATCAGCAGCGCCTTCAGTGCGACTTCGACCAGCGGTGCCTGATTGGCATCGAGCGCCAGATTGCGGCGCTGCTCGATCAGCGCGCGCGCCAACGGCTTGGTGAACACCCGCTCCGGCAGCCGCATCGCGTAGGCTTCGCTGTGTCCTTCGTTGCCCGCCTCGTCGCGCGCCGTCAGCGTCATCGTCATTTCGGCGCCGGCGTAAGGGTCTTCGCCGAAATCCTTGACGGTCTGGCCGACGCCCTTGCGCGTTCGCGCGTTGGGCAGCGCCAGCGCCAGTTGCGGCGGATCGAACAGCGGCCGCGCCGCCGTGGGCTCGCCGCCCGTCGGCGGATTGTCCGCGCGCACGGCGAAATGCGCGTGGGCTTCAGTGACGCCGTAGTCGTCGTCGATCTGGTAGGTCAGTTGCAGTGAGCCGCGCGCCTGCCGTTCCGGGTCCTTGGCAAGCACGATAGTCGGCGGCCGGTCGGGCACCGCGGTGAAGGCCCAGCGCGGCTGCCCCGAAGGCGCGCGAACCTGCGCGGTACCGTCGCCGGCGATGGTGAAGTGGCGCTCGCTGGTACCCTGCGGCGCATCGGCGGCGGGCGGCGCTTCGGTGACGCCACCGCCGATGGCGACATCGAGACTGCCGCCGCTGGAGCGGACGATCAGAGTGCTGCCGGCCGGCACCGACATCGGCGCGCCATCCGCGCTGGCGGCGTCCTTGTTGGCGGCGGAGAGAATGATCGGCGGCTTGCCGGTGTAGAGTGGCGGCGTCACCCAGGCATCGACCCGGACATTGGCGGGCGCCAGCATGCCGTTCCAGTCGAACGCCGCAGCCAGCCGCGCCGTGCGATCGCCGCCGGCAGCGATATAGGTGGCGAGCATCAGCAGCACCACCAGCGCGCGCAACGCCCATGGATCGTGCAGCGCCAAGCGCGGCGACGGCAGGCCGGCGCGGATCCGTTTCAGCGAGGCCAACGTGCGTTGCCGCTGCGCCTGCCACAGCGCCAGCGCCACCGGGTCCTGCGACGACACCGTATCGGCCAGCGCCGTCACCGGGCGATGACGGACGCCGCTGCCAAAATCGAGCCGGCGCAGCGCCTCGTCGCGACGCGGCCAGCGGAACCGGATCAGCGGCACCAATGCCGCGA
Organism: Xanthobacteraceae bacterium; assembly: GCA_051954235.1. GTDB lineage: Bacteria > Pseudomonadota > Alphaproteobacteria > Rhizobiales > Xanthobacteraceae > 62-47. The sequence continues at coordinate 35,755 of JBQCHY010000016.1, forward strand.
GACCGAGCACCGCGAACAACCCGAGCCCGACGATACGTGCGACAAACGGTAGCGCCAGCCACAAACCCGCCCACGACGACGCCAGGAACAACCCGATGACGCAGAGGATGCGGGCCGCATGCGGCCAGCCGCGTTCCCAGGCCAGAGCCCACGTCGCGCGCTTCACCGCCTGTTCCAGCACGCCATTCGCGGGCGGCCGCGCGGACGTCGCAGCCTCGCGAAGCGGATCGGACGGATCAGGTGCGGTGGCGCTCAATCAGCTCTCCGACGAAGTTCGACGTAAGCATCAGCACCCTAGCACAACGGCGGCATTGAGGCACGGTTCGCGCACGGCACCACCGGCAAACCTGCATCACACGACAACGTGACGGGGCCGGATCACAACCAGGGCGCGGGCGTGTCCATCGCGATCAACTGATCGACGTCGATGCGCGGGCGCACCACGGCGTATCGATCATCCTTCACCAGCACTTCGGGGACCAGCGGCCGGGTGTTGTAGGTGCCGGCCTGCACCGCGCCATAGGCCCCGGCGGTCATGATCGCCAACAGGTCGCCGGCCTTCGGCTCCGGCAAGGTGCGGCCGAGCGCGAGATAATCGCCGGTTTCGCACACTGGGCCGACCACGTCGGCCACCAGCACCGGTGCATCGGGCGCGGCGGCGCGCACCGGCATGATCTGGTGATAGGCTTCGTACAAGGTCGGGCGGATCAGGTCGTTCATCGCGGCATCGATGATGACGAAGTTGCGCACGTCGCCGCGCTTTACGTAGATCACGCGCGTCACGAGGATGCCGGCATTGCCGACGATCATGCGGCCCGGCTCGAACATCAGCGTGCAGCCGAGATTGTGGGTCACGCGCTTGACCATCGCCGCATAGGCCAGCGGCTCCGGCGGCGCGGCGCGATCCTCGTAATACGGCACGCCGAGTCCGCCGCCGAAATCGACATGCGAAATCGTGTGGCCGTCGCCGCGCAGCACGGTGACGAATTCCGCCAGCAGACGGAACGCCGCCTCCATCGGACCGAGATCGGTGATCTGGCTGCCGATGTGCATGTCGACGCCGCTGACCGCTATGCCGGGCAGCTTCGCCGCCTTGGCATAGACTTCGCGCGCGCGCGCGATCGGGATGCCGAACTTATTCTCGGACTTGCCGGTGGAGATTTTCGCGTGGGTGCCGGAATCGACGTCGGGATTGACGCGGATCGAGATGTGCGCAGTGCGCCCCATCTGCGTCGCCACCTGCGACAGCAATTCAAGCTCGGGCTCGGATTCGATGTTGATGCATCGGATGCCGTGCGACACCGCGAGCCGCAATTCGTCAGCCGTCTTGCCGACGCCGGAAAACAGAATCTTGTCGGCCGGAATGCCCGCCGCCAATGCGCGCTTGAGTTCGCCGCCGGACACGACATCGGCGCCCGCACCCAGCTTCGCCAGCGTGCGCAGCACCGACTGATTCGAATTCGCCTTCATCGCGTAGCAGACCAGATGGTCGGTGCCGGCGAAGGCTTCGGTGAAAACGCGGTAGTGCCGTTCCAGCGTCGCCGTCGAATAGCAATAGAACGGCGTTCCGACCGCATCCGCGACCGCGGACAGATTCACGGCTTCGGCGTGCAGCACGCCGTCGCGATAGTCGAAATGGCGCATCGGCGCTTAGTCCAGAATCGGATCGAGAACGAACGACCGTTTGCGGCCCCTCGCCGCCGTTGGTTCCCGGCTCTGCTCGGCCGTCGGATTGAACACGCTGCCGGGCTCCGCAGGCGCGGCGTCCTGCGACGCGGTCGGTTGCGTCGGCGCGTTGGGCGGCAGATCGAGCGGACCTTTGCGCCCGCAACCGGCCAGCGCCAGCGTCGCGGCGGTCAACAGAATCACGGCCCATCGGGACGAGACCGGGCGAGAGATACGGCTCACAGCAGAGTTCCCCAAAAATGCGGCGTCACCATACAAAGATTGAACGGCGCTGGCGAGCCCCGCCACAGCGGGAAATTTCACCGAATTACCGCGCACGGCCCGATTTTTGCTCTTTTTCCAAACGTTTGAGCCAGGCCTTGGCCTGCGCCCGGACGTTCTTCGGCGCGGTGCCGCCAAAACTCGTGCGGCTTTTCACCGAGGCTTCCACCGAGAGCACGTCCAGCACCGCGGCCGTGATCTTCGGCTCGACTGCCTGCATCTCCTTCAGCGGCAGTTCGTGCAGCGCCACCCCTTGTTTGGAGGCCATGCCGACGATGCGCCCGGTGACGTGATGCGCGTCGCGGAACGGCATCTTCAGGGTGCGCACCAGCCAGTCGGCGAGATCGGTCGCGGTGGCGTAGCCTTCACCCGCCGCGAGCTTCATGCGCGCCTCGTCGGGCACGAGGTCGCGCACCATGCCGGCGATGGCGCGGATCGCCAGCGAGATCGCCGCGAATCCTTCCATCGCGCCTTCCTTGTCTTCCTGCATGTCCTTCTGATAGGCGAGCGGAAGCCCCTTCATCACGATCAGCAGTGCGTTGAGCGAACCGATGACACGGCCGGTCTTGGCGCGCACCAGTTCGGCGGCGTCGGGATTACGCTTCTGCGGCATGATCGACGAGCCGCTGGTGAACTTGTCGGAGAGCCGCACCAGGCCGACCAGCGGCGAAGTCCAGATCACGATCTCCTCGGCGATGCGCGACAGATGCACCGACGCGATCGAAGACGCCGCGAGCGTCTCCAGCACAAAATCGCGATCCGACACCGCATCGAGCGAATTGGCCATCGGGCGATCGAAGCCGAGCGCCTTGGCGGTGGCGTGACGATCGATCGGGAACGAGGTGCCGGCCAGCGCCGCCGCGCCGAGCGGGCTTTCGTTGAGCCGCTTGCGCGCGTCGCTGAAACGGCCGCGATCGCGCGCCGTCATCTCGACATAGGCGAGAAGGTGATGACCGAATGTCACCGGCTGCGCCGTCTGCAAATGCGTGAAGCCCGGCATCACGGTGTCGGCGTGTTCGAGCGCGCGCTCCGCCAGCGCCTGCTGCAAGCCGGCCAAGGCCGCGTCGATGGCGTCGATGGTGTCACGCACGAACAGCCGGAAATCGGTCGCCACCTGATCGTTGCGCGAGCGCGCGGTATGCAACCGCCCCGCCGCCGGGCCGATCAATTCGCTCAACCGGCTCTCGACATTCATGTGAATGTCTTCCAGCGCGCGCTTGAAGGTGAATTTGTCCGCCGCGATCTCTGACAAAATCGTGTCTAGACCTTTGGCGATGTTTTTTGCATCACTCGCGGTGATAATGCCCCGCGCGGCAAGCATGGCGGCGTGCGCCTTGGATGCGGCGATATCCTGCGCGTAAAGGTGGCGATCGACGTCGATGGAGACGTTGATTTCCTCCATGATCGCGTCGGGTCCGTCCTCGAACCTGCCGCCCCACATCTTGTTGCTCATGCTATTCCGCTCGATTTGTCCGACGCAGGCGGAATCGGCGATTCCGCATTGCGACCGGTTTCCCGTATAAGCCCCTGCATAACCGCATCTCACCCCGGATGACAAACGATATGCCTGACAATCCGCTTGCCCGCCCCGCCCGCCGCCTGCCGCTGCTGCTCAGCGCCATCGCGGCCGGCGCTATCGTCGGTTACGGCATCGTCACCCAATGGAGCGCCATGCAGCAGAAGGCCGGCGGCGACCCGGACTGCGCGCCCGCAATGACAGTGGCGAAGAAAGTCGCGCCCTTGGCGACCGGCGAGGTGGCGGCACTGACCGTGGTTCAGAAGCCGATGAAGATGCCCGATCTGGCTTTCGACGACGGCCAGGGCAACCCGAAAAAGCTCTCCGACTGGCGCGGCAAGACCGTGCTGCTCAACCTGTGGGCGACATGGTGCGTACCCTGCCGTAAGGAAATGCCGGCGCTGGGGCGGCTGGAGGCCAAGCTCGGCGGCGACAAGTTCCACGTGGTCGCCGTCAATATCGACACCCGCGACCTCGAAAAGCCGAAAGCCTTCCTGAAAGACGCCAACCTGACCCGGCTCGGCAATTTCAGCGACGCCAAGGCCAAGGTGTTCCAGGACCTCAAGAGCATCGGCCTCGCGCTCGGCATGCCGACCTCGGTGCTGATCGACGGCAAGGGCTGTCAGATCGGCAACATGGCCGGCCCCGCCGAATGGGACAGCGAGGACGCCATCAAGCTGATCCAGGCGACGATCGCGCAGTAAGTCGCCCGGCGCTGCTGACCTCGCCAGAACCTTCCCTCCGTCGTGCCCCCCCCCGCCGGGGCCCCCGCCCCCCCAACACCCCCAGAACCCCAAACCCCCAAACACAACACCAAAACCAAACAACCCAAAAAAAAACAAAAGATTGGGGACCCCCCCACCGCGGAC
>JBQCHY010000017.1:0-19471 GCA_051954235.1 Xanthobacteraceae bacterium
GGTCCTGATCGGCACGGCAATCTCGATTGCGATCTGGCCGCTCACCTGGCTGCGTGATCAGCTCCAGGCCTCGGCCCAGCCGGTATGGGCAGATGTTGCAGTCACTGCGGCCGCCGTCTCAGCGCTCGCCTTCTATCTCGGCGGCGGCCTCCGGACCGGATCGCGTGCGCTGCTGGCAAGCCTCGTCACCTTTGCTTGCATCGCACTCGTGATCGCGGCGATGGGGCTCGATCGCGGCGGGCTGCCGATCGTCGACACAAGGCTCTGGGGCGGACTGCTGGTGACGCTGGTGATCTCGGTCACCGGCATCGTCGCGTCGATGCCGGTCGGTATCGCGCTGGCGCTCGGCCGCCGCTCGACCATACCGCTGATCCGGCTGTTCTCGGTCGGCTTCATCGAATTCTGGCGCGGCGTGCCGCTGATCACCGTGCTGTTCTTCGCCACCTACATGCTGCCGCTGTTTTTGCCGGGCCACTTTACCGTCGACGGACTGATGCGCGTGTTGATCGGCATCGCGTTGTTCGCCGGCGCATACAATGCGGAGGTCATTCGTGGCGGTTTGCAGGCAATTCCGCGCGGGCAGGAGGAGGCCGCGCACGCGCTCGGCCTGTCGTACTGGAAGACGACGCGGCTGATCGTGCTGCCGCAGGCGCTGCGTCATGTCATTCCGGGCCTGGTGAACAGCTTCATCGCCTTGTTCAAAGACACGTCACTGGTGTCGATCGTGGCGCTGTTCGATCTGCTCGGCATCCTGCGCGCGGCCTTCGCCGATCCGGCCTGGGCGAGCCCGACCACATTGTTCACGGGCTTTGCCTTCACCGGTTTGATCTACTTCGTCGGCTGTTTCGCGATGTCGCGCTATTCGTTGTTCGTCGAACGCCGTCTCAACGCGCATCGCCGGCATTAGAGTCTTGTTTGACGCGTTTTCTTCACGCGAACCGGTTTCCACTTCGCTTGAAACGCTATCGCTATAAAGAGGTTTCCATGGCAGGCAGCCCCATCGTCACCGTCGCGGGCCTCAACAAGTGGTACGGCGATTTTCACGTCCTGCGCGATATCGATCTCGATGTCGGGCGCGGCGAGCGCATCGTGATCTGCGGCCCGTGGGGGTCGGTCAAATCGACCTTGATCCGCTGCGTCAACGCGCTGGAAGAATTTCAGGAAGGCAAGATCGTCGTCGACGACATCGAGCTTGGCCCCAACCTGCGCCGCGTCCATGAGGTGCGGCGCGAGGTCGGCATGGTGTTCCAGAACTTCAACCTCTTTCCACACCTGACCGTGCTGGAGAACTGCACGCTGGCGCCGATCTGGGTGCGCCACATTCCGCAGAGGGAAGCGGAGGCGACCGCGATGAAATATCTCGAACGCGTGCGCATCCCCGACAAGGCGAAGAATTATCCGGGGCAACTCTCCGGCGGCCAGCAGCAGCGCGTCGCCATCGCACGCGCGCTCACCATGAACCCCAAGGTGATGCTGTTCGACGAGCCGACCTCGGCGCTCGATCCGGAAATGGTCAAGGAAGTGCTCGACACCATGGTCGATCTGGCGAAGGAAGGCATGACCATGCTGGTGGTGACGCACGAAATGGGCTTTGCCCGTGAGGTCGCCGACCGCGTCGTGTTCATGGACGCGGGCCAGATCATCGAGGCCAACACGCCGGCCAACTTCTTCGCCAACCCGCAACACGCGCGGACGAAGCTGTTTCTCAGTCAAATTTTGCGCTGAGGGCGACAGCGTTATCCTAAGAGCTTCACTGAAAATGATGCAGGCAAGATCAACACACGCGGCGTCGTCCCCGCGCAGGCGGGGATCCTTAACCCCTGGCGTCCGCTATTTGGAATGAATTCGCCTTAAGTGATTGAGCCGAACCGCTGCGGCGTATGGGTCCCCGCCTGCGCGGGGACGACGTTGTTCGTATTGAAAATCGGTGCGTCGGGTAAATCTCCGCTCACACTTTCTCGAACGGCACCGCGATATTTGGCTTGGCTTCCAGCCATTCCGGCACCGGCAGGTTCTTCGTGCGCATGAAGTCGGGATTGAACAGCTTCGACTGATAGCGCGTGCCGTAGTCGCACAGGATGGTCACGATGGTGTGGCCGGGGCCGAGATTCTTCGCCAGCCGGATCGCGCCGGCGACGTTGATGCCGGTGGAGCCACCGAGGCACAGGCCCTCATGCTCGAGCAGGTCGAAGATGATCGGCACCGCTTCCTCGTCGGTGATCTGGAACGCGCCGTCGATGGTGGCGCCTTCCAGGTTGGCGGTGACGCGGCCCTGGCCGATGCCTTCGGTAATGGAGGAGCCTTCCGCCTTCAACTCGCCCTTGGTGTAGTAGTTGTACAGTGCCGAGCCCATCGGGTCGGCGAGGTAAATCTGAATCTTCGGGTTGAATTTCTTCAGCCCCATCGAGACGCCGGCGAGCGTGCCGCCGGAGCCGACCGAGGCGACGAAGCCGTCGACCTTGCCGGCCGTCTGCTCCCAGATTTCCGGTGCGGTGGTCTCGACATGGGCCTGCCGGTTGGCGACGTTGTCGAACTGGTTGGCCCAGATCGCGCCGTTCGGCTCGGTGGCGGCGAGTTGCTGGGCGAGGCGGCCCGACAGCTTCACATAGTTGTTCGGGTTGGCGTAGGGCACCGCCGGAACCTCGATCAACTGCGCGCCGCACAGCCGCAGCATGTCCTTCTTTTCCTGGCTCTGGGTCTGCGGGATCACGATCACGGTGCGGAAGCCGAGCGCATTCGCCACCAGCGCCAGCCCGATGCCGGTGTTGCCGGCGGTGCCTTCCACCACGGTGCCGCCGGGCCGCAACTGGCCGCGCTTGACGGCGTCGCGGATGATGAACAAGGCGGCGCGGTCCTTCACCGATTGGCCGGGATTCATGAACTCGGCCTTGCCGAGAATGGTGCAGCCGGTCGCCTCCGATGCGTGATTGAGCCTGATGAGCGGCGTATGGCCGATGGCATCGACCACGTCATTGTTGATTTTCATGGAATGTCGGTTCTTGCAGCGAGTTGCGGATGATTGTTCCAACGTAGTCCAGCGGGCAGGGGCGCACAAGCAAAGCGGGCGCGGCGTATCTTCCGCATTTTCCTGCGATGCTAGGGGAATCTTCTTCGAAAGCGGATGAACGGGAAAGATCGTCATTCCCGCCGTCGATGTCTCGATCTCCGCGCGATCCAACCGCTCCGAAGCCGGAAAATCCGGATGAACAAAGCTTCATCAACATGAAATCTTCGCAAGCGACATGGTGCGGGAGCGGGCTGGTGTCCGACTTCGTCAATGAAAGCGGGCCTTATTCGCACTGTGGCGGCTTTGACATCCCTGGATTAATTCGAAGCAATATGAGGTTGGAAAGGACGCGCGGGCCTGTCCGCTGTCGACGCGGGCCGCTAAAATGACCGAGTCTGGGCAACAGGGATTCGTCAGTTGAGCGTGGTACCGCCGATCGCCGTCGGGCACCGTGGGGTGTGCACCGGCCCATCGACCTTGTCGGAGCGACAAGGCCGCCGGGGCGCGATGTGAGCAGTTCCGTGCAGCCTCAGGTGACGCGCGCCGCAATGCGGGCATTGGCGGCGGTATCCGTCGCGCTCGGCCTGTCCGGCTGCATTCTCACGACCGATATTCCCGATCCGGCGTTGCAGGTTCCGGCCGCGTACAAGGATGCCGGCCGGGCCAACGCCACGGCTGCAACGCCGCAGATCGACTGGTGGCGCGGCTTCAAATCGCGTGAGCTGACCTCGCTGATGGAGGAGGCGCAGACCGTCAACCTCGATATCGCGGCGGCGGTGGCGCGCATCGTCCAGGCCGATGCGCAGGCGCGGATCACCGGCGCGGCGCTGCTTCCGACACTGAATGCCGGCGATCAGGCCAGCCGCTCGAAATCCTCGGGGTCGAGTTCGAGCGGTCTCACCAACAGCGGCCATGAGACCACCAACTTCTCGTCGTCGCTCTCGGCCAGCTACGAGATCGACTTCTGGGGAAAGAACCGCGACGCGGCGCTTGCCGCCAGCGAGACCGCCACCGCCAGTCGCTTCGATCGCGACGTGGTGGCGCTGACAACGATGGCCGCCGTCGCCAACGCCTATTTCCAGGTACTGGCGGCGCAGGATCGTATCCGCACCGCCAACCGCAACATCGCCAGCGCCGAGCGCATTCTCGAGGCCATCAAGCAGCGGCTGAGCGCGGGCACCGGCACCGATCTCGATGTGGCCCAGCAGCAGAGCGTGCTTGCCAATCAGCGCGCCGCTGTGCCGCCGCTGCGGCAGACACTGGCGCAGAATGCTCATGCGCTGGCGACCTTGGTGGGACGCCCTCCGGAAATGATCAAGGTGGCCGGCGGATCGCTCAACAGCATCGCCGCGCCGCGTGTGACGCCCGGGCTACCGTCGGAATTGCTGATCCAGCGCCCCGACATTCGCCGTCAGGAAGCCAACCTCGCGGCGGCGACCGCCAATGTCGGCAGCGCCCGCGCGCAGTTCTTCCCGAGCATCCAGCTCACCGGGCAGGGCGGTTTTCAGAGCGCCGCACTGGCGACGCTGTTCACGCCGCAGGCAGCGTTCTTCAGCCTCGCCGCCGGACTGACCCAGCCGATCTTCGACGGCGGGCGCATTCGCGGCAATTTCGATCTGACCAAGGCGCAGCAAGACGAGTTGCTGCAAACCTACCGCAAGACCGTGGTGTCGGCGTTCGCCGACGTCGACAACGCGCTGGTGGCGGTGAAGCAGACCAGCGCAAGGCTGCGCCTGCAGCGCGAGGTGGTGGCCGCATCGCGCCGGGCGTTTCAGCTCGCCGAGCAGCAACTCCGGGCCGGGACGGCGGACATCGTCACCGTGCTCAACACGCAATTGACGTTATTTCAGGCTGAGGATTCGCTGTCGCAGGCCCAGTTGGCGCGCTTGCTGGCCATCGTCAGCCTCTATCAGGCGCTCGGCGGCGGCTGGGGACCGACAGCAGCAGGGACGACCAATGCTCTTTAAGCCCGATCAGGAAACGGGAAGCGCGACCGGCGCGTCGACAACGCCGCCGGCTCGCAAGCGGCGGCGCATCGTGCCAACGCTGGTGACGCTGCTCATCCTCGGCGGGTTGGGATATATCGGCTGGAGCGCGTTCCAGACCAAGCAGCCCGTCCGCACCGGGCGCTTCCAGATGCCGGCCAGTGCGGTCGTGCCGGTGCTGGCGGCTGCGCCCCGTACCGAGGATGTCCCGGTCTATCTCGACGGCGTCGGCACCGTGCGCGCGCTCAACACCGTGACGGTGCGAGCGCAGGTCGACGGCAAGCTGCTCAGCGTCAACTTCACCGAAGGGCAGGACGTCAAGAAGGGCGATGTGCTCGCCGAGATCGATCCGGCGATCTATCAGGCACAGTACGATCAGGCCGTCGCCAAGAAGGCGCAGGACGAGGCGCAACTCGCCAACGCACGCATCGATCTGACGCGCTATCAGCAACTGGCCGCGTCCAACGCCGGCTCCAAGCAGCAGGCCGACACCCAGAAGGCGACTGTTGCCCAACTCGAAGCGCTGACGCGCTCCGATCAGGCAGCGATCGACAACGCCCAGGCCACGCTGGGCTACACCAAGATCGTCGCGCCGATCGCGGGGCGCGCCGGCCTGCGCCAGATCGATCAGGGCAATATCATTCACGCGTCCGACGCCACCGGCCTCGTCGTCATCACCCAATTGCAGCCGATCGCGGTGTGGTTCAGCCTGCCGCAGCAGCAGATCGTCCGCGTCAACGCCGCCTTCGCCAAGGGGCCGCTCGTCGTCGAGGTGTTTGGCAATGACGGCAAAACCATTGTCGATACCGGCACGCTGAAGGGCCTCGACAATCAGGTCGACCAGACCACCGGCACGGTGAAGCTGAAAGCGGAGTTTCCCAATCCGAATTACCAGCTCTGGCCGGGACAGTTCGTCAGCGTCCGGCTCAAGGTTGAAACGCTGAACCAGGCGCTCGTCATTCCGACATCGGCCGTACAGCGCGGCCCGGCCGGGACCTTCAGCTACGTGATCGGCGAGGGCGACATCGTACACGCGCGGCCGATCACGGTGACGCAGCAGAACGAAAAAGACGCGGTGATCGCCAAGGGTCTCGATGCATCCGACCGCGTGGTGACCACCGGCTTTGCCAATCTGGCCGACGGCGCCAAGGTCAGCGTCGGCAGCGGCGATCAGACCATCACGCCCGACCTCGCGCCGCGCAAGCGCGAGCGCCGCGGCGAAAAGGGCCAGCGCGGGCAGGGCGAACATGCCGGCGAGAAGAAGGGCCGCTCCGGTGATCGCGCGAAGGGGCAGGACAACGGGGCCGAGAAGGCCCAGCCCGCGAACGGCGGCAAGAACGAGGGCAAGGCGCAGCAGTAAAGCTGCATCGGCCGCCTTGATATTTGGACGTGCAGCATTGAGTGCGCAGCGATGAGCGTTTCCGAACCATTCATCCGTCGCCCCATCGCGACCTCGTTGCTCGGCATCGCGCTGATGATCGGCGGCGCGCTCGGCTATTGGGCGATGCCGGTGTCGGCGCTGCCGCAGGTCGATTTCCCAACGGTGCAGGTGACGACCCGGCTGCCGGGCGCCGGCCCCGAGGTGGTGGCGTCGCTGCTCACCGCGCCGCTGGAACGGCAGTTGGGGCAGATTCCTGCGCTGACCGCGATGACGTCGGACAGTTCCTTCGGCGTCAGTCAGATATCGCTTCAGTTCGACCTCAACCGCGATATCGACGGTGCGACGCAGGACGTGCAGGCCGCGATCAATGCCGCCGCCGGCGTGCTGCCGAAGAACCTGCCGTATCCGCCGACCTACGCCAAGGTGAATCCGGCGGACGCGCCGGTGATGACGCTGGCGCTGACCTCGCCGACCATCTCGCTGCGCGCGATGAGCGATCTCGCCGACACGCTGCTGACGCAACGGCTCAGCCAACTCACCGGTGTCGGTCGCGTCTCCGTGCTCGGCGGCCTGAAACCTGCGGTGCGGGTGCAGGCGGATCTGTCGCGGCTGGCGTCCTACGGGATCGCCATGGAGGACCTGCGCGCGGCCATCGCCAACGCCAACGTGTCAGGGCCGAAAGGATCGCTCGACGGCGCGCAGCAGGCCTATACCATCGCCGCCAACGACCAGATCACCGCCGCCGACGCCTACAGGCCGATCATCATCGCCTATCGCAACGGCGCGCCGGTCACCATCGGCGACGTCGCCCGCATCGTCGACGGACTGGAGAACGATCGCACCGCCGGCTGGTATCAAGGCACGCCCGCCGTCATCATCGACATCCAGCGCCAGCCGGGCGCCAACGTCATCGATGTCGTCAACCAGATCCAGGCGCAGATCCCGAAACTGCAACAGGCGATCCCGGCGGGCGTCAAGCTCACCATCGTCAGCGACCGCACCGTCACCATCCGCGCCTCGGTGCATGACGTGCAATTCACGCTGATCCTGAGCGTCATCCTGGTGACGCTGGTGGTGCTGTTGTTCCTGCGCTCGATGCGGGCGACGATCATCGCCGGCGTCGCGCTGCCGCTGTCGCTGATCACCAGTTTCGGCATCATGTATTTCGCCGGCTTCAGCCTCGACAATCTTTCGTTGATGGCGCTGACCATCGGCACCGGCTTCGTGGTCGACGACGCAATCGTGATGATCGAGAACATCGTCCGCCATATGGAGAACGGCGAGAACGCGCTGGAAGCGGCGCTGTCCGGCGCGCGCGAAATCGGCTTCACGGTGATTTCGCTGACGCTGTCGTTGATCGCGGTGTTCATCCCGCTGCTGTTCATGTCGGGGCTCGTCGGACGCATGTTCCGCGAGTTCGCACTGACGCTGACGATCGCGGTGGTCACATCGGCGGTGGTGTCGCTGACATTGACGCCGATGATGTGCTCGCGGCTGCTCAAGCACGCCGGCGAGGAGCGGCCGGTGCCGGGACTAGCGCTGGTGAGCCGCGGCATCGACAGGATGGTGGAAGCGTATCACCGCACGCTGTTGTGGGTGCTGCGGCATCAGCGCGCCACGCTGGTCGTCACCTTCGCCACGATCGTCGCGACCTTGGCGCTCTACGTGATCGCGCCGAAGGGTTTCCTGCCGTTGCAAGACACGTCCTCGATCACGGCGGTGACGCAGGCCGGTCCCGACGTGTCGTTCGTCGAGATGCAAAATCGGCAGACCGAGGTCGCCAACGCCATCAAGGCGGACCCGGACGTCACCGGTGTGATCTCGGTGATCGGCGCGGGCACCGTCAATCCCACCACCAATGTCGGCCGGCTGGTGCTGTCGCTGAAGCCGCGCAACGAGCGCAAGGCGGGCGTCGAAGAAATCGTCGAGCGACTGAAGGGCCGCGTCGCGACCATTCCCGGCATGACGGTGTATTTCCAGCCGGTGCAGGATATCCAGATCGGCACGCAGGCGAGCCGCTCGCAGTATCAATACACGCTGACCGCGACCGATGCCGCCGAAGTCAACCAGTGGGCCAACCGGCTGGTGCAGGAGTTGCGCCGCGATCCGTTGTTCCGCGACGTGTCGTCGGAAGCGCAGGAAGGCGGCTTGCGCGCCGCGCTCGACATCGATCGCACCCGCGCCGGACAGCTGGGCGTGTCGTTGCAGGCAGTAACCGATACGCTGAACGACGCCTTCGCGCAGCGGCAGATTTCCACCATCTACGGACAGGCCAACCAGTATCGCGTCGTGCTGGAAGCGCTGCCGGAGGACCAGCGCGATCCCACGGTGCTCTCGAAACTGTACGTGCCGGGCGCGGCCGGCGCGCAGGTGCCGTTGTCGGCCATCGCCACCTTGAAGCGCACCACCGCGCCGCTGGTGATCTCCCACCAAGCGCAGTTCCCGGCGGTCACGCTCAGCTTCAACCTTGGGCCGGGCGAGGCGCTGGGCGATGCGGTGAAGGCGGTCAAGACCATCGAGAAACAGATCGGGATGCCGAACAACATCGTCGGGTTGTTCTCCGGCGATGCCGCCGAGTTCTCGCGCTCGCTCGCGGGGCAGCCGTGGCTGATCCTCGCCGCCATCATCACCATCTACATCGTGTTGGGCGTGCTCTACGAGAGCTACATCCATCCGATCACCATTCTCTCGACGCTGCCGTCCGCCGGCGTCGGCGCGATCCTCGCGTTGATGCTGTGCGGCGAGGACCTGTCGGTGATCGGCTTGATCGGCATCATCCTGTTGATGGGCATCGTCAAGAAGAACGCCATCATGATGATCGACTTCGCGCTGGAAGCCGAACGCCATCAGGGCATGACCTCCTACGACGCCATCGTGCAGGCGTGCCTGCTGCGATTCCGGCCGATCATGATGACGACGCTGGCCGCGCTGTTCGGCGCGCTGCCGCTGGCGCTGGAGAGCGGCACCGGGGCGGAGCTGCGCTTTCCGCTCGGCGTCTCCATCATCGGCGGCCTGCTGTTGAGCCAGTTGCTGACGCTCTACACCACGCCGGTGATCTACCTTGCGCTCGACCGCCTCAATCGCCGGATCGAGAAGGCGGTGCCGCCGGTCGAACCCCAGCATCCGCCGGTCGCCGGCGCCACCGAGGGGATGCAGTAACATGGCCTCGCTGTCCGAGCCCTTCATCAGGCGGCCGGTCGGCACCACGTTGCTGGCGATCGGCCTGTTCCTGCTGGGTGCGGTGGCTTACCAGTTTCTTCCGGTCGCCTCTGTTCCCAACGTCGACTTCCCGATGATCCGGGTCTCGGCCTCGCGGCCCGGCGCCGATCCGTCGATCATGGCGGCGACGGTCGCCGCGCCGCTGGAGCGGCGGCTCGGCGAAATTGCCGGCATCGACCAGATCACCTCGTCGAGTTCGCTCGGCGCCACCAGCATCCAGTTGCAGTTCGCCATCGGCCGCGACATCGACCGCGCCGCGCGCGACGTGCAGGCGGCGATCAACGCCTCGATCGCCGACCTGCCGACCGACCTGCCGGCGCTGCCGACCTTCCGCAAGGCCAATTCGGCGGCCGCGCCGGTGTTCATCCTGGCGCTGACATCGAAAACCATTTCGTCGAGCGCCATCTATGACGTCGCCGACACCGTGATCGCGCAGCGCATTTCGCAGGTGCCCGGCGTCGGCGAGGTCAACGTCAGTGGCGCCGATCAGCCGGCGGTGCGGATCGCGCTCAATCCGGTGGCGTTGTCCAATGCCGGGATTTCCACTGACGACGTGCGCGCCGCCATTGTTGCCGCCAATCCGCTCGGCCCTGTCGGCATCTTCGAGGGCGGACGGCAAGCCGAAACGCTGTCGATCAATCCGCAGATGCGCACGGCCGCGCAATATCGCGACATCATTATCAAGAGCGCCAGCGGCAATTTCCTGCGGCTGTCGGACGTCGCCGAGGTCAAGGACGCCACGCGCAACAGCCGCTCCATCGCCTGGTTCAACAAGCAGCCGGCGGTGCTGCTGCTGATCACCAAGCAGGGCGACGCCAACGTCATCGACACCGTGGACCGGGTCAAGGCGCTGATCCCCGAACTCAAGCAATGGATTCCCGCGGGCGTCGAGATATCGGTTTTGACCGACCGCACCGGCACCATCCGCGCCAGCGTCGAGGACATGGAGTGGACGCTGGGCGCGACCGCGCTGCTGGTGATGCTGGTAGTGTTCGTGTTCCTGCGGCGGATCACGCCGACGGTCGCCGCCGGCGTGTCCGTGCCGCTGGCGCTAGCCGGCACCTGCGCCGGCATGTGGCTCGCCGGTTTCTCCATCGACAACCTGTCGCTGATGGCGCTGGCGATCTCGATCGGCTTCGTGGTCGATGACGCCATCGTCATGATCGAGAACATGTACCGCAATCTCGAACGCGGACTGTCGCCGTATCAGGCGGCGCTGGAAGGCGCGAAGCAGATCGGCTTCACGGTGTTGTCCATCAGCCTGTCGCTGGTCGCGGCCTTCACGCCGCTGATCTTCATGGACGGCATCGTCGGCCGCCTGCTGCGCGAGTTCTCGCTGACGCTGACCTTCGCCATCGCCGTCTCGACCGTGGTGTCGTTGACCATCACGCCGATGATTTGTGCGCATTACATCAAGCCGACGTCGCTGCATCGGGAAACCTGGTTCGATCGCATCGTCGAACGCACATTGGCGCGGATCGTGCGTTTCTACGAGCGGACGCTGCGCATGGTGCTCGGCTTCCCGATCCTGACGATGATCGTGTTCTTCGCCACTATCGCCCTGACCATGACGCTCTATGTGAAAACACCGAAGGGCTATTTCCCGAGCGACGACAGCGGTTTCATCATCGGTTCGACCCGCGCTTCGGCCGACGTGTCGTTCCAGGCGATGCGCGAATTGCAGGAGCAGATCGCCAGCATCGTGATGGCGGACGACGCCGTGGCGGCGCTCGGCTCCAGCGTCGGCGGCAGCAGCGGCTTTGGTGGGCAGAACCGTGGCCGCATGTTCATCAGCCTCAAGCCACCGGAACAACGGCCGGGCGTCACCACGCAGAACGTGATCGACCGGATGCGTCCGAAGCTGACCGCGATCCCCGGCATCCGGCTGTTCATGTTCCCCGCGCAGGACATTCGCACCGGCGGGCGCCAGAGCGATTCAAACTATCAGTACACGCTGACCAGTCCCGATCTCGATTTGTTGCAGACCTGGGCGCCGCTGGTGGCCAAGCGCATGGAGACGGTGGACGGCATCACCGACGTCTCCGCCGACCGCGATCCCGGCGGACTGCAACTCAATCTGAAGATCGACCGCAAAGCGGCGGCGAGCCTCGGCGTGCAGGTGCAGGACATCGATAACGCGCTCAACAACGCGCTGTCGCAGCGCCAGATCTCGACGATCTACACCCAACGTAACCAGTACAAGGTCGTATTGGAAACCGTGCCGCAGTATCAGGCCGATCCGGCGGACCTGGCCCATGTCTATGTCGCCGGCGCCAACGATACGCAGGTGCCGCTGTCGGCGGTGGTGAGTTATTCGCGCGGGATCGCGCCGCTCGCGGTCCAGCATACCGGTTCGTTCCCTTCGACCACGGTGTCGTTCGGCCTTCTGCCGGGCGTGCCGCTCGAGGTCGGGACGGCCAACATCCAGCGCGCGGTCGCCGAGATGCACATGCCGGAAGGCATCCGCGCGGGGTTCGAAGGCAACGCCGGCGATTTCCAGAAGACCACGAGTCGCCAGCCGCTGCTGATCCTCGCGGCGCTGGTCGCGATGTATATCGTCCTGGGCGTGCTCTACGAGAGCCTGATCCACCCGCTGACCATCATCTCGACCTTGCCGGCGGGTGGGCTCGGCGCGCTGTTGGCGCTGCAACTGACCAATTCGCCGCTGACCATCATTGCCTTCATCGGCATCATCCTCTTGATCGGCATCGTCAAGAAGAACGGCATCATGATGGTGGACTTCGCGCTGGAGGCGGAGCGGCATCGCGGGCTGTCGTCGCGCGACGCGATCTTCGAGGCGTGCATCGCGCGCTTCCGGCCGATCCTGATGACGACGATGGCGGCGCTGTTCGCCGGCATCCCGCTGGTGCTCGCCACCGGCCCCGGCACCGAACTGCGGCGGCCGCTCGGCATCACCATCATCGGCGGCCTGTTCGTGTCGCAGATCCTGACGCTCTACACGACGCCGGTGATTTATCTGCTGATGGACCGCCTGCGCCGCAGGCGCGAACCGGTTCCAGCCGCCGCGCCCGCCGAGTAGTTGCTGCCGCAAGCCGCGCAGCGTATAGCGAGCCGCATGTCCGACAGCCCCGCCGAGAAAATTCCCGACCTCATCCCGGAATGCGAGCACTGCCGCAAGCCGCAGCCGCTTTGCATCTGCGACAGCGTCGAGCCGGTGGAGAACCGGTTGTCGCTGCTGATCCTGCAACATCCGCAGGAGCAGGACAGGGCGCTTGGCACGGCGCGGCTCGCGGCGCTGCATTTCGAGGATGCGGCGGTGAAGGTCGGCCTGTCATGGCCGAGCCTCAACAAACTGCTGGGGCAGCAGGTCGATCCGTCACGTTGGGCGGTGCTTTATCTGGGCTCCGCCAAGGCCGCCGATTTCACCGCCGACCGGGTGGTCGTGGCGCTGGACCGCAAGGGAGACATGGCCGACGACCAGCGCGGCATCCTGCGGGATATCGAAGGTGTCATCGTGCTCGACGGCACCTGGAGTCAGGCCAAGGCGCTGTGGTGGCGCAACGCCTGGATGCTGAAATGCCAGCGCGTCATCCTCAATCCGCCGCGTCCCTCGCGCTACGGCAAGTTGCGCCGGGAACCGCGCCGCGACGGATTGTCCACCATCGAGGCGGCCGGGATGCTGATCGCCGATCTGGAGAAACGGCCCGACATCGAGGCGGCGCTCAACGCCAGTTTCGACCGGATGCTGGCCAAGTATCGCGAGGTGCAGGCGACGATGCCGGAACTCACCGACTGTCCCAAGCCGAAGCGGGATTATCGCCGCAGGAAAAAGCCGCGCTGAGCGCCGATCAATTGCCTATCGCCGATAAAAATGCCCCCGTCTCGATGGAGACAGGGGCAGGTCAGCTCGAAGATTCAGCCGCCGCAAAGGTGCGGCAACCGAAGTTCCAGTTTACAGGCCCGGCGAAAGGTTCTCGTTGGGACATTCTGCCTCTGCGACAGAACGCTTCAGGACTCGTGCACGCTGACCGAATTTACAAGCAATGCCGGCCATCCATCGTGGGAGCCCTGTGCAGATACTGCACCGCGGCCGGGTTGCATAAGGACTTGATGGCCTGTATTGATCCGCCCCGTTGGGGCCACGTGGCGGAGTGGTTACGCAGCGGTCTGCAAAACCGTTTACTCCGGTTCAATTCCGGACGTGGCCTCCATCACTTCCTTCCGCGTTTACTTCACAAGGCATCAGGAGCAGAGGCTCTCAAAGAAAATGGCCCGAAGCTTTCGCTCCGGACCACTTGAGCTGGGCGTACATCCGGCCCTCGCTCGCTTAAACTGAGTCTCGCATCAAGATACTTAATGAAGCGTTAAAATTTGATGACGGTGGAGAGGCCGGGTTTTCGGCATTTCCGCTTTCCTAGGTTTTGGGCGGGCATCGAATCGTCACGGCGCTCGCGCATTCGTTCGATAATTTGACATTCAACAACGTTTGGGCGAGCCCGATCCGGCAAGCTCCAAACCGGAAAAAAGGAGACTGCCATGCTGATGACTTCCCCGTTCTGGATCGCCGCTACCGCCGCCGAGACCTACAGCCGTCTGGCGACCATGATGTTCTGGGGGATGATGACGCCGGCGACGGACTTTTATCCGATCCCGGTCGAAGTGAAGCAGCAGAACGACGTTCGGGACGATCAGCCGGTTGAGACGCTGCCGCTCGCGGCGTGAACCATCGACGCGAGGTCGGCCGCGCCGTGATGAGGGGCGGCTTCTATATTTTTCTGATCTTTTGTTTATCCCCGAATAGGATGCGGGAACCCGTGCTACTCTGGTTCCCGCGTATCAGCGTTTTGGGGAATCACATGCATAGGATCGGCTATCTCGCGTCACTCGCCGGGTTTGGAATCGCGCTGGCCGCAATGCCCGCGCGGGCGACGGTCCTGGATCTGTCGACGATGAGCTGCAAGCAATTCGTCGACAGCGACAAGGACACCATCGCAATGGTGCTGACCTGGCTGGATGGATGGTACAAGGGCGACTCCGATGTCGCCATCATCGATACCGAGGTTTTCGTCGGCAACGCGAAGAAGTTCGGCGAATACTGCGCGGCCAACCCGACCATCAGCATCGTCAACGCCGCCGAGAAAATCCTCGGCAAATAGCCGCGCGGATCGGCCGTCCCGATTGCCCTCGGATGAGAGGCGATGTTTCGCTTCGGCGGTCGGGTGGTGCATGCGCGTTGATTTTATTTAACATAAATCAATGCGTTATTCTTCTTTTGTCAGATTTTAGATTGGGGCGCTCAGCATCAGCAGGAAGCGCACCATCCGTCCGGGAACGGAATGAGCGGCCAGGCAATGTCGTTGTCGTTGGCCGGCCGCGGGAACAGCGCGCGGATGACGCCGGTGGACGAATGGCGGGGACGCTCGGTGTCCACCCACATGAAGTCGTCCTGCATCAAGTCGTCCTGTCCAAGGTCATCTTGAGCGATGACATTCATCGACGACCGGACGCTTTCCAGCAATTCCTCGAATTCGACTTCGCTCATGACAACCCCCATTGTTGAGGGCACCATGGCAAAGAGGTTTTGTTTCCCGATTTCGGAAACCGCTAAAATTGTAGCGAACCCGCATTTTCGGGCGAGATCGTCGCCCAACGACACGAGGACAGACCGATGGATCGACTGCAAAGCGACGCCGCCAATGCCGATCAGGTGGCCTATTGGAACGGCCGGGCCGGCCAGCGCTGGGCCAGCCAGCAGGCGGTGCAGGACACGATCTTCATCCCGGTCACCGAACTCCTGATCGAGCACGCCAAGCCGCAATCCGGCGAGCGGGTCATCGACGTCGGCTGCGGCTGCGGTGATACTTCGATTGCCTTCGGCCGGCGCGTCGGAGCGTCGGGGCACGTGCTCGGCGTCGATATCTCCGAACAGATGCTGGCGCGAGCGCGCGAGGTCGCGCCAGCGAATCTGCCGGTGGAGTTCGCTCTCGCCGACGCCACCGCCTATCCGTTCAAGGCGGGCGCGGCCGACCTGCTGGTGTCGCGCTTCGGGGTGATGTTCTTCGCCGAGCCCGCGCGGTCCTTCGCCAACCTGCGCAAGGGACTGCGGAGTGGCGGGCGGCTGACCTTCATCTGCTGGCGCGGACCGAAGGAAAATCCGTGGCTGATGGTGCCGTTGCAGGCGGTCTACCGGCACGTCCCTCGGCTGCCGCCGGTCGGCCCGGAAGACCCGGGGCCGTTCGCTTTCGCCTCATCCGACCGTGTGGAGCGAATCCTGCGCGAAGCGGGCTTTGCCGATATTCACATCGCGCCGCACGACCTGTCGCTGGATATCGCGGCGGGTGGCGGCTTCGAATCCGCAGTCGAGACCGCGGTGATCATCGGCCCCGCCAATCGCGCGCTGGAAGAAGCCGCGCCGGAGGCGAGGACCGCGGCCGTCGAGGCGGTGCGGCATGACCTGAAGCCGTTCGCCAAGGGCGACGGCGTCTGGCTCGGCGGCGCCATCTGGATCGTCTCCGCCACCGTGCCGTAACAGTGCCGTAAAGGACGCACCACAAGCTCCCTTTTTCTTTGATCCGGACTCTGCCACGCTGGCTCGATAGATTCACAACGAGGGAAAGCGGCCATGCGTGCGTTTGGGATCAAGACGGTTTTGATCGGTTTGCTGGCGATGGCGGGGGCTTGCGTCGCGGGCGTCGCGCACGCCGATAGCGGCACCATCCGCATTTCGGTGCTCAAGGGCGGCTGGTTCATCGGCGCGTCGGGCGGCAGCGGCACGCTGACGTTTCACGGCCGGCAATATCCGCTGTCGATCGGCGGGATCGATGCCGGCCTGGTGTTCGGTGCCTCGCAGACCAACCTGTCCGGCCGCGTGACCAATATTCGTCGGCCGTCTGATGTCGCCGGCGTTTACGGCGCGGGTGGAGCGGGGGCTGCGATCGGCGTCGGCGCGCGGGCCATCGTGCTGACCAACGAGAAGGGCGCGGTGCTGCAACTCAGCGGCCGTCAGACCGGGCTGATGCTCAATGCGGACCTGAGCGGACTGGCAATCTCGCTGCGCTAATACGACCGCGACAAAGCAACGAGGCCTATTCGGCCGGGACCGCCTTGCTGGCGGTCGCGGCCGGATGCGGATCGGGCAGGGTGGCGCAGTCGCGCAGCAGCCCGCCGAAATATCCATGGGTGACGTGCGCGAGTTGCGGGAACGGCTCGCGCGTCATCAGCAGGCGATGCAGTTCGGCGAGACGGAAGCAGGGCACGCCCGGAAACAGGTGATGCTCGAGGTGATAGTTCAGGCCCCACGGCGCGATCAGGTAGAGCTGCCACCACGGCGCCAGCACGGTGCGGCTTTCGTTGAGCACGTTCTCGTGCTCGACCGCGTAATGCTCGGCGACGTTGCGGACGTAGCGGATCGCGACGAACACCGTCATCACCGGCACGATCCAGTACAGCAGCAACTGCTTCCAGAAACCGAACCAGATCGACGCCGCCAGCAGCGCGACGAAGAACACCAGCCGCGACCGCGCGACGATCGCCGGAATGTCGCGGGTTTCCTTGTTCTTGTGGAAGCCGGTGACCGCCGACCAGATCTTCAGGCCGGTGAGATATTGCAGGATGTATTTCACCATGCCCGGACGCGGCTTGGGGAATTCGAATTCCTCCAGCCCGATGTTGCGGGTCCAGTCCGGATCGCGTTCGCTGTTGAGTTCGCGATGATGCGCGAAATGGCTGTTGCGATAGCCGGCCATCGAGGCCGTCGTCGGCAGCGCGATGATCTCGCCGACGATGTCGTTGATGGTGCGGTTGGTATAGCCGCGATAATGCGCGGCATCGTGCATCAGGCCGCCGAGGCCGTTGATCCGTGAGCCGATCACGATTACCGCCAGCAAATAGATCACCGGATTCCACCACGTCTCGCTGATCGCGATCGCCGCGGCGATGGTCAGAACTTCGACGATGATGGCGAGGGTGAATTTCCGGCTGTCGATCCGCGACAGGTCGCGGATTTCTTCCTTGGTCAAAAGGCGCGGGATATCCCGCACGCAGTCGTCGCCAAGTTTCGCCGATTTCGCGATGACGGTGGTGTCCACGGCAGCAAGTCCAGGTTGATCAGCTCGTAGAATACCGTATGCGCGATAGTTCTCCTATCGATTAACCGAACGCTAACCATGCATTTTAAGGAGTGGTTAAGATCGCGCCCGCGTCGTCCGGCGGTTCCCGTGCGCCTTACTTGAACTGCGAACGGCAGGTCGGGCTCAGCCGCCGCATGTTGTGTTCCATGCAGGCGGTGATCTTGCGCACGTTGGGGACGAACTCGCGACAGAACTTCATGGCGTCGGCACGGCAGGCGCGACGCTGTTCCGGTGTGCCGGCCGCATCGGCCGAAAACGAGACGCCGCGATCAGCGCGGCGAGGGTGATCGTGCAGGCAAACTTCATGGCGTGCTCCCTGTGCGTTCGATTGCAATCCTAGCGGCGAGCGGCGGGAGACGTCCATGAAATTGGGGCGGTAGCTCCGCACCCGGACCACTGCTGACGCGCTCCACAGGTGCCTCCCTCACGTCACATTTCGCCTGCTTCGATCGATGGTCGTGATTCAATCGAATCTGGAAGGGGGCTCCGTGCTCAAATCGATCGTTCTTGGCACATTCTTTCTCACAAGCCTTGCCTGCGTGGTGCGTGCCGACGAGATCAATATCGAAGGCGCGGATCTCAGCCGCGACATTCATTGCACGTCCAGCGATGTGGGCATTTCCGGCGTCGGCAACACGATCACCCTGACCGGTCAGTGCAAGACCGTTCAAGTCTATGGAGCCAAGCACAAGGTGACGTTCGAAACTGCCGAGAAGGTCCTCGTGTCCGGATCGGCCCACAAGGTCAGCGGAGGAACCGCGCAGCATCTCGAGGTCGATCTGGTTGACAACGACGTGCGGTCAACGCTCAAGCCCGGCGCCGACGGCCCTGCCACGCTGAACGTGACGGGCAACAAGAACGCCGTAGCGGTTTCGCTTGAAGGTCCTGCCGCAATCGACGTCGCCGGCTCGGATCAAAACGTGACGTGGACGAGCGGCCGAGGCATCGCTCCGCCCAAGGTGCAAATCTCCGGAATCAAGAATGCGGTGAAGCGCGGCAAATAGAGCGGCTGTCGTCGAGGCGAGGGGACGTCGCTACGACAGTGCTGACGTCGCTACGACGGTGCTATTGCGTTTCAACCGGATTGGTCTCGAACGCCGGGATGTTGCCGAGATCGAACCAGTCTTGCCGACTCTTCGCCCAGACCTGAACCGCCGGTGTGAAGCCGGTGGTGTCGTCTAGCGTGCCCGCCTTGACGAAGACCAGGCCTGAAGCCCCAGCGACCCGGCTGAAGAGCGGTGAACCGCACTTGCCGCAAAACTCGCGACGGACTTCGTTGCCGCTGTCACCGTGATCGAGGTAGGTCGTCGGCGTGCCTGTGATGGATATCGCGGCTTCCGGGACGCCGACGATCATCGAAAAGGCGGTGCCCGCCTGCTTCTGACAGTTCTTGCAATGGCACACAGCCTGCACCGCAGGCTCCGCGGTCAGGTCGTATCGCACCGCGCCACAAAGACAACCGCCGCTCCTGCTTGTCATGCGTTCTCCTCGCCGTTGGCTTGATTGGCAACGAAGGTACGCAGCCAAGGCCGAGGAGGCAATGACAAAGGGCCGTGTGTAGGGTTCGGTCGAAAGGCTCGGACACGCGACGGCGCGTTGCGGACCTGCGACGATTTTTGCTGATTTGGGGGGAGCGCCAAGCGCTCGGAATAAATGGCTCCCCGGGCCGGATTCGAACCAGCGACCAACCGGTTAACAGCCGGTTGCTCTACCACTGAGCTACCAGGGAACAGAGCCGCAACTAAGCTTGCGTTGCGGGGAGCGTATAACAAAGCCTTCGCGGCTTGCA
>JBQCHY010000018.1:0-3223 GCA_051954235.1 Xanthobacteraceae bacterium
GCTCGACGAGCGGGTCCGCTATCAGCTTGAATACGCGCACCCGCGCGATCTGGTCGTGAAGATCAATCGACCGAACTGACAGCTACTGCCGACAATTGCGACCAGCCGGTTATTTGCGGTCACGCGCGATCGTCGATCGTGATGAAATTTCAAAATCGGCGCGTTTCAATTTCGAAAATGTCGTTTCGCTGCGCTGCGACATTGATCCAACGTGATTGATCGTCGCGCTTGGCTTTCAAGCCCGTTTGAGTTGGAGTAGAGAGGATCATCGCCCCTCTTATTCGGACGAGCTATGGCCGCACCCAAGAAGAATGCATCAACAGGGCAGGAAACAAAGAACGGGTCCTCTCGTTCATCCGGTCTGGAGTTCACCAAGGAGCAGGAGCTTGCGGCGCTGCGCGAGATGCTGCTGATCCGGCGTTTCGAGGAGAAGGCCGGTCAACTGTACGGCATGGGTGCGATCGGCGGCTTCTGTCATCTCTACATCGGTCAGGAAGCAATCGTCGTCGGCATGCAGATGGCGCTGAAGTACGGCGACCAGGTCATCACCGGCTACCGTGATCACGGCCATATGCTCGCAACCGGCATGGACGCCAACGGCGTGATGGCGGAATTGACCGGACGTCGCGGCGGCTACTCCAAGGGCAAGGGCGGCTCCATGCACATGTTCAGCAAGGAGAAGCACTTCTACGGCGGCCACGGCATCGTCGGCGCGCAGGTGTCGCTCGGCACCGGGCTTGCATTCGCCAATCGTTATCGCGGTAACGACAATGTCAGCGTCGCGTATTTCGGCGACGGCGCCGCCAATCAGGGCCAGGTCTACGAGAGCTTCAACATGGCGGAGCTGTGGAAGCTCCCGGTGATCTACGTCATCGAGAACAACCGCTACGCCATGGGCACCTCGGTCAGTCGCTCCTCGGCGCAGCAGGATTTTTCCAAGCGCGGTGCGTCGTTCAACATTCCCGGCGAACAGGTCGACGGCATGGACGTGCGTGCGGTGAAGGCGGCTGCGGAGAAAGCCGTGAAGTGGTGCCGCGAAGGCAAGGGCCCTTACATCCTCGAAATGCAGACGTATCGCTATCGCGGCCATTCGATGTCGGATCCGGCGAAGTACCGGACCCGCGAAGAGGTCGACAAGGTGCGCCACGATTCCGATCCGATCGAGCAGGTGCGCAATCGGCTTCTCGCCGCCAAGGTCAGCGAGCAGGATTTGAAGCAGATCGATGCCGAGGTGCGCGAGATCGTCAACGCGTCGGCGGACTTTGCCCTGAACGATCCCGAGCCGGACGCATCCGAGCTTTACACCGACATCTATCGCTAAGCGCGGCCCCTGGAAGTTCTGGAGCGAATATGCCGATTCAAATTCTGATGCCCGCGCTGTCGCCGACGATGGAAAAGGGCAACCTCGCCAAGTGGCTCAAGAAAGAGGGCGAGGCGATCAAATCCGGCGATGTGATCGCCGAGATCGAGACTGACAAGGCGACGATGGAAGTCGAGGCGACCGACGAGGGGACGCTCGGCAAGATTCTGATCCCCGAAGGCACTGCGGACGTCGCGGTCAATACGCCGATCGCCACCATTCTCGCCGATGGCGAGAGCGCCGCCGATCTCGACAAGGCGCCAGCCCCGGCGAAGGCCGAAGCAAAACCTGAGGCTGTGCCTGCCGAAGCCAAGTCCGCGCCCGCGCCGGAGAAATCGGCCGCCCCTCAAGCGCCGGCATCCAGCGCACCGGCCGATCCGGAAATCCCGGCGGGCACCGAGATGGTGACCATGACCATTCGCGAGGCATTGCGCGACGCGATGGCCGAGGAGATGCGCCGCGATGACTACGTCTTCGTCATGGGTGAGGAGGTCGCCGAATATCAGGGCGCGTACAAGGTCACGCAAGGCCTGTTGCAGGAATTCGGCGCGCGCCGCGTGATCGATACGCCGATCACCGAGCACGGTTTCGCCGGCGTCGGCGTCGGTGCGGGCTTCGCGGGCCTGAAGCCGATCGTCGAGTTCATGACCTTCAACTTCGCCATGCAGGCGATCGACCAGATCATCAACTCGGCCGCCAAGACGCTGTATATGTCCGGCGGACAGATGGGGTGCTCTATCGTGTTTCGCGGACCGAACGGTGCCGCGGCGCGCGTCGCCGCCCAGCACAGCCAGGACTACGCGGCGTGGTACTCGCAAGTGCCCGGCCTCAAGGTGATCGCGCCCTATACTGCCGCTGACTACAAGGGCCTGCTCAAGGCCGCGATCCGCGATCCCAATCCGGTGATCTTTCTCGAAAACGAAATCCTCTACGGACACACCGGCGAAGTGCCGAAGCTGGAGGATTTCATCGTGCCGATTGGCAAGGCGAAGATCGCGCGCGCCGGCCAGCACGTCACGTTGATCTCGTGGTCGAACGGCATGAGCTATGCGCTAAAGGCCGCCGACGAACTTGCGAAGGAAGGCATCGAGGCCGAGGTGATCGATCTGCGGACCATCCGGCCGATGGATACCGAAACCTTCGTCGCGTCGGTGCAGAAGACCGGACGCGCGGTGGTGGTTGAGGAGGGCTGGCAGCAGTCCGGTGTCGGCGCGGAAGTCGCGGCGCGGTTGATGGAGCACGCGTTCGATTATCTCGACGCGCCGGTCGCGCGCGTCTCGGGCAAGGACGTGCCGATGCCCTACGCCGCCAATCTCGAAAAGCTGGCGCTGCCCTCGGTGGCGGAAGTGGTCGAGGCGGCGAAAGCCGTTTGTTATCGCTGAGAGAGCAGGGCTGACACATGCCGATCAACATTCTGATGCCCGCGCTGTCGCCGACGATGGAGAAGGGCAACCTCGCCAAGTGGCTTAAAAAGGAAGGCGACAAGGTCCAGTCCGGCGACGTCATCGCCGAGATCGAGACCGACAAGGCGACGATGGAAGTCGAAGCCGTCGACGAGGGTACGATCGCGAAGATTTTAGTTCCGGAAGGCACGGCCGATGTGCCGGTCAACGACGTAATCGCGATCCTTGCCAGCGACGGCGAGGATGTGGAGGCCGCGGCCAGCGGCGGCGGTGCCGCACCCAAAAGCGCCCCCTCACCCCAATCCTCTCCCCAGGGGGGAGAGGGAGCAGGCGCCGCGGCAGCATCGGCCCCGGTTGCAAAAGCCGAAGCGCCGAATGCGACTCCTTCACCTCTCCCCGCCGGGGAGAGGTGGGCTGGGAAGCAGCCGGGTGAGGGGGCGGGGCAAACCAACGGCCACAC
>JBQCHY010000019.1:0-12475 GCA_051954235.1 Xanthobacteraceae bacterium
GTCCGGCGTTGCGCGATGCGTCTGCCAGCTGCGCAGGATGGCCTCGACCAGGGCCGGTGCGTCCTCCGCTCTCACATCGGCCCGGAATTCGCGGCCCATGCCGCCCTCCACGCCGAAGCCGCCACCGACGAAGAAGTGGTAGCCGGGCACGGTATCGCCCTCGTCATTGACAGGAACCTTGGCGCCGATCAGCCCGAGATCGCCGATATAGTGCTGGGCGCAGGAATGGTGGCAGCCGGTGAGATGGATGTTGAGCGGCGTATCGAGCGACACGCGGCTCTCGCACCACGTTGCAATCGCATCGCCGTGGCGCTTGGTGTCGGAGGCCGCGAACTTGCATCCCGCGTTGCCGGTGCAGGCGACCAGCCCGGCACGGATCGGCGACGCGGTCGTCGCAAGGCCGAGCGCGTCGATCGCCGCTGTGGCCAGCGCAACGTCGGCGTCGGCAACGCCGGAGATCAGCAGGTTCTGCCACACCGTCAGGCGAATATCGCCATCGCCCAGATCCTGCGCGATTTTCGCGAGCCCGCGCATCTGATCGCAGGTGAGTTTGCCGAGCGGCAGCACCACGCCGATCCAGTTCAGCCCCGCCTGCATCTGCGGATGCACGCCGATATGCGCGCTGCGGTCGAAGGCCGGACGCGGCGCGAATGCCTCGCTTGGCACCCGCGTCAGCGGCGCGCCATAGCGCGTCTCCACCTCCTTCAGAAACGCGTCGAAGCCCATGGCGTCGAGCACGTATTTCAGACGCGCCTTGAGCCGATTGGTGCGATCACCATGCTCGATGAACACGCGCACGATGGCGTCCGCCACCATGGTCGCCTCACCCGGCTTGACGATCACGCCGGTATCGCGGGCGAAATCCTTGTGCCCGGTGATGCCCCCGAGCCCGAGGCGAAACCAAATGCCGGGTTCGACGCCAAAACCGTCCTTCACCTCGACGGCGGAGAACGCAATGTCGTTGGTGTCTTCCAGCACCGGGATGGTGCCAGCGCCGTCGAACGCGACGTTGAACTTGCGCGGCAGGCCGATCAACGAGCGATCGTTGAGAATGTGGAAGTGCCACTCGCGCGCGTAAGGCCGCGTGTCGAGCAATTCGCGCGGATCGATGCCCGCCGTCGGCGTGCCGGTGACGTTGCGGATGTTGTCGGCGCCGGAGCCGCGCGAGCACAGGCCGATGTCGGTGATGCCCTCGATCATCGCCACGGTGTTGCGCGGTTCAATCTCGCGGATCTGGATATTGGCGCGCGTGGTGATGTGGGCGTAGCCGCCGCCGTAACGCTCGGCGAGATCGGCCGTGCCCGCGAACTGATGTGCTTTCAGGATGCCGTTGGGAATCCGCAAGCGGCACATAAAGGAGTTCTGCGCCGGCGCGACGTAAAACAGGCCGTAGTAGCGCCAGCGAAAATTATCCGGCGGCGGCGGCGCGGCGTTATCGCGCGCCTGCGCCTTCAGGCGCTCGTAGGCATCGAACGGATGCTGCTCGCGCTTGAACTTCTCCGGGTCGGAGAGCTTCTTGCCATCTTTCAGGAAACGGTCCTGCGCTTTCAGATGCGCGGCATCCGGCCCGCTCGGTTCCGGCTCGGCGGCAGGGGTCCCCGCCCCGCCGCCGTTGCGTCCAAGCCGCCCGGCGCTGACGCCGGACATGAAGCCTTCAAGGTAACGCTTCTGTTCGTCGCTGAAGTCGGCCGTCATCTGGTCCATCTTCATGATCGCCTGCGCCTTCACTATTCCGCCGGCACCGACGACGACGCCATCGGGGCCATCGGTCGCGCGGGCTTGTAGGTGACGTAGAGCGCGATGCCGGTGAACAATGCGCCGCCGACGATGTTGCCGAGCGTGACGGGGATCTGATTCCACAGCCACCATTCGGTGACGCTGACTTTCGCGCCCATCAGCATGCCGGTGGGAATGACGAACATGTTGACCACCGCATGCTCAAAGCCCTGCGCGAAGAACGTCGTGATCGGCAGCCACGCGCCGACGATCTTGCCGATGGTGGACGTCGATGTCATCGCCATCACCACGCCGAGGCAGACCAGCCAGTTGCACAGCATCGCCTTGACGAACACCGTGACCATGCCGGCCACGCCGAGCGCCTCGTAGGCGACGGTCTTCGCTTCCGCCGTGGCGATGATCTTCGCCGCGACGCCAGCGGGTGCGGCCGTGCCCATGTTGGTGAGCGCGATGGCAAGCAGCGCGCCATAGGCGATGCTGCCGAGCAGGTTGCCGAGAAACACCCACGACCAGTTGGCGACGACGCTGCTCCAGCTTCCGCGGCCTGAGAGCGCCGCCAGCGGCAACAGCGCGAAGCTGCCGGTCACGAGTTCAAGCCCGAGCAGCACGATCATCACGAAGCAGACCGGGAAGATCACCGCGCCGACGATGGGTTGTCCGGTGGTGGCCGCCGCGCCGAACGCGAGGCTGGTCGCGGTGCCGAGCAGCGCGCCGGACAGCGCGCCGCGGATCAGCAGGTCCCGCGGCTCCAGCGCCAGTTTTGTCTCGGCGGTATCGACCATGGTGCGGACGACATCGGCGGGCTTGTTGTAGTCCATCGCAAACCTCCATCGGGCGCGCCCCATCGCGCCGGTTGCAGGGGTGGCGCGTCGGCCGGAGCCGCCACGCGGCCGGGGCATTTCGCCGCCGGCCGAGGTGCTCTATTCAAGCGCCGTGCCAACTCTTGTGCGAAGCACAATAGTCAGCTATTTCAATGGACTAAGGATGATTTGGCGACTGACGGCAGATGGCGACCAAGCCGCTCAGCTGCTTATTTCGCAGGTGCAACCTGATGAATCTTTGGCCAATTTTAGAATTGCCTAATATTTAATCTGTCGTCTTGGCAAGCGATCCTCATCGCATCCGCTTGCCAGCCCGCCGCAACGGGGTTAGCTCCTGCGCTTCAACGACATGGACCATCGATGACCCAGGCCACCGCCCCCAAAATCAGCTTCGTTTCGCTCGGCTGCCCGAAGGCGCTGGTGGATTCGGAGCGCATCATCACCCGGCTGCGCGCCGAGGGCTACGAACTCGCGCGCAAGCACGACGGCGCCGATCTCGTCATCGTCAACACCTGCGGCTTCCTCGACAGCGCCAAGGAAGAGTCGCTCGGCGCTATCGGTCAGGCGATGGCGGAGAACGGCAAGGTGATCGTCACCGGCTGCATGGGCGCGGAGCCGGAGCAGATCGAACAGGCTTATCCCAACGTGCTGTCGATCACCGGGCCGCAGCAATACGAAAGCGTGCTCGATGCCGTGCATCGCGCCAAGCCGCCGCTGCACAATCCGCACCTCGACCTGATCCCGCCGCAGGGCGTCAAGCTGACGCCGCGCCACTACGCGTACCTGAAGATTTCCGAGGGCTGCAACAACCGCTGCACCTTCTGCATCATCCCGAAGCTGCGCGGCGACCTGGTGTCGCGGCCCGCGAACGATGTGCTGCGCGAGGCGGAGAAGTTGGTCGCCGCCGGCGTCAAGGAACTGCTGGTGATCTCGCAGGACACGTCCGCTTACGGCGTCGATATCAAGTACGCGGCGAGCCCGTGGAAGGATCGCGAGGTGCGCGCGAAATTCCTCGACCTCGCGCGCGAACTCGGCGATCTCGGCGCGTGGGTGCGGCTGCAATACGTCTATCCGTATCCGCATGTCGACGAGGTGATCGGCCTGATGACCGAGGGCAAGGTGCTGCCCTATCTCGACATCCCGTTCCAACACGCCGCCCCCGAGGTGCTGAAGGCGATGCGGCGTCCGGCGGCGCAGGACAAGACTCTGGCGCGCATCAAGAAGTGGCGCGAGCAGTGCCCGGACCTCGCGCTGCGCTCGACTTTCATCGTCGGTTTCCCCGGCGAAACGGAAAGCGATTTCGCCTACCTGCTCGACTGGCTTGAGGAAGCCGAGATCGATCGCGTCGGCTGCTTCAAGTACGAACCGGTCGCGGGCGCGACTTCGAACGCGCTCGACAATCCGGTGCCGGACGAGATCAAGAAGGAACGCTGGAACGCGCTGATGGCGCGGCAGCAGAAGATTTCCGCGCGACGTTTGAAGCGGAAGGTCGCCACGCGGCAGCAGGTCATCATCGACGAAGTCGGGCCGACAGTCGCGAAAGGCCGCTCGAAGGCCGACGCACCGGAGATCGACGGCGCGGTCTACGTGACGAGCCGGCGGCCGCTCAGGGTCGGCGAGATCGTCACCGCGAAGATCGAGCGCGCCGACCAATACGACCTGCACGGCACCGTCGCGGGGTTTTGAGAAAACCAACTTCTCGATTTGGTCGTCCCCGCGAAGGCGGGGACCTCTCCGTCGTCAGGGCCGGATTTATTCCGGCCATCCACGTCTTTGCAGATATCCGATATGAAGAACGTGGATGGCCGGGACAAGCCCGGCCATGAGGGAAAGAACGGGTTACGGGGCCTTCGCGGGGACGACGTGGACTATTTTGACAAGCGCCCGTCACCACGCAGACGCTTCAAAACACGCCCCTACGGCTTCAAGATCGACGCCCCGGTCGTCTTGCGGCTTTCGAGATCGATGTGCGCTTGCGCGGCGTCTTTCAGCGCGTAGGCGTGGTTGATCGGCAGGTGCAGCTTGCCGCTGATCACCGCCGCGAACAGCGTGTCGGCGCCCTCGATCAGATCCGCGCGCTTGGCGACATAATCGTTGAGCTTCGGCCGCGTCGCGAACAGCGAACCGTGGTTGTTGAGTTCAGCCAGCGCGAACGGCGGCACCGGTCCCGATGCATTGCCGAACGACACGAACAATCCGCGCGGCTTGAGGCACGACAGCGAGCCGGGAAACGTGGTCTTGCCGACGCCGTCATAGACCACGTCGCACAACTCGTTGCGGCTGATCTGCTTGACGCGCTCGACGAAATTTTCCTCGTTGTAGAGGATGACATGATCGCAGCCGTTGGCGAGCGCCAGCTCCGCCTTGGCCTTCGAGCCGACGGTGCCGATCACATTGGCGCCGAGCGCCTTGGCCCACTGGCACGCGATCAGGCCGATGCCCCCGGCGGCGGCGTGAATGAGCACGCGATGGCCCGGCTCGACCTTGAAGGTCTTGTGCAGCAGGTACCACACCGTCAGCCCCTTGAGCATCAGCACCGCGCCCTGCTCGTAGGTGATATGGTCCGGCAGCCTCACCAGCTTGTCGGCGGGAATGTTGCGCTCGGTGGCGTAACCGCCGAGGTTGTAATAGTAGGCGACGCGGTCGCCGGGGTGAAACTCCGTCACCCCCGGCCCAACCGACACCACCTCGCCCGCCGCTTCGTTGCCGGCGATGAACGGCAGCGACGGCGCCTTGTAGAGCCCGGTGCGATAATAGACGTCTATGAAATTCAGGCCGACGGCGTGCTGGCGGATATGCACCTCGCCCGCGCCTGGCGGCGGCAGGTCGATGCTTTCATAGATGAGGGCTTCGGGCCCGCCCACCTGATGCACACGAACGGCTTTGGCCATACTGCGTCTCCTGCCTTCGACGCAATTATCGATAGCCAAGGCGGGAAGGTTGTCAACTTAGGACGTGGCACTTGGAGCTTCAACGAACTCGGCGTCATGCCCGCGCTCGCGGGGATCCGCATTCCCTCCATTCCGTCATGGCCGGGCTTGTCCCGGCCATCCACGTCTTGGTTGTTTGAATTTCAGTAAGGCGTGGATGCCCGGGACAAGCCCGGGCATGACGAAAGAGTGGAGAGTCCGGTGGTTATCAGTCCCCGCTCGCGCCGGGCCGTCGCTGTCGTGTTGCCCGCCCCTACGCACGACCCCGGTTCTTCCGCGCCATGATATTGAACACCTCCACTGCCAACGAGAAGGTGATGGCGAAGTAGATGTAGCCGCGCGGGATGTGGAATTCGAAACCGTCGGCGACCAGCGCCACGCCGATCAGCACCAGGAACGCCAGCGCCAACATCTTGGTCGTCGGATGCTCGGCGACGAAGCGCGCCACCGGGCCGGACGAGACGTACATCACGATGCAGGCGATGATCACCGCCGCGATCATGATCTCGAGGTCCTTGGCCATGCCGATCGCGGTGATGATGGAGTCGAGCGAGAACACCAGATCGACGACGATGATTTGCAGGATGATCCAGAAGAACGCCCTTTGCGGCCCTTGCGCCGCCGCCTCCCCGCCTTCGCGCGCCTCGACCTCGCCGTGAATCTCATGCGTCGCCTTGGCGATCAGGAACAGGCCACCGCCGATCAGGATGATGTCGCGCCACGAAAATCCCATGCCGAAGGCGCTGAACACCGGCTGCGTCAGGCCGATCAGCCACACCAGCACGCTGAGCAGCGCGATGCGGAATACCAGCGCCAGCAGCAGGCCGAGTTGGCGCGCGCGCGTCGCCTGCGGCTCGGGGATGCGCGACACCAGCACCGAGAGGAAGATGACGTTGTCGATGCCGAGGACGATTTCCAGCGCGGTCAAGGTCAGCAGCGCGGCCCATGCTTCGGGGCTGGTCAGAAGTTCGATCATGCTTTGGCAACCCCGAGCAGGCGTAAGACTGGATCAACGAAAACGACATAGAGGCCGATCGCGCACAAGGCTGCACGGATCGGCATGGAGACATTGAAATCCATCGCGACGGTGAAGATCGTCAGCACAGCCCAGATCGCCATCAGCACGAGATTGAACTTGCGGAAGCGCACGACGCGCACCGGATGCAGCACATGGATCGGTGCGAATGTCAGCACGATCAGCGCGGCCATCGCCAGCGCCGCCAGCCATGGCGAGGGCTGCAACAGGAACAGATAAAACGCCGCCGCATTCCACAACGCCGGAAAGCCGCGAAAGTGATTATCGTCGGTCTTCATCCGCCGGTCGGCGAAATACAGCGCGCTGGCGACGACGATACCGACGCCGATCAGCGGCCCCGCGATCGGCGGCAGCAACCGGCTCGCCGCGATGGCGTAGGCCGGAACGAACACATAAGTGAGAAAATCGACGACGAGATCGAGCGTGTCGCCGGACCAGCGCGGTTGCAGCGCCACCACATTGAGGCGGCGCGCCAGCGGCCCGTCGATGGCGTCGATGATGAGGGCTGCGCCGAGCCAGCCGAACATCGCGGCCCAATGTTCGCGCACCGCTTCCAAGAGCGCGATCAACGCGATTCCGGCGCCCAGAGCCGTGAAGACGTGAACGCCGAAGGCCGCGGCGCGACTTGCGTTCGAGGGCTGCTGCGAGGTGTCCGCCTGCGTCATGCAAAAACGCTGTTAACAGGATTCCCCGCCGTTTGCATCCCCCGCCTTGCGACGATCCGCCGCGCGAGAACTATCAACCATCGAGGGAGCATCTGTTTTCGTCATGGCCGGATTTATTCCGGCCATGACGATCTGATAAGCAAATTGTTCCCGCCACTCTTGCATTTTCGTCATCGAATACCGATTGTCCCGATATGGATACCACGACGACAAATCCGATCCTTTACGACGCCATCGTGATCGGTGGCGGGCCGGTCGGGCTTGCCACCGCCATTGCGCTGGCGGAGAACAACATTGCGGTAGCATTGATCGCGGCCCGCAAGGCGTATCCGGACAATCGCACCACGGCGCTGCTCGGTGGCACCATCGATTTTCTCGAGCGGCTCGACGTCTGGCGGCGCTGCGCGGAGAGCGCCACGCCACTGCGCACGATGCGGCTGGTCGACAACACAGAGCGGCTGATCCGCGCGCCGGAAGTGCGCTTTGTCTCCGACGAGATCGGTCTCGAGGCCTTCGGTTACAACATCGAGAACCGCCGGTTGGTGGCGGCGCTCGAACAACGCGTCGACGAAATCGATCGCATCGCACGCTATGACGACGAAGCCGAGGGCGTCGAGATCGATACCGATCAGGTCATCGTCCGCACCCGCAACGGCATTTTGATTCACGGCCGCGTCGCGGCGGGCGCCGATGGCCGCCAGTCGATCTGCCGCGAGGCCGCCGGCATCGAGGTCAATCGCCGTCCGCTGCGCCAGACCGCTCTGACCTTCAACATCCGTCACAGCCGGCCGCATCGCGACACCTCGACCGAGTTTCACACCACCGGCGGGCCGTGCGTGTTCGTGCCGTTGCAAGACGATCGCTCCAGCGTGGTGTGGGTCTCGACGCCGAATGAAGCCGCGCACTTGACGGCGCTGTCCGACGACGCGCTGTCGATCGAAGCCGAACGGATGATGCATTCCATCCTCGGCCGCGTCAGCGTCGAACCGGGACGACATTCGTTTCCGCTCGCCATCGAGCAGCCGCGCCGGTTCGCGGACAATCGCGTCGTGCTGGTCGGCGAAGCCGCACATGTGCTGCCGCCGATCGGCGCGCAGGGACTCAATCTCGGCCTGCGCGACGCCGCCGATATCGCCGACATCGTCGCGGACGCTGTTTCGCGCGGCGAAGATCCCGGCGCGCCCGCGACGCTGGCGCGCTTCGACCGCAAGCGCCGCAGCGACATCGCCAGCCGCACCATGGCGATCGATCTCGCCAACCGCTCGCTGCTCAGCGACTTCCTGCCGATGCAGATGGCCCGCGCGGCGGGACTTCATCTCTTGAGCGCCATAGGCCCCCTGCGCCGCCTCGCCATGCGCGAAGGCCTGAGCCCGTCGTGGCGGCGATCCTCGTAGCCACGTCGTCAGTGCGAGCGAAGCGAAGCAATCCAGAAAGCCACGAAGCAAGGACTGGATTGCTTCGTCGCAAGTGCTCCTCGCAATGACCGATAGCAATCAAAACCTCAGCGCCCCGCTCTTGAGCATCCACATCACGGTGGTCAGCGTCACCACCGAGGCCAACGTGCCCAGCATCACGGCTGCCGACGCGGCTTCGGTCCAGGTGTCGTACTGCCGCGCGATGACGAAGACGTTAAGCGCCGGCGGCAGCGAGGCCATCAATACGGCGGTCGCCGCCCACTCCATCGTGAACGGGCCGAACCACCACAACAGGCCAAGCACCAGGATCGGGTGAATCACCAGCTTCACCGCGATCAGCCCCGGCAGTTCCCACGGCACCCGGCCGAACGGCCGCAGCGCCACCGTGACGCCGAGCACGAACAGCGCCACCGGCGCGGCCGAGCTTTGCAGGAACTGCAACACGCCGTCGATCGCCACCGGCATCTGGATATGCAGCGCAGCAGCGAGCACGCCGCAATACACCGCGACGATCAACGGATGCAGCGCGATTTCCTTGACCACGAACCACAGCGTCGGCAGCAGCGGCCGCCGCGTGCCGTCGGTCAGCGCCATCAAGACCGGGATTACCGTGAACAGGAAGATGCTGTCGAAGCAGAAAATCAGCGCGGTCGGCACCGCCGATTTTAGCCCGAACACCGCGAGCGCCAAACCCGGCCCCATGTAGCCGATGTTGCCGTACCCGCCCGCGAGTCCCGCCATCGCCGCCTGCCGCAACGGCAACCGCCCGAGTAGCCGTGCGATCAACAGCGACAGCGTGAACGCGCCCGCTGTTCCCAGCGTGGTCGCCACCACGAACGGCAGGTTGTTGAGTTCCTCGAACGGGGTTTTCGAGACGATGCGGAAGAACAGCGCCGGCAGCGACACGTAGAGGACGTAGAAATTCATCCAGGCGAGCCCGGATTCCGGCAGGCCACGGTATTTTCCGCAGGCGAAGCCGATGAAAATCAAACCGAAGTACGGCAGCGCCAGATTGAGAATATCGATCATGAAACCGGATTTCCGCGGGATTTGGGCCGGAATCGAGGTGCGAACCGCGCGGTAGCCCCGCCCGGAACGACTTGGACCTGCAAGGATACCCGCCGAAATGTTAGAATCGAACCACTAGCATCGGCCACAATCCTGGTCTATTCGACGGGGATGACAAAGATGCGGGTCGCAAAATTTCAGATCGGTCAGATCGTCAAGCACCGGATTTTCTCGTTCCGGGGCGTGATTTTCGACATCGATCCGGAGTTCGCCAACACCGAGGAATGGTGGCTGGCGATCCCCGAGCAGGTGCGTCCGCGCAAGGACCAGCCGTTCTACCACCTGCTGGCCGAGAACGCCGAGTCGGAATACGTCGCCTACGTCTCCGAGCAGAACCTGCTGCCGGACGAATCCGGCGAGCCGGTGCGGCACTCGCAGGTCGCCGAGATCTTCATCAAGGACAAGGCCGGCGGCTACCGCCCGCGCAACACCTCGTTGAACTGAGGCTGGCTGAACTGATCCGGCTCGCTTGAGCCGACCGCCTGCCGCGCCACGATTCCGCCGCAAGAATCCCGAGCCGAAATCCGAACGAAAAAAGCGCCCCTCGCGGAGCGCTTTTTGTCGTCACGATCGCCGCGCGATTACTGCTTCGCCGCTGGCGGTGTCGCAGGAGGCGTGGTCGCTGCACCAGCGGCCGCACCGGCCGGCTGCTGTGCTTCCAGCTTGGCGCGCGCTTCCGCGGCCCGCTTCTGCAATTCCTCTTGCAGCTTCTTCTGGGTTTCCTCGAACACCTTCGGATCGGTCGGCGGACCGTCATAGGCCTTGGCGAACTCCGCCAGCGGCAGCGGCAACGTCAGCGGCGCGCCGTTGGAATTGATCGCCTGAACGATCAGATTCTGCCCTTTTTTAAGGTGATTGATCATATCCGGCGTGACTTCGTAGTCGGACATGCAACCGTTCGCGAAGCAGATCACGTAGGGGCTCTGCATCGGCGCGTTGTTGTCGATGATGATGCGCGTGCCGTGAACCAGCTGCATGCCGAGCGGCAGCGTGACGCGAAGGATCTTCTTCGGCTCGCCTTCCGGCTCGATGATCACGGCCGCGATCACCGGCTGTCCCGACTCGATGCGACCGTCCTTGCCGGTGAAACACACCTGCTTGGCATTGGCATCCTGCCCCTTGAGACAGAACTTGGTCCACGGCGCATAGATCAACTGCACCTGCTGCTGCGGAGGTTGTTGCGGCTGCGCTTGCGCGGCCGGAGCCTGCTGCGCCGGCTGCTCAGCCTTGGGGGCTGCCTTCGGCGCCGCCTTGCCGTTCGACTTGGCCTTCGGCTGGTGCTGGGCCGGCGCCGCCGGCTGCTGAGCCTGGGCTGCGGGAACGAACGCCGTCGCGGCAAAAGCCGCGGCCGCAGCCGCCACCGTCACACCCCGCCCACACCGCCATGCCTGGGCGGCCACATCGGTGAAATTCATTGCGGAAAGCCCTTTCTCGAATGGCGATCACGTCCGAAACCGCAAAAGGACGCGCGCCTTAACTCTTTTAGCTGCCGTTTCCTGGTCAAATGAGGCCGTTGAGTGGCCGGCCACCGCCATACGGATCAAATGTACGCCTTCAATACAGCGGCGAACAAAAAGATCAATGCCGCGAACGGGTGTTTGACACCCGGCCGGGGCCGAACCATGGCGGCTGTGGTAAATTTTACTCGTGACATGCTCCGAATCACCACGAACTACGCGGGTTTTTGCGCTGCGTCGTAACGTCTGCGCTGCCTGGTTGCGCAGGCTAGCAGTCTTGGCCGTCGTCATGCTGGCCGGTAGCAACTCCGTGATCGCCGAAGCCAGCCATGGTATCGCCATGCACGGCGCGCCGGCGCTGGCTGCCGACCTCACCCATATGCCCTACACCAATCCCGACGCCCCCAAGGGCGGCCGGTTGGTTCAGGGAGTGAGCGGCACTTTCGACAGTCTCAATCCCTTTATCGTTCGCGGCCTCGCGGTGCAGCAGGTTCGCGGCTACGTGATCGAGAGCCTGATGGCGCGCGGCAATGACGAGCCCTTCACGCTCTACGGCCTGCTGGCGGAGCGGGTCGAGACCGACGACGCCCGAACCTGGGTGACTTTCCACCTCAACCCCCGTGCCTGTTTCTCCGACGGCCAACCGGTGCGCGCGGCGGACGTGCTGTTTTCCTGGCAGTTGCTGCGCGACAAGGGCCGCCCCAACCACCGCCTCTACTACGCCAAGGTCACGGACGCGAAAGCCCTCGACGATCTCACGGTGCGCTTCGAATTCGGCGGCGCGGCCGATCGCGAATTGCCGCTGATCCTTGGGCTGATGCCGATCCTGCCGAAACACGCTGTGGATGTCGAAACCTTCGAGAACACCTCGATGGCGCCGCCGCTGGGCTCCGGCCCTTATCGCGTCACCCATGTCGATCCCGGTAGCAGCGTGACATTGACCCGCGACCCGAATTATTGGGGCCGCGATCTGCCGGTCAACAAGGGGCTGTGGAATTTCGACGAGATCCGGCTCGATTTCTACCGCGATGCCAACAGCCAGTTCGAGGCGTTCAAGCGCGGCCTCTACGATTTCCGCGTTGAGAACGAGCCGCTACGCTGGCACAGCGGCTACGATCTGGCCGCGGTGAAATCCGGCAAGATCGTCCGCGACGTGATCAAACCCGGCGTGCCGAACCCGACCGAGTTTCTCGTCTTCAATACGCGGCGGCCGATGTTCGCCGATATCCGCGTGCGCGAAGCGCTGTCGCTGTTGTACGACTTCGAGTGGATCAACCGGAATTACTTCTTCAACCTCTATGCGCGGTCCGCTGGCTTCTTCGCAGGTTCCGACCTTTCCGCTTACG
>JBQCHY010000020.1:0-78707 GCA_051954235.1 Xanthobacteraceae bacterium
GGCCATGCGCCGCGCCAAAAAGCCCGCCAAGGTCGCCATCATCGCCATCGCACGAAAACTCCTCACCATCCTCAACCAGATGGCCAGAGACAACACCCCATGGCGACACAAACACTCTTGACCATCAACACAGTCGCCAGAAAGCAGATAAGCAAGGACTGGATTGCTTCGGAGCTCACGCTCCTCGCAATGACAGCCTTTCAGAACGCCGCCGCCAGCTCGCGTGCGCCGGGTTTGCCACTGTTGACGTCCATGCGCTCGTCGGTGACGGCGAGCAGCTTCGCCACCGTGTTATGACGGATCGCCACCGGATTGCGCTCATAGCCTGAGCGCTGGAAGAAATTCGAGGTCGGCACCCGCTCACGATAGGATTGCGGCATCGTTACCATGTCGAAGCCGGTGCCGTCGCCGGTGAGGTTCATCATCTCCAGTTCGGCGGCGGTGAGCGGCTTGTGATAGCCCTTGTTGCGCGCGAAGATCACCGATGTCAGCAGCTTATGGGTTTGCAGCAGCGGGCCGACATCCATGTCGAGCACCAGCGCGTGCACACCCCAACCGCGCGGCGTGGCGCCAAGCTTGGCCTGCTCGCTCCAGCTGTTCGGCACCGAACGCGCAAAGGCGAGCATCTTCCGGAATGCCGCGATCTTGTGCTCCATCGCCTGACGTTGCGGGCCTGAGAGTCGCGCCGCCTTCTCTTGCAGGGCTTTCAGGATGCCGGCGCCCTGCTCGGCCATCAGATTAAGCGTGTTGGTGGTGAGCAACTGATTGTAGCCCACCGCCGTCGAAATCGCACGCGCGCCCGGCCGTCCTGAACTCAAGCCAGACTGCATGTCGTGATTGCCGTTGCCGCCGGTCTCGAACGAATAGACCCGCACCGCTTGTTCGCGCGTCAACCCCATGGCGA
Organism: Xanthobacteraceae bacterium; assembly: GCA_051954235.1. Taxonomy (GTDB): domain Bacteria; phylum Pseudomonadota; class Alphaproteobacteria; order Rhizobiales; family Xanthobacteraceae; genus 62-47. The sequence goes on from JBQCHY010000020.1 coordinate 905, forward strand.
TGGCGGTGCGCGCATAGGCACGTTTGAAATCCATTTCATGCGCGGGGCGCGTCGGCACGAACTGATAGTATTCGCGCGCGGCCTGAAGAAAGTCCGCGACCACCGGCAGCGGCTTGTGTTCGCGCGGTTCGGTCTCGTCAGGCTCCGGATTCACCGGCCGCTTCGGCCCGTCATAAAGCGGGGGCTGGGTCAGCACATAATCTTCCAGCGCGATCCGCTGGCCGTCGCGGCGCTTGGCGAAACGCATGCGGCGCTTTTCGGCGATGCTGTCCCAATAGGCGCTGGCTTCAGCGTTGAAAGCCTCGCGCGCCGCGAGATAGATCTGCAACTTGCGGCGATATTCGGCGACGGCCTGCGGGCTCGCCGTCTGCGCGCGGGCGTTGACGATGTTGGCCGGCAGCGGCTGCGCCATCGCGACGATGCCCATCGGCAGGAAGAATCCCGCCGCGATCGCGGCCGGTGCGAGAAAACGAATCATTTTTGCGCGCATGCACCGTTGTAGCAAGCAGACTGTGAAGCCGGCATTAACAAGTCGGCAAGCACGTCGCCGCCAATCGGCTCGCGAGGAATTTACTTCCAGGCGAACACCGGCTGTTCCAGTTCGGCGACGCGCGTATCGCGGCCGGCTATCACCTCGCGGAACTGATAGATCAGCGCCGCTGTCGGCGCGTGAATGTAATCGTGGTCGTGGCGAAAGCGGATCAGGCGCCGCTCGCTCTCCGGAATGCGCACGAAGTTGAAGGCATCCTCGCGCTCGATCTGGGTTAGCGGGATGCGGTGCACCGAGGCGACCTCGTCCGGATTGAGTTCGAGCCGCGCGGTATCATCGGCCCACATCACCACTGGCGTGATCAGATAACCTGAGCGGGTCGGATAATCGTCGAGCAGGCCGAGCACGGCGCCGGCATCGAGCCTGAGCCCGATCTCCTCGTCGAGTTCGCGTAGCGCCGCCTCGACTGGAGTTTCGCCGGGGTCGCAACGCCCGCCCGGCGGCGCCCACTGGTTGCTGTGCGCGCGCAGGCTGGCCGCACGCAATGTCAGCAGCAACGCGGTTCCATCGGTCGCGTCGGCCGATCGTGCCAGCGTCAGGGCGACCGCGGCGCGTTTCAGGCCCGCAGTCGAAACATCGGGTGCGGCGCGCACGAACGTCGCGCAGCGTTCCGAGATATCTCGCCGAGTTGCATCGTTGAAGGGGCGGATCATGCCCCTTGATGGCAACAGGACGCGGATTTGGCAATGTTCTTCGGCTCCGGTTGTCGAAGCGGGCGGCTTCCGATACGGTCCCGCGCGCCGCAAACCGCCCGGAAAACCGATTCAAACTCATGTCTGGCCGTTCCAAACTCGTTCTCGCGTCCGGTTCGCCGCGCCGCCTCGCGCTCCTCAATCAGGCCGGCATCGAGCCGGATGCGCTACGCCCCGCCGATGTCGACGAGACCCCGAAGCGAGGCGAATTGCCCCGCGCCTGCGCCAATCGGCTGGCCCATGCCAAGGCCCAGGCGGCACTGGCGGCCCTGAAGCTCGACGACAATTTGCGCGGGTCCTATATTCTCGCCGCAGATACCGTGGTCGCGGTCGGCCGCCGCATCCTGCCCAAGGCCGAACTGGCGGACGAAGCCGCGCAATGCTTGCGGCTACTGTCCGGCCGCAACCACCGCGTCTACACCGCGATCTGCCTGGTGACGCCGCACGAGGCGTTCCGGCAACGGCTGGTGGAGACCCGGGTGCGCTTCAAGCGGCTCACCGAGGACGACCTGCGCGGCTACATCGCTTCGGACGAATGGCGTGGCAAGGCGGGCGGCTACGCCATCCAGGGCATCGCCGGCTCGTTCGCCGTGAAAATGGTCGGCTCCTACACCAACGTGGTCGGCCTGCCGCTGTACGAGACGGTGACCCTGCTCGGCGGCGAGAAATTCCCGATCCGCGACGGCTGGCTCAATGCCGGCTAGGCCGTCATCGACAGACAAGACCGCCGGAAAACCGGCGGCAAAGCCCTGCCCGATCTGCGGCAAGCCGGCGACACCGGAATCGCGGCCGTTTTGTTCGGAGCGCTGCCGCGACGTCGATCTCAATCGCTGGCTGTCGGGCTCCTATGTGGTGCCGGGCCGCGACACCGACCCCGAAGACGCCGACTGACGCGATATCTGCCCAGAATAAGCCGTTGCGCCGGCTCCCGAACCCGGGCCAGGGCGCACTCCCGCCATGGCATCCACAAAGCGTCGCTGACGGGTGGACACGGCGCTCCAGCCCCACTATAAACCGGCGCGCCCGGGCTTCTCGCTCCGGCAGCAGCCCAGGTAGCTCAGTTGGTAGAGCATGCGACTGAAAATCGCAGTGTCGGTGGTTCGATCCCGCCCCTGGGCACCATTCCTGAACAGATTTACGAACCCGGGGTGTCGGCTGCCCGTCCGGTCCAAAGGTGGACCGGATGTTATCGTTTGAGCCGACGATCCGGCTCTTGTCTTCCGACACCACGATCGCGTCGACCACACTCGAAAGATAGGCCTTCCGCGCGGCGACATCGCCTGAAGCCAGTTGCTCCCGCATCAGGCGCGTGAACCGATCGACGGCGATCGGGTCGATTTCGATCGGCGCGCCGCTGGATTTCTTCGCATAGTCCAGGGCCTCGGCCGCCCGGTCGCGGCCGGCCTTCAGCGCAGCCACCCGCTCCTTGAGCGACGGATCGGTGCCATCGATGGTGCCAGCCTCGATCGCCGCGTAGAGGCGCCCCAGCCGCTCCTCGGCCTCGGAAGCCTGGCGGGCAAGATCGACGATCCGGCGGTCGGCGGAGGCCTGCCGCTCGTCTCGTCGAGCCTTCAGGGCGAGCAGGATCGAGGTCACCCGCTCGGGCTGCAACAATTGATCGGTCAGCGCCTCAACGACCAGCTTCTCGATGACAGGGCGGGGGATCTTTCGGTTGACGCAGCTCGCCCCGTTGCCCTCCTTGTGGCGCCCCTGTTTGGTGGCCTGGATGCACTTGTAGTAAGCATAGATCTTTCCGGTCCTGGAGGTGCCCGTTGCGGTCGTCAAGGCGCAGGACATCTCGCAGTCACAGCGCACCAGCCCGCCCAGCAAGGAGGGCGCCGAGGTCAGGCGCGGCCCTTTGGCCCGCGGCTGGCGCGCAACCAGAAGGGCCTGGACTTCGTCGAACAAGGCACGATCGATAATCGCCGGAACGTCGTACTCGACGATCTCGGAGGCGTCCTTGCGCTCGCCGTCACCCTTGCGGTTGAACTCGTTGAAGCGGCGAACCCCCGTATAGGCCTCGCGGGTCAAGATCTCGTGCACGGTGCCAGTGCCGAACAACGAGCCGTTCCTCGAACGGAAGCCACGCTCGTTCAACCAGATCGCGATCTTTTTCGTGCCGAGCGGTCCGGAGCTTCCATCGCCGTTCCGCGCAAGGTCGAACGCGCGAATGACGATCTCGGCCTCGACCGGCTCGACTGCGAGCTTCTTCTTCTGCTTGTTTCCGATGATCTCGGCATCGACCGATTTGTATCCGAAAGGAATGATGCCGCCGTTGCTAAATCCGCGGCGCGCGTTCTCCTTCATGGTGCGAGTGGTCGCCCGGGAGGTCTCCGCCGACTGAAATTCGTTGACGATTCCGATGAACTTCCTGAACAGGTCTCCGCTCGCATCGTTGGTCAACGGCTCCGCGAACGAAATCAGCTCGACCTTGTGCTTGCGCAGTGCGCGCACGGTGAGCTCCTGCTCGAACTGGTTTCTGAACGCGCGCGAAAACGAGTAGACGAGAATGGCATCGACCGATCGCGTGCCGTCGGTCGCGCGCGCGATCATCTGTTCGAACGCCGGCCGCTTCATGTTCGTGGCGCTTTCGCCTTCTTCGCGGAAGATGGCGACGATGTTATCACCGTCGCGCTTGCATCGGGCGATCAGCTGGTTGGATTGGTCCTCAAGGCTCAGTGCGTTCTGCGCCTGTGCATCCGTGGACACCCGTACATAGATGAGCACGTTTCGAGAAGCCTTGACCGCTTTGGTCGATGCCGTCTCCAATGCGTGAAGATGTTTGCGCGCCATGAGAATATCGCCCCTGCCTCAAGCCATAGATCGACAATCTGGCGAGAGCGGTCCGCAAGCTCGCTGCGGCCGGCATAGGGCATTACATTCTGACGGCGGACCACGGCCATCTCTTCCATCCTTCCGACCGCGACGAGTCGATGAGGATCGAGGCGCCGGGAGGGGATCAGATCGAACTCCATCGCCGCTGCTGGATCGGGCGCGGCGGCTCAACCCCGCCTGGCTGCATTCGCGTGACGGCCGCGGCGCTTGGATACGAGTCCGATCTGGATTTTGTGTTCCCCCTTGGCAGCGGGGTCTTCAAGAGCGGGGGCGATCTCGCCTTCCATCACGGCGGCCCGTCATTGCAGGAGCTGGTGATCCCTGTCGTTACGGTACGCACCAAAGCGCCTGCGCGTGACCGTTCATCCGCGGGGCCCGTAACTGCCAGCGGCATGCCGGACGCGGTGACGAACCGCATTTTCAGCGTGAGCATTCACCTCGACGGCAAGAATCTTTCGCTCTTTTCCAGCGATCTGCTGGTCAGGCCGTTGCTCATATTTGAGGGCAAGCAAGTGGGCGCCGTCGGCATGGCTGTGGACGGCGAGTTCGACCGCACGACAGGCTGCATCAAGCTGCAGGCCGGAAAGCCGGTCACAGTCGCCTTCCTACTCAGCGACGAGAGCGTTCCCAGCCTTCGGATCATCATACAAGACCCGGCCACGGACGCGGAGCTGTTCCGGTCCCCCGCCGACATACCCATTCGTCTTGGAGTTTAAAGCATGAGTAACGGAACCCCGTCGGCCCGCGACGGACTTGACGACAAAGCAAATCAGCTCTTTGCCGGCAAGGTCGTCCGCAAAGACCTCGTCCGCAAGGTCAAGGTCGGCGCGAACGTTCCCGTTTTCGTGCTTGAGTTCCTTCTTGGGAAATACTGCGCGTCGTCGGACGAGGTCTCCATTCAGATGGGCCTGCAGGTCGTCAACGAGACATTGGCGAACAACTACATCAGGCCGGACGAATCGGCCAAGGCGCAAAGCAAGGTCAAGGAACGGGGGAAATATTCGTTCATCGATAAGCTGAAGGTTCGTCTTGTCGACTCGGATTACTGGGCGGAAGGCGTGAACTTCAACAACAAGTTTCTGCACATTCCCAGCCAGTACGTCCGCGAGTACGAGCGCCTGCTCATGGGCGGCGTCTGGGCGCAGGTCGATATGCGCTTCGAGAGCGCCGAGGAATCAAAGGGCAAAAACCCGTTCTGGATCGACAAGCTCACGCCGATCCAGATCGCGACCTTCGATCTGGATGAGTATCGCAGCGTCCGCAAGGAATTTTCCACCGACGAGTGGATCGATCTCATGATCCGCAGCATGGGGTATGAACCGCAAGAGATGTCCCGGCGGCTAAAACTCCTTTTCCTGGTCCGCCTCATTCCTCTTGCCGAGCGCAACTACAATCTTGTCGAGCTGGGGCCGCGGGGAACCGGCAAAAGCTATGTCGTCCAAGAAGTATCGCCCTACACAGCGCTGCTAACGGGCGGCAGCACCGTCGCAAATCTCTTCGGCTATATGTCCGGCCGGCAGAAGGGCATGGTCCAGATTTGGGATGTTGTCGGTTTCGACGAAGTCGCCGACCTACAGAAGATGCCCAAGGAAGTCATCACAACGATGAAAACCTACTGCGAGTCCGGCACGTTCCAGCGCGGACAGGAAGCCGTCGCCGGGGACGCCAGCATCGCGATGTTCGGCAACACCAATCAACCCATCGACGTGATGGTTCAGACAGGCCACCTGTTCGCGCCCATGCCTGATACCATTCGCGACGACATGGCGTTCATTGACCGCCTTCATTTCTATGTTCCGGGATGGGAAATTCCGCAGATGCGGAACCAGCTGTTCACGAACCACTACGGGTTCGTCGTGGACTATCTCGCAGAAGCTCTGCGAGATATGAGGAAGCATAACTTCACCGAGATCATCGACCGTTACTTTTCACTCGGCACCCATCTCAACGCGCGCGATCGCAAGGCCGTCAGGAAAACTGTCTCGGGTCTGATGAAAATTCTTTATCCCCATAGGGACGTAAGCCAGGAAGAGCTGGCCGAGATACTGGAACTGGCCCTTGAGGGTCGGCGGCGCGTGAAAGAGCAGCTCAAGAAAATGGGCTCCTTTGAATATTATCAGACTTCCTTCAGCTACACGCTTCAGGAGAGCGGCGAGGAAAGATTCGTCGGAGTGCCGGAGCAAGGCGGGCGGGATCTGATTTCCGCAGACCCCTTACCTCCCGGTACCGTTTATACCGCTGGCGTCACATCGGACGGCACAGTGGGGCTTTACCGCCTTGAAGTGTCGGTTTCGAGCGGAACGGGGAAACTCAAGACCGCCGGTGGCATCTTTGGGGCAATGAAGGAATCCGTGCAGCGCGCCTACGGCCACATGCGCGCGAAGCAGGCCGAACTTGGCATAGCCCGCGACCTCGAAACTTCGGACATACATGTCGAGGTGATCGACCTCCTCGGAAACCGGGTCGAGGCGGAAGTCGGAGTAGCCCTTTTCGTGGCGGCTTACTCAGCGCTTCGAAAAGCGCCCGTGAGCCCGGCATTACTTGTGCTCGGCGACATGAGTGTGCAGGGGAACATCAAGCCTCTGCGTTCACTCACTGAGCCGCTTCAGATCGCCATGGACAATGGCGCGAAGCGCTCGCTCATTCCTATCGAAAACAAGCGCAACTTCCTAGATGTAAGCGCTGACATCATGGAGCATGTGGACCCCGTTTTCTTTGGCGACCCGAAAACGGCGGCCATGAAAGTCTTGGGCAACGTATAAGCAGTCTTCCCGAACGTGGCAGAGCATAGAAAGGACGACAGCCCTTACTGAGGATTATATCAATATCTCAGTAACATATGAGTTCGCAGCTTTGTTCTGATTTTCCTAAACTGACATTTCTTGAAGCTTAAAAGGGTCGCGATTGACCTAAAGCCGAAGTGCGTCGGCGGCAAGGCGGAGGCCAGCTTTGGCCCAACCCGGATGTTCAGCGGACCGCAGGCGTTATCCGGAGTCTGAGTCACGCGGCTAAATCCACTGATGTTCAGGCTGGGATTATCGCTCAAGACAGCATCAAGCACATATACTGCCATCAAGATCAAACGCGCCATGTCTCAATGAAGTTCCGGGAGATCGAGAGTACACAAGATCGCACGCGCGGATAATTAAGTTATCACTGAGTAAAATCGCAGGCATTTTAGTATTTTCGCTTAATCTCGACCAATGGATTCAAACCAATTTACTCTTTCAGCGCAAGATAAGATTCTCTGTAGCCATACAACAGGCATGGAGCGATTGGGAAATGTGCTAAGCTTTTTGCATAAACAATTCCTCCCAATGAGTCCCACATGCCAATCAAACTGACAGCGAATTGCCAAGATGAAGAACACGAACGCATCCAAAGGCTGGAACGAGTGGCAAAAGCCGTACAAGAAAAGCACCTAACCAAAATTATTGCACTACATGACCATAAAGGCACACTCTATGTGAACTGGTCGAGCCGTCCATCCACCCAGGAAATTCTGAATATCGTGGCAATTTGGTCGGATGAAGCCGAGCACCATTCAAATCATGCCATAAACGGCATGCCTCTTTTAGCTGACGTACTTGGTGACAATCCCTTCAGTGGCCCTTGGTTCGAGTAACAAGTGTACGAAGCTCTTCTCTTCCTGGCTAGGAAGACAGATGCAAAACTTCTGGGGTAAAACGAGCGTCTTTCGACTGAGGAGCGTCAAGTAGTTGGCGGTCGGGAGAAGGCGCGCCTCGCCGACATCTGTTATCGGCAACCGGAAGTCGACAACGACAGCAGCGCTGGTCCGTCGAGAAGCTAGCCGTTGCGGACATATTTGCGACTCACGCACATTTTTCTAGAGCTTGGCTCACTAATGGCGTAACCGCTAGAAGTCCCACCGTGACGATCTAACCGAGGGTGCTTAGTCGATCGGAAAAAACCCGTAGCGGCCGACGCCTTCGATCTTCGTAAATTCGACGGTTTGAACGGATAACTGAACATCGGCCGGAGGATCGGTGTTTTCGATGACCAACACCTGCCGATCGTCCGGCAGATTTGCAAGAAACGCGTAAAAATGGGAATTTAGGTCCGTGCCACTGAGATCGTCGCCATCTCCTTCTGGCTCCCGGTAGGAAAGCAGTGGCGAGTCAAGAACGATGAAGCCCGGATGCGGAGTCTCATATTGCCTGCAGTATTGAAGCAGGCTGACTGTGAACGCCGCTTGCGTAATGGCGCGGAGCCCTTTCCCAAAAGACGTCCGGTTCTTGCCGTTGATGACCAAGTCTCGTGTCTTGGCTTCGAAATGGACGCGGTCGATCTCGGGAAAATGCCAATCTTTCAGGGTTGAGAGGTAAGCGGCAAGGGAACCCCATCTGGCGGAGTGGTTGATCGATGGTCTATCGGCTGTTGAGTTTGTGAGCCGATGTGAGGTTCTATGTCTGCACCTGGTTCTGGAACTAGAACCTTCCATATGATTGAAGCGGTCGCCGACCGTCTTGAGGGGGCGCCGCGCCAGCTTCGCCGACGCTGGTCGGACGAGTTCAAGGCGCAGGCTGTGACAGAAGCGCTGGAGCCTGGTGCGAGCGTCTCGGCGATCGCGCGTCGGATCGGCATCCACCCATCACAGCTGTTCGCATGGCGTCGTGATGCTCGGGCCGAGCGGCATTGTCGCACGCGACACCCGAACTGCGAAGCAGCGGTGTTGCGTGTGCCCTACGCCGTGATCGAGATTGCGATTGGCGAGGTCGTCGTGCGCGCCGGCGTGGATATCGACGAGGCGCACTTGCAGCGGGTGATCCGCGCGGTTCGTTCGGCATGATCCCTTCTGGTGTGAAGGTGTTCCTGGCCAGCCATCCGGTCGACTTCCGCAAGGGTATCGATGGTCTGGTTGCGCTTGTGCGCGATGCCGGCTCAGATCCGTTCGATGGTGCGCTTTATGTGTTCCGGGCCAAAAGAGCCGACAGAATCAAGATCGTATGGTGGGATGGTTCTGGAGTGTGCCTCTATTTAAAACGTCTCGAGAAGGCGAAGTTCTTCTGGCCGCGGATTGGGCATCATCGGGTGCAGATGAACCCTGCGCAGTTGATGGCACTGGTGGATGGGATGGACTGGAAGCGGGTCCGAACCATGGCGGTCAAGCCGCCGGAGATTGTTGGGTAAAGCACTGCGGCGAAGTGAATCAGCGGCCTGAAAAGGCAAGAGAAACGGGGCGAAATGTGCTTTGGTCAGGCCGATGGTGCGACCTGATCTCAACCTCCCGAATGACGTAGAGACGCTGAGGGCCATGGTGATTGCCATGGCCGAGCAAGCGGCCCGCGCCGATGCTCTGGAGTGCGAAGTCGCCGCTCTCAAGGCCCGCAACGCCGACGCCGATACGCGCATCGAGCGGCTGACGCAGATCTTGAAGGCCTTCGACCGCGCCCGGTGACGTGACGCGGTGGCAGTATAAGACAGCTATCCTTGCGCAACGAATGCAGATCGTCGTCTCCGATGCTGCGGGGATCTGCCCGTACCCTTTCAAAGCCGCAATGGGGAGGACATTTTCGGAACCCCATTAGCTGGTGGCGCAGGCGCAACGCACACCCGTCCTTCTAGCTGTTCTTCTTCTCACAACACTAACCCAAGAACTTCAGCACCGGACAATGATCACCAATCGCAAGTTTCTTAAACGTCAGATCGGAGAGGCGACCATTGAGCAAGATTCATGACAACAAAAAAGTCGTGAGCTGGAGAAGGTCCGATCTCTATCATAACCGGTGCGCCGTGTTGACGACGATGCACGGCAAAGAGGTGGTCATTTCGCCAGCATTCCAGAAAAGGCTCGGACTTCGTGTCGAAACACCAACAGGGCTCGATACGGATGCACTCGGCACTTTCACAGGCGAAATTGCTCGTATCGGAACAATCCGCGAGGCCGCAATCGCCAAAGCCCGCCTTGGGATGACGACGACGGGGATATCTATCGGCATCGCCAGCGAGGGAAGCTACGGACCGCATCCTCACATTCCCTTCATTGCTGGCGGCATTGAGCTTATGGCTGTTGTGGACGATGACCGGGGAATTGTCGTGTGCGAGCATCTGATCGACGATGCCCCGGTTTACGACCACGTGATCACGGCTGAGATCGGCGATATTACCTCGTTTCTAGATCGGATTATGTTTTCCCGATCATGCGCTGATCGTGCGGCCTCATCAGACCGAGGACAGTGATACCTTTATACACAAAGGATTGCGCACGGTCGAAGCATTGACCGATGCGATCTCGTCGGCAGCACGCCGCTCGGGCGACAACCGTGCGCTCGTGCAGACAGATATGCGCGCACATATGAATCCGACACGGATGGCGACCCTCCGTCGCCTCGCAAATGCTCTTTCTGATCGACTGGCTACGTCCTGTCCGGGCTGCAACATGCCAGGCTATGGGCTGGTTGATATTGAATCTGGTCTGCCTTGCGAATGGTGCGGCGCATCGAGTCTCATGGTTCTCTATCAGGTATTTGGCTGCGTTGACTGCGATTTTCGTGAGCGACGCCCTCGACCCGACGGGCGTATCCACGCCGATCCTGGCCAGTGCCCGCACTGCAATCCCTGATTGGGGGAACTCCAGATACGGGCTCGATTAACTTGCACCACTAACCGTTGTTTGATCATCTGAGGAAAGCGAATGCCCCAGTCTAAAGTAAGCACTAAAGAAATAGACAAGCGTATCTCCTGGGTTCTTGAACATCGAACAATGAGCCGTTGGCTCAAAGATGCATTAAATTCGGCGCTGGATCAAAACCCCGTCGATCTATTAAATGACCTCGAGATCCTGAACCATCTTCTCCGCGCCCGTTCTAGTGTGCTGCTTCGTCAGACGTCTGGCGAGGCAGGCGGCAGAGATGACGATTTGAGCGATGGTCAAACGAATTGATCGACAGCTTCTGCCCAGGCAAGGATGTAACATCCTATCAGAGTGGCGCTCGCGCTTTTCTTTATTTTCTAAGACGCATCGGAGAACGCTTAACTCCTGGAACCTGTAAGGCGTGAGCAGCGTTTCTGGGTGCGGTTTCTTGGAGTGGGAGTAGAGGAGGTTGGTTAATGGCTTCCCAGCCGGACACGAGTCGACTGAACCGCCAAGAGGCGAAACCGAAAACAGTCCTTTTGGTCGAAGATGAAGTGCTCATCCGCATTCCTGTCGCAGAGAGCTTGCGCGATACTGGTTATGAGGTCATCGAAGCGGGAAACGCAGACGAAGCGGTTATCATCGTAAATTCTGGCATTCACATCGATCTCGTCATAAGCGACGTGCAAATGCCAGGGCAAATGAATGGACGAGCGCTCGTCAAGTATCTAACGCTTGAGAGGCCGGACATGCCCATCATACTTGCATCAGGGGCGCTCATCGCCTCGGATATAGGAGATCGCGTATTGGGCGTACGGAAGCCTATTTACCTTCCGACATCACCTCGCTCGTGAAAAATATTATCGGCTAGAATCGTGGAACGACCTAGTCAGCAGAATCGCAACGCAGAGACTGCGTGCGTGATCATTGCCGACAGTGACGTACTGGTCCGGTATGCGATCTCGGATTATCTGCGTTCTTGCGGGTATACCGTCATTGAGACCTCGACGTCCGACGAGACACTCACAGTACTCCAAGAGGTAAAAAGAATGATCGATGCCATGATCTGCGACGTAGAGATCTGCGGATCAATCAACGCGTTCGAGCTCTTTCGATTGGTGCGATCGCTTCAACCTCACCTTCAAATCATTCTCGCTGGGTCAATCGAATCCTCCGCAAAGGCTGCGGCCCAAATGTGTGACCACGGCCCGTACTTAAGTCGACCTTATGACCCTCAAGGGGCGGTTGACTATATAAAAAGACTTCTCGCCAGAAGCCGAACTACGAATTGATATCACCATTAGGTTTGAGAACTGCGGTCTGTCGTTAGTCCGTGTCTACGGGAGCTCTCGAGGCGGCTCTAATATTATTAGCCGAGACGGCATTTGGCTGATAACCGCCCCGGCCTAGAAGCTTAGGACCGCTGATATGCTACGACTTAGGCAGGAGCACCTTATCAATCACATGGATCACGCCGTTTGACTGCTTCACGTCTGCAATTGTGACATTAGCGGTATTGCCATTCTCGTCAGTAACCGTGACACGACCGTCCTTGTCGCGCAGGGTCAGCATGCAACCGCCGACGGTCTTGGCCTTGTGCGCGCCGCCGTCGTCTTTGACCATCTTCTTTACGACAGCAGCAGTGGCGTCTGCCGCGATCACGTGACAGGTCAAGATCTTGACCAGCTTGTCCTTGTTCTCGGGCTTCAGAAGGCTGTCGACGGTGCCCTTAGGTAGCTTTGCGAAGGCTTCATTGGTCGGCGCGAATACCGTGAATGGACCTTTACCTTCGAGCGTCTCAACGAGACCGGCAGCCTTCACTGCCGCTACGAGCGTCGTGTGGTCCTTGGAATTCATCGCGTTCTGAATGATATTTTTGCTAGGGGACATCGCCGCCCCACCAACTATCGGGTCCTTTGCATAAGCCGCACCACTGAGAGCGCCGAAGGCGAGTGTCCCCGCCAAAGCGGCTGCCAAAATCTTCTGAGTGAGCATAAAATTCTCCATGGTTGAGCCCTTATTGGCTGTTGGAGTCACGATGTGCGAGCTTCAAGAGTTTCAGTCTCGCCAACTTTTCTTTCGTGAGTACAACACGCGCCGATGATGATGGCGGGTTCGCCACGACATCAGCGACCGATTGACGTTAATCCACTAACGCAGCTCAGATTTGATGCAGATCCCCAGCCGCTACGACAGGCCCCGTCGCCTCTCCCGTTGGTGAGCCGCCGGGCGGTTCTGTGCTGATCGCCAAAATCCCACCATTGACAAGGTGGCGGCCTATTTCCGGGTTTAATGTCACGCGCACGCTGCTGCCGGCGGAAATAACGCCCAGAGAGACTGGCTTTGCTTGCCCTTCGATCGCCCAGAGTTCGAAATCGAGGCCCGCACTGCGCTCGCCGGATAGGTGCGAGAGCGAAAGCTGTCGCGTTCGGGCATCGTAATAGGCGAGATAGCTCACATCGCTGCCTTTCGGGACCAGTGATGCCATCAAATGGATGCCGATTTGGGGAGGACTTTGCGTGGTCAGGGGCAACGCTATGGCGACAATCAGCAGCGAAAACGCTACGGCGGTAAGGCCGCGCCAGAACGTCAGTCTCTGCCACAAGCTTTCGGGCTGCATTGTGGCGCTTCCGCCGGACAATATGCGGTCAATCGCCCGTTTAACTGTGGCCGGCGGATCGACCTCGAGATAGCTGTCGGCAAGGGGTGACAGCTTGGCTTCCCAAGTCTCAACCAGCTTTACGAACAAGTCATCGCGTCTCATCCGCGCAGCTACTTTTCGCCGGTCCGCCATTGAAAGGACGCCCACGACATATTCGGCGGCGAGAGTATTATCGCTGCCCTTCGTCGGCTCGTTTTCGTCCTCAAACGTCATCTCTCCAGACATTCCTTAAGCCGGATCAGGCTCCGCCTTAGCCAAGTGCGCATGGTATTGAGCGGAACAGCATAACGGGTTGCAAGCTCCGCATAGGTTTCGCCATCCAGGTAGGCACTCCTTACTGCGTCGCCTTTGACCTTCTCAAGCTCATCGAGACAACCGTAGATCCGTCCGCGTTCTCCCATGACGACTAACTTCGCTTCTGGCCCAGGCTCCGGATCAAAAATCTCCAAAGCGTCGGCGATATCGAGTGGAAGTTTCGCTCGAGCGCGCAGGCGATCAATTGCGTGATTGCGCGCGATTGCCACCAACCAAGAGATGGGACTAAGTTCCGAAACAGCAAATCGGTCGGCTTTTGACCAAACCTTGATAAAAACCTCCTGCAGAGCCTCCTCTGCCTCGCTGCGATCCTTCAATATACGAAGGCACACGCCGAAAAGTTTCGCGCTCGTGTGACGATAAAGGTCATCAAACGCCGCACGATCCTTCATTGAAGTTCGCACGATCAGCTTTGTTATGTCCTGATGCATCATTTGGCGTTCCAAGGTCGGCAATGGCGCCAATAGCGTGCGCTGTTGTCCATCCAAGCAACCGCCAAGACTTCGCCGTTCTCTGATTTCGGCTTGCTAAGGCAGAGCTCTGGAGTCCAACAGGGGGAAACTGCGCAGCCGCGCGCTGCAATAATTTGAGAAGTCGATTTGGCTAACGTCAATTTGCCGGGGCCCAATTCACATCCCGGCAGAGCAATCCGCCCAGGATACAACCGCGTGTGATTAGGCTGTCGCTATCGAGAACTAATGTTATGGCATAGCTTCTGTCTCGTTTCGGATCGTACGCGGTTCCTGTAAGCTTCGTGGGCGACGTACGATTAAGAGTCATGACCAGTCGGTCGCCTACCTCCTCGCCCTTGCTCGTGTCTTTGATCCAAAGGTTAGTGGCGCAGAGTTTGGCGCCGCACGGTGCGATCCTGACGCGAGCGTTGCCGTCATCGCGCTGCCACACTCCGTCAGGACCACGCTCCCGGGCTGCGAGGGCAGTGCAACCTATTAATGAAACAATAGAGAATGCCGCAGCGCGCATGATCACGGCACAGACTCCCAAATATTTTCGCCCCAACTGCGATGTTTACGCAGGCATTCCGTGTTCGGATCACATTCTATGCGTGGGCACGACCTTCGAAGCTTGGATCGCGGTAACAAGCAACACTCTGTGATCCGAAGATCATTCAAAGGCGTAACGAGAGCAGTCTCAGGCGAGGAAAGGCCAACCTTTGAAAACTTATGGCATTGCCTATATCGCGACCGGCTTGGTGTTTCTGGCCATTGATGCAATCTGGCTGAGCGTGGCTGCGCAACGGCTCTACCGTCCGCACATGGGTGACATGCTGGTCGACGGTTTCAGGCTGGCGCCAGCGGCGCTGTTTTATCTCATCTATATTGCCGGCATCGTCGTTTTCGCGATCGCGCCTGCCTTGGCCACCGAAAGGTGGACGACAGCGACCTCCTATGGCGCGTTCCTTGGGCTTTTTGGCTATGCGACTTATGACCTCACCAACCAGGCGACGTTGAGAAACTGGCCGTTAGCGGTGACCGTCGCCGATCTGTGCTGGGGAACTTTTCTGACCGCGGTTGCGGCAACGGCCGGTTTCCTGATCACACGCGCCTTCACCTCCGCGAACTGATCTGGCTTATTAGGCCTGACGCGATAAGCCCGACGAAGACGCAGAGTGTGCCCGCGCTCATAGCGTTCAGCCGCGAAAACGCATGATACTCGGGAGCCGTGTAGATGTGGACCGGAGCGCCATACACGCCGTCCAGCCCCACATAAACAAGGAAGGCCGCGCCGATCAGAGCGAAGGCGAGGGGCTTCTCCGTGGCTTTGAAGAACGTCGCCGCGATCAACGCGCATGGGATCAGAAAGATCTCCACGCCCGACAAGGGGCCGAATACCTGTGCGCTCAAGATCGTGTTGCCCATGCCGGCAATGGGAAGAAGCGCTCGGCCTGTTTTGGAATATCGTTGGGCAATGGCCGGCACAGCCAGGAAAAACGGTGTCGATAGGAAGGTGAAAAAGGTCGGCCAGACATGGTCGCTGACGGCCCAAAAAACATAGAGGGGATAAAATGGCTGGTTGGACGCCACCACCAGTGCAATCATGTTGCAGGCGGCGACCATGGGATCGTCATGGGCGACGTAAGCCGCGATTCGATTCCAGATATGTCGAAGACGATACATGGATGGACTGGGCGTCAGGCTGGACGCAGGAGATAGTGGCTTACGCCCCATTCCTCGCCGCCGACATGTCCGAACAGCCCGGCGGTCGCCAGATAGAAGAGACGCCAACGCTGGCGCCAGAGCCCGGCGTCGGCACCATAAACATCGCCGAGGATCCGATCTATCTCCCGGCGATTTGCATCGAAGCGCGCGAGCCAGTCCATCGCCGTCTTCTGATAGTGAACCCCGCTCCAGCGCCAATCTCGTTCAACTACGAAGCAGTCGGGAAAATGCCCGATCAGGCCATGGCTCGGCATGATTCCTCCCGTGAAGAAGTGCTGGGCGATCCAGTCCGCTTCGCTTCTGTGATCGAACCGATAGGGGCTATTCCGGTGACTGAAGACGTGAACGAACAGCCTTCCCGTCTCGGGGGCGAGCCATGTTCTGATACGTTCGAGCAGCCGCCGCCAGTTCGTCATATGCTCGAACATCTCGACCGAGACGATCCTGTCATACAGGCCGCCCGCAGTGAATTCATTCATATCCGCCGTGAGGATACGCACATTGGCAAGGCCGCGTTCGGCCGCTTGGGCTTCGATATGAAGTCGCTGCGGCCTTGAGTTCGAGACAGCGGTAATGGTCGAACGAGGGAAACGCTCGGCTATGAAAAGCGTGAGTGATCCCCAGCCGCAACCGAGCTCTAGGATCGATTGCCCATCGGCGAGGTCTGCGTGCCTCACCGTTTCTTCCAGCGAAAGCCGCTCGGCGTCAGCCAGTGTTTCCTCACCCGTCGGATAAAGGCAGCAAGAATATTTACGACGCGGACCGAGCGTGAGAGCGAAGAACTCGGGTGGCAGTTCATAGTGCTGCTTGTTCGCGGCATCGGCATGCGCGGCGATCGGGTGCGCGCTCATGGCACGCGCGAAATCGCTCTCCGCCACATGCCCCGCGGCGGCAAGCTTTCGTCGCGTGCGCCCGACCAGGAGTTCGACGCCCATTTGCGCGAGGAAGTCGGGAAGCGACGCGCGTTCGGCGGCGCGGATCACTGAGGCAATCAAGCTCATCGAATGTCTCCATTGTCATGCGCTTGAGCAGCGTGTTGCGGGCCGGGCCAGAATGCGTTGACGCGATGTTGATAGTCGCGAAATGCCGGTCCACGCGAGCGAAGCATGTGCGCTTCGAGCGGCGGAATGCCGGAGGCGTGGACGAGGATCCAGTACATTAGCCCTGGCCCCGCGAGAGCCAGCCAGCCCCAGGGATAGGCACCTGAAAAATCGATTGCGATGATGGCGTAGGCGAACCAGCCCATCCATTCGAAAAAATAATTGGGGTGGCGCGACATCCCCCAGAGCCCGATGTCGCAAACGCGACCCTTGTTCGCCGGATCGCGAAACGCTGAAAGCTGGCGGTCGGCGATCGACTCACCCCCGACCGCCGCGATCAGGACTGCAACGCCGATCCAGTCGGAGGCTCTGAGCCCGGGTGCGGGATTATGTGCCGCCAGCATGATCGACAGCGCCAGCGCCAGCGCCACCAGTGCCTGGATTTGCAAGAACCAGAACAGGCGAAGCCGGAACGCGTCGCCCCATTCCTCGCGCAGCTGCCGATAACGCGGGTCGTCACCGCCGCGGGCGGTCCGAACCGCGATGTGAATACCGAGTCGCAATGACCAGGCCAGCGCCAGAGCCGCCACGAGCAACTGCCGCACGGAGAGTTGGGCTTCGGCGAGAGGAACAAGGGCGACTGCCGCGCCGAATCCGCCGGTGGCAAGGGACCAGATCGCGTCGATCCAGCCCGATCGGCCGGACCGAAGCGCCACAAGCAACGCCCCCATCATCGTCGCCGAGAGACAAGCCGCGAGCGCGATAATGACGATCGACGCCGTCATGCGATCCTTCCCGGCGCCGCTGCCCAATCGACGGGCGCCTGTGGATGGGAGTGTTTCAGAGCGAAGCTCGTGACATCGTCGAGAACCGGCGCTAGGAACCGTAACGGCCGTGCCAAGGCTCCGACCAGCGTGCGGTGATTGACCCGCTTGTAGAGCTTCATGTCGACTTCGCCACCGACGCGTCTTATGCGCTCAGCGAGCCGGATCGTGTTGGCGGGCCGCACAGTCAGATCTCTCGTTCCCGTCGCCAGAAATGCCGGTGGCGCGAGCGCGTCCACGAAGTTGATGGGCTGTGTCCCCGCGAGGTCTTCCTCAGGCCCAAAGATCTTCCTCAACTTTTGGCTGCGCAGCGGCAGGAAATCGTAGGGGCCGGCAAGGCCGATCATTGCGCGCAGCTCGATGCGCGCGTCGAGATCGACGCTGGCAAACCATTTCCGATCGAACGCCAGCATCGCGGCAATATGGGCGCCCGCGGAATGTCCCATGACGATGAGTCGCCGCCGATCGCCGCTGAATTCCCCGATGGAATCGACCGTCCAGCGCATTACAGCCGCCGCGTCCTCGACGAATCCGGGGAAGTGCACCTCCGGGTAAACTCGGTAATCGGGAATGACGGTCGTGAAGCCGCGCGATGCCAGCGCCGACCCAACAAAAAAATAATTGCACCGGTCACCACCTTCCCAGCCGCCGCCGTAGAAGAACACGATGACGGGGGCGGGTCCGCTTGCGGCCGCCGGATAGACATCAAGGACATGGCGCGGACCACTGCCATAACGCATGCCCTGACGGGCGTACGGCGCGTCGATCCTGGCAATCGCATTCAGACAATCGACCGGCGAGGGGAGCAAGTTCATAAGTCGGCCATCGCTCGAGGCGCTCGGCTGATTGCGCCAGCGGCGGTCATTGATCAGAAGCCCACGAACGGGCGCAAAAGGCGACCGAGCAATCCGTGAAGGCGTGTATCCCCTTCAAGAGCGGCAAGACAGATGCAATCCGAATCCTGCCCGACGACCGGGCGATGATCGACGTCGCTGTCCGCCTCGTCGAGATCCCCCGGCAAATATTGACCGCGCTCGTCAGCCAGCGATCCAGAAAGAATCTGCATGAATTCGAGACCGGTATGTCCATGCGCTGGCAGATGAAGCCCGGCTTTTCCCTTGATCAGCATGACCTTGGCGTCCGGGCTGCCAACGATCTTGACCTTGCTCCACTGAAAGCCGGGTCCAAGCCACTTCCACGGACCGACTTCGCAGTTCTGCATCGCTCGCGGAAGCTCCAATCCTAATTCGGGGCGCTTAACCATGCGCTCTCTCGTCGGTAACGGTTGAGCGGCTTCGAGCCGCTCCATAGTGCGTCCGAACAGATCCGCGGCAAGAGGGGCGGATGGCATCCCGTCCAGAATCGCACCGCCAATGGCCTCGAAATGCGCCATACGGTTACGGCAGACGGCACATCCTTCGAGGTGGACGGATACGACAATCGCGGGACCTGCGCTCAAAGCGCCGGCCGCCATGCGCATCAGCGTTTCGTCGCTGGGATGATGCTTAATAGTCATATATCGCTGTCCAACAAGGTCCGAAGGCGGCTCAATGCCAGCCGAACGCGGGATTTTACGGTGCCCAGCGGAATGCCCAATTCTCGCGCGATCTCCGCATGTGGCTTCTCAGCAAAGAAAGAAAGTCGCACGATCGCGGCCTGATCACTCGGCAGGGTTGCCAAGGCCTTTCGCACCCCTTCCTCCCGTTCCGCCGTGATCCTGATGTCTTCACCCGATAGTGGCATGTCGGGCTCGTCACTCGGATCCAAAAAACTATCGGCTTTCCGAGAGCGCGTGCGGCGCAGCCGATCGATCCTTTGATTTCGGGCGATCGTAAACACCCATGTGGACACGCCGGCCTTGCCCGGATCGAAATACGAAGCCTTTCGCCATACCGCGATCATGACCTCCTGGGTCACTTCCTCGGCGGCGGAATCCGCCAGGCCCGAGCGCATGAGGAAGCTTTTGACGCGGGGCGCGAAATATCCGAACAGGCGCGCGAAGGCATTCCGGTCCTGCTCTCGCCCGACCGCCTCGACGAGACCGATCAGTTCCTCAGGAGACGGCAGCACCTCCTTTTGCCTGGCCTCGTTCAAAACAACGAGCCTGGCCGCGGGGCGGACCTGCCGCGCATTCCTGATGCCGAAATATAAGCTTGCTGCATCCATTTGCCCTTCATACGCCGGAACCGCTCCAACGGATCACGCCAAGAGTGATCTATGACGCGTCAAGTTTCGTAAATAGTGGCAGTTTGGCGGGCGGAGGGAAATCCTTGACCGGAATGATTGCAGCCACCGACTGGAATGGCGGACCAAAGCGTCGGCCGATTCCCGATCGCGGCCTCGATATCGCGGTCGTGGGAAGCGGTATTTCCGGGCTGTCCGCCGCATGGCTGCTGTCGAAGCGGAATCGCGTGGTTCTCTACGAAAGCGATGGCCGGTTGGGTGGACACAGCCACACTGTCGATGCCGCCGGCGTCGCGGTCGATACCGGCTTCATCGTCTTTAACGAGAACACCTATCCGAACCTCACAGCGCTCTTCGATCACCTCGGCGTTGCCACTAGGCGTTCCGATATGTCGTTCGCCGTTTCCCTCGACGACGGCCGTCTTGAATATTCCGGCACCGGATTGTTGGGCCTTTTCGCGCAAGGCCGGAACGCCGTCAGCCCGAGATTCTGGATGATGCTGCGCGATCTCGTCCGCTTTTATCGCGAAGCGCCGCGCAATGTGGCGGCTCTGGGCATGATAACGCTCGATGAATATCTTGATGCGGCAGGCTATGGCGACGGCTTCCGCAATGACCATCTCTATCCCATGGCGGCCGCAATCTGGTCGACCCCGGCGGCGAATATTGGCGCCTATCCTGCGGCCTCGTTCATCCGGTTTTGCCAGACCCACGGCCTTCTGAAACTGGTTGGCCGACCGATATGGCGAACCGTTGCCGGCGGCAGTCGATCCTATGTTCAGGTGCTGTCGCAAGTCATACCGGAAGTCGTTTCGAACCATCCCGTCAAGGCGATTGTCCGCACGGTAGATGGCGTCGAGATCATCGGACAAGATGGTCACCGGCGCCGCTTCGATCACGTTGTCATCGCTGCTCACGCGGACCAGGCGCTGAAAATGCTTGCCGACCCGAGCAATGACGAACGGCGTCTGCTTGGCGCATTCAACTATATCGTCAACGATACCGTGCTTCACACCGATCCGCGACTGATGCCACTGCGGCGGCGTGTGTGGTCGAGTTGGAACTATATGACCAGGGATGACGACGATGGCCGCAGGCTCGCGGTGACCTACTGGATGAACCGCCTGCAGGCAATCGAGAGTGACCGGCCCCTCTTCGTCACGCTTAATCCTCACAGGGAAATTGAGGCCGACGCGATCTTGAAGCGGATGAGTTATAGTCACCCGCGTTTCGATGCCGTGGCGATGAAGGCGCAGAAGGAGCTTTGGTCACTACAGGGCCACCGCAACACATGGTTCTGCGGCGCCTATTTTGGCGCCGGGTTTCACGAGGATGGGCTGCAGGCCGGCCTCGCGGTCGCCGAAGCCCTCGGCGGTGTGCGGCGGCCATGGACAGTGCAGGACGAATCCGGGCGCATCCACCTTTATCGCGGGGAGCCCAACTTGCAGGAGGCGGAGGCCGCCTGATGCCCGAATTCCGATCAGGTCTCTATGCTGGTTATGTGATACATCACAGGCTGCGGCCAAGAGAACACCGCCTGCGTTACAGCATCTTCTATCTTCTGATCGATCTCGATGAGGTGGAAATCCTGGCAGGCCGGGTCCGCCTGTTCTCGCATAATCGCTTCAATCTTTTCAGTATTCACGATCGAGACTATGGCGAGGGAGCGATGCTGTCACCTCGCGAATGGGTCGAGCGGCAGTTGCGGGAAGCCGGGGTTGAATCCGGCGGCCCGATCCAGCTTCTCACCATGCCCCGCATCCTGGGCTACGCTTTCAATCCGCTGAGCATCTATTTTTGCCACAGACGCGATCAATCGCTTTCCGCGATCTTATACGAGGTCAACAACACCTTCGGGCAGCGCCATAGCTACTTGATTCCCGTTCCCTCCGGTGTCGAGGAGCCGATCCGGCAACAAAGCCAAAAATCCTTTTATGTGTCGCCTTTCATGACCACCGACATGGCCTATTCCTTTTCCGTCGTGCCACCCGGATCGAACTTGTCGGTTTCGGTCGTCGGCCACGACGAAAGCGGGCCGCTTATTATCGCAAAACTAGCCGCGGTCAGAAAGAAATTGACGGATGCCTCATTGGCTCGTGCGTTTTTCGTCTATCCGCTGCTGACGTTAAAGGTGATCGCGGGCATCCACTGGGAAGCACTGCTCGTATGGCTGAAGGGGATCGGTCTTGTCACGCGACCCTCTCCACCCGATCGGCCAGTCACCCTCGGGCGCGGCGCGGAACCGAAGAGTAACCGTTACGAGAAGAGCGGCACGAATGACATTTGAGAGCAAGACAACCACATTGAGCGAGCTTGAAAGGCCTAGAGAACACCTGGTCGTCCGTCTGCTGAACCGAATAATCTCGCAGATCGATTTCGGCCAAATCACTGTCGTGCTCCCTTCGGGTGATCGGATCCAACGATCCGGTGTGTTAACCGGACCGTCCGCCATTCTTGTTTTGAATCGTTGGCGCGCCCTCGGGCGGCTCATCAGCCAGGGGGACCTGGGCTTCGCCGAGGCCTATATCGATGGCGACTGGACGAGCCCTGACCTTCCCGCGCTGCTGGAATTGGCGGCGGGCAACATAGCCCTGCTCGACCGCAGCACTGGCGGTTTTTGGCCGGCGCGCATTTTCAATCGTGTGCGGCATTTGCTGCGCGCGAATAGCAAGGCCGGCAGCCGCAGGAACATTGCCTTCCATTACGATCTCGGCAACGCTTTCTACGAGCGCTGGCTCGATCGGAGCATGACCTATTCCTCCGCGCTGTATGCGCATCCGGACCAGACGCTTGAAGACGCGCAGGAAGCCAAGCTGTCACGAGTAGAGCAGCTTCTCGACCTCCGTGGCGGCGAAAAAGTCCTCGAAATCGGCTGCGGCTGGGGAGCGTTGGCCATGAGATTGGCCCATGCAGGTGCTCGCGTGACTGGCGTGACCCTATCGTCCGAGCAACTAGCCTTCTCTCGACAGCGCTTGGAACAGCAAGCGGTGGTCGGCAAAGTTGCTTTCGACATGACCGACTATCGCGACCTCGAAGGCTGCTATGACAGGATCGTATCGATCGAGATGCTGGAGGCGGTCGGCGAGGCTTATTGGGCGACTTATTTTAAAGCACTCTATGATCGCTTGAACACAGGCGGCATCGCGGTCTTGCAAGTGATCACGATCGACGAGGCGCGCTTCGATGCCTACCGCGGTTCCGCCGATTTTATTCAGCGCCATATCTTCCCAGGAGGAATGCTGCCGACCAAAGCGATCGTTGTCGAACTAAGTGCGCGGGCAGGTCTCAAGCTGGTTTCAACACAAAGTTTCGGCCAGAGCTATGCCGTAACACTTTCCGAGTGGCGCAAACGCTTTCTGGCGTCATGGCCCAGCATCGCCGAAATGGGTTTTCCTGAACGTTTTCGCCGGCTCTGGGACTACTATCTTTGCTACTGCGAGGCTGGTTTCAGGGCTGAAACAATTGATGTGGGGTTTTACGTTCTTGCCAAAAGCTGAGCCAGACGATGTTGCGGCAGTTGTCGATTTTCTTCTGACACCGGATGCCGGCTGGATTATCGGACAAGTAATAGGGATTGATGGCGGACGCTCTCGCCTGCGGACTAAATGATAAGTGCGATGCTGGTATCAGGCGAGCACGATCTCAAATCGGTCGCGTCGCCCTTTATGAATTCTGGGAGATTTTAGCCGGGAGTATCGGCGCTAATATACCTCAACCCGCCGATAGCAAGGTCGCACCGAAAGGCGTGGCCTATTGCTACCAGCCCGATACGCCGCAACTGACGTGTATCGAGTGGAATATCTGTGCGATAAGGAGCAAAGGCGCTGAACCGCAAAACGACTGTCCGCCAATTTGCAGATGCCGTGAAATTCCGGCGGTATGACTGCCATGGCCTTGCCAGATAGTCCGTCCTCAGGTGAACGCCGTAATCCTCGCCATTGCCGAACACGTCGATCGCAATCCCATCCCAGCCACTTGCGTCCACAGCATGAGCTGTCGGCGAGAGGTCGAGGGCTGCTTGAACAAATCCTCCATTGTTTTCCAAGCTGACGTCTCCGCGTACGCGGATGGCGGCCCGGCCGGCGACCACCTCGCGACCCATCACTCCTTTGGAAATTCCGCCCATGACCCGGTCTGTAACAAGGTGCCAGACGCTGCCAATCGTAGCCGCAGGAGGCTCTCTGCTGAGGTCATCAATCGTTGCGGGCGCAGAGAGCATCTTTCCGTCCCTCTTATTCGTTAACGCGTGTCAGCGACAAGTTGATATCGCCTTACACCCAACCTGATAATTCCTCGCGCACGATGTGTTCAATGACTTTCATGCCGTCCGACCCGTCGTTGAGGCACGGCACATGGGCGAACCGCTCACCGCCATTGTGAAGAAATATCTCTTTCGCCTCGACCGCAATCTCCTCAAGCGTTTCCAGGCAGTCGGAAACAAAGCCCGGATTGATCACCGCAACTCTCTTCGTCCCGTTTCTTGCCAGCTGTTCCAGGGTCTTGGCGGTGTATGGTTGCAGCCATTCTTCCGGACCGAACCTCGATTGAAACGTCACCATTATCCGATCTTCGTCCCAACCGAGACGTTCTCTGAGCAGCCTCGTCGTTTTTTGACACTGACAGTGATAGGGATCGCCCTTCATGAAATATGACATCGGGATGCCATGGTAGGACGTCAGCAACATGTCCGGCTCCCAACCGAGACTGGGGATAAAACTTTCGATCGAACGGGCGAGAGCGTCGATATAGATCGGGTCGTCGTGATATCTGGGTACGGTGCGGATTGCCGGCTGCCATCTCAAATCGACAAGCGCCCTGAAACTTTCGTCATTCACCGTCGCCGTCGTCGCTGCCGCATACTGAGGATAGAGAGGGTATAGGAGTATTCTTTCGCAGCCGCTTCGCTGAAGCTCCTCGATCTTGCCGCGTATCGACGGCTGGCCATAACGCATCGCCCACTCAATTCGCACCGACGAAAGATCCGACAACCTATTGGTGAGTTGCAAAGCCTGGCTACGCGTGAAAGTTCGCAGGTAGCTTTCGTCTCTCTCCTTGTTCCAAATCTTCGCGTAAGCTTTTCCGACTTTCCTTGGTCTCGTATTCAGGACGAGGCCGTAGAGTATCGGATACCAGAGCCAACGAGACCACTCGATGACGCGGCGATCTGACAAGAATTCTGCGAGATATCTGCGTATTGAGGCGGGATCGGTGGCATCAGGTGTGCCGAGATTGATCAGCAGCACACCGATTTTGCCATATTCCACCCTTGGATGCCCGGATGGTGCGTTCTCAATCAAAGTTCCACGATCCATTTTTAACGAATGCCGACAGCGTTAAGGAGCGCGTGAGCTCCACCAGAATTTTACGTGCTGCTCTAAAGAAGTTTGTCTTCGGGCGTCCTGCTTCCTCGATCGTCTTCGAAAGTGTCGTGGCTATCTCAAAGAGAAGCACAAGATTAGGATGATTCAGATTTGGCTCGAGTATTTTCGTTTTTTCCCCTGACTGTCGTCCTATCTGGCCTCGGACGCATTCAATACAAATACGGATGGGCGAGCCGAGCGGATCACTGCCGTAACAGATTGGTGGGAATGAGCTAGATCCGCTCTGTGGCCCCTGACGGCAGGATGAAAGACATGACGACGAGAATTGCACGTAGGGAAAATTTGTCATAGCCGATCTGCCCATAGCGGTCACGTCAGGGCGAGGAATTTACGACAACACGCCAACGACCGTTTTTGTGCTGGCTCACAGTGCTACAAGCAGTTGCTTGTCATACTCGCGCGAAATATTCGACTATGGCTTGCTCGGACTTTCAGGCGGCAATCAAATGCCTGACGAGATCTGGCAGGAAGCGGGCGCGTGCGAATTTCTAGACGCGACATGCTGTTGTCTCCCACCATCGTTCTTGGAGTTCGTTTTCATTTGGAGAGACGAATATAGAAGCACCGTGCCCATTGCCCCATGCCCCGTTCGCTGCGGTCTGTCAGCGTCGAGTACGAAAGATACAAAGAAGCGTTATCCGTATTTGGATCGGACTATACAGGAAGCAGAGGCGATTTGGCTCATGGCGACTTCTACGAAGCGGCCGTCGTCTTTCTTTCGGAAATGGTCGATCGCCGCTGATATCAGATTAGTCCATTCGACTCGAGCCGCATGGAGAGTAAACTGTGCGGCCAATACGAACTTGTCGTCACGCGGATGAGCAGGTCGACAATACAGATCAACCTATAGGTCCTTAAAGGCATCGAGTGCGCGTTGGCGGGCCCGAGCGTGTTCGACGATTCGTTCGGGATAAATTTCGACCTTGCTCTCGAGTTGCCAAGGCTGATGAATAGCGGATGGAGAAACGTCGGCAAGTTCCGGAACCCATCGTTTGACATAGCAGCCCTCGGGGTCGAATTTCTCACCTTGAAGAACCGGGTTGAAAACTCGGAAGTAGGGTGCGGCGTCTGCGCCCGACCCGGCGACCCATTGCCAACTCGCCGCGTTATTGGCCGGATCGGCATCCACAAGCGTGTCCCAGAACCAAGCCTCGCCCTGCCGCCAATCGATCAGCAGATGCTTGATCAGGAACGATGCGACCACCATGCGCACCCGGTTGTGCATCCACCCTGTGGTCCAAAGTTCGCGCATGCCGGCATCGACAATCGGATAGCCCGTTTTGCCTAGCTGCCACGCTCGAAGCGCGTCGGCATCTGTTCGCCAGGGCATACCGTCGAATCTACGTTGCAGATTTTGGGTTGCTATCTCGGGATTATGGTAGAGAAGATGGTACGAAAACTCACGCCAGCCCAGTTCAGATTGGAATTTTTCGAGGCTTCGATGAGGCCTTAAAGCGGCACTCGCGTTAGCTGCGGCCTCTGCAGCGTGCCACAGTTGCCGGGGTGAGATGTTGCCAAAGCGCAGATAGGGCGAGAGCCGTGATGTCGCCGACCGGTCAGGAAAGTCCCTGAGATCGGCGTACTCTTTCAAATGCTTTTCGAGAAAAAAATCGAGCTGGGCTAGGGCACCGGCTTCTCCGGGTCGCCAACTTGATTGTAGTCCGCCCGCCCAATCAGGTGATGACGGTTCGAGTGCCAGATCGGCAAGCTCAACTCCCGTTGACGTCTGCTCGCAGGAATCACTGAACGAGTTCAGTCGTGAGGGGGCGCTAAGCGGCTGACAGGGTTCGCCAGTCTCATGTGCGGCTCGCCAGAATGCAGAGAACACACGGAACGGACCGCCGGACTTGGTGTTGATCGACCACGGCTCATAAAGCAGGTGGCCCCTGAAGCTTCTCGCTTCGGTCCGCTGTGTTTTGAGGGCGGTCTTCACAGCCTCATCGACGCGGCGCTCCGCCCTTCCATATCGGCGGTTCCAATAGACTGCCGCCGCCCTGATGTGAGCCGAAAGCTGTGGGATAACCACCGGCGCAGATCCTTTATGGATCGAAAGTCTAGCGCCAAGGCGACGCAGTTTATCATCCAGTTCCTGCAAGGCGCCGTGTAGCCACCAGCGCGCGGCACCACCGAGCGGGCGAATCCCCTCGGATTCCTCGTCATGCACGAAGATGCAGATGATCTTGCGGCCAGAGCTCGCCGCAGCGGTCAACGCTGGGTTATCAGATAAGCGAAGATCGTCTCGGAACCAAGCGATCACGGGACGTTCTGACTCTGAAAAAGAGCCATCGGAGGCCATCGTCTTCTGCTTCTCCGTTAGCCGTTCAGACGCCAGATTTCAAAGTTCAGCAACGATGCAAATGCGACCCACGCCGCGAGCGGCACCAAACAAAGAGCGGCGATCACATCGAGCCTGCGGAACCGATCTATTGTTGCCAGGATGAGCAGAAACTGCGGCAGGATGTTAAGCAATCCGGCAAGGGGATTGTTCAACCCGAAAAATAGCCATGACCACAGCGCATTCAGCGTCAATTGCACAAAGAAAAGCGTCAGCGCGATACGGCGCTCCACAGGTCTGTCATCAACTTTCAGGATGCGCCAGACCGCATAAGCCATCAACACGTAAAGGATGGACCAAACTGGAGCAAAAATCCAGTTGGGTGGGTTGAATGACGGCTTAACAAGCGCTGCATACCATGATGCTATATTAGGATATGTTGCCCACTGGCCCAGAAGTAACGCCGCAATCACCGGGAGCAAGGCGACCGATGCTCTGACCCATGCCGCTGAGTTTGCTTGGCGGTTCATTACGGTTCTCTGGAAAAGGCGACCTCATGCACACGCATTCTGTCGCAAAGTTGTTTTTTGCATATAGCTTACGTAACGGGAATGCGTTTGGATCAAAAGAGCTTCTTCCGTCGAACCTGTTCCCGATCAGCACCCCTTTGACAACTTGGGGGACTTCATGAAGGGGGATTTCTGGTTCATCGTAGCCACAAGCTGTGAATGCTGATCGAGTTTGACCCCATCAATCTACGCGTGTTCGAGTCTAGATTATTGATTTCATTTGTGTGGCTGCTGAGACCCCGACGCCGATTGGCATTCAACTCCCGCGCCGAAACACTGCCAGGGGAGAATACTGGCCGTGGACCGCACGGCATCAACCAAAGCGGGTTCTGTTCGACATCGGAGACGGCGCCCAAAATTTTTTATTCGCCCCTCTTGAAATCGCCGACAGCCATTTTAAGTCGATTTTCGCCGCCGAAAATGCGGTCTTGAGCGCCGTAAGGGCTCAAGAATAGAGACGGGCGCCGGCTGGTGTCCGACGTCCGCTCGTACCCATCTTGCTCTAAGGAGGATTTGGCTATGAGAGCCTATGATTTTGCACCCCTGTGGCGCTCCACGATCGGATTCGATCATCTTCTCGACCTCTTTGATGCAGCGCAACGCGCGGAGGGAGAGGACCATTATCCGCCCTACAATATCGAGCGGCAGTCCGAGGATCGTTACCAAATATCGCTGGCGCTGGCCGGCTTCTCTCCGGATGAAATCACGGTGACGGCCGAGCAGAACGTGCTTTCGATCGAAGGACGCAAGACGGAAGCGGCCAACAAAGATTACCTGTACCAGGGAATCTCGGCGCGTCACTTCAAACGGACCTTCAATCTCGCGGACTACGTCAAGGTCGAAGGTGCGTCCTTCGAAAACGGTCTGCTCCAGATCAGGCTCGTGAGGGAAATTCCCGAGACGATGAAGCCCCGGCGCATTCCGATCGGAGCCGCCGCGGCTGAGGCGCAAATCGAAAACAAGCGCGCGGCTTAACAATACCCGCATGTCAGGATCGGGCGGCAATCAATCTCCGCCCGAGTCCCTGTCGTAGTGAATCCCCAATGAAAGGAGATGGAGGGGAAGCAATGAGTCGTATCCTTTGTCATCAAGCTGCAACGCCACTGTTCCGTCCGGATGTTCATCACCCTTCGGTCCAAGCGGTTCTCAAAGACCAGAAACTGTCTTCGGACGAAAAACGCGCCATTCTATCGGCTTGGGCATCTGATATGTACGCGATCGAATCCTTGCCCGCGCTGAGGATGGTACCGGGCCACGCACGGCCGCTGCGTCTAAGCGAGATTCTCGACGCTCTTCGTGATTTGGATGATGACGATCCGCCCCCGCGCGGCGGTGCGGCGAAGCGCATGTTGGTGAGCGACCGGGGTGTAAACCCGATACATGGATCGGCGCCGCTGGTGGCTCGCCAACTGGCTCACTTGCGGCAAGATACATCCCTACGGGCTGTGAAGATTCGGGCGCATCGCGACAACATCCAGCGCTACAAGCGAATCCTGACGACCGGTCTCACGGAACTGGAGCGCCAGTTCGTGACGCGTCGACTGGCAGAGGAGCAATCCGCTATCCGCGAGCTTGCCGGATGATTGCACCACTCTCCGCACGAAGGCGGATCCCAAGGAAACCCAGCCTTCGGCCGGAGCACGTGAGGTCGGGTTCACGCTGAAATGGCTGCGAAGCGCAGACTGAGATCTTTTCTATTACTCTAGCCAGACGATCGGATCGAACCAAATTCAGCGCCGACTCAATTCCTCTTCCAGATTGCGGTTTCCTGGCCTGCGCACTAAGCAGCCCATGGCGATCAGCACCGATGTCCAGCGCCACGCAGACCGTAAATTTGCGTGGTAACGAAGCATCTTTTCGTCAGACAGAAAATGGAGCTGATTTATTCGCTGCAGATGCTATCTCCCACCGATTCAATCTTGCTCTTCGGCCAATGCATGACATCGCTAATCGACAACAGGAATTGCATCGTGCGATCCCATCCTGCCCGCCGGTGTGCCTATATTGGGCGATAACGGCCGCATGGGAGCACCGGCGAGCGCCAGTTGCAGCGTCAGGTCATCATAATCCTCGCGTGGTGCGATCCCGACCGTGGCCGTCAAATTCGCGTCTTCGGCAATCGTGACGTGCGATTGCTTTGCCGCGGCAGCGGAGGATCCGCGTATGGGTAGGCGACGCTTGATCGCTCCGGCGATTTCGGTGGCCCGTCGAAAGTCTTTGGTGCGCGGCAGTTCGGACATTTCTTCCTCCCATTGGCTCGGTCGCTGGACCGGTGATCCGATGGGAGGGGATGTCGTCGCGCATCCGATCTGATGATCCACCAGGATGGGGAAAGATCGTTCACGGAAAGCGCATAATCGGGAGCGGCCGTTGCGGACCTCTGGGTCGCAAGATTTTCGGTTTAACGTGCCGCTTAGATGGGTGTTGGCGCCCGATGACTGGTTTTCGGACGGCGCTCTTAGCGAGCCAGGTTTAGACAATCAGCGATCGCAGCCCTGATCTGCGGTTCGTCCTGCCGCGGGATCAAGGAGCGGTGGCAAAACAAGGGAGCGAAAACGCACTTGCATTTATAGGGCCTCAAAATTACGTTGAAATTTCAATGGTATATGAGTTCGTTGTTTTATTCTGAATGGCGCACCATTTTTCGCCCTCACGTTATTCTCATCAATGGCTTAGGTGGTATTTGATGCCGACCGCGCTACGGGCGATGAAGTGATATATTCCTGATCGGGCTGCACCGTGCTGAGATGGCAGGCTGACGGCTACTTTGCTTGACGAACGGCTTGCATTTGAACGATAGCGCGATCCGTCCGACTATCTATCGATGGGCTATCGTCAGCCGGCAGCCCGACAGCATCGAGAGCCAAACGTCAGGGACGACGAGCAACGTTGAGGCCGAGATAGACAGATTAAGGCCAGCGCGCTCGGAAGGATGGGGCCTTGAGCAACACTGCCTTTGCATTGATCGGCTTTATCGCGTGGGCGCTTTTTTTGCTGGTGCTGATGGAAACGATCCGGACCTATCTGGTCGTGACCGGCCAGGTCCCGGCAAACGGCTTCACCCCGGACAACCGCAATCTGTCGCCCTTCATGCAGCGGCTTGCCCGCGCCCATGGGAATTGCCTCGAAGGACTGCCGATCTTCGGCGGCCTGCTGATCTTCGCGCTTCTGCTCGACAAGACGGCGATCACGGATTCACTAGCGCTGTGGCTGCTTGCGGCACGCGTCGTGCAATCGGTCATCCATCTGGTGTCGACCAGCGCCGTCGCCGTCAGCCTGAGATTCACCGCCTTCGCCGTGCAGATGGCAATCGGCATCTACTGGGTTTTTCAGTTGATCTTCTAAAGCAACCTTCATTGCCGACGGTAATCCGGCAGACTCAATCTAAAGATTCATTGATCGCATATGTTTTGCGCCATAGGCTCGCTGGCAATCGCGACGGCCGGATTGGCGTGAGCGATCGAGGCGGCGCCCGCCGTGCGCGGACGCGCATGTGATGTGACAAGGACAAGATAAATGGCGGAAATACTGGGCCCCCAGAAATTGGGGCCGCTGACAGCGCTTGTCGGCGAATGGGAAGGCAACTTCGGCGTCGATCTCTCCTATCGAAATAAGGACGACGAGACGATCCAGACCGGCTACTTCGAGAAGGCGTGGTTTCGACCGATCCCGGTCGTCGAGAACGGTCACCAGACCATGGAAGGCTTGAACTACAGCATGACGGCGTGGCGCCATGGCGAGGAAGCCATGGACCCGTTTCATGACGAGGTCGGCTATCTGTTGTGGGACAAGGCGCACGGACAGGTGATCCGTTGCTTCGCGGTGCCGCGCGGGCTCGCGATTCTGGCCGGCGGCGCGGCCAAGCCGCGCGACAAATCGTTCGCTTTGAAAGCGGAGCCCGGCGCCAAGGGCTACGGCTTGGCGCAGAACCAGTATCTGCTCGAGCGGGCGGAGGCGACCGCGTTCGAATGCACCTTCACTTTCAACGACGACGGCACCTTCAGCTACACGTCGGACCTCGTGCTGAAACTGGCGGCCACCAATACCACCATGCATCACACCGATCGCAACACGTTGCATCGAACCAAACGCATCCATCCGAGCGTCGAGTACAACTGACGCTACACAGGTGATTCAGTCCCGGCCGTTACGAGGCACGGCCGGGAAAGGAGCGCTGCATCGCCTTCGCGGCCTCGTCCATCTGCGCGCTCATGTAGCCGGCGATGGCGTGCGGCAGCACATCGACGATCCACACCAGCCGGCAGCGGTTCTCGCCGTCCGCGATCACCTGCACCGCCGCGCTGTGCTGCACCACGCGTTCGCTTTGCACCGCATAGACGAGGCGTTGCCGCGCGTCGTCGCAATCGACCAGCACCTCGCGCGCAACGGTGCCGTTGGCGAAAGTGACGATGCGCGCGTCGCCGTCGAGGTTCGTGTCCAGCACGAAGCCCGGCACCAGCCGCGTATGCAGCGCGCCGAAGTCACGCACGGCTGACCAAACATCGGCGGCAGGTGCGTCGAGCGCGATGTCCTTGTGGATCGAAGCCATGGGACGCTCCTTCTTTCCAGGCAACCGCCAGTAGACGCCGTCATTGCGAGGTGTTCACGCCACCCTGGTTTGTCGAGGCGAAGCGCGATGCTGATCAAGAACGAAGCAGCGCGCATCGGCTCCCGCTTTCTGAAGCCCGCGTGCGGTAGCGGCGATTTCTTCGTTCAGATCTTGCGATGCTGGTTAGCTGCCGGAATCCGCGCGGGAGGGCATCGTGATCCGGCGAATGGCCAACGTTATCGGGGGAAGTTGGCGCCTCGTGATTGCTATCCTTGAAGATGACCGAATTTGCCACGCGCCTTCCTTTTGGCAAAACCCGAAGCATCCTTGATCATCTGGCCATGAGGATTCAGCGGCATCGACCACCTTTCCTTATCCACCGCGCTCCATGTGAGAACGAGTTCATCGTCAATTTCCCAAGTGCCCGTCTCTCGGGTCACTGCATCCTGGACAACTCCGTTCGGATTGACGCACAGCGAAGATTCGGTCGTGTAGGATTTATCCTTGATAGGCCATGTGAAGATATAATCGTTCTGCCCCGGAACGGACCATGTTCCGACCAGACGGATCGCATTCAATTCCTTTTTGATATCAGCATAGTGCATTAACGGGAAACGCAACCACATGTCGGTGTATCGCAGAGCGTCCTCCCAGGCGGCGCTCAAATCGGAACCGACAATGTCTTGTATCAATCTGTATCTCGCAGCATCTCCGTTATGCGCCTCGCTTACATCCGGGTTCAGGAACGAATGCTTCACGGTCGTGTGGCCGTAAACCCAGACTCCCTTGCCGATCCGATCGCGTAAAGCCTCGGTCACCCCGCCTCGCTGGCCGGCATCGCATGAATAGAGCATCACGCTGGCGCCGTCGCTCAATTTTGGTCTAATCGCGTCCGCAAATGAGTTTCGGTCTCCTTCAGTCCATATCATGTTTCCCAGCTGCGTTTTACTGCCATGCCCAAAGTAGGCGAACATATCGAGCCCCGCGGGCATGGCGTTGACCGCTGCGATCAAAGCGTCACGCGCGCCTTCATGGGATTGCCCATTGTGGAATGTCGTAAATCCACCTCCATAAGCTGCGGCAATGCGTTTTGCGCCGGGAATAAACGCTCCTGTGCAGTCCTGCGGAAATTTTCCGGTCGTATCATTATCACCGGTC
Organism: Xanthobacteraceae bacterium; assembly: GCA_051954235.1. Classification (GTDB taxonomy): domain Bacteria; phylum Pseudomonadota; class Alphaproteobacteria; order Rhizobiales; family Xanthobacteraceae; genus 62-47. The sequence goes on from JBQCHY010000020.1 coordinate 34,711, forward strand.
GCGATTGCGAATACTTTCATGACAAATCTCCACGAAGCTTTCGGCAATATTGGGGATACTCATCCACCACGGCCAGCGCGGCTGTCGTCCGATCCGAACCGCATCGCGACACCCAAGACCCGTTTTCAGAAATTCGCCACGCCCGGCCTTCCATAGGTGTGCCGCCTCCGCGATCCGGTTCAAAATAACCGGTCGAACCGCGCATGCGCCGCAACCGAAAGGTTGTTTCCGCCCGCTCCCGTGTGCCACACTTCAGGCAGTTCCGTTCCCGTCGGCAGCGGCGAAGTCCGCTCGATATCCTGGAGGTCAGCGTGAAGACAGCGATCACTGAACTGTTCGGCATTCAGCATCCCATCATTCAGGGCGGGATGCATTTCGTCGGCTTCGCCGAACTGGCGGCGGCGGTGTCGAACGCCGGCGGCCTCGGCATCATCACCGGCCTGACCCAGAAGACGCCGGAACTCCTGGCGAAGGAAATCGCCCGCTGCCACGACATGACCGATAAGCCATTCGGCGTGAACCTCACGTTCCTGCCGACCTTCGCCAAGCCGCCCTATCCGGAATACATCGCCGCCATCAAGGAAGGCGGCATCAAGGCGGTGGAAACCGCCGGCCGCAGCCCGGAGGAATACATGCCGGCGCTGAAGGCCGCCGGCATCAAGGTGATCCACAAATGCACCTCGGTGCGGCATTCGCTGAAGGCCGAGAAGATCGGCTGCGACGCGGTCAGCGTCGACGGCTTCGAGTGCGGCGGCCATCCCGGCGAGGACGACGTGCCGAACATGATCCTGCTGCCGCGCGCTGCGGACGAATTGAAAATCCCGTTCGTCGCCTCCGGTGGCATGGCGGATGCGCGCAGCCTCGTCGCAGCGCTGGCGATGGGCGCCTCGGGCATGAACATGGGCACCCGCTTCATCGCTACCAGGGAGGCGCCGGTCCACGAGAACGTCAAGCAGGCACTGGTGAAGGCCACCGAACTCGACACCCGCCTCATCATGCGCGCATTGCGCAACACCGAGCGCGTGTTGAGGAATAAGAATGTCGACCGCCTCATTGAGATCGAGCGCGAGAAGGGCGCGAATCTCAAGATCGACGACATCATGGATCAGGTCGCGGGCGTCTATCCGCGTGTCATGATCGACGGCGACCTGGATGCCGGCGCGTGGAGCTGCGGCATGATGGTCGGCCTCATCAACGACATCCCGACCGTGAAGGAATTGATCGACCGCATCATGCGCGATGCCGAACGCATCATCCGCGGCCGCCTCACCGGCTTCCTCGATGGCAATATCGCCGTCGACGCGCGGGTGGCGTGACGGCGTAAATCGTCATGGCCGGACTTGTCCCGGCCATCCACGTCCTTACGGAATCTCAGCGATAAGAACGTCGATGGTTGGGACATAGGCGAGCGAAGCGACGCCGTTCTTCGCCCGGCTATGACCATTCTTCATCATTGCGAAAAGCGCAACGACGAAGCGATCCAGAAGCCACAAACCAGGACTGGATCGCTTCGCTCGCAATGACGGATTCGATTTTGGTGCGCTTCACTGCCCGATCGCGGGACGGATCGTAAAACCCTCGCGCGGAAAATGGACGTGAACGGTGCCGATCAACGCATCGTCGCGACGGATGGCAATGCTATCGCGGTCGATCGCCGCCAACTCGCCTTCCACCGGATCGAAGCCCCAGTCGTCGGGCGTCACTGTAAAGCGCATCCCGATCCGAAACGTTCCGATGTCACTGGAGGGCGGCACCTCCGCCGGTCCGGCATCGCGCGCGATCACGAGCGCCGCACCCGGCGCCAACTCATGCGGCGTGCCATGGCCGATCGTATCGAGCCGCGCCAGCCAGGCCATGATGTTCGGATAGACATCGAGCCCGGCCTCGTCGCCGAGATTGCCGCGCGCGTACCACAGCGGATGATAGGCAGCGAGATCGGCCACCGATAGCGCCGCGCCGGCGAGGTAGGCGCGGCCGTCACCCAACCCCTGTTCCAGCAGCGCGAGGTGAATGGCGAACTGCGCGCGAAGATCTGGCACCCGCGCCTTCATCCGCACACTGTCCCAGCGGTCATACTTGCCGGCGGTGAAGCGCGCACGGTCGGCATGCAGTTCCGGCGGAAAGCGGTCGCCGTGCAGTCCGAACACCAGTCCCAGCGCGTCGGCGAACAGATAATGGTCCGCCCAGCCCGCCAGCATCCCGGCTCGGCCCGCACTCTCGGTCGGGAAAATCGTCGGACTGGGGTGGCGGCGCTCCAATTCACGCAGAATGCAGCGAGTGTCGCAATAAATGTCGGCACCGACCTGCATCACCGGAATACGGCGATAGCCGCCGGTGAGCGCGGTGAGGCCCGGCTTCGGCGCCACACGCGGCTGTTCCACCGCGAACCAGGACAATCCCTTGAACCCGAGCGCAAGGCGGACCTTCTCGGCAAACGGCGAGCGCGGATAGTGATGCAGGATGATGTCGTTCTCCGCCACGTCGGGCTCCCGCCGCGAGTCATGGTCCGCACGCCATTGTGCGCCGGTGACGGGCAATTGCAACCGTCACAGGATCGAACCCTCCTGGTCCACCTCAAGCATTTTCTCGATCAGAGTTAGTTGTCGTCATGTCCGTGCTTGTCACGGGCATCCACATTCTGGTCTAACGGCGAAAACGTGGATGGACGGAACAGTGTCCGGCCATGACGACGCAGCCCCTACGCCGCATCCAGAGACGAGAATTTATCCCGCAGACCCCGCGCGCTTTCGGAAACGGCGGCCAGGTTATCGGAAATCTCACTCACCGCCGCGCTCTGTCGTGCAATGGCTTCGCTCTCGGTCACGACGCCCTGATCGATGGCCTGCACCAGCTTGTGCGATCCGTCGACCTGCGCCAGCGCGGTGGCGATTGCCGCACGAATCTCATGCGCCTGCACCGTCACTTTCCGCGTGGCCTCCTCGGCCTCGCTGGCCAGCGCCTTCACCTCACCGGCGACCACGTTGAAGCCACGACCATACTCGCCGCTGCGCGCTGCCTCGATGGCGGCGTTGAGCGCCAACAGCTTGGTCTTGCGCGCGACGTCGGTGATGACCTGGACGAAATCCTCGATATGCCGCGTGATCTGCCCGAGTTCGTCGAGATGCGCGGTCAAGGTTTTGATGCTCGACACCGTCTCCTGACAGCGCTGCATGTTGCCTTGGTTGAGATCGACGATGCTGCGGATCGTGCTGTCGAGCGCTTGCGCCGCGCCGGCCATCGCCTCAAGATCGTGCGCGACATCGGTTTCGAACGCTTGCAGCAATGGTTCGGAGGCCTGCCGGAACGCCGTCTGCGCGGCGGCATGGTCGTAGGCTGAGATCGCGCAAGACAGATCGAGAAAGAACATCCGCACCACGGCGGCGAGCGATGTCGAGAGCCGTGCCGTGTCGTCGTTCGCGCCGAGATGGTGCTCCACCGTCATCGCGAGAAATTTTTCCAGAAGCACGGCGGAGCTGGCGACATAGAGATCATTGGTCACGCCGCAGCGTTCGTGCACGGTGCCGATCTTGCGCGCGACGCTCTGGAATTCCGCATTGGCGGTGCCCTCGAACACCCGCGCCCAATGCGCAAACTGCACGTCGTTGATATGCGCCACCAACCCGCCGGCATCGATGCCCTGTCGCGCGCAGGCTGCTTCGATCATGGCCTTGAAGGCGGGAAATCCCAGAATGCGCCCGTAGAAGGCGTTGATCACATCGCCCTGCCGGCCGAGCAGGTCCGGCTTCAGCGCACGAAGCTTTTCGGCATCGGCCGGCTCAAGGCCGACCAGCGCGGCGAAATCGATCGACATTCGCACGTCCCCAGTTCCACGACCGATGACGCGCTTCGAAAATTAAAATCTCGTTGAAACAGGAATATCGATACATCGCATCGATATTATCGATACTTACTCCTTCGTCGCCGTACGGGCACGGCGGCCCTCGATCGGGTAGGCGGGATCGTTGAAGCCCGGCGTCGAGGGATGGCCGGTCGTCACCAGTCGATCGATCAGCGCTTCGTCCTCGGCGGTGAAGCGATAATCGAGCGCGCGCGGATAGTCGTCCCATTGTTCCTCGGTGCGCGGCCCGGCGATTACCGAACTGACAAAGCCGCTGTTGAGCACCCACGCCACCGCGAACTGGCCGGCGGTGATGCCGCGCACTTCGGCGTGCTTGCGAATCTCGCGCGCCAGCTTGAGCGATTCCGGTCGCCATTCGGTCTGCATCATGCGGGTGTCGTTGCGGCCAGCGCGGCTGTCCTTGTCAGGCGCTTCCTCGGGATCGTATTTGCCGGTGAGCACGCCGCGCGCCAGCGGGCTGTAAGGCACCACTCCGAGGCCATAGAAACCGCAGGCCGGCAGATGCTCCACCTCCGGCATGCGGTTCATCGCGTTGTAATAAGGCTGACTGACCACCGGACGCTCGATGCCGAGACGGTCGCAGATGTTGCAGATTTCGGCGACACGCCAGCCGCGATAATTGGAGACGCCGAAATAGCGCACCTTGCCGGCGCGGATCAGATCGCCCATCGCACGCACCGTCTCGTCGAGCGGCGTCGCGTGGTCTTCCTTATGCAGGTAATAGATGTCGATCACATCGGTTTTCAGCCGCCGCAGGCTTTCCTCGCAAGCCTGCAACACCCAGCGCCGCGACAGCCCGACGCGATTAGGATCCTTGCCCATCGGATTGGCGAGCTTGGTCGCCAGCACCCAATGCCCGCGCTGCGCGGCGATGGCACGGCCGACGACTTCTTCTGATGTACCATTGGAATAGGCGTCAGCAGTGTCGATGAAATTGATCCCGGCGTCACGCGCCTTGTCGACGATGCGCTTCGACGTCGGCTCGTCGGTCGGACCGCCAAACATCATGGTGCCGAGACAAAGCGGTGAAACCTTCAGACCGCTGCGACCCAACTGACGATATTGCATCGGACGCTCTCCGTTCTATTTGCCCGCGTGACCACCGCGCATCACCTTGAATACGCCGTTGGCGAGCATGACGCAGCGGCCGTCAACGTTCAGTTCGGCGCTCATGAAGATCAGCGTCTTGGTGCTGCGGACCATGCGCGGCACCGAGACGATCAGATCTCCGATCCGCGCCGCATCGATGAAGTGCGTATCCATCTGGATGGTGGCGAGATGTTCGGCGCCGGATTCGTAACGCGCCGTCATGCCGCAGGTGCGGTCCGCCAGTGTCATCAGCAACCCGCCCTGCACCAGCCCGCGCCGGTTGCGATGCTTGCGCTGGCCCTCGATGGCGTATTCATGCCGGCCGTTCACCACACGATGCCACAGCGGCCCGACATAGCCGATAAAACCGTCGTCCTCGAGAATGCTCCAACCCTGCGCCGGCAGGCCGGATTCCGTCACGTTGTTCATTGCTCGCCCTTGAAACCTGTCGGGCGACAATCACGACATTTCCGTCGCGCGTGCAAGGCGCGAAATCGGATGGATGGGGTGCGGCGGGAGATCAGCGCCGGGGACGCAGCAGGAATAGTCCGTAAAGCAGGATCGGCAGCAGCAGCGCCAGCCATGATACGCTGTCCCAGACGCCGTCTCCGACCAGCGCGGCGACGAGGCCGATGGTCGAGAGCGCACCAATCACCAGCGGCCAACCGAAAGTCTGCGACAGCGTCTGTCGCGGGGTGCGCAACGGCGGCGCCTTCAGCGTCGTCATGACGTCACCGCCTGTCCCTCGATCCGCTGAGGACTAGTGCTCGCCCGCGCCGTACTCGTCGCCGGCTTGCGCCGCCGCAGCCACAGATAGAGCCCGGTCCACAGGATCACGATGGTGATGATGTCGAGCATCGCCCAGATGATCTTCAGCGGCATGCCGCCGTAATCGCCGAAGTGCAGCGGTTGCGACAGGAACAGCGCCGAGACGTACCATGGCATGTCTCGGCTATCGGTGAGCTTACCGGTCTCGGCGTCGATCAGCGCCGGCTTCAACAGCCGCGAGGTCACCGGCGTATCGCCGCGCATAAAGACGGCGTAGTGGCTCTTGCTGGAGAAGATCGAGCCCGGATAGGCGACGAATGCCGCCTGCATGTGCGGAATGGTTTTGCGCGCGACATCCACCGCGTCCTGCACCGAGGTCAGCTTGGCCGGAATCTCGCGGCCCTTGTATTGCGCGGTCATCTCCGCGAGTTGGCCATACTGCCACGCCTTCAGCACCAGATCGGCCCATGTGTTGATGACACCGGTGAAGCCGACCACCAGGGTCCACATCACCAGCAGGATGCCGGCAAGGTTATGCACGTCGAGCCGGCGCACGATGCGCGGTCGATCCTTGCGATAGGCGCCGAAGCGCAGCTTCCGCATCGACGGCGCATAGACCACGATGCCGGAGATCACCGCGACGCAGAACAGAATGCCCATCAGGCCGAGGAACAGTTTGCCCGGCAGGCCGGCGAACATGTCGGTGTGCAGCTTCAGCATGATGTAGGTGAAGCGCCCGGTGACGTTCGGCGAATCCAGGAACGCGCCGGTGTGCACGTCCACGCGTGCGAAACGGTTGTTGACCGGATTGGCGTTGATGGTCGGCCCAAGCGAGATCAAGAGCGCATCGGGCTCGTCGCGATCCCAGATCAGAAAGTGCGGCACTTGCCCCGGAAATTTCGCCAGCGCATTGGCCACGGCCTGATCGAGGTTGGCCTTCGGCGTTCCCGGCGGCACCACGCTTGGATCCACCTCCTCATGCAGCAGATGGTCGATCTCATGATGGAAGATCAGCGGCAATCCGGTGATGCACAGCATCAGCATGAAGACGGTGCAGATGATGCTGGACCACTTGTGGACCCAGTGCCAGCGGCGAAGCGGTCTTGTTCCCGAGATCACGATACGTACATCCTACCACTCAATCCGTCATTGCGAGCGAAGCGAAGCAATCCAGAGGCCACGAAGCAAAGCCTGGATTGCTTCGTCGCTTCGCTCCTCGCAATGACGGTGTTGCAATGTCTATCGACCCTCAACGTCCTCATTTCACCTATACTTCAGCGTCCCGAGCTTCACTTCGTCACCAACCTCGGAGCCGGCTCAGGGCTCCAGCTATACTTCAGCGTTCCCAGAATGGTGCGGCCCTGGCCCAGCGCGCAATACGGCAGGCCGGTGAAACACGACTGCACGTAGTAGCGATCGGTCAGGTTCCTCGCGTTGATCTGTGCCATCAGGCCCCTCAGGTCGGGACGCGTGTAGCCGAAGTCGTAGCTGATCGCGGCATCGACCACCGTATAGGCCGGAATGTTGAGCGTATTGGCATAGTCGCCGAAGGTGTCGCCGACATAACGCACGCCCGCGCCGAGCCCGAGGCCGGCCAGCGGCCCGTCATGCCAGGTGTACTTGCCCCACAGCGACGCCTGATCGCGCGCAGTGTTGATCATGTCCTTGCCGACGTTGCCGGCGATGCTCGCCGTCACCTTCGGATCGAGGTGACTGTAGCCGGCGACGATTTCGAACTCGCGGGTGATGTTGCCCTTGGCCTCGAACTCGAAGCCGCGCACACGCATCGCATCGGTCTGGGTTTGGAAGAACGGATTGAGTGGGTTCGCCGTCAACACATTGTTCTGCCGAGTGTCGAAATAAGCCGCGGTCAGCATCAGGTTGGTGCCGAGCGGCTGATACTTGACGCCGAACTCGATGTTGTCGCCGGTGGTCGGCTTGAAGGTGTTGCCGAGCAGATCTGCGCCGAGATTCGGCGTGAACGATGTCGAATAGGTCACGTAGGGCGACACGCCGTTGTCGAACAGATAGTTCAGCCCGACGCGGCCGGTCTGCGCGGAATCGCTGCGCGAATAGTTGCCCGCCATCGGATAGATGCTGGCGCTGGTGAACGCCGTGTTCACGACGTCCTGACGGCCTGAGAGCGTCAACGTCCAGCGATCGAACTTGATCTGGTCCTGCAAGTAGAAGCCGGCCTGGCTCTGGTGATCGTCACGCTTGATGAATGGCGGCACCAGCGAATCCCAGCTCGGAATCGCCGCGCCGTAGACCGGATTGAACGCATCGATCGGCGGGAAGGCGTAGGTGATGCGGAATTCCGAGTTCGCCTTCATGTGGGTGTAATCGAAGCCACCCAGCACCTTGTGCGCCACCGGGCCGGTGCGGAAATCCGCCTGCAACTGGTTGTCGAGGGTCAGGTTCTGGGTGTGTGCGCGGACGTAGTCATAGGACCGCAACACCAGATTGTTGCCGATCATGCCTTCCGGACGAATCGAGTGCAGGTCTTGCGTCGCCTCGGTGTAACGGAAGTTCTGGCGGAACTGGACGTTGTTGTCGAAACGATGCTCGAAGGCATAGCCAAGCGCCATCTGCTCCAGCGTGTAGCCGTCGGCACCCGGTTCGCCGAGATAAGTGCTGCGGTTGATGCGGCCCAGCGGATTGCCGGAGAACGCCACCTGCCCCGGCACATATTGCTGGTAACCCTTGTTGTCGATCTTCTGGTAGTGCGACAGGATCGTGAAGCTGGTGTCCGCATTCGGCCGCCAGGTCAGGCTCGGCGCGATGAAGACCTTGTTGTCCTGAACGAAATTGACCTCGGTGTTGCTCTGCCGGAACAAGCCGACAAGGCGATAGAGCCACTGGCCGGCGGCGTCCGCCGGACCACCGATATCGAACGCGCCCTGATAGCGATCATAGGAGCCGAACGTGCCCTCGACGCTGTAATGCGGCGTCGCCTGCGGCCGCTTGCTGATCATGTTGATGATGCCGCCGGGATCGCTGGCGCCGTAAAGACCCGACGACGGACCCTTCAGCACCTCCAGCCGCTCAAGTCCGTAGGTCTCGATTTTCGGCGCGGCGAAAGTGGTGACGTCGGACGGCAGCCGCAGCCCGTCGAGATAACGCGGCGCATCGAAGCCGCGCACCTTGAAGTTGTCGAAGAACTGGTTGGGGCCAAAGGCCGTTACGGTCACGCCCGGCACGTATCCGACCGCCTGCGGCAGATCCTGCGCGCCCTGCGCCACCATCTGGTCGCGGGTGACGACCGACACCGACTGCGGCGTCTCAAGAATCGGCGTGTCGGTCTTGCTGCTGGAAATGCTCTGCTTGGCGGAATAGCCCGCCACCGGGCCGGTGCCGCGCTCGGCGGGAATGCTCGGGCCGGGGCGCGATGCGCTCTGCTGCGACGGCGTGACCGGCGCCGGACGCGGGCGAGCGCGACGGGTCGGTTGCGCGCGACGGGCGGCACGCTGTTTCGGCGCGGTCACTGTCACCGTCGGCAACTCGGACGATTGCGCATAAGTTTCATTCGGCGCCATCGACAGAACCATCACACTTGCTGCTCCGAGAAGGCCGGCTCTTGTTAAAAAGTTTGCCTTGGCCCAACGCGTGCACGACATCTTCAAACCCCCGCTCCAATGGCCACCGCTTTGTCGATGGCTTGTTTGCCCCTCCTTATCATTCCCGGAACAGAAGCCAGCCCTTGCGCGCTTAGAAGCCATTTAAAGGCCACACATCACCATGCAGTGTTGCCGATGTGTCGCAAAAAACCTCTGCGGCACAGCGGTTTTTCGCATTTTCATTTGATGCGTTCTAAGAAGATTTCTAAGAAAGACTCTAACAACACTTGAATGGCGATATGATCTCTCAGGCTCATTATCGAGTTCGAGCGATCGCCGTCGTTGCGAGCGAAGCGAAGCCTCTCATTCGTCATGGCCGGGCTTGTCCCGGCCATCCACGTCTTTCGCATAGACGTGCCGTTATGACGTTTCATGTTTTGACGGCAGGTCATTGCCGGGCATGATCCGGCAATCCATCCTTCTCGAAAAAGATGGATGCGCAGCTCAAGTCCGCGCATCGCGACAGGCGGTTCTACAAAATCTGAGAGACTTAAGGACGTGGATGGCCGGAATAAATCCGGCCATGACGAGGTTAATGCGAAAGCGTTCCACTTTCGTCCGCTGAATGTTGAGTTGAATTCCGACGGCGAAGCGCCGCCTCAACGTCACCTCATCAGGCTTACAACCCCACGCCGCCGCCACGCGCGAAACGTTTGCGGATGCGGAGCGATAGTCCGTCGCAGACGTCGCGATAGGCCTGCATCCGCTGGTCGCGGCTACCCTCCACCAGTGTCGGGTCTTGAGTCGGCCAATACTCCACTTCGATCGCGTGGGTGCGGGTCAGTTCCAGCGCCTTGTGATGCGCCTGCGGCGACAGCGTGATGATGAGGTCGAAGTTGAGTCCTTCCCAATCCTCGAGATCCTCGAAGGTCATCGGCCGGTGCCGCGAGATGTCCTGGCCCAGCTCCGCCATGGTCGCCACCGCGAACGAATCGAGTTCGCCCTTCCGCGCGCCGGCGGAGCGGACGTAAAGCGTTTTCGGAAACATCTGCTGCAACAGGCTCGCCGCCATCGGCGAGCGGACAGCATTCATCGTGCATGCGAACAGCACGGCCTGCGGATGACGGACGCGCGGCGGCGCCTCCATCGATTATCGCCGCCGTTCGCCGAAGCGTTGCGCACCACCGTGGATCATTTCTCGCCCTTCCAGTGCAGCACGCAGATCAGGGTGAACAGACGGCGGGCGGTTTCGAAATCGACCCGCACTTTGCCCGACAGCCGCTCCATCAGCGCCCGCGAGCCTTCGTCATGGATGCCGCGCCGCCCCATGTCGATCGCCTCGATCTTGTCCGGCGTCGCGGTGCGGATGGCGTGATAGTAGCTGTCGCAGATCATGAAGTAGTCTTTGACGACGCGGCGAAACGGCGTCAGCGACAACAGATGCGCCACCACCGGCGCACCGTCCTCGCGGCGAATGTCGAACATCAGCCGGTTGCCGGTGATGCCGAGGTGCAGCGTGAACGGGCCGTTGTCGGCACCCTCGGGCGCGAACAGGTTCTGCTCGATCAGGTCGTAGATGGCGATGGCGCGTTCGTGCTCGATGTCCGGCCCGGAACGGCCGATCGAGTCCTCGTCGAGGGTGACCGCGACGATGCGGTTGCGGGAGTCATCCTCTGAGGCTTTCTTGCTCATGGCAGATTGAGGCGCCGTCCAATCGAGCGCGAATGGGCGTCCAGCCCCTCCGCATTGCCGAGGGTCATGGCCGCCGGCCCCAGCGCGCGCAACTGATCGGGCCCACATCGCAGGATCGACGTTCGCTTCATGAAGTCAAGCACGCCGAGCCCGGAGGAGAACCGCGCCGAACGCGCGGTCGGCAGAACATGGTTGGAGCCGCCGACATAATCGCCGATTGCTTCCGGCGTATGGGGACCTAAGAACAGCGCACCGGCGTTGCGGATCTTGGCGGCCAGCGCATCCGGATCGGCGGTCATAATCTCGAGGTGCTCGGCGGCGATGGCGTCGGCGAGCTTCGCCGCCTCGTCGAGGTTTTGTACCCGGATGACGGCGCCGAAGTCGTTCCACGAGGCACGCGCGATCGCCTCGCGCGGCAAGGTGGCAAGCTGCGCCTCCACCGCGCGCTCGACATCGCGGGCGAGATCGTCGTCGTCGGTGATCAGGATCGATTGCGAGTCCTCGCCGTGCTCGGCCTGAGCCAACAGATCGGCAGCGATCCAGTCGGCATTGCCGGTATTGTCGGCGATCACCAGCACCTCGGAGGGCCCCGCGATCATGTCGATACCGACCTTGCCGAACACCAGCCGCTTCGCCGCAGCGACATAGGCGTTGCCTGGACCGACGATCTTCGCCACCGGCGCGATGGCCGCGGTGCCGTAAGCCAATGCGGCAACCGCCTGCGCCCCTCCGACCCGGTAGATCTCCGAAACGCCGGCAAGCTGCGCCGCCGCCAGGACCAGCGGGTTGAGAATTTTGCCGTCCGGCGTCGGCACGACCATCACCACGCGCGGAACGCCGGCCACCACGGCCGGCACCACATTCATCAGCACCGATGAAGGATAGGCGGCAGTCCCGCCCGGCACATACAGACCAACCGCCTCGACCGCGCTCCAGCGCCAGCCGAGTTCGACGCCCTGCGCATCGGTGAACCGCTCGTCTTTCGGCATCTGCCGCCGGTGGAACGCCTCGATCCGGTCGCGCGCGAACGCCAGTGCGTCCAGCGTCGCGGCGTCACACGCCTTGACCGCCGCGTCGATCTCGGCCGGCGTGAAGCGCAGACCGCCGGCATCGACGGCAAAGCGGTCGAACTTGCGGGTCGCCTCGATGACGGCGGCATCGCCGCGCAGGCGCACATCATCGATGACCGCACGCACCACGGCCTCGACATCGGCCGACGCCTCGCGCTTGCTGGCGAGGAAGGCCGCAAATTGCGCGGCGAAATCGGAGTTGCGACTATCGATGCGGATCGGCATGGCAGGTTTCCAGCATCCTTTTCACGAAGGACGACACCCTGCTCAATGACGCGACCGCAAATCGGCGTCAACCCTTTGTTTTCACGGATTAAGTCAAGACGTTCACGCGTCGTCCGCGACGAGGTCGGCGAGTTCGCATTCGAGGCATTCGACCCCAAGCCGCAACGCCGCGCCGTCGGCGAACATCAACACCACGGTGCCGCCCGGCGCCCTCGCCGGATAGAACTCAATGCCGAGCAGATCGAACGCGGCATGCGGCGCGTCGAGGTCGATATTGCGCGACTGGCACGACAGCACACGATCGAACCGCAACGCCGACACCAGCCGGCGCGGCGACGTCTCACCGTTCAGCGTCTGCTCCCAATCAAGCCGGCGCATGCCGACGATCAACCGTTTATCGCCCTGACGCCAGAGAATGTCGGCCGCCGTCACGGACGCTTCCCGCACGTGCGCCGAGATCACCGCGAGATCGTCCTGATCGAGTGCGATGAGACGCGCCGGCATGGTGTGATCAGCCGCTGATGCGTTCGATGGTCGCGCCGCAGGCGGACAGCTTGTCTTCCAGCCGCTCAAAACCGCGATCGAGGTGATAGACGCGGTTCACCATGGTCTCGCCTTCCGCGACAAGCCCCGCGATCACCAGCGACACCGAGGCGCGCAGATCGGTCGCCATCACCGGCGCGCCGCGCAGCTTCTTCATGCCTTCGACGATCGCGGTTTCGCCGTCGAGATGAATCCGCGCGCCGAACCGCGCCAGCTCCTGCACATGCATGAAACGATTCTCGAAGATCGTCTCGGTGATGCGCGAATCGCCTTCGGCGCGGGTCATCAGCGCCATCAACTGCGCTTGCAGGTCGGTCGGGAAGCCTGGAAACGGCGCGGTTTCCACGTTCACCGCCTTGATGCCGGCGCCATTGCGCGTGACGCGAATGCCGTCGTTGTTGACGGTGATGTTGGCGCCGGCCTGCGCCAGCACATCGAGCGCCGCCTGCAACAATTCAGGCCGCGCGCCGCTGAGCTGCACGTCGCCGCCGGTCATCGCCACCGCCATCGCATAGGTGCCGGTCTCGATACGATCCGGCAGCACGGTGTGCCGCGCGCCGTTCAACTTGGCAACGCCCTCGATGACAATGCGCGGCGTGCCGGCACCCGTTATGCGCGCGCCCATTTTGTTCAAACAGTCCGCGACATCGAGAATTTCAGGCTCGCAAGCCGCGTTGGTGATAACCGTCGTACCCTTGGCAAGCGTCGCCGCCATCAGCGCGACATGGGTGCCGCTCACCGTGACTTTCACGAAATCGATCTCGGCGCCCTTGAGACCGCCCGGCGCCTTGGCGATCACATAGCCACCGTCGATGGTGATCTCCGCGCCGAGTTTCTCCAGCGCCATGATCAGAAGATCGACCGGACGCGTGCCGATCGCGCACCCGCCGGGCAGCGATACCTTGGCTTCATGCATCCGCGCCAGCAGCGGCGCGATCACCCAGAACGAGGCGCGCATCTTCGATACCAGTTCGTAAGGCGCTGTGGTGTCGATGATATTCGCGGCCGAGATATGCAGTGTCTGGCCTTGATACTCGCGATCGCCGGGCCGCTTGCCGGCCGACATGATGTCAACGCCGTGGTTGCCGAGGATCCGCTGCAACTGCGCGACGTCGGCGAGACGCGGCACGTTGTCGAGAATCAGGGTCTGATCGGTCAGGAGACTTGCGATCATCAAAGGCAGCGCCGCGTTCTTCGCGCCGGAAATCGCAATGGTGCCGTTGAGTTGTTTGCCGCCGACGATGCGAATGCGATCCATACCGAGTCCCGTTGTTGCTGCGCAAATGTTTAGGCGAAGCCGCGCTTCATTGCAAAATCCTCCGCCAAAGTTCCAATCTTTGCGGCGATTTGATGGGACCGCCGGCAAATCAGACCATCATCGCCCCTTAAAGCCGGTTGATATCCTCGCTTTCCAGCAATGGCTTCGGATAGCCGCGCCGGGCCACCGTCAGCATGGCCCGCCCGACCTGTTCGGTGGTCGTCATATACGTCGGCGCAATTTTGTTCAGGAGGGTCAGCAGCGGCGCGGCTACCACGTAGGCGGCCTGATACCACACCGTCTTCGACCGGATGCCGTGCAGCGGCTGGATGCCGGCCGGCCGGAACATATAAGCCGCCTTGAACGGCAGCTTGAGCAGATCGTTTTCGGTCTTGCCCTTGATGCGAGCCCACATCATCGACCCGCGCTCCGTGCTGTCGGTACCGCGCCCGGTGACATACACGAACACCATCTGCGGATTGAGTTTCGCGAGCGTGGTCGCGGCCGCCATGGTGATGTCGTAGGTGAGATGACGATAGCGTTCCTCGGTCAATCCGACCGAAGTGACGCCAAGGCAAAAGAAACAAGCATCGTAACCGGACAATCTGGATTCGATAGCGGAGAAATCCAGAAAATTATCGTGACGCAACTCCTCGAGCTTCGCGTTGCGCTGCCCCGTCGCGCTGCGGCCGACGGCGAGAACGTGCTCGACATCGGGATCGAGCAGACATTCGCGCAGCACGCCTTGCCCGACCATTCCGGTCGCACCGAACAGAATGACTTTCAATTTGCGGTCGCTCACACGTCGAGACCTTTCCGCGCAGCATCCACATCCGCGTCCGGAAATTCGTCGGACTTGGCCACGTCCTGATTGCGTCCGCGCACCTGCGCCTTGCGGCGCTTGAGGTTTTCGCGCAGCGCCAGTTTCAAGCGATCCTTGCGCTGATCCTGAGCCCGGCTACCGGAGCGAGGCTTGCTGGTGTCTGATTCGTCTGACATGGGCGATGGTCTTTGGCGGGAATCTGATGGCCAGTTCGGATAGGCCGCGGCGATTCGATCGCGTATGCTGCGTCCGATCTTAGCGACTGCGACCGCGGCCGAAAACTGTTCTGGAGACACAAGAGATGCCTTCCACGTCCTCGCTGGCGGACCTGCCGCGCCGAACCATCGCCGACTGGCACCGTTTCGTCGCGACCGGAGATCACGCATTGCTGTCGTCGCTGCTAGCCGAAAACGTCGTGTTTCGCTCGCCGGCCGTCCATTCCCCCATTCCCGGCAAGCCGGCGACGCTTCTGGTGCTGACCACCGTGGTGCAGATCTTCGAGAATTTCCGCTACGAGCGCGAATTCGCCTCCGGAAGCCACGACGCAGGCTTGGAATTCGCCGCTAACGTCGGCAAATTCGAATTGAAAGGCATCGACCTGATCAAATTCAACGCCGACGGGAAAATAGTCGATTTCGAGGTGATGATCCGTCCGCTCAAGGCGTTGCAGACCGTCGCCGAAGCCATGGGGAACCAGATCGGCCCGCAATTGATGGCGCTCAAAGCGGCGGCACCGGCCCGCTGACCGTAATTTTTCCCCGATGATGCCGATTTCGGGCGTCCGTGCTTGCACCTCGGTGAGCCTTGTGGCAAGGATCGGCCGCCTCGGCGCAGCCCTTGCGGGCTGGCCCTGATGTGGCGTTTGCTGCCGTAGCTCAGTGGTAGAGCACTTCATTGGTAATGAAGAGGTCGACAGTTCAATCCTGTCTGGCAGCACCACCCCGCTTTCACGCGATCTTCCCTGCTCCATTCTGTCCATGGCACTGGCCCTTAGCCAATTGTGATGGCTGGGCAATTACGCTCTGCGGCGATAATGTCCCGGTGTCAGAATAGCGGAGCCGCGCGTGCAAGATCCGGTACATATCGTCTATCGCCAGATTTGGCGGGAAACCGGCGTCACGGCCGGGGATCGCGCGATTCCCGAGGAAACCGCGGTCGCTCTCACTTATAATGGCGGCAGCTACGCCGTGATGATGGCGACCCCACAGGACCTCGATGACTTCGCTATCGGCTTCAGTCTGACCGAAGGCATCATCGCGAGCCGCGCCGATATCGACAGTCTTGAGGTGATTCCGCAGGACGACGGCGTCGAATTGCGTATGTGGCTGCGCCAATCCGAAGCGGACCGCCTTGCCGACCGCCGCCGCCATATTGCCGGCCCCACCGGATGCGGGTTGTGCGGCATCGATTCGATCGCCGAGGCCATGCGACCGGCCGCCATTGTCGCACCGGGCAGTTCTTTCACCGCGGACCAGATCATGACCGCGATGGCGGCGTTATCGCCGCTGCAAGCGCTCAACAGTGCCACCAGAGCCGTCCACGCCGCTGCGTTCTGGACGCCCACCGCCGGCATCGTCGCGCTGCGCGAGGACGTCGGCCGCCACAATGCCCTCGATAAACTTGCCGGCGCGCTGGCTAAGGCCGACACCGACGTCACATCCGGCATGGTGCTGCTGACGAGTCGCGTATCCGTCGAAATGGTGCAGAAAACCGCAGTGATCGGCGCGCCGCTGATCGCCTCTGTTTCCGCGCCGACCGCGCTGGCGGTGCGAATGGCAACGGCAGCCGGAATCACCCTGGTAGCCATCGCTCGCCAGGACGGTTTCGAGGTTTTTGCGAACACTCATCGATTGAATTTATCGCGACAACTCGCCTGAAAGGCGAAGATCAAGTCGCTTAGCTCGGCTCACGTGAGGTCCTTCGGATCCCAGTTCCGCTCCTGTCAGATCGCTGCCATGCATAAATTGGTGCAATGCGGTGCCAAGCTACCCCTAAGAGCCGAAGAGCGGCAGGATTACGGCAGGCAAGGCATCAAATGTGGCGACATTTTGGAGCCGTTAAGGTTCCATTAAGTAACAAAAATTTGTGGTTCCTCAAAAGGTTAGGAACCAAGCACCTGTGACCTATCGGTAACAGCATTTTACACAAAACGCGTCTATGACATCGCTCGACGGCGGCGCTTCCACCTCCGCCAGTTTGCTCTTGGAGAGAAAAAATGAAAAAGATTCTGCTTGGTACTGTGGCGCTCATCGCCCTCGGCGCGACCGCGCCAGCACTTGCCGCCGACTTGGCCGCGCGCCCCTACACGAAGGCCCCGGCCTACGTTCCGGCCCCGATCTACAATTGGACCGGTTTCTATCTCGGTGGTCACGTCGGCGGCGCGTTCCGTGGCGACGACAACAACATCTTCGCGGGCAGCAGCGACGGCACGTTCCTCGGCGGTGTGCAGGTTGGTTATGACAACCAGTTCGCTCCGAACTGGGTGTTCGGTATCGAAGCCAACTACAGCTTCAAGGACACCAACAGCGACTTCGCCAATCGTGGCCTCGGCTCGGTCACCGGCCGTCTCGGCTACACCTGGGGTCCGGCGCTGCTCTACGTGAAGGGCGGTTACGGCTGGGCTGACACCCGGTTCAGCAACGGCTTCGCCGGTGACGGCGGCCGTGACGGCTACACCGTCGGTGGCGGTCTCGAATACCTGTTCACCCAGAACTGGTCGGGCAAGATCGAGTACCAGTACTACGACTTCGGCAACGTCAACGTGTTCAGCCCCGCTGGTGCCTTCCTCGGTCGCGTTCGCAACGACGAGCACACCATCAAGGTCGGCCTGAACTACCGCTTCAACTGGGGTGCCCCGGTCGTCGCCAAGTACTAAGGATCAGCCCTAGGCTCTCCCAGCTTAGGACCTGACAGACTTCCGGAAGGCCGGCGTTCGCGCCGGCCTTCTGCGTTTGCGGTATTAAAATGACGAAATCGACCGCATTTTCCCAAATTTATTAACCTGCCGCCCTGATACTGCGCCCCCGATTGATCCTGATAAAAATCAATGGGCGGGGATGACCATGGCGTTGCGAACTGCATTGAGCAGCCTTCAGCAATTGAATTTTCTGCGACCGCGTTTCAAAAATTGGGGCATCAGGGAGAGCCTTTTTACGGCATTCGCCGTGATCGCAGGCATCGCCGTTCTGATCAGCGTCAGCGCGGGGATGATCCTCGGCCAACTCGGCGGCATGATGCAGGATCTCGGCGGACGGGATATCCCGCGGCTGGCCGCGAGCCTTCAGTTAGCGGCCCGCAGTGCCGACCTCGCCAGTCAGGGACCTGCCGTGCTGGCGTCCCGCGACGAGGCCGATCTGACAACCCAGCTCGGCAAGGTCAAGGAGCTTCAGAACGCGGCGCTTGCCAAGCTCGGCGAGATCATCGCGCTTGGCGCCGATAAAACGACCGTCGCGGCGTTGCAGGAAAACGTCAAAAATATCGACGACGCGGTGAAAAGCCTCGGCAATGCCGCCAAGGAACGGCTCGACCTCGCGACCCGTCATCAGCAGCTCTACGAAGAACTGCGGACGCATCAGGCCGCGTTCGTGGCTGCCGCCAATCCGGCGATGATGTCCGCTCAAGCCAACATCAATGCCATCCTGACCTCCGCCAACTTGTCGACCGACGATGCTACCGAAGCCGCGCGCGCCGTCGAACTGTTGGGTAATGCGGTCTCCAGCACCAATGTCGTTGCCGCGGACATGATGGCGGCCCTGTCCGCCCCGACCAGCGATGCGCTCGAACAAATCTCGGCATCGCTCGAAGCTGCGAAGCAGCGCGCGACGTCCAGCCTTGAAGCCCTGCCCGATCGCCGCAGCACGGCCGACATCAAGGCCGCCGCGCAAAAACTGCTGCCGCTCGCCACTGGCAAGGACGGCGTATTCAAGGTGCGGCAGCGCGAGCTCGATTCCATCGATTACGGGCAGCTCATCCTCGACGAATTCCGCAAGCTCAACACCGGCCTCGGCATCAGCGTGCGTCAACTCGTTGAGGGCGTTCAGACCGAAACCGAGACGTCGTCCTCGCAGGCGCGACAGACTATCGCGGTTTCGACGCGAGTGATGATGGCGCTTGGCGCGCTCACGTTGATCGGCTCGATCCTGTTCGTCTGGCTCTATGTCGGCCGCAACATCCTGCGGCGTATCAGCGACCTGCAACGCGTGATGAAGGTGCTCTCGAACGGCGATCTCGAAACCGAAATCGCGCGCGGCCGCCACCACGACGAGATCGCCGTGATGGCGGATTCGCTGGAAGTATTTCGTGAGAACATGATTCGTGCCCGCACGTTGGGAGCGGATCGCGAACGAGATCAATTGAGCCGGGCCGAACGTGCCTCGCGCATGGAAGCGCGCATCACCGATTTCGAGGCCAGCGTGCGCGCGACGCTGGAACGCGTGCAGTCGTCCGCGAACACGATGGAAGCCACCGCGCAAAACATGTCCGCGACCGCCGACCGCTCCAACGCGCTGGTCAGCACCGTCGCATCGGCGGCCGAGGAAACCTCGGTCAACGTCCAGACCGTGTCGTCGGGCACCGAAGAACTGTCGTCGTCGATTCTCGAGATCGGCCGTCAGGTCATCAGCTCGACGGAAATCGCCAGCAAGGCGGTGACGGAAGCGAGCAAGACCGACGCGACAATGCAAGGACTCGCCGAAAACGCCGCGCGCATCAGCACCGTCATCGATCTGATTCAGACCATCGCCTCGCAGACCAATCTGTTGGCGTTGAATGCGACCATCGAAGCGGCGCGCGCCGGCGAAGCGGGCCGGGGCTTCGCAGTGGTGGCATCCGAAGTGAAGAACCTTGCCAGCCAGACCGCGAAGGCTACCGAGGAAATCCGTTCGCAGATCGCCAACATGCAGCAGGTGACGAGCACGGCGGTCGGCACCATTCAGAATATCGGGCTGACTATCGGCGAGATCAATGAGATCACCACGGCCATCGCCGCCGCGGTCGAGGAGCAGGGCGCGGCGACGCGCGAGATCGCACGCAACATCCAGCATGCCGCAACCGGGACCAGCGAGGTCTCGAGCAACATCGTCGGTGTCAGTCAGGCGTCCGCCGATGCCGGCGCGGAGGCGAGCAACGTGCTTGCGGCATCCGGCGCGCTACGGCGCGAGGCCGACCTGTTGCGCGGCGAGATCGATGCGTTCCTCTCCAGCATTCGTGCCGCCTGATCCCGATCACAACCGCACGATCTTGTTCCCGGTCGGCATCGATTGACACCGGTGCCGACGCGTGGTCCCTGAGCGCACGCAAATCCACCTGACTGTCGAACCGATGCGTCAGGTGCTATCGCAACCGCCGGACGAGGGAACCCGCATGAGCGCATCGATCAATTCAAATCCGCAAGACATCGCCGCGCTCGGCGAACCGCGTCACGACTGGACCCGATCCGACGCGGAAGCGATCTACAACCTGCCTTTCTCGGATTTGATTTTTCGGGCGCAGAGCGTGCATCGCGCCCATTTCGATCCCAATCACATCGAGACCGCGAGCCTTCTCAGCGTCAAGACCGGCGGCTGTCCGGAAGATTGCGGCTATTGCTCGCAAAGCGCGCATTACGACACCGATGTGAAAGCGACCAAACTGATGGATCATCAGGCGGTGCTGGACACCGCACGTCGCGCCAAGGAGAACGGCGCCAGCCGGTTCTGCATGGCGGCCGCATGGCGCAACCCGAAGGATAAAGACCTCGATCGCGTCTGCGACATGGTCAGCGCGGTGAAGAACCTCGGGATGGAGACCTGCGCCACCCTCGGCATGCTGGCGCCAGCGCAGGCGCAGCGGCTGCGCGATGCAGGTCTCGATTTCTACAACCACAACGTCGACACCTCGCCGGAGTTCTACGGGCACATCATCACCACGCGCACGATGCAGGATCGCATCGACACGCTGGCGCACGCCCGCGACGCAGGGCTCAAGATTTGCTGCGGTGGCATCATCGGCATGGGCGAGCAGGTCGACGACCGTATCGGCATGCTGATCCTGCTGGCCAACCTGCCGAGCCATCCGGAAAGCGTGCCAATCAACATGTGGAATAAGGTCAAGGGCGTGCCGGTCAATGACACCGCCGACCGGCCCGACCCAATCGCGCTGGTACGGATGATCGCGCTGGCGCGGATCATGATGCCGAAGAGCGTGGTGCGGCTTTCGGCCGGACGGCAATACATGACCGACGAATTGCAGGCGCTGTGCTTCGTCGCCGGCGCGAGTTCGATCTTCATCGGCGACGTCCTGCTGACGACGAAGAACCCGCAGACCATCCGCGACGCGGAATTGCTGGATCGGCTCGGCATCCGCTCGAAGCTCGATGACGTGCGTGCCGCGGTCCTGCCGTCGCAGGCCGCGGAATAATTCTCGCTGCGGCGGTACGCCTTCACCGCCTTGAACACTTCGGGCGTCAGGTCCAGACCTGCGAATGCGGGTCTGGACCGTGGTTTTTCGGCTGGCGCCCTGCCGATTGTTTGGCTAAGCCGGATGGATGCAACCACAGCGCCCCCCAATGCAAGCCAAAGCCCCCGCGTTTCAAAGTCTGGCCGAGACCCTGCGTTACCCTTGGGAAACGCCACCGGGTCCCAATGAGGTCATCGAACTGAGGCCGGGCGTTCTCTGGCTTCGCCAGAAGCTGCCGTTCCAGCTCAACCACGTGAACATCTATCTGCTCGCCGACGGCGATGGCTGGGCGATGATCGATTCCGGTTTCGGCAATGAGGAAACCATCGCGGCGTGGACGGCGCTGTTCGAAGGGCCGCTGAAGAACTTCAACATCACGCGGCTGATCGTCACCCATTCGCATCCCGACCACGTCGGACTCGCGGGCTGGATCGTCGAGCGCTTCAACTGTCCGCTGGTGATGTCGCAGGTCGAATATCTGCAATCGGTCTATCATCAGAATCGCGGCACCGAGGAGCGCAAGGAAGCGCAGCGGCTGTTCTTCCGCCGCCACGGCATGGACGAAAGCCTCACCGACAAACTGCTCGGCCGCGGCCAGGATTATCTCAAACGGGTTTCGACCTTGCCGGCCTCGTATCGCCGTATCTCGCACGGCGACGAGATTTCGATCGGCACGCGGCGCTTCAAGGTCATCACCGGCGGCGGTCACGCGCTCGATCAGGTCATGCTGTACTGCGCCGCCGACAAACTGTTCCTGTCGGCCGATCAAGTGCTGAGCAAGATTTCACCCAACGTCAGCGTTTGGGCGGTCGAGCCCGACCAAAATTCGCTCGGCGAGTATCTGGCCTCACTCGCCAGCCTGACCACAACCCTGCCCTACGACGCGCTGGTGCTGCCCGGGCATGGCGTGCCGTTCTTCGGCCTGAAGACTCGCATCAAGCAACTCGCTGATCATCACGAGGAGCGTTGCGGCATGATCGCTGCCGCCTGCCGCGAGTCGCCGAAGACGTCGTCGGAACTGGTGCCGGTGGTGTTCTACAAATATCCGCTCGACGCTCACCAGACCGGATTTGCCGCGGGCGAGTTGATCGCGCACGTCAATTACATGCTCAACGAGGGGCGGCTGGTGGTCGAACCGCATACCGACGGCATCCTACGGTTCCGGGCCACCTGAACGACTATCGCGGCTTCGCGCCGGCTGACGTTGCGCTAGCGCAAACTTGAGACTGCACCTGCGGCAGGGCCGCCGCGCGGTCTCTTAGACCTTATTTCGTCTCGACAGCGATCCTGGAAAGGCTCTAAAAAGAGCTGTGCCAGGCGTGGCCAGGTCTTCTCGAGTCAAGTCTTGTCGAGTTCGGATTTTGCGATGAATTACAATCAGTTCTTCAGCGACGCCGTCAACCGTCTACACGATGAACGGCGCTACCGCGTGTTCGCCGACCTCGAACGCATCGCAGGCCGCTTCCCGCACGCCACCTGGCACTCGCCGAACGGCGAGCGTCCCGTGGTGATGTGGTGCTCCAACGATTACCTCGGCATGGGCCAGCATCCGAAGGTTGTCGGCGCCATGGTGGAGACTGCCACCCGCGTCGGCACCGGCGCCGGCGGCACCCGCAACATCGCCGGCAACCATCATCCGCTGGTCGGGCTCGAGCGCGAACTCGCCGATCTGCACGGCAAGGAAGCCGCGCTGCTGTTCACGTCGGGCTATGTGTCGAACCAGACCGGCATCTCGACCCTCGCCAAGCTGATCCCCGACTGCCTGATCCTGTCCGACGCGCTCAACCACAACTCGATGATCGAGGGCATCCGTCAATCCGGCTGCGAGCGTCAGGTGTTCCGTCACAACGACGTCGCGCATCTTGAGGAACTGCTGATCGCGGCGGGTCCGCAACGCAACAAACTGATCGTTTGCGAAAGCCTCTATTCGATGGACGGCGATATCGCACCGCTGGCGAAGATTTGCGATCTCGCCGAACGTTACGGCGCGATGACCTACGTGGATGAAGTCCATGCCGTCGGCATGTACGGCCCGCGCGGCGGCGGCATCGCCGAGCGCGACGGCGTCATGCATCGCATCGACGTGCTGGAAGGCACCTTGGCGAAAGCCTTCGGTTGCCTCGGCGGCTACATCACCGCGAAGGCGGAGATCATCGACGCGGTGCGCTCCTACGCGCCGGGCTTCATCTTCACCACTTCGCTGCCGCCCGCGGTCTGCGCAGCGGCGACAGCGGCGATCCGGCACCTGAAATCGTCGAGTTGGGAGCGTGAACGCCATCAGGAGCGCGCCGCGCGCACCAAAGCCGTTCTCAACGCCGCCGGCCTGCCGGTGATGTCGAGCACCACGCATATCGTGCCGGTATTCGTCGGCAATCCCGAGCGCTGCAAGCAGGCAAGCGATCTTCTGCTTCAAGAGCACGGCATCTACATTCAGCCGATCAACTATCCAACTGTCGCCAAGGGCGCCGAGCGACTGCGTATCACGCCGTCGCCGTATCACGATGACGTACTGATCGATCAGCTCGCCGAAGCACTGGTGCAGGTCTGGCAACGCCTCGACCTAACGCTGCACGCAGCACCGTTAGCCGCCGAATAAACGAGCCGCTCGTTTCGCTAGGCAGGCGCGGCCGACAACAACGCGGTCGGGCGCCTTCCGGAATCTTCCGACATGACGATGCGCATCAGGTCGGCAGCGTTTTTCGCGCCGAGCTTGTCCATGATCCGAGCGCGGTGGACTTCCACGGTGCGCGGGCTGATTCCCAATCGCCGTCCGGCTTCCTTGTTCGAGGCACCTTGCGCGACTTGTTGCAGGACGTCGCGTTCGCGGCCGGTGAGTCGATGCCGCCCGGCGAAGTCCGCCAGTCCCTCGATATGTTCTTCCCTGCTTCGAAGATAGATGGCGACGGCGTCGCGCACCCGATCGGCCATGGCGCTCGCCGCGAACGGCTTTTGCAGGAAGTCGGTCGCACCGAACTTCATCGCCGCGACGGCAGTGGCGATATCGCCATGCCCGGACATCACCACCACCGGCGGCCGCGCACGCTCTCCTGCCATTTCGCGCAAGACCTGCAGGCCGGACTCGTCCGGCAGGTTGACGTCGAGGATCACGCAGGCGGGTTGGCGCTGGCGAAAAGCCTCCAGAAACGAGCCGGCATCCCCGAATGCGCGCGGCGCAAACCCCTCGATCCGCAACAGCAGGCTCAAGGCATCTCGCACCGAAGGATCGTCATCGACAATGAAAACGGCAGCGGCGTCGGCTTGAAGCTGTGCGGCCATCGCGACCTTCCAGGTAGAATTTCGGAATCTACTACAACTTATACGTGTGTAACCTGATTCGTCCGCATTGACAATTGCAATGCCGCGCGGTGCGCCCTACGCGGAATGGCGCTACAATCCAACGGGTCACCCGCACACCCGAGAGTGCGGGACCGAGGGAGAATCCGGTTGGCGATGAGGCACGCGTGATGCTGCACGATTGGGGCGTGATCGCCGCCGCGTTCTGCTACATCGGCTTTCTGTTTCTGGTCGCCTATTACGGCGACCGGCCATCGCGCCGCCGACGCCGCAGCGGCGCCGGACTGATCTATCCCTTGTCGCTCGCGATCTACTGCACGTCGTGG
This sequence comes from Xanthobacteraceae bacterium, assembly GCA_051954235.1. GTDB lineage: Bacteria > Pseudomonadota > Alphaproteobacteria > Rhizobiales > Xanthobacteraceae > 62-47. The sequence continues at coordinate 59,650 of JBQCHY010000020.1, forward strand.
ACGTTCTTCGGATCGGTCGGCTTCGCGACCCGCAACAGCTTCGACTTCCTCGCGATCTATATCGGCCCGGTGATCATGATCGCGTTCTGCACGCCGCTGTTGCGGCGGGTGATCGAACTGGCGAAATCGCAGAACATCACCTCCACCGCCGATTTCATCGCGGCACGCTACGGCAAGAGCCAGGCGGTGGCGGCGACCGTCGCCATCATCGCCATCATCGGTTCGGTCCCCTACATCGCCTTGCAACTCAAGGCCGTAGGCTCGTCGCTCGAAACGATCATGGGCGAGGATCACGCCATCACCAGCCTGCCGATCGTCGGCGACATCGCGCTGCTGGTGATGCTGGCGATGGCGACCTTCGCCGTGCTGTTCGGCACCCGGCAATCCGACGCCACCGAACACCAGCACGGCCTGATGCTGGCGGTCGCGACCGAGTCCATCGTCAAGCTGGTAGCCTTCATCGCCGCCGGCGCCTTCGTCACCTTCTGGATGTTCGGCCCGGTCGAACTGTTCGAGCGCGCGATGAAGACGCCGGAAGCCGTTCGCGCCATGAGCTACACGCCGTCGATCGGCAATTTCCTGACGATGGTGTTGCTGTCGTTCTTCGCCATCATGTTCCTGCCGCGCCAGTTTCATGTCAGCGTAGTGGAGAACTCCAATCCCGAGGAAGTCGAGCGCGCGCGCTGGCTGTTTCCGCTTTACCTCGTCGCGATCAACCTGTTCGTCATCCCCATCGCCTTGGCCGGCCTGGTGTCGTTCCCGTTCGGCCTGGTCGACAGCGACATGTTCGTGCTTGCGCTGCCGGTCGAAGGCAAGGCGCCGCTACTCGCGATCATCGTCTTCATCGGGGGATTGTCGGCCGCGACCGCGATGGTGATCGTGGAATGCGTGGCGCTGGCGATCATGGTGTCCAACGATCTTCTGATTCCGCTGATCCTGCCGCGCAACCCGCAGATCGCCAACAAAGACTTCGGCCGGTTGGTGCTGAAGATCCGCCGCGTCGCGATCTTCGCCATTATGATCATGGCGTATCTTTATTTTCGCGCACTCGGCACGGCACAACTGGCGGCAATCGGCCTGTTGTCGTTCGCGGCCATCGCCCAACTGGCGCCATCGTTCCTCGGCGGCCTGATCTGGCGACGCGGCACGGCGCGCGGGGCCATGGGCGGCATGCTGGTGGGCTTCGCGGTGTGGAGCTACACGCTGTTCCTGCCGAGCTTCGTCGACGGCAGCACCGTCGGCATGCTGTTCATCCAACACGGCCCCTTCGGCATCGAAGCTCTGCGCCCGCAGGCACTGTTCGGTGCCGATCTGCCGCCGCTGATGCACGGCGTGTTGTGGAGCCTCTCGCTCAACGTGCTGGCCTATGTGGCATTCTCGCTGATGCGCCAGCCGTCCTCGATCGAGCGACTGCAAGCCGATTTGTTCGTGCCGAGCGAACTCGCGCCGATGGCGCCGGCGTTCCGGCGCTGGCGCAGCACCGTGACGGTGCAGGACATCCACGGCACGGTCGCGCAGTATCTCGGACCGGAACGTGCGCGGCAATCATTCGAAACCTTTGCCGCGAGCCGCCGCATCAGTCTCGAACCGTCGGCACCGGCCGAGTTTGAGCTCTTGCAACACGCCGAACACCTGATCGCGTCGTCGATCGGCGCGGCGTCGTCGCGCTTGGTGTTGTCGCTGCTGCTACGAAAGCGCACGCTCTCCGCCAAAGCGGCGCTAAAACTGCTCGACGACTCGCATGCCGCACTTCACTTCAATCGCGAAATTCTTCAGACCGCGCTCAATCATGTGCGGCAGGGCATCGCGGTGTTCGACCCGGATCTGCAGTTGATCTGCTCCAATCATCAGTTCGGCGAAATCCTCGGCCTGCCGTCGCACATCGTTCAGATCGGCATTCCACTGCGAGAAATTCTGGACTTCCTCGGCGCCACCAGCACGGCCGCATCCGATCGTCAAACCTTCACCGAAGTACGATTGGCGACATGGACCAAGGAGGGCGAGCCCTATCTCGAGCGCATGCCGAACCGGCAGATGGTGATCGAGGTGCGCGCCAACCAGATGCCGGACGCCGGGCTGGTGATCACCTTCTCCGATGTCACGCCGAGCTTCGAGGCCGCAGAGGCCTTGGAACGCGCCAACGCAACGCTCGAGCGCCGCGTTCGCGCGCGCACCGAGGAATTGACGCGACTCAATTCCGAACTGGCGCAGGCCAAGAGCGTTGCTGAAGACGCTAACCTGTCGAAGACACGATTCCTCGCGGCGGCCAGCCACGACATTCTGCAACCGCTCAACGCAGCGCGCCTCTACGTGACCAGTCTCGTCGAGCGCCAGAGCGGCGGCGAGGACGCGCGGCTGGTGGAGAATATTGACGATTCGCTGGAAGCCATCGAGGAAATCCTAGGCGCGCTATTGGATATTTCCCGCCTCGATGCCGGCGCAATGACACCGTCGATCGGCAGCTTCCAAATCGGCGACCTGATGCGCTCGCTTGAAATCGAGTTCACGCCGATCGCACGCGCCAAGGGCATCGACCTGACCTTCGTGTCGTGTTCGCTGCCGGTGGAGTCCGATCGCTTGATGCTGCGGCGGCTGCTGCAAAATCTGATTTCCAACGCGATCAAATACACCCTGCAAGGCCGCGTGCTGGTCGGCTGCCGACGGCGCGGGCAATCGCTGCAAATTGTCATCCACGATACCGGCGTCGGTGTGCCGGCAATCAAGCGCAGCGAGATCTTCAAGGAATTTCATCGCCTCGAACAGGGCGCGCGGATCGCGCGCGGCCTTGGCCTCGGACTGTCCATCGTCGAACGTCTGGCGCGAATGCTCAATCACGGCATCGCGCTCGACGCCAACAGCGCAGGCGGCACCGTGTTTTCGGTCACCGTGCCGATCGCCAAGGCCGTGACGACGCATACGCCGGTGGTGACCAGCAGCACGCCGGTGGCGCGAAGCTCGATGAGCGGCGCGCTGATCGTCTGCATCGAAAACGACCTCGCCATTCTCGACGGCATGAAAACCTTGCTGACCGCATGGGACGCCGACGTGTTGGTCGCTGCCGATCCTGAGGCCGCGATCGAAGCTATCGCCTCGCGCGGCGACAAGATCACGGGCCTCTTGGTCGACTATCATCTCGACCGCGGCAACGGCATCGCCGCCATCCGCGAGATCCGCCGCAAGTATGGCCGCAACATTCCTGCGATCCTGATCACCGCCGACCGCAGCCCGCATGTCCGCACCGCTGCGTCTCAGGAAAAGATCGCGGTCCTCAACAAGCCGGTGAAGCCCGCATCGCTCAGGGCATTGCTCGGACAATGGCGGACGCAACAGATGGCAGCCGCGGAGTAGCGACGAACGCCGGCCGAAATACGATAACCGTCATACTCCGCGAAAGCGGAGTATCCAGTATTCCATATCCAATCGGATATTCCTCGCGTCCGCCCGGATTACTGGATCGCCCGCCTTCGCGGACGATGACGCCTCGTTTCCGGTTATCGAAAACGGCGTCAGCGCGACGCCACGTCTCCCTGGCGCCACTGCCCGCCGGAAATTTTTGCGGCCGCGATCACCGCCTGGGTGCGGCTTTCGACGCCGAGCTTTTGCAGAATGGCCGAGACGTGCGCCTTGATGGTCGCCTCGGAGACGCCGAGTTCGTAAGCGATCTGCTTGTTGAGCAGACCTTCCGACAGCATCATCAGCACGCGAACCTGCTGCGGCGTCAGCGTCACCAGCCGGTCGCGCAGCCGCGTCATCTCCGGATCGACGGCCGCCGCCAGATCGACATCCGGCGGAATCCAGACGTCGCCGGCCATCACCTTCACCAGCGCATCGCGCAAGGTCTCGACGCCGAACCGCTTCGGAATGAAGCCCGACGCGCCGAACTCCAGCGAACTTCGGATGGTCGCGAGATCGTCGCTCGCCGACACGATCACCACAGGGATCGCCGGATATTGCGCCCGCAGATAGATCAGCCCGGAGAAACCGCTGATGCCCGGCATCGACAGGTCGAGCAGCACCATGTCGACTTCGGAATTGTTGCCGAGCAGTTCGGTTAACTCTTCGAACGAGCCCGCCTCGTCGATCTGCACTGAGGCAACCACGCTTGCGACCGCTTGTCGCAGCGCATCGCGAAACATCGGATGATCGTCAGCAATGACGAGACGGGTACTGGCAATTGCGTTCATTCAGGTCATGTCATGGGTTGCGTAACCGGTTGCCGATCGGGCGCACCGGATCATTTGCCGATACTCACCCGGATCGATGACTTCATGCAAGCGGCCTGTTCCATTTCGATGCAAGGGAGTTAACGCGAGTCAGCACCGACTCCGCGAAAATATCGGCGGAAGCGCATATTATCGTGTGGGCGAGCCACTCAACGCCGGTTGCCCATACGATTGCCCATCGCTTGCAGCACGATCTCGCGCCGATGCGGACGGCGGCGATGCTCGATCAAGTAGATCGCCTGCCAAGTGCCGAGCGTCAGCCGCGCGTTCAACACTGGAACCTGAAGCGACACCGCCGTCAGCATGGTGCGGATATGCGCCGGCATATCGTCCGGGCCTTCGGTATCGTGAGTCCAGCCGCCGTCCTCGGGGGCCAGCCGATCCAGCGCGGTGGCAAGATCGACCCGCACCGAAGGATCCGCGTTTTCCTGAATCGTCAGCGACGCCGAGGTGTGGCGGCAGAACAGCGTCAACAATCCCTCGCCGACGCCGGACTTCTCGACGAACGCTTGCGCCTCGTCGGTCAGGTCGACAAACCCCTGCCCGCGCGTCGGCACCGTCAACACCGTCGAAGTCAACGTATCCATGATGGCCTGTCCGGAACGCTTATCAAACGCTACGCGCAATTCGCGAGATTATATCTTGCCGGAGACGTCTTTCTGCACGCGATTCGCCATTTCGACGAGGCGGCGCCATGCGCGCTCGAGAAAACTCATCGCCCGTTCGATATCGCGATCGCTCGGCAAAGTGAGTTCGAGCTTGCGTTGGGAGTCGGCGGAGTTCTCGGCACTCTTCGACGAATCCTTCGGCGCATCCTTGCGCAGCGAATCGGTCTTCGGCAGCGCGTCCTCGATTTTTCCCGTCGCTGAATCGCGCTGCGCCAGTTCTGCGCGCAGCGCCGCATTGTCCTTCTGCAACCGCCCGATTTCCCTATCGAGCGCCTCGCGCTCGTCAGGCATCGCGTAGCAGGCCCAGCCGATCCGCTTGTTATTGCAGGTCGACATCGTGCCGGTACGCGTATCGAGCCGCAACACGCCATCAGCCACCGGAGCAAGCGTATAGCGGCCGTTCTCGGTGTCGGGCATCGATTGCGCGTGCGCCGCGCACGTCGCGCAGAGCACGCCGCACAATGCCGCGGATATCAGCGACGCGCCAGAATGCCTGTTCACGAACATCATGCACGCTCTCCGCTTCAATCCGACGCGTACCAGAACCCTTGTCAGGGCATCGGTCGATATGGCGCGCGTCCGCTCTTCAACGCATCCGCCAGCAATTCGATCCGGTCCTGGCCCCAGAACACTTCACCGTCGAGCACGTAGGCGGGCGAGCCGAACACATCGGCGGTCAAGGCATCTTGCCGGTTCTGTTCGTAGGCAGCACTCACCGCGTCGCCGGCCGACCGCTCCACCAGTTCGCTGCCCGGCAATCCGGCTTCGTCCGCCAACCGACGCACCACGTCCGCATCGGCGAGGTTGAGCTGATCTTCCCAGACTGCCGCATAGACCCGACGCAAAAAATCGTCCGGGTCGTGCCCGGCGGCAACGGCGGCGATCACCACGCCATCCGCCAGCCGCGCATTGAACGGCCAATGCTTCGGTTGCAGGTGAAAATTCAGGCCGCGCTTGTCGCGCCAGCGTTGCAATTCCACCATCCGATAGCGCTGCCGCACCGGGTGGCGCTTCATCAGGGGCAGGCCGCCGGTTTCCGAAAACAGGTCGAGCAACACCACAGGCTTATGATTTACCTTGAGATCATAGTCACTTACCAGATCACGGAAGACCTTGTGGCCGATATAAGCCCATGGCGACTGGAACGAGAAATAGTAGTCGATCGAACGTGACATGCTTGCTCCGACAAAACGCGGCAGCGCGCCGCGCGCGCATCCCAACAGAGCCGTTGGCACGGAACAAGAGGACATTCCGCACAACTCAACTGCAACACCGCCGGCACTTCGCTGCGGCCATCCCGCGCAGCAACTTGGGCACGATCGAATAAACACCTATGAATCAAGGGCCTAACAGAGTTTTCGGCAATCTTGACTTGGTGCGACGCCGTCAGTATGGTCCGCGCGGATTTTAAGGCTTGCGGGGCGCGTTTTTCCTTCATTTTGACCACCTTTCGGGTGTCGACAGCCATGGCGAACGGCACACATCACGGCGGATCAGATCATGACGGAGCACCCGGCAAACCGCTCTCTGACGATGCTGCGCTTTCCGCAAGACTTGGACGTCTGGACCAACGGTTATCCTCGCTGAAGGACACCCGGAAATCCAAGGCGGACACGGACGAACGGCAAGAGCAAGATGTATCGGCACGAGCTTCGGCGCTGGCTCGCGGGTTTCGTTTATCATCCGAGCTGGTTGCGGGAGTTGTTGTCGGCGCTGCCATTGGCTGGGGGTTCGACTACCTGCTATCGACCTCGCCCTGGGGTCTCATCGTGTTTTTCCTTCTTGGCTTCGCTGCCGGAGTGGTCAATCTGATGCGGGTCGCGGGCGTGGTACCTGACGTACAGGATCGCGTGAAGGGTCCCCCGCGGGACCAGTGATTTTCAAGCGCCAGCGCGGCTGGCGATGTTCAAATGCCAGCTCGCGCTGGCGATCTTTAAATGCCAGCTCCGCTGGCGACTGATGACGAGAGAGCGGCCGGCGATATGGATCCGATCCATCAATTCGAGATCAAGAACCTCTTCACGATCGGCACCTTTGGCGGCCATGAGATCGCCTTCACCAATTCCGCCGCCTACATGGTGCTGGCCGTGGTGCTGACCGCGGCCCTGATGCTGGGCGGCACCGCCGGCCGACGGCTGGTGCCGGGCCGCATGCAATCGATGGCGGAACTGAGCTACGAATTCGTCGCCGACATGCTGCGCTCGACCGCCGGCGAACACGGCATGAAGTTCTTCCCGCTGGTGTTCTCGATCTTCATGTTCGTCTTCATCTCGAACATCGTCGGCATCATCCCCTACACCTTCACGGTCTCCAGCCACATCATCGTCACCGTCGCACTGGCGCTGCTGGTTTTCCTCACCGTCATCGTCTACGGCCTCTACAAGAATGGGCTGAAGTTCTTCAAACTGTTCGTCCCTCACGGCATTCCGATGGTGATCCTGCCGCTGGTGGTCGCGATCGAAATCATCTCGTTCCTGTCCCGTCCGGTTTCGCACAGCGTGCGTCTGTTCGCGAACATGCTGGCCGGCCATATCACGCTGAAGGTGTTCGCCAGCTTCATCACGATGCTGGGCGCGCTGGGCATTGCCGGTATCGCCGGCGCCGTGCTGCCGCTGGCGCTGACCATCGCGCTGACCGCGCTCGAACTGCTGGTCGCCGCGCTGCAGGCCTACGTCTTCGCCATCCTCACCTGCATCTATCTCAACGATGCAATCCATCCGGGCCATTAAGGCTCGCGTTTTCCAAGCAACCTCAAGCAAACACACGAAGGAGCTACTATGGACCCGATCGCCGCTAAGTACATTGGAGCCGGCATCGCCTGCATCGGCATGGGTGGCGCCGGCGCCGGCGTCGGCATCATTTTCGGTAACTACCTTGCCGCGGCGGTTCGTAATCCGTCCGCTGCCCAGGGCCAGTTCGCGAACCTGATCTTCGGCTTCGCCGTGACCGAAGCGCTCGGCATCTTCTCGCTGCTGATCGCGCTGCTGCTGCTGTTCGCACTGTAAGCTTTTACTTGATGCGGTCGTTCGCCGGCCCCCGCGTGGGGCCGGGAATTGCCTGAGCTGGAGGCGCCCGTGGCGTCAGAACATGGCCATGCGAGCGGCACGTCCGCTCACACCACGGCAGACGGCGGTAAAGCGCCGTTTCCGCCGTTCGAGTCGCACACCTTTGCCTCGCAGTTGGTGTGGCTCGCCATTTCATTCGTCGTTCTTTACGTCATCGTCTCGCGGCTCGCTCTGCCGCGCGTCGGCGGCATCCTGGCAGCGCGCCAGAAAGCCATCGCCGACGATCTCGCCGCCGCCCAAAAGCTTCGCGACGAGTCGGACAATGCGTTGAAGGCCTACGAAACCGAACTCGCCAATGCCCGCGGCAAGGCACAGGCGATCGGCGCGGAGACCCGCGACAAGCTGAACGCGCAGTCCGAGCAGGAACGCAAGACGCTGGAAGATCGTCTCGCGATCAAGCTGGCGGAAGCGGAAAAGACCATCGCCGGCACCCGCGCTGCTGCCATGAGCAACGTGCGCGAGATCGCCTCCGATGCCGCGACCACCATCGTGCATCAACTGACGGGCGTGCAGCCCGACGCCAAGGCGGTCGAGACTGCCGTCGACGCATCCTTGAGAGGGTAAGACGATGTTGTCCCAACCGGAATTCTGGGTCGCCGTCGCCTTCGTCATCCTGATGGTGGTCTTCATCTACGTCGGCGTCCCCGGCGTGGTGACCAAGGCGCTCGATCATCGTGCCGACCGCATCAAGGCTGAACTCGACGACGCCCGCCGCCTCAAGGACGAAGCCGCCGCGCTGGTTGCCGATTACAAGGCTCGCTACGCCTCGGCCGAGCGTGAAGCGCAGGACATCGTCACAAACGCCAAGGCCGAAGCCGAGCGTATCGCTGTCGATGCCAAGGCCCGCATGGAAGACTTCGTGTCCCGTCGCACCAAGGCGGCGGAAACCAAGATCGCCCAGGCCGAAGCGCAGGCTCTCGCCGACGTTCGCGCCGCCGCCGCCGATGCGGCCGTGACTGCCGCGTCGCAGATCCTGACCAAGTCGGTCTCCGGCTCGGTCGCCGATGATCTGCTCGCCAAGGGCATTCAGGACGTTCGCGCCAAGCTGAACTGATCGAAACATCTTCAATCAAACAAAACGGCCGGTGCAAGACATTGCATCGGCCGTTTTGTTTGAACGGAATATTTGGCGGGTTGATGCGTCAGCAAAACAACCCGGTTCGTCATGGCCAGGACGAGCCCCGGGCATGACGAGATGTGAGTGTTTCCGTCAAACACAAATCGCTCTCGATTTGCTGAAGCGTCGTTATCGCCGGTGATGTGCGCGCCCGCGGCGAGGCTCAGGCCGCAGGGCCTGCGGATCGAAGCCGATATAGAAGACGTAGGAATCGCCCGCTGCCGCAGTCGGCGCCGGGTAAGCCACGTCCTCCGCCACCAGACTGAACGATACAGTGCTGTCGCCCTGCATCGTTACCGTGGTGCGATAGGCTTTGGTGAAAATCGTCTTCTCGCCGATGCCACCCTGCACTACGGCGATACGTAACGGCACCTCCACGGCCGCCGGCGCACCCGCTGGACCGACGATGACGCGGCCTTCAATGCCAATCCGTGCCGTGACCTGGCCGTCATTGAGCGTGCAATCGCGCGCGGTGCGCACGATCGTCGCCTGATAGCGCAGATCGTTACCGGTCGCCTCCTTACCTGGCGCGCCGACCGCATAGGTCGAGGCACCGGACCGGATGCTTACCGCCGGACAGGTCGGGAGACTTGGTTCCGAAGACGGCGATGGGGCGGCAACAGCGGTCGTGGCCGGCTGCGAGTTCGAACCGAACAATTGGCTGAAGCGGCTGCCGAGCGAGGGGCTGTCACTGCTGGCTTGCGAGCTTCCGAACATGCTGCCGCCGCCGCAGCCCGACAACATGAGCGCGGTCATCGCCAGCGTCGCGAAACGAACTGAAGGCCGGCCCGCGCGCGCGACGGCGCGATGCTTCGAACGCAAATCCAACATGATGCAGATGTCCCCCGACGAATTCAGGCTTTCCGGCGCCGCGCAAGCAGGAAACCCCGGTTCCCGCGCGGCGGCAAGGCGGCCCTTTTATAGCAGTTCAATGGCGGCAAACCCAAGGCGTGATCGACCGCTGCCGTCATGCCCTGAACACGGATGACGTCAGTGCCGAAAATCCTCGTGCAACATGCCGAACAGCAGGTGGTCCTGCCAGACGCCGTTAATGCAGAGATAGCGCCGCGCCAGCCCCTCGCGGACGAAGCCGCACTTCTCCAGCACCCGCACCGATGCCGCGTTTCCCGGAATGCAGGCGGCCTCCACGCGATGCAGATTGAGTTCGCCGAACAACGTCGGCAGCAGCAGCCGCAACGCCGCCGTCATGTAACCACAACCGGCATAAGGCTCGCCGGTCCAGTAACCCACGGTTCCGGCCTGCACGATCCCGCGACGAACATTGGCGAGCGTAATACCGCCGACGAGCGCCCCGTCCTGTTCGCGAAAGATCAGAAACGGATAGGCCCGATCGGCGAGAGCATCCTCGGCATAACGCCGCAACCGCCGGCGAAACCCGGCGCGCGTCAGATCGTCGGAGGGCCAGATCGGTTCCCATGGAGTCAAATAGGCACGGCTGCGTTCGCGAAGCTGCGCCCATGGCAGATAATCGCCCGTCTGCGGTGCGCGCAGCAACAGGCCCTCGCCGCGCGGCTCAAGCGCCGGCGCGCTCGAGGGCAAACGAAACAAAGCCATGGTGTTCCTCGCCAACTTGCGATCCGGCTCTATCCTATCGCGTTTTCGCGCGAATGGGATACCGACAGATCAACGGAAAACGCAGAGCGGCGCTGCTCACGCGATCCGAAACGACGAGGTTTAGTGATAGCTGACCCTGGGCCGACACAGGCTCTCGGCATGCGCGGCGGCGGTTTCCAAACCCCGCCCGCTGCCGAGCGCCACCACCGCGGGCCGGCTACGCGCCAGCAGGGTTCGCGCCGCATCGCGGGTCGAGTCCCGCGTCACCGCCTCGATACGCGCGACGAGTTCATCGACACCGAGCGGACGGCCATAAGCAAGGATGTGCCGCGCCAACTGCTCGGCACGCGAACTGCAACTCTCCAGCGCCATCAACAGGCCGGCCTTCATCTGCGCCTTCGCGCGCGCGATTTCGGCGTCGGTCAGCGTCTCAACCGCATCGTTGATGACATCGGTGATGACCTCCATCATTTCCGGCGCGTCGGCCGGATCGGTGCCGGTATAGAGCCCGAAAAAGCCGGTGTCGGCGTGCGGCGCATGGAAAGTGTAGATCGAGTAACACAGCCCGCGCTTCTCGCGGACCTCCTGGAACAGCCGCGATGACATTCCGCCGCCGAGGATGTTGGTGAACACCTGGAGGCTGAACAGCGCTGGGTCCGCTTGCGGCAAGCCCTCGAGCGCCATCGTCAGATGCGCCTGCTCCAACTCGCGATGCACGACGCGCGCACCGCCATTGCCGAAGATCGCAGGCGTCGGCTGCGGCGCCGGAGCGGCATCGAATCCCGCGAAACGTTCCGTGGCTTCAGCCACCACGCGCGCGTGATCGACTGCGCCCGCCGCCGCGACCACCATGTTCGGTCCGCGATAGTGCGTCGCCAGATAATTCCGCAGCGAATCGCGATTGAAGGTCTTCAGCGTCGCCGTGGTGCCAAGCAGCGAACGCCCGATCGGCTGATCCGGATAGCAAAGCTCGCTGAGATACTCGAACACCACGTCGTCCGGCGTATCCTGCGCCGCGCCGATCTCCTGCTCGATCACGCTCTTTTCGCGCTCCAGCTCTTCGGTCACGAAAGTCGGATGCGATACGATGTCGGAGAGCACATCGAGCGCCAGCGGCACATCGTCCTTCATCACGCGTGCATAATAAGCGGTCGTCTCGGTGCTGGTCGCGGCGTTGAGATCGCCGCCGACCGCCTCGATCTCCTCGACGATCTCGCGCGAGGAGCGCCGCTCGGTGCCCTTGAATGCCATGTGTTCGAGTAGATGCGAGATGCCGTGCTCGTCCGGCTTCTCGTCGCGACCGCCGACGCCGGCCCAGACGCCAAGCGCGGCGGTTTCCAGATGCGGCATGGTGTCGGTGATGACCGTGAGGCCGGACGGAAGCTTGCTGACCTCGACGCTCATCCGGCAACTCCCGCATTGGCGGCACGGCTGACCGACAGCACAAACCGCTCCACTTCGCCTTGATCGTTATTCATCGTCCGCATCTGTTCGGGACGGCTCATCAGGCCGTCGAGCCACGGCGGCAATGCCGGACGCACGCCGCACGCCGCCTCCACCGCATCGGGGAATTTCGCCGGATGCGCGGTGGATAGCACGACGTTGGGCACGCTCGTATCGGTGACGTCACGATCGGCTACCGCCAGCGCCACGGCGGTGTGCGGATCGATCAGATCCCCGGCCTCCCGCCACGCCGCGCGGATCGCAGCGTCGGTTTCGGTTTCGTCGGCCCGGCCGGCGTCGAACTCGTTGCGGATCGCCGCCAGCATCGCATCCGGCAGCACGAAGCGGCGCGACTGCTCCAGCGAAGCCATCAGACCGCGCACCACAGCGCTGTCGCGGCCGGCGGCTTCGAACAACAGCCGCTCGAAATTCGATGACACCTGAATATCCATCGACGGCGACGTGGTGCCATGGACACCGCGCACCTCGTAGATGCCGGTCTTCAAGGTGCGCGCGAGAATGTCGTTGCTGTTGGTAGCGATGCGCAACTGCCGGATCGGCACGCCCATGCGCTTCGCTACATAGCCCGCGAAGATGTCGCCGAAGTTGCCGGTCGGCACGGTGAAATCGATCTTGCGCGCCGGCGCGCCGAGCGCCACCGCCGAGGTGACGTAATACACCACCTGCGCCACGATCCGCGCCCAGTTGATCGAATTGACGCCGGACAGCGAAACCTTGTCGCGGAACGCATGATGATTGAAGCAGCCTTTCACGATCGCCTGGCAATCGTCGAAGGTGCCATCGATCGCCAGCGCATGGACGTTGGCGGCGCCGGTCGTCGTCATCATCCGGCGTTGCACGTCGGAGATGCGCCCGTTCGGAAACAGCACGACGAGATCGACGTTATCACGATTCGCAAATGCATCGACGGCCGCGCCGCCGGTGTCGCCCGAGGTCGCAACCACGATGGTGGTGCGCTGTCCGCGCTTGGCCAGCACGTGATCCATCAGCCGCGACAGCAGCTGCATCGCGACGTCCTTGAACGCCAGCGTCGGGCCGTGAAACAGTTCCAGCACGAACTGATTGGCGCCGCTCTGATCCAGCGGCACCACTGCCGGATGACGAAACGTCGCGTAAGCCTCGTGCGCCATGCGGCCGAGATCGGCATCGGAAATCTCACCACCGACGAACGGACGGATCACCTCGACCGCGACTTCCCAATACGGCCGTCCGGCCAACCCGGCGACGGCGTCCGGCGTCAATTGCGGCCAGATCTCCGGCACATAAAGCCCGCCGTCGCGCGCGAGGCCGGTCAGCATCACATCGCAGAAGCCGAGAGCCGGCGCTTCGCCACGGGTCGAGATGTATCGCGTCAAGATGTCCTCCAAGGCGGGACCGTTATAGCGTGTTCAGGCGATGGGGAAACCACCGTTGCGAACCGGCAGCGCCGATCAACCGGCCTGTTTCGAACCGTCGTCCGGCGGCATCCGCCCCTCGGCCAGCGCGCGGGCGAGCCACACCGCGAAGGCGATCCCCACCGCCGCCGCCAGCCCGAACCAGGTGATGGCGTACTGCATGTGGTCGTCCTTCAGGTGCACTTCCAGCGGCCCCGGCTTCGGCACACCGTTAGCGGGCGCCGGCGTTTCCAGGTCGATGTAGAACGGCGCGATGCCGCCCCAGTTCAGCGCCTGCGCCATCGCCGCCGGATCGCGGAGGAACCAGAGCCGTTTGGCGCGATCCGCCTGTGGCGTCCACATCCCCGGGGGTTCCGGAAAGCGCAGATAGCCGGTCAACGTCACCGGACCGGACGGCGCCGGCGAGATCCGATCGAATTGTCCTTCCAGCGCGAAACCGCGATTGATCGCGACCACGCCCGAGCCTTCGACTTGCGCCGGCGCGAATACCCAAACGCCTGGGCTGGTGATGTCGGCGCGGACGGCGGAGCCTGAACTGAAGACATGCGCCTCGGGCTGCCCGGCAAAGGTCGCCGGGAAGGTCACGCGGCGAAACTCGTCGTGCGCTTGCGTGAGTTTCGGCCAGTCGGACGACGCTGGGAGCGGCACAGGTGCTGCGGCGAGGCGCTCGTCGAGCATCGCGATCAGCGCATGTTTCTCGACACGCCGCTGCAATTGCCAGACGCCGAGCCCGATCAGCACCGCCACGATCACGGCGGAGAAAATCGTAAGCCCGGCGATGCGCCGCAATCGCCCCGCTGCGGCGGTCATGTCGGGTCCCGCTGCGTCAACTGGCCTTCTGCTGCCTTGTGATGGAATTGCAGCGAGATCAGCAGCGACTTCATAGCGCGCAGCGGCAGCAGCGTGGTGATCGCCACCAGCGGAATCCACAGCGCGGCATGAACCCAGAACGGCGGCTGATACTTGACCTCGACAATCAAGGCGCAGGCCACGACGATGAAGCCGGCGATCAGGATAACAAAAACCGACGGGCCGTCGCCGCTGTCGGTGAAGGCATAATCAAGTCCGCAGCGATCGCATTTCGGACGCAGCCGGATGTATCCCGCGAACAGCTTGCCCTCGCCGCAACGCGGACAGCGGCACATCAAACCGCGCGTGATGCTCTGCGACAGCGTTGTCGTGTAATCCTCCGACATCGACCTACTTTCCAACTGGCCGGGACGACCCGGCGAAATGCAAAAGGGCGGCCCTGCGGCCGCCCCTTGTAGCACAGTCATCCGGTCTTAGTGCGCGGCGTGCGCCATCTCGGAGGCACCGTGGCCCCACACATAGATGCAGATGAACAGGAACAGCCACACCACGTCGACGAAGTGCCAGTACCAGGCGGCGAATTCGAAGCCGAGGTGATGGGTCGGCGTGAAATGGCCGGCATAGGCACGGAACAGGCAGACCAGCAGGAAGATGGTGCCGACCAGAACGTGGAAACCGTGGAAACCGGTCGCCATGAAGAAGGTCGCGCCATAGACGTTGCCGGCGAAGCTGAACGCTGCGTGATGATATTCGTAAGCCTGAACGCAGGTGAAGCAGGCGCCGAGCACTACGGTGAGGATCAGACCCCACTTGAGGCCCTTGCGATCACCTTCCAGCAGCGCGTGATGCGCCCAGGTTACGGTGGTGCCCGAGGTCAGCAGGATCAGGGTGTTGAGCAGCGGCAGGTGCCACGGATCGAAGGTCTGAATGTCCTTCGGCGGCCAGACGCCGCCGAACAGCGCCTCACGGGTGAAGTGAACCGGATCGGCCGGGAACAGCGCCGAGTTGAAGTAGGCCCAGAACCAGGCAACGAAGAACATCACTTCTGAAGCGATGAACAGGATCATGCCGTAGCGATGGCTGATCTGCACCACGCGGGTGTGGTCGCCCTTGTGCTCGGCCTCACGGATCACGTCGCCCCACCAGGCCGCCATGGTGTAGAGCACGCCGATGGTGCCGATACCGAAGACGATCGGAGCGGCCGAATAAAGGTGGTGCATCCACGAGATCGCGCCCACCGCCATAATGAAGGCCGAAAGCGAGCCGACCGCAGGCCATGGGCTCGGATCAACGAGGTGGTAGTCGTGGTGCTTCGCGTGCGCCGTAGCCATTGCAGTCTCTCCGTAGGACGTGCCGCACTAGTCGACACATATTCGTTCAAAAATCAATCGCGCGCGTTCCGCGCGCGGGAATTGCCGTCATAGATTCCCCTTGCGTCCATCCGTCTCGCCCGCGGCGACCGGCTTGGGCGCGGGCTCGCGAACAGGATAGAACGTATAGGACAAGGTGATGGTATCGACGTTGTTGTTCTCGCTATCCTTCATGATCGCGGGATCGACATAGAAGACCACCGCCATCTCGCGCTTCTCGCCCGGCGCCAAGGTCTGCTCGGTGAAGCAGAAGCAGTTGATCTTCTGGAAATACGATCCCACCGTCAACGGCGCGACGTTGTAGGCGGCCTGACCGGTGGTGGTGCGGGCAGCGGTATTGATGACCGAGTAATACGCCGTCACGACCTCGCCGATGTGAACTTCGATCTCGGTCTTCTCCGGCTCGAACTTCCACGGCAGCCCGCCGCTCACATTCGAATCGAAGCGCACGGCAATCTTGCGGCCCAGCGGTTGTGACGACGGCAGCGTGGTCGCAACCTGGGTGGTCCCGTTGAAGCCCGTCGCGCGGCAGAACCAGTTGTAGAACGGCACGGCCGCATAGGCAGCGCCGACCATGGTGGCTACGAACAGCCCGCAGGCAGCGGCCACATAGGTGTCGCGGCGCAAGCCGCGCGCACGGCGCGGCATTGGCTTGTTGCCGTCTGTCGGTTCGGGCGTCGTCATGTCGACCTGCCTTCCGATTCGCCCCACACCCTCGTCACGTCCCACTCAGCCCTTCGTCAGATCCGCCGACCGTCCTCACAGAGGCCGGTTCAGCACCGCCGGCCCCTTGACCAGGGTGACGGCGAAAAACAACACCACCAGAATTCCCAGCGCCACCGCAATCGCGATCGACCGCTCCCGACGCTTCTTCTTCTGCGCCTCGGTCAACACGATCCCCGGTGGTTGCTCCTCATCCATGGATCGCACGCACCCCTAGCCGAACTGCGCCAGCGCGGCCGCGACCACGACCTCAAGCAGCAGGATGGCAAACAAGGCGAACAGATAGACGAGCGAAAAGCCGAACAACTGGCGCGCGGCACGCACCGCCGGCGCGCCTTCGCGGCGCCGGTAGACGTTGATCGCGAGCATCAGCATCCAGCCGCCCAGCACCAACGACGACACGCCATAGACGGCGTCGAAATAACCCAGCGCCCATGGCGCGGCGGCGACCGCCACCAGCACGATGGTGTAGAGCAGGATTTGCAGGCGCGTCGCATCGGGACCGGCGACCACCGGCAGCATCGGCACGCCGGCGCGGGCGTAGTCGTCGCTGCGGAACAGCGCCAGCGCCCAGAAGTGCGGCGGCGTCCAGAAGAAGATAATGAGGAACAGCATGATCGGCTCGACCGACAGCGAGCCCGTCGCAGCAGCCCATGCGACGACCGGCGGCAGCGCACCGGCGGCCCCGCCGATCACGATGTTCTGTGCGGTCCAGCGCTTCAGCCACATCGTGTAGACGACGGCGTAGAAGAAGATCGTGAAGGCAAGCAGCGCGCCGGCAACCCAGTTGACGAGGATGCCGAGCGTCGCCACCGAGAAGATCGACAGGATGAGGCCGAACGTCAGCGCCTCCTGCGGCGTCACCCGACCAGTCGGCACCGGCCGCTTCGAGGTGCGCGACATCAGCGCATCGATATCGGCGTCGTACCACATGTTGAGCGCGCCGGACGCGCCCGCGCCGACCGCGATGCAGAGAATCGAGGTGATCGCCAGCACCGGATGTACATGCCCTGGCGCGATCATGAGCCCGACCAGTGCGGTGAACACCACCAGCGACATCACGCGCGGCTTGAGCAGCGCGATATAATCGCCGACGCCCGCCTCCGAGATGCGGGGCGGCGACGCCACTGAGTGATTATCGACAATCGACAAGATCGCTCTCACTTCCGTAACGGCTTTAGCCGGGACTTTGCGGCCCGCGGCGAAAGCGTCGACAACGGCGCGGCGCGTCGAAACGCGCCGCGATGATCATTATTGCACGCGCGGCAGCGTCTCGAACTGATGGAACGGCGGCGGCGACGACAGCGTCCATTCCAGCGTCGTGGCACCCGGACCCCACGGATTGTCCGCCGCCTTCTCCTTGCGGATCAGAGCCAGCGCCATGCCGTAAAGGAAGATCACGATGCCGAAGGCCGAGATATAGGCGCCGATCGACGACACCAGGTTCCAGCCGGCGAACGCATCCGGATAGTCGACGTAACGGCGCGGCATGCCCGACAGACCGAGGAAGTGCTGCGGGAAGAACAGGATGTTGACGCCGATAAACATCACCCAGAAATGCAGCTTGGCGATCGTATCCGAGTACATGTAGCCGGTGATCTTCGGGAACCAGTAATACCAGCCCGCGAAGATCGCGAACACCGCGGCGACGCCCATCACGTAGTGGAAGTGCGCGATGACGTAGTAGGTTTCCTGTAGGACGCGGTCGACGCCGGCGTTGGCCAGCACCACGCCGGTGACGCCACCGACGGTGAACAGGAAGATGAAGCCGATCGCCCAGATCATCGGCGCCTTGAACTCGATCGAACCGCCCCACATCGTGGCGATCCACGAGAAGATCTTCACGCCGGTCGGCACCGCGATCACCATCGTGGCAGCGACGAAGTAGGCCTGCGTCGCACCCGACATGCCTACCGTGTACATGTGGTGCGCCCACACCACGAAGCCGATGCCGCCGATCGCGACCATGGCGTAGGCCATGCCGAGATAACCGAACACCGGCTTGCGCGCGAAGGTCGCGACGATCTGGCTGATCATGCCGAAGCCCGGCAGAATCAGGATGTACACTTCGGGGTGACCGAAGAACCAGAACAGATGCTGGAACAGGATCGGGTCGCCGCCGCCATCGGCCGCAAAGAACGAGGTGCCGAAGTTACGGTCGGTCAGCAGCATGGTGATGGCGCCCGCCAGAACCGGCAGCGACAGCAGCAGCAGGAAGACCGTCACCAGGATCGACCACACGAACAGCGGCATCTTGTGCAGCGTCATGCCCGGCGCGCGCATGTTGAAGATGGTGGTGATGAAGTTGATGGCGCCGAGGATCGACGACGCGCCGGCGAGATGCATCGACAGAATCACGAAGTCGACTGCCGGCCCCGGGTGTCCCGACGTCGAGAGTGGCGCATACATCGTCCAGCCCGTGCCGGCACCTTTGCCGCCCGGCTCGCCTTCCACGAAGGTCGAGATCAGTAGCAGCGCGAATGCTGCCGGCAGCAGCCAGAACGAAATGTTGTTCATGCGCGGGAAGGCCATGTCCGGCGCGCCAATCATCAGCGGCACCATCCAGTTGCCGAAGCCGCCGATCATCGCAGGCTTCACCATGAAGAAGATCTTGATGAGAGCGTGCGAGGTCACGAACACGTTGTATTC
>JBQCHY010000021.1:0-46927 GCA_051954235.1 Xanthobacteraceae bacterium
GCTTTTATAGTTATGGGAGATGCGGGTCGGGGGATTTTTTCGAATCACCGTTGTTGGGGTGTTTGGGTCCCCGCTTGCGGGGGGACGACGATGTTTGTGTTGAAAGTCCGTTCGCAAAACGGATATTCGCTCAGGTTCTTACTTCTTGAGCAGCGGGCACTTGGATTCCGAGACCGGGCGATAGGCGTCCTCGCCCTTGATGGTCTTGACGATCTCCAGATAATCCCACGGTTCCTTGGACTCCGACGGCTTCTTCACCCGCGCGAGATACATGTCGCGGATGACGCGGCCGTCTTCGCGCAGCTTGCCGCCGTGCACGAAGGTGTCCTCGATCGGCAGTTCGCGCATCTTGGCCATCACCTTGGCCGGATCGTCGGTGCCGGCGGCCTTGATCGCCTTGAGATAGTGCAGCACCGAGCCGTAGACGCCGGTGTGGATCATGGTCGGCATCACGTTGGTTTTGGCGAAGAACTTCTTCGACCAGGCGCGGGTCTTGTCGTCCATGTTCCAGTAAGACGCGGTGGTCATGTAGGTGCCTTGCGCGCCCTGAAGACCGATGGCGTGGACGTCGGTATCGAACATCAACAGGCCGACCAGTTTTTGCCCGCCTTGGACGAGGCCGAATTCGCCGGCCTGCTTGATGGCGTTGTCGGTGTCCTGACCGGCATTGGCGAAGGCGACGACGTTGGCCTTCGAATTCTGCGCTTGCAGTACGAAGGAGGAGAAGTCCGCGGTGTTGGTCGGATGCTTGACGCCGCCGACCACCGTGCCGCCCAACTGCTTGATGAAGTCGGTGGCGTCCTTCTCGAGCTGATGACCGAAGGCATAATCGGCGGTGATGAAGTACCAGGACTTGCCGCCCTCGGCGAGCACGGCGGACGCCGTCACCTTCGACAGCGCGTAGGTGTCGTAAGCGAAGTGAACGGTGTTCGGGCTGCACAATTCGTTGGTCAGCGAACTGGCGCCGGGGCCGGACAACAGCGCGATCTTGTTGCGTTCCTTGGCCATGTTGTGGACGGCGATGGCGATACCGGAATTCGGAATGTCGGCGACGGCATCGACCTTGCCGTTGTCGAACCATTCGCGCGCGATCTGCACGCCGACGTCGGTTTTCATCTGATGGTCGGCGCTGATGATCTCGATCTTCTTGCCGAGCACGGTGGGGCCGAATTCCTCGACCGCCATCTGCGCGGCGAGCACGGAACCCGGGCCGCTGTTGTCGCGGCCCCAGCTCGAGAGGTCGGTCAGCACGCCGATGCGGACGACATCGTCCGAGATTTGCGCTGATGCCGTCGTCGTCATTGCGGCAAGCAAGGCGCAGATCAGCAAAGGCTTCTTCATATGTTCACTCCCTGAGGTTGTCCGCTCTGGCGGCGGCAGAATGGCGCATCAGCCCATACGGCTTTGTTTGGGTCAAGTTTGATAATAGCGAAGTCATTTGTCAATATGAAATTATGACGATGATGTTCTTGGAATGATCCGCGACGGCGTCACGAGCGCTGGTGCCGCATACCGGTTCCGTCACGACGAATAGCTGCATTGTTTGTTTGCGGGGACGACGTTGCGAATGCGATTCGGCGAATCGAAATGATTACTTCGCGACGTGTTGTCGTCGCATTGCGGTTGTATTGCACCGATGTTTGCAATCGAAGTGATCATTTCATCACGTCGTGATGATCAACATCGTGTTGTCATCTCATCGGTACAAATTGAATCGCGCTGATCGTGTGAGTTGCAGATGCGGCGATGTGTGCTAGTGGTTCGTTCCGGCATTTGCATCCCGGGGTACGGGTTTATTCGCGAAGGCTGGATTGAAGAGAACCATGAGCAAGCAAACGCTGCTGATGGAGTTATCGGTTCGATACGCGCCTGACGAACCCGCTTACGCCGGGCCGTGATATCCGATCAGCTCCATTCTCGGCGCGCTTGTGTCAACAAGGAGAAATCAGTGGCTCGCAAAGCTAAGACTGTCGCGCGGAAAACCAAGGCGGCGAAACCAGCGAAAAAGACGGTGAAGAAAACGGCGCCGAAGGCGAAGAAGATCGCGCGTCGTCCGTATTCGAAGGCGGACATCAAGGAACTGCGCGCGTATTCCAAGTCGCGCACGCCGGTAGAGACCATCGCGAAGCTGACCAAGCGGACTGTCGGCTCGCTGCGCCAGAAGGCCATGAAGCTCGGCATCGGTCTCGGCCATCAGCGCTGAGAGCCGGATTGAGAGTTCGCTATCCGGCAATTCGTTTTGCATGCGAATTCTCAACGAAAAACGTCGTCCCCGCGCAGGCGGGGACCCATAACCCCTGAACTTCGTTGTAGTCAAAGAAGCGACACCAAACGCTTTTTTCTAACCTCAACGACGCGGCGTCTGGGTCCCCGCCGGAGTCTGTCATCGGGCGGCGCTTTGCGCCGACCCGTTGCCGGGGACGATGCTGTAAGTGCGGAAGCGTTGAGGACATCTGCGGCGATAGTATCCGCGGCGCTTGATCCGCGCTCGCGGCGCGCTATATCAAAATCCTCCCGTCCAATTTGAATGAACGAGCCAGGATTTTGGTGATGTCGACGATTGATTCCAGCAGCGAAGCCCAACCGTTTCAGGCCGAAGTCGCCGAACTTTTGCAACTCATGGTGCATTCGGTCTATTCCGAGACCGACATCTTCCTGCGCGAACTGATTTCCAACGGCTCCGACGCCTGCGACAAGCTGCGTTACGAGGCCAT
This sequence comes from Xanthobacteraceae bacterium, assembly GCA_051954235.1. GTDB lineage: Bacteria > Pseudomonadota > Alphaproteobacteria > Rhizobiales > Xanthobacteraceae > 62-47. The sequence goes on from JBQCHY010000021.1 coordinate 2,715, forward strand.
CGCCAAGCCGGAATTGATGGAGCAAGGCGGTGCGCTGGCGATCCGCATCGTTCCCGACAAGGCTGCGAACACGCTGTCGGTGACCGATAGCGGCATCGGCATGGATCGTCAGGAACTGGTCGACAATCTCGGCACCATCGCGCGCTCGGGCACCAAATCGTTCGTCGCGAAGCTGAAAGAGGCGAAGGACGGCGCCAGCCTGATCGGCCAGTTCGGCGTCGGTTTCTACGCGGCCTTCATGGTAGCTGAGCGCGTGGTCGTCACCAGCCGGCGCGCTGGCACCAACGAGGCATGGGTGTGGTCGTCGTCGGGCGGCAGCGGCTTCACGGTGACGCCGGGCACAGCGGAAGATGTCGAGCGGGTCGCGCGCGGCACCGAGATTGTGCTGCATCTCAAACCCGAGGCGAAGGACTATCTCGAACCCGCGCGGATCGAGCGCATCGTCCATGCCTATTCCGACAACATCCAGTTTCCGATCGAACTGGTGGGCGATAACGGCGAAGCAAAGCAGATCAATTCCGCAAGCGCGCTGTGGCAGCGTCCGAAATCCGAGCTGACACCGGAGGATTACGCTGCGGCGTACAAATCCATCGCGGGCGCGTTCGACGAGCCGGCGATGACGCTGCACTACCGCGCCGAAGGCCGGCAGGCGTATGCCGTGCTGCTGTTCGCGCCATCGTCGAAGCCGTTCGACCTGTTCGAGCCGTCGCGCAAGGGGCGGGTGAAGCTCTACGTGCGGCGGGTGTTCATCACCGATGACGCCGACCTGCTGCCGCCTTATCTGCGCTTCATTCGCGGCGTGGTCGACAGCGAGGACCTGCCGCTGAACATCTCGCGCGAAATGTTGCAGAACAATCCGCAGCTCGCGCAGATCCGCAAGGCGGTGACCGGCCGCGTGATCTCCGAACTGGAGACACTCAGCGAGAAGGAGCCGGAGCCCTTCGACAAGATCTGGGACGCGTTCGGCCCGGTCATCAAGGAAGGCCTTTACGAGGATTTCGAGCGTCGCGAAAAGCTGCTGGCGCTGGCGCGCTTCACCAGCACGGCGGGTGATCGCCGCTCGCTGAAACAGTATCTCGCCGATCTCAAGCCGAACCAGACCGAGATCTATTTCCTCGTCGGCGACAGCATCGAGCGCCTGAAATCCAATCCGATGCTGGAGGCGGCGTCCGCGCGCGGCATCGAGGTGCTGCTGCTCACCGATCCGGTCGACGCGTTCTGGACTTCGGCGCAACTTGATTATGAGGGCAAGCCGCTGAAGTCGCTGAGCCAGGGGGATATCGATTTCGATCTGATCCCGCTGCTCGACGACAAGGACAAAGCGAAGGACGACACCGCTGTAGATGAGGCCGCCGCCGTCGCCGCGATCAAGGCAAGCCTCGGCGACCGCGTCGCCGACGTGAAGGTGTCGCGCCGTCTCACCACGAGCGCATCGTGCATCGTCGCCGGCAGCTTCGGGCCGGATCGCGAACTCGAGCGCCTGCTGGCGCAGCAGCAGCGCGGCGGCCGGACCAAGCCGATCCTCGAGATCAACCCGCGTCATCCGCTGGTGGCAGCCGTCACCGCAACGGAAGATACTGCGCGGCGCGACGATCTCTCGCTATTGCTGCTGGAGCAGGCGCAAATCCTCGAAGGCGAATTGCCGGAGGACCCGGCGGCTTTCACCGCGCGGCTCAATCGCCTGGTGCTGCAAGCGACCTGACACCGTTCGCATCAGCCGAAAGGTGCAACGCCGCGCGCTTGCAACGCGCGCGGCACGGGCGTTCAATCGAGCCGCTAGGCGCAGCGTCCGGGTTGCTGCGATGACGGAGCCGTCATTTGTATGGCGGCGATTGCATCTCGTGTCTCGGTCTGCGCGATTTTGCGGATCAGGAGAACGAGAATGTCGGACGGATTATATCCCGCAGCTACGCGTGAATTGGCCGAGAAGCGGCGCTCGCTCGCGCCCGAAGCCGAGGCGGCGTTTCAGGCCTTCAGCCAGAAGGTGTTCGCCGAAGGCGCGTTGCCGGTGAAGATCAAGCAACTGATCGCGGTGGCGGTCGCGCATACCACGCATGCCCTTACTGCATTTCCGGCCACACCAAGGCGGCGCTGCTTCATGGCGCGGCGCAGGAGGAGTTGATGGAAGCGATCTGGGTCGCCGCCGAAATGCGCGCCGGCGGCGCCTACGCCCATTCGCTGCTGGCAATTACTGAGATGGAGAAGATGGCCGCGAAGGGCGGGTAGGGCGCGTTCGGCTTGACAGGGCGTGCCTGCGGTCGGCTATACATAAATTCGCATCCGGCAGCGATGCCATAGCGAAAAGATGGATGGCCATGGATCTGCGCCAGCTCCGTTATTTTATGGCGATCGTCGAGCAAGGCTCGTTCTCGCGCGCGGCCGAGATGCTCAATGTCGCGCAACCGGCGCTGAGCCTGCATGTGCGCCACATGGAGGCGGAACTCGGCACGCCGCTCTTGGTGCGCAGCCCGCAAGGGGTGGTTGCGACCGAAGCGGGGCAGATCCTGCTGCGCAACGCGCGCATCATCACCGATCAGTTCGCGATCGCACAGCACGAGATCAAGGGCCACGAGGCGGAGCCGGTCGGCGAGGTTCGCCTCGGCCTGCCGGGCACTATCAGCCAGTTTCTCTCAGTGCCGCTGATCGTCGAGGCGCGGCGGCTTTATCCCAAGGTCAAGCTGCGGATCGCCGAAGCGATGAGCGGCTTCGTGCTGGAATGGATGCGCGAAGCACGGATCGATCTCGCGGTGCTCTACGGACCGGCGCCGGACCGCTCGCTGGTGTCGTCGCCGTTGCTGACGGAGGATTTGTGGCTGCTCGGCCCCCCCGCGCCGATGGAGGGCGTCAAGGCGCCGGCGTCGGAGAGTTGCACCTACAAGCGTGCGGCGGCATTGCCGCTGATCCTGCCCAGCATCCACCACGGTCTGCGCGCGCTGCTGGAGAAGGAAGCGACGAGTCATGCGTTGTCGCTCAACACCGTCATCGAGGCGGACTCCTACACCAACATCAAGGGCCTGGTCGGTGTCGGGCTCGGCTATTCGATCCTGCCGTTTCACTCGATCGCTCAGGAGGTCGAGGCCGGCACCTTGCGCGCGTGGCGGGTGACGAAGCCGGCGCTACGGCGCGACGTCCATCTGGTGCATTCGGTGGCGCGGCCGTTGACCCACGCCGCAACCAAGATCGAAACGCTGTGCCGCGCCACCTTGCTCGATCTCGCCGCCACCGGCCGCTGGCAGGGTGCGCGGGCGTTGAAGGGAGCTTGAGGGAACGATCCGCTCGGACGGATTGAACTGGATTTAAAGCCCATCCATCGTCATGAAACTATCCGTCGTCATGGCCGGATTTATTCCGGCCATCCACGAACTTACTGCAATGAGGAATGCGTGGATGGCCGGGACAAGCCCGGCCATGACGAATGTAGGGCCGCTTCGTGTAAGAGCTACATTCTAACTTGATGTGTGCTCCACGCCTTCTCCCGCTGCCCATAATGCCTTGAGCCCGTCGCGATAGGTGGGATAAGCAAGGTCGACATTCAGGTCGCGTTTCAACCGCGTATTCGAGATGCGGTTGTTGGTGGCGTAGAAGCTGCGCGCCATGTTGCTGAGGTCGGCCTCCGCGAAATCGATCTCCGGCGGCGGCGCGATCCCCATCAGTGAGGCGGCGAACGTCACCACATCCTGCGGCGGCGCGGGTTCATCGTCACAGACGTTCCAAATGCCGGTCGTCTCATGCGCGAAGGCCGCCGTGATGGCGCGCGCGATATCCGCGACATGGATGCGATTGAACACTTGTCCCGGCCTGACGATGCGCCGCGCGGTGCCGGTGCGCAGGTTCACCAGCGCGTTGCGCCCCGGACCGTAGATGCCCGCGAGCCGCAGGATGCTGGTGCGCTCCCCGGCGAGTGCGATCCATTCGCTTTCCGCCGTCGCGCGTGCCGCGCGGCGTCCGGCGTTCGGCTCGATCGGCGCGGTCTCGTCGATCCATTGACCGTCATGATCGCCGTAAACGCCGACAGTGGAGAGATAGACGATGCGGCGAATGCGGCTGGCTTTGATGGCGTCGCCGAACGTCGCGAGCACCGGATCGCCGGTGGCGGATGGCGGCACCGACACCAGCAGCAGATCGGCCTTCGCGAGGCGCGCGGCAATGGTGGAATCGGCGCGCTCGGGACCGAAGCTCAACGTTTCGCAATCGCTTCTCGCAATGTCGCGCGTTGCGTCGCGAACGGTGCCGGAGATGTTGGCATAGTCGCCGACGAAGCGATCGAGAAAGCGACGACAGCTATAACCGAGGCCGAAGATGAATAGATTCATTGGTCTTTTCCAAATGCGGCTACCCGGCTCGTCCGTGGCCACTATAGATCAGATCAAATGACCTTGATTATTCTTTTCCGTCATTGCGAGGAGCGCGAGCGAAGCGAAGCAATCCAGACTCTGAAGGAGAACTGAATTGCTTCGCTTCGCTCGCAATGACGGTTCTGTGCATTTGTCAGCCCTCGAGTTGCACGGCGACCTCGCCCATCATGTCAACGCGATCAGGTCGCGGTGGCTTCCTTCGCCATCAGCGCGTAGCGGAAGTTGTCGGGATCGAGGCAGTCGAGCAGCAGCGATGCGCGTTCGGCTTGCGGATACATCAGGAAGCCGAGTTTCGGATGCTTGCCGTTTGGCAGCGCCACGTCGTGCGCGGTGTTGTAGGCGATCCAGTTGCCTTCCCACGCGCCGAACAGCGCCTTGCGCGCCGCGACGACTTTCGCGTCGGTGATCGGGAGATTGGCCGGCGGCTCCTCCAGCATCACTTTGCGCACGTCGGCGGGGTCGACCGGCACCCAGCCGAAGCCATCGAGAAACACTTCGGCGCGGCAATGCTGCGCCTTGGTGACATTGGCCGAGCCGGCGCCGAGGCTCTTGTAGCCGAACTGTGAGGGTAGCACGCGCAGGCCGTAGACGTCGCGCGCCGGCAGTCCGGCGGCGCGGGCGAGTCCGACATAGAGCGCGTTGAGATCGGCGCACTTGCCGCCGAGGTTGCCGCTCTTGAGCATTGAAGCGACATCGCCGGTGCCGCAGCCGCGCGTCGACGCGGTGCGCACCGTGTTCTCGACGACCCACTCGTAGATCGCGCGCGCTTTCTCGATATCGGTCGCAGCCTTCGCATCCGAGACGATCTTGTCCGAGGTCTGCTTGACGATGCCGTCGACCGGAATCAATTCGGTGCCTTGAAGGTTGAGCTTGCGCTCGGCATCGCTGAGCGGTGCGGCCTTGCCCGGTTTGCTGAGATCGATGGCACGATCGCGCGTCGCCACGCGGCTGGTGACTTCGATCACCGGCATGAACTCGTCGTCCTTCCAGATCACATGCAGCATGTCCGCGCCGTATTTCGGATCGCGCACGCGCTCGACCTTGGCGGCGTTGCCGGTCCATTTGGTCTCGCCCGGACGGCTCCATTCGGTCTCGCTCACCGACGGCAGCGGAATCCAGGCTTGCATCTTGCCGTCCGGCTTGGCGATCTCAAGTTTGGTGACGAGATCGACGCTGCGCCATGCACCGGGTTTCGGTGCAAACACCGCCTGCGCCCATGCCGTGCCCGGCAGCGTTGCCGCCAGCGACAGCGCGGTGGTGCCCTGAATGAATTCGCGTCGGTTCATCGTGTCGTCTCCTCACGTGGATTGTTGATTGTCCGGATGGTGATGGGTTCGGTGCGGGGCACCGCTGTCGGGTAAAGCGTTTCGATGGTCGCCAGCACATCCGGGCGCGACCAATCGAGATCGCCCTCGACGAAAAGCTGCGGCGTGAGATCGGGTGCGAGTACGATGGTCGACGGCAACGCACTGACTTGCCATGCCTTGGTCACGGCGCAGTCGCGGTCGAGCAGCACCGAAAAGCTCACCGGCAGCTTTTCGAAGAAGCCGCGCACGCGCAGATCGACTTCGGCGACGTCGATGGCGACGATCTTCAGCGGCTTGCCGCGCGCGATCTCGGTCAGCTGTTGCAGCGAACTGATTTCGCGAACGCAGGGTTCGCACCACGTCGCGAAGAAGTGCAGCAGCACAACGTTGCCCTTGAAGGCTTGCAGGTCGCGTGGCGTGCCGCGGAGGTCGTCGAGACTGAACGTGCGCGGTGGGCCTTCAGGAGAAGGTTCGGTCCATGGTTGGAGCGATAGCGATTCCGATACGGCAGGGGAGGAAGCGAGGTTCGTGAAAAGGACAGCCGCCAGCGCGATCCACACAATTCGTTTGCGTGGAAAAACGTCCGCGTTCTGATTCGATCTGGAAGATATTCGGCCCCGACCCGCGGGAGCGGTGCTTGCCGCCACGCCGCGCACTTTGAAAGGCCTTGACAAGGCCGTCAATAAGTCGCGGTGCGGCGAAATGCCCGGGTACGGTTGGGTGAAAACGGCGCTGCAACATGTGGTCCAGAGAAAAGATGCATTTCTTATAAATAATACAAGTGCCGCAATGACATGCATGGACGTGACGCTGTTACTTCGCACTGCATCATTCGACAACTCGAAATCATCATATCTATTTCGTTGCTTTGACAGTGCATTGATATCGCCGTACTTTTTCTTTTGACAAACTCTAAAGTTTGGGACGTCCCCCGGTGGGGGCCGGTTTTTTGGGAGGAATGTTCCATGAACATGGAACTCTCGCGGCGCTCGTTTATGCTCGGGGCCGGCGCGGGTTTGGCGGGAACGAGTCTTGGCGCTCTTGGATTTGGTGAAATCGAAGCAGCCCACGCATTATCGATCCGGCCTTTCAAACTCGCGCAGACCAAGGAAGTTCGCAGCCAGTGTCCTTATTGTGCGGTCTGCTGCGGCATGATGATTTTCGCGGCCGAAAGCAAGGTCGAGAAGGGCAAGATGGAAGTCACCCATATCGAGGGTGACGTGGACCATCCGGTCAATCGCGGAACGTTGTGCCCGAAGGGCGCCGGCGCGATCGACTACATCAAGTCGAAGGTCCGGGTGAAGTACCCGATGTACCGCAAGCCCGGCACCAACAGCTTCGAGCGCGTGAGCTGGGATTTCGCGATGGAGCGCATCGCGAAGCTGATGAAGGAAGATCGCGACGCCAATTGGGTCGAGAAGAACCGCGACGGCGTGACCGTCAACCGTTGGTTGACCACCGCCTTCCTCGCCGGCTCCTCGGTCGCCAACGAAGGCGGATGGGCGACGTTCAAGGTCTCGCGAGGCCTTGGGCTCTTACAGATCGAAAACCAAGCCAGGATTTGACACGGACCGACGGTGGCCAGTTTGGGCCCCACATTTGGTCGCGGTGCAATGACGAACAGCTGGACTGACATCAAGAACGCCGATGTCATCTGGATTATGGGTGGTAACGCAGCGGAAGCGCATCCCTGCGGATTCAAGTGGGTCACCGAGGCGAAAGCCGAGCGTGGCGCCAAGCTGATGGTGGTCGACCCGCGGTTCAACCGCTCGGCGGCCGTCGCGGACCACTACGCGCCGATCCGTTCGGGATCGGACATCACGTTCCTGTCGGGTGTGATCAACTACCTGCTCACCAACGACAAGATTCACAAGGAGTACGTGCGCAACTTCACCAACGCCGCGTTTATCGTGCGCGACGACTTCGAGTTCAACGAGGGTCTGTTCTCGGGGTACGACGAGTCGAAGCGCTCCTATGATCGCAGCACCTGGGAATACAAGTTCGGTCCCGACGGCTTCGCCATTCGCGACATGACGCTGCAGGACCCGCGCTGCGTATTCCAGTTGATGAAGAAGCACTTCGCGCAATACACGCCGGAATTGGTCGAGCGCGTCTCGGGCACCCCGAAGGACAAGTTCCTGAAGGTTGCCGATTGGGTCGCATCCACCGCCAACGGCGAACGCGCGATGACGATCATGTACGCGCTCGGCTGGACGCAGCACACCCATGGTGCGCAGAACATCCGTTGCGCGGCGATGATCCAGCTTCTGTGCGGCAACATCGGTATCCCCGGCGGCGGCGTGAACGCATTGCGCGGTCACTCCAACGTGCAGGGCATCACCGACGTCGGCACCCTGACGGCGGCGATCCCGGGCTACCTGGCTCTGCCGACCGAGCAGGAGCCGACTCTCGAGTCGCACCTCGCGAAGCGTACCTTCAAGCCGCTGACGCCGAACCAGACCAGTTACTGGCAGAACTATCGCAAGTTCTATGTCAGCTTCCTGAAGTCGCAGTTCGGCGCCAATGCCACCAAGGAAAACGAGTTCGGCTACAACTACCTGCCGAAGCTCGATGGCATCTATGACTGCATCAAGATGTTCGATCTGATGCATCAGGGCAAAACCACCGGCCTAATCTGCCAGGGCTTCAACCCGCTGATGGCGATTCCCAATTCCAACAAGAATCGGGAAGGCCTGGCGAAGCTGAAGTTCCTGGTCAGCATGGACCCGATCGAGACCGATACGGCTCGTTTCTGGGAAAACCACGGCGAGTTCAACAACATCGATCCCGCCAAGGTTCAGACCGAAGTCTTCATGCTGCCGGTGACGTCGTTCGCGGAGGAAGAAGGCAGCGTCACCAACTCCAGCCGCGTCATCCAGTGGAAGTGGAAGGCGGCCGATCCTTACTTCGAGTCGAAGACCGACATCGATATCCTGTCCGACCTGTTCGTGCGTATGCGCAAGATGTACGAAAAGGACGGCGGCAAGGGTAAGGATGCCATCCTCGCGGTGGACTGGAGCTACAAGGACCCGCTGCATCCGAGCGTCGACGAACTCCAGACCGAGCTGAACGGCAAGGCCTTGAGCGATCTCAAGGATGCCGAAGGCAAGGTGGTGCGCGCCGCCGGCCAGCGTCTCGCCTCGTTCGGCGAAATGCGCGACGACGGTTCGACCGATGGCTGCATGTGGATCTACACAGGCTTCTACGGTCCGACCGGCAACATGGCTCAACGTCGCGACAACAGCGATCCGTCGGGGCTGGGTGTGTACGGCAACTGGGGCTACTCGTGGCCCGCCAACCGCCGCATCCAGTACAATCGCGCTTCGGCCGATCCCGATGGCAAGCCGTGGAGCGAGAAAAAGAAGTACATGTTCTGGAATGGCGAGCGGTGGAGCGGTCCGGACGTTCCGGACTACGTTCCGACCATCCCGCCGGACCGGGCAGTCGGTCCCTTCATCATGAACGCGGAAGGCGTGTCGCGCCTCTGGGTTCGTGGCTTGATGGCCGACGGTCCGTTCCCAGTGCACATGGAGCCGTTTGAATCTCCGGTCGGCAACCTGGTGTTCCCGAAACTCAAGGGCAACCCGGTGGCGCGGGTGTTCAAGGGTGATCTCGAAGCGCTTGGCACGTCCAAGGACTTCCCGATCGTCGGCACCACCTATCGCCTCGTCGAGCATTTCCACTACTGGACCAAGGCTGTTCACGCCAACGCGGTGATGCAGCCGGAGTTCTTCGTGGAGATGTCGGAGGAACTCGCCAAGGAGAAAGGCATCAAGCACGGACAGCAAGTCCGGGTTTGGTCCAAGCGCGGCGAGGTCAAGGGCAAGGCAGTAGTCACCAAGCGCCTGAAGCCGTTCAAGATCGACGGCAAGACGGTGCATGAGGTCGGCCTGCCGCTCAACTTCGGCTTCATCGGCGAGACCAAGAAGGCTTCACCGATCAACTCGCTGACCTCGGCGATCGGTGATTCAAACTCGCAGACGCCTGAGTTCAAGGCGTTCCTTGTCAACGTCGAGCCCATTGCGGGCCCGGTGGCTTAAGGGGGAGGGCGACAGATGTTTACACCGGTTCCTAACCCCACCACCAATCCGGTTGCCGCCAAGTTCGGCCAACAGGATCTGATCCGCCGTTCGGCATCGTCCGTCACTCCGCCTGCCAAACGGCAGACGGAGGTGGCGAAGCTGATCGACGTATCGAAGTGCATCGGCTGCAAGGCATGTCAGGTGGCGTGCCTCGAGTGGAACAACCTCACCGAGGAAGTCGGCGTCAACGTCGGGGTCTACGACAACCCGCACGACCTGACGGCGAATACCTGGACGCTGATGCGCTACACCGAGTACGAGAATGCCGAGTCCGGCAATCTCGAGTGGCTGATCCGCAAGGACGGCTGCATGCATTGCGAGGACCCGGGCTGCCTCAAGGCCTGCCCGGCGCCCGGCGCCATCGTGCAATACTCCAACGGCATCGTGGACTTCGACCACGACAAGTGCATCGGCTGCGGCTACTGCATCAAGGGCTGTCCCTTCAACATTCCGCGCATCTCGCAGGTCGATCAAAAGGCCTACAAGTGCTCATTGTGCTCCGACCGTCTCGCGGTCGGTCAGGGACCTGCTTGCGCCAAGGCTTGCCCGACACAGGCCATCGTGTTCGGCACCAAGGACGAGATGAAGCAGTGGGCCGACCACCGCATCAAGGATCTCAAGTCGCGCGGCTTCAAGAACGCCGGCCTCTACGATCCTCCGGGTGTGGGCGGCACGCACGTCATGTACGTGCTGCAACACGCGGACAAGCCGCAGATCTACGCGGGACTGCCCAACAACCCGTCGATCAGTCCGCTGGTCGAAGTGTGGAAGGGCGTCACCAAGTATGTCGGCCTGGCGGCGATCGGCGCCTTTGCGGCGTTCGGATTCCTGCATCATGCCGTTGCCGGTGCGAACCGGGTGACAGCGGAAGATGAGAAGAACGCCGAGCGGCTGACGGAGGGACGACGATGAGCAAATCGGAAGTCGACGCTGGAGATAGCGTGCATCCCGGCAAACCGGTCATCGTTGACCGGTATACCGTGGCGGCCCGCATCAACCACTGGATCACCGCGATCAGCCTCGTGCTGCTCGCACTCTCCGGGCTGGCATTGTTCACGCCCGCTTTGTACTTCCTCACCGGCCTGTTCGGCGGCGGCCAGTTGACCCGGATCGTCCATCCGTGGATCGGCGTGGTGCTGTTCCTCTCGTTCATGGGGCTGTTCTTCCGCTTCTTCCGGCTCAATCTCTGGGAGAGGACCGACAGCGTCTGGATGGGGCGGCTGCGCGACGTGCTGGCCAACGAAGAGAACAAGCTGCCGGAAGTCGGCAAGTACAATGCCGGTCAGAAGATGGTGTTCTGGTCGATGTCGCTGTTCATCCTGGTGCTCATCACGAGCGGCGTGGTGATCTGGGACCAGTACTTCGGCAACTACTTCACCATCGAGCAGAAGCGGATCGCGGTTCTGATCCATTCGGCGACCGCCATCGTGGCGATCTGCGTCTGGATCGTTCACGTTTACGCCGCGATCTGGGTGCGAGGTACCATCGGCGCCATGACCCGTGGCAAGGTTACCGGTGGCTGGGCTTGGCGGCATCATCGCCGCTGGCTCAAGGACCTTGTGACCGGCAAGAACTGAAGACCTGCCCCGGCGCCGGCCGCAAGCTGGCGCCGGGACACCAAGCGTTTTCAAGCGAAACGGCTTCCGGTTCGCGTGAAGAAAACGCGTCAAAACAAAGTCATAGAGTCCGCTTCCGATTTCGTCGGAAAGGCTCTAGCGTACAAGTCCACGTGGCCCGTGGGGTTCGTGAGGTGTGATGATGTCGCGCGTCGATACAACCCAGCCTGATCCCTCCGTTATTGGCAATATTCCGATCCCGCCGTTCGCGCGATTACCCGATCCGGTGCAGATATTCACCGATCGCAGCGCACGGTTCGCCGTTCTGGCCGAAGGGCACGATCTGGCACCATACTTGAATTTCCTCTCCGGTCTTTGCGGCGTGCAGGCATCCATTCAGGATGGCTTGCCGGATCCTGCGCCGATAGACGCGGAAACGCTGGCGCGGGCCAAAGAACACAAGATGCCGCCGCTCGACCGTGTCGCCTTCAAGGCGGACTCGGCGTTCGAGGCTGCGTTCCAGCGGCTGCTTGATGCCGCTGTCGGATTGGAGATGCCGTCGCCTGCGCGTGCAGCGTTGCTGCGCGTCACCGCCGCCGACGCCGCCGGGCGTGAGGCGATGTTGCAGAACGTGCTCGCGGAAGCCATTCCGTTCGAAGCGGTGGCCGAACACATCTTTGTCGCTGCCGCGTTGCAAGTGCATTTCGCGCGGCTCGCGGCGCGGCTCGACGACAAGTCGCTCCAATCGGTCGGCGATGGCGTCTGCCCGTGCTGCGGCAGCGCGCCGACCTCGACCGCCATCGTCAACTGGCGCCGCGCACCAGGCACGCGGTTCTGCGCCTGCTCGCTGTGCGGCACGATGTGGAACTATGTCCGCTCCAAGTGCACGCTGTGCGGCTCGACCCGAAAGATACTGTTCCAGGAAATCGAGGGCGTCGGCAACATCAAGGCGGAAACCTGCGACGATTGCCACGGTTACATGAAGATCTTCAACCAGCAGAAGGACGATCGGCTCGATCCGGTGGCCGACGATGTCGCCTCGCTCGGCCTCGATCTCCTCGTGCGCGAACTCGGTTTCCGGCGCGGCGGCATCAATCCGTTCCTGATCGGCTACTAGGAGGCGGCGGTGCGCGATCCCGGGCCCGCATTCAGGCGTATTCCGTCCATCGACGAGTTGCTGAAGACGCCGCTTGCCGCTGAAGCCATCGACCGCTTCGGCCGTCCCGCGCTGCTGGAGGCGCTTCGGCACTGCGTCGAAGACGTACGCGGCACGGCGGCATCCAGACAGATGGCGGTGCCGAACGCGGAAACAATCGTGACATCGGCGGTCGCGTTGCTGGAGCGCTCTTCGCAGCCGAAGGTGCGGCCGGTCTTCAATCTCACCGGTACGGTGCTGCACACCAATCTCGGCCGTGCGCAGATCGCGGAAGCGGCCATCGAAGCGGCGACGGCGGCGATGCGCGACGCGCTCGCGCTCGAATTCAATCTCGCCACCGGCAAGCGCGGTGAGCGCGACGATCTGATCCGAGAGCTGTTGTGTGAACTGACCGGCGCCGAAGATGCCACGGTGGTCAACAACAATGCCGGCGCGGTGCTGCTCGCCCTGAATACACTGGGGCGCGGCAAGGAAGCGGTGATCTCGCGCGGCGAGTTGATCGAGATCGGCGGCGCGTTCCGGATGCCGGACATCATGGCGCGCGCCGGCACCAAACTGGTCGAAGTCGGCACCACCAATCGCACCCACCAGAAGGATTATGCGGCGGCGCTCAATCCCAAGACCGGCCTCGTGCTCAAGGTGCATACGTCGAACTATCGCATCGAAGGTTTCACCAAGAGCGTGTCCGGCAAGGCGCTCGCCGATATCACCCGCGCGCAGAACGTGCCGCTGCTGAACGATCTCGGCTCCGGCACGCTGGTCGATCTTGCGCGTTACGGCTTGTCGCATGAGCAGACCGTGTGGGAGGCGGTGGCCGAGGGCGCCGATCTCGTCACGTTCTCCGGCGATAAACTGCTCGGCGGCCCGCAGGCCGGTTTCATTGTCGGCCGCCGCGATCTGATTGCGCGGCTCAACAAGAATCCGATGAAGCGTGCGTTGCGCGTCGACAAGGTGCGGCTCGCCGCCATCGAGGCGACGCTGCAACTCTATCGCGATCCCGATCGCCTCACGGAACGCCTGCCGACCATTCGCCTGCTGGCGCGCAAGCACGATGAGATCGCCGCGCAGGCGGCACGTTTGGTGCCGACAATCTCTGCTGCGATCGGCGCGCGCTACGTCGCAACCGTGATCGATTGCGCCAGTCAGATCGGCTCCGGCGCGTTGCCGCAGGAAACCTTGCCGAGCGCCGGCATCGCCATTCGCGCGGCAGGCGCGCGTGCGAGCGGCCGTGCGTTGATCGCCCTGGCGGCGGCGTTTCGTGGCCTCGACAAGCCGGTGATCGGCCGCATCGAGGAGCAGGCCTTCGTGCTCGACCTGCGCTGCCTCGAAGATGACGCGGGCTTCGTTCGCAATCTCACCGGCCTGCAATTAGCGGAGCGCGTGTGATGGGCTGGCTCGACGCGTCGCTCAAAGCCTTCCGCAGCAAACCGGCTGAGAAGACTACCGCCGAACTGATGTCGGACGCGCTCGATGCCGCCGCCGGCAACGACTACGAGTCGGCGCTGGCGATCTGGGGGCCCCTGGCGCAACAGGGCGTGGCGCGGGCGCAGAATAATGTCGGCGTCTGCTTCAGCGAAGGTATGGGCGTGGCGCGCGACACCACGCTCGCGTTCAAGTGGCTGACGCTCGCCGCCGAGAGCGGCGACATCATCGGCAAACGCAATCTTGCGGACCTTTATTTCAAGGGCGAGGGCGTCGAATCCAACGCCGTGAAAGCCGCCGAACTTTATCGCGCGGCGGCGGAAGCGGGCGACGGCCCGGCGCAGGACATGCTGTCGTGGATGCTCTACGAGCAGCAGATGATCCCCGGCGATCTCGCCGAGGCCAAGAGCTGGGCGGAAGCTGCCGCCGCGCAAGGCGTGGTGCCGTCGATGACGCGGCTCGGCATGATCCATCACAACGCCATCGGCGTCGAACGCGACGCGGCGGAAGCCGCGCGCTGGTGGGACATGGCGGCGGCGCGCGGCGATGTCGATGCACAGGCAATGCTCGGCGCGGCATATCAGCTCGGCGCCGGCGTGCCGCGTGACGCGGTGGCGGCGCTGATGTGGCTGTTGCGCGCGCAGGCCGGCGGCAGCGCGCTGGCGGAATCGTTCTTGCAACCGACTTACGCCGCGATGTCGGAAGCCGAAATCGAGCGCGCGCGCACGCTGGCGAAACGGCCGCTCGGAGAACCCGCATCATGATCGTCGGCACCGCAGGCCATATCGATCACGGCAAGACCTCGCTGGTGCGGGCGCTCACCGGCGTCGATACCGATCGCCTCAAGGAAGAGAAGGCGCGCGGCATTTCGGTCGATCTCGGCTTCGCCTATCTGCCGACGCCGGACGGCGGCGTGCTCGGCTTCGTCGACGTGCCGGGCCACGAGCGTTTCGTTCACAACATGCTGGCCGGCGCAAGCGGCATCGATTTCGTGCTGCTGGTCATCGCCGCCGACGACGGCATCATGCCGCAGACCGTCGAGCATCTGGCGATCGTCAATCTGCTCGGCATTACACGTGGCGCGGTCGCCATCACCAAGGCAGATCTCGTCAGCGAGGATCGCCTCGCGAAGGTGCGCATCGAGATCGCGAACGCGCTGGCGCTGACGCCGCTCGGCGACGTCGAGATGTTCGCGGTGTCGAGCCAGACCGGGCAGGGCATCGACGACCTGCGCGCCCAGTTGTTCACAGCGGCGCGCGAATGGCAGGCGCGCTCCGACAAAGGGCGTTTTCGGCTCGCGGTCGATCGTTCGTTCACGCTGTCCGGCACCGGCACGGTGGTCACCGGCACGGTGCTGTCCGGCAGCGTCAGTATCGGCGATCAGGTGATCGTCAGTCCCTCGGGTTTGCAGGCGCGCGTGCGCGGTATTCACGCGCAGAACAACGTGGCCGAGACCGGCCGTGCCGGCGATCGCTGCGCGCTCAATCTCGCCGGCGATGGCGTCAACAAGGATGCGATCGCGCGCGGCAATATCGTGCTCGATCCCGAATTGCACGCGCCGGCGAACCGCATCGACGCCCGGGTCGAGGTGCTGGCGGGCGAGAGCAAGCCGATCACGCAATGGATGCCGGTGCGGCTGCATCATGCTGCCACTGAGATCGGCGCGCGCATCGTGCTGCTCAGCGACGATCCGATCCCGCCCGGTGGCCACGCCTTCGTGCAACTGGTGCTGGACGAGCCGATTGCGGCGGCGGTCGGCGACCGCTTCGTGCTGCGCGACACCACGGCGCAGCGGACCATCGGGGGCGGGCTGTTTCTCGATCTGCGCGCCGCCGCGCGCAAGCGCCGCGCGCCGGAGCGCATCGCGCAGCTGGAGGCCAATGCCATCAGCGATCCGGAAGGCGCGCTCTCGGCGCTGTTGAACTGCGCTGCCGGCTACACCGATTTCTCCGCCTTCATTCGCGACCGCGCGATCTCGGAGACTGAGCGCGAGGCGCTGGTGCAGCGATTGAGCCTGCTGCGGCTCGTCACCGCGAAGACCGAATTCGTCATCGCGCCGGCGGTCTGGCTGCGGATGAAGAACGACATTCTCGCGGCGCTGGCGAAATTCCATGCCGAGAATCCGAACCTCTCCGGTATCGGCCTCGAGCGTCTGCGGCTGCAACTCGAACCGCGTTTGCCGACGCCGGCCTTTGCCGCGCTGCTGCAAGGATTGGCGCGCACGCGGGACATCGCGCTTGACGGCGCGTGGATTCGTCTGCCGAGCCACGAGGTGCGGCTAACGCCGGGCGACGAAGCGTTGTGGAACAAGGTGCGGATTTTCATCGGCGGCGAGGGGCGTTTCCGTCCGCCGCGCGTGCGCGATATCGCAGGTTACACCGGTGTCGCCGAGCCGGAAGTGCGGCGGCTGTTCAAGCTGGTCGGCCGCATGGGGCGTGTCGACGAGGTGGCGCACGATCACTTCTTCCTGCGCGCGACGGTGGCGGAAATGGTCGGCGTGATGGCGACGCTGTCGGAGCAGGCGGCCGATCATCAATTCACCGCCGCGCAATTCCGCGACAAATTCGACAATGGCCGCAAGGTCGCGATCCAGATACTTGAATTCTTCGACCGGCATGGTGTTACAATTCGCAGAGGCGATCTGCGCCGTGTCAACAAGCATCGGCTTGACCTGTTTCGCAGGCCGGCCGATGAGGCTGCGCCGACAACGGCGCCGAAGATTGAAACAATTGGAAGAGCATCGTTCCCGGTGGGGCGTCCGGACTTCAAATCCGGGAAGGGCCGCGAGTCGGTTCTTGGTGGGTTCGACTCCCATTCTCTTCCGCCAACCTTCAACAAGCACGGGAGCGCGCGATGACGGCTCAGCCTTTGACGGCGTTACTCGACGATCTCGACCGGATCGCGCACGACGCCTCCATCAACGAAGAGAACTATCGCAAGGAAGCCGCAGTTCGTTTCCGCGAACTGGAGCAGGACCGTGCCTTCGGCTTCCGGCGGCTCAATTTGATGCGCAGCGTCACCGCCGCGCTCGATGGTTGCGAGACGGAAGAAGACGCGATCCTGCGCGGCTCGACGGCCTTTCTGCATGAACTCGGGTGGAGCGGCACCAGCGAGACGCAACAGGAGACGCTGACGAACTTTGCGCCGGTGATCGCGGCGTGTTGGCAGGCGACGCAGCCGGAAGCGCCGGAAGCGGGCGCGCCAGCAGATTCAGCGGCCATCATCGAGAAGCTGCGCGCGTTCGAGGCGTGGTTCGCCGAGCATCGCAACGGAGCGTTCCTCAGCATCATGGAGCGGGAAATCGTGGAGCTGCCGCTTGTCGAAACCTGCTAAGCGCAAGAAGCTCGACGACTTCCTCTTCGACGATTGGGTGGTGCATGAATTCCAGCGCACCGGCGGTTTCACCGCGCTGATCATTCTGGTCTCGACCGCCAATCTCGGCGTGCTGCCGCTGCGCTCGACGTTCACACATGTGATCGGCGACGAACTGGATTGGCATCACTTCACGCTGTTGATGCGCGGCGCCAACGTGCCATGGGATGGTGTGTTGCTGATGCCGATCGTCGATGACGACGGCGGCCCGGTGGAGGACGCCAAGGCGGCCGATGCGCTGCGCGAGTTGGAAGACCGCGTCAACGCCGACCGCATGGTGGTCAACGAGGGCCACTTCTTCGACACCTGGGGCCGCCGCATGAAGGTCGAACCGGCGCAAGCGAATTAGTTTGCAACAATTCAACTTGGTCCGTCATGCCCGGCTTTACGTCAGGCATCCACGTCTTGAGAGCATCGCAAGTTCAAAGACGTGGATGGCCGGGACAAGCCCGGCCATGACGATGAGGCTAATCAACTCCTCGCAATGACAGTGGAAATGAAATCACTTAGCTCTCTATCCGCACCTGCGCTGGCCCCTCCTCGGCGCGGCCGATGATCTTTGCCGATGTGAAGCCGGCATCCACCACCTTCTTCAAAACCGCCTCGGCGTGATCCGGTGCGCAGGCGACCAGCAGGCCGCCCGAGGTTTGCGGATCGGCCAGGAGGTCGCGCTGCCATTCCGGCATGCCGTGCGGCAGTGCGATGGATTCGCCGTAGCTCGCCCAGTTGCGTTTCGAGGCGCCGGTGATGAAGCCGCTCTTGGCCAGTTCGTTAGCGCGAGAGAACAGCGGCACGTTCTTGGCGTCGATCACCAGCGAGAGATGTGACTCGCGCGCCATCTCATAGGCGTGGCCGAGCAGGCCGAACCCGGTGACATCGGTGATGGCGTGAACGTTCGGGTCGGCGGATAGCTCGCCACCGACGCGATTGAGTTGCGTGGTCGAGGCGACCATCTCGGCGTAGCCGTCGCCGTCGAGCTGGCCCTTTTTGATCGCTGCGGAATAAACCCCGACGCCGAGGCCCTTCGTCAATATTAGCGCGTCGCCCGGCTTGGCGTCGGCATTGCGGCGCACCTGTTCCGGCCGGCAGATGCCGATCACCGCGAGGCCGTAGATCGGCTCCGGCGCATCGATGGAATGACCGCCGCCGATCGGGAAGCCGGCATCGGCGCAGACCGACGCACCGCCGCGCAAAATCTCGCGCACCACCTCGACGGAAATCTTGTCGAGCGGCATGCCGAGAATCGCCAGCGCCAGGATCGGTTTGGCGCCCATGGCGTAGATATCGGAAATGGCATTGGTGGCGGCGATGCGGCCGAAGTCGAACGGATCGTCGACGACCGGCATGAAGAAGTCGGTGGTGGCGACGATGCAGGTGTTGTCGTCGACCTGCCACACGGCGGCGTCGTCGCCGGTGTCGGCGCCGACCAGCAATTGCCGGAAAGGTGCGGCGGCGGGCTGGCCGGCCAGCAGTTCCTGCAACACCGATGGCGCGAGTTTGCATCCGCAGCCGCCGCCATGGGCGAGGCTGGTGAGGCGGACCATGGGGGCGTTCATTGTCAAATCTCCGATCGCGCCGCGCCGCGGCAGGCTCATCGGCATTCCACGCGCCGCGCGGAGCAGAGAGACAATTAAGATCAGCGAACATACGCCGGAACGCGCCGCCGATGCAAACGGACGATGCGTCGCATCGCGGGGGGCGTGCGGCGGATGATCTCAGAACTTAGTCGGAATTTTATTTTGTCGGTAGATTCGCAACTAGATTTGCAACACGAAAATCGTCGTCCCCGCGCAGGCGGGGACCCAGAACCCGCAGCGGTTCGGCTCCATCACTAAATCACCAAGGCGTAGTTGTCTTAGTAATTATCAACGCCAGGGATTCTGGGTCCCCGCCTGCGCGGGGACGACGCTGAAGTGGTTGATCCGCCGCGTTTCATTTCGAGTCAGAGAACGCTCTCAAACGATCCGGCTCTTGCGGTCGCCCCAATAGCGGTCGCGCAGCAGGCGCTTGTAGAGCTTGCCGGTCGGCAGGCGCGGCATCTCGTCGATGAAATCGATCGAGCGCGGGCATTTCTGCCGCGACAGATCTTTGAGGCAGAATTCCATCAACTCGTCGACGAGCCCCTGATCGGCCTTGACGCCGGGCAGCACCTGCACCACGGCTTTCACTTCCTCGCCGAGGTCGTCGTTGGGTACGCCGAACACAGCAGCGTCCGCCACCTTCGGATGTGTGATCAAGAGGTTCTCGCACTCCTGCGGATAGATATTGACGCCGCCGGAGACGATCATGAAGGTCGCGCGGTCGGTGAGATAGAGGAAGCCGTCGTCGTCGACATAGCCGATGTCGCCCACGGTGCTCATGCTGCCGTCGGCCGAGCGGGTTTCGGCGGTGCGCTTCGGGTCGTTGAAGTATTCGAACGGCGTCGCGGTCTTGAACCACAGCGTGCCCGGCGTTTCCTTCGGGCACGGCTGCATGTTTTCGTCGAGCACATGCAATTCTCCCAGCAGCACCTTGCCGACGGTGCCGCGATGCGCCTGCCATTGCGGCGTGTCGCAGGCGGTGAAGCCCAACCCCTCGGTCGCACCGTAGTATTCGTGGATGATCGGTCCCCACCATTCGATCATCTGCTCCTTCACCTGCGGCGGGCAGGGCGCGGCAGCATGAATGGCGACCTCGAGCGAGGAGACGTCGTAGCGCTTACGCACCTCGTCCGGCAGTTTCAGCATCCGCGAGAACATTGTCGGCACGAGCTGGGAGTGCGTCGGCTTGTACGTCTCGATCAGTTGCAAATAGTGCTCCGGATCGAACTTCTCCATGATGATGGCGGTGCCGCCGTTGCGGATCACCAGATTGACCGCCGCTTGCGGGGCAGAATGGTAGAGCGGCGCCGGCGACAGATAGGTCAGGCCCTCGCGATAGCGCCACATCGTGTTGAGGAAATCGAACAGCGGCAGTCCCTGCGCGGGAGGCTGCTCCGGCAGCGGCCGCACGATGCCTTTCGGCCGTCCGGTGGTGCCCGAGGAATACAGCATCGCGGTGCCGACGCTTTCGTCGGCAATCGGCGTCGCGGGAAAACCGCCCACGGCTTCGTCGAGATTGAGGATGGTGGTGCCATTGCCCGGTCCATCGACGACGAGGCTGACCTCGACCTTCGGGCACTGGCGCAGCGCCTCCTCGGCGACGGCGCGCTTTTCCTGCGAGAAAATCAGCACGCGGGATTCGCTGTTGGTGAGGATGTAGGCGAGTTCATCCGCCTTCAGGAACGAGTTGATGCAGGTGAAATACAGTCCCGCGCGCTCGCCCGCGCCGCAACTTTCGAGATAACGCGAATTGTTTTCCATGAAGATGGAATAATGATCGAGGCGGTTCAGCCCGCGACTGCGCAGGAAATGCGCCAGCCGGTTGGTGCGCGCCTCCAGTTCGGCATAGCTGACGGTCTCGCCGGTGCTCGCCATGATGAAAGCAGGCTGATTGGCGCGCGCCGCGACGTGGGTCCCCGGATACATTCTGCGTCGACTCCCTGATGGATTGTCCCGCCGGGTTAGCCCGGTCGTTGGTGATGAGGGACGACCAGAATATCGCTGCCAAGGCGGCTGGCAAGCCGGGACGGCGAGGTGCGGCATTGGCGTTATTCCAATGACGCGGTGGTAAAAATTGAGGGATGGTCTATAGAAGCGTCGGCCTCATCCGCGCCGTGGATACGAATGCTCGTCCGAACGCTCACCCCCGTTGTATCGCCGATCCGCCGTTGCTGCGCCCGCCGATGTTGCGATGCAGCGAGGGTGACCCTGACGGCGCTCGCGGCAGGCGGATAAATCATGACCGATCTCGCGCGCGAAGCTGTGAACGACTACGGCGCGGGATGGCCTGGCAAGGCGGACAATTCTTTTGTCGCGCGAATGCTGCGCGCGGTAGCGTCGCGCGATCCCTACGATCTGGCGTCAATCGTGTTGCTGGCGGTGCTGGCCGGTCTGGTGATCGCGACGTTCCGCGATTACGCCATCACCAACGACGAATGGATTCAGCATCGCTACGGCGAACTGATCCTCGCCTACTACAAAAGCGGTTTCACCGACCGCGCGGTGTTCGAACTCGATAATTTGTATCTCTACGGCGGCCTGTTCGATAGCGCGGCGATCCTGCTCGGCCGTCTCGTGCCGATGGATATTTACGACTTGCGCCATCTGCTGTGCGGGCTGATCGGCGTCGGCGGTTTGGCGGCGGCGATGGCGACGGCACGGATGATCGCCGGCGCGCGCGCCGGGCTGATCGCGGGCACAGCGCTCGCGGTGTGCGGCTCGTGGTACGGCACCATGTTCCACCACAGCAAGGATATCCCGCTCGCCGCCGCGATGGCCGGTGCGCTGTATTTCCTGATGCGCGCGGCGCGTGATCTGCCGAATCCGAAGCCACGCCACATCGTCGGCTTCGGGCTGATGACCGGCGCAGCGCTCGGCATCAAGGTGTTGGGCCTGTTGCTGGTGGGTTATGTCGGCGTGATGATCCTGCTTAGCATTCCGGCGTCGATGCCGCCGATCTCGCATGAGGCGCGGCGCTTCGTCTGGGCGTCGTTCATCCGCTTCGTGCCGGCGCTGGCGATCGCTTACGGCATCATGATCGTGACATGGCCGTGGTCGGCGTTGTCGCCGCTCAATCCGATCCGCGGCTTGTTCAGCTTCGCGGAGTTTCACTACAACATCCGCACCGTGCTCGACGGCACCGTGTATCGGATGGCGACGATCCCGCGCCTCTATGTGCCGATCTACATTCTCATCAAGCTACCGCTGTTGATGCTAGCAGGTGCGTTGCTGGCGATGGCGCTCGCGGCATCTGCTGCCGTCGCGAGAACTGGACTGGATCGGCGCACGCGCAGCGACGTGGCGATGGTGTCTTTCGCCGCCATCTTCCCTGTGCTGTGCGAAGTGGTGGCGCATGGGCCGGCATTCTGCGGGTTGCGCCATTTCCTGTTCGTGCTGCCGCCCATCGCCATTCTGGCCGGGATCGGGCTCGATCGTGTCGTCGCGCGGCTGTCCGCGACGCGCCGACGACTCGGCATTGCGGCGCTGGCGGTGATCGTTGTCGGCTTTGGCTGGAACGCGGTGACGCTGGTTCGCCTGCATCCGTATGAATATCTGGTGTTCAATCCGCTGGTCGGCGGCCTCGAGGGCGCGTCGCGTCGCTACGCCATGGATTACTGGTTCACCATCATGCCGGAGGCGGTGGACGGGTTGGAAGCCTATCTCGACCGCACCGAGCCGGCGGCGAGCCGCGATCCCAAGCACAGCTATTCGGTGGCGATCTGCGGCGAGCGCGCGGCGTTCCTGAAGAAGGCCAAGCCGCATCTGCGCTGGGCCGAGGTGTGGGAAACCGCCGATTTCTTCATCGCGCCGACCCATATGAATTGCGACCGCGACAGCCAGGGCAAGGTGGTGGTGACGGTCAAGCGCCTCGGTGTTCCGCTCGGTTATGTGAAGGATCAGCGGGCCAGGCGATCGTAACGCCGCTGCCCATCGTTCGGAAATCGTGCTAGACCAAGATGAATATAGATTGGATCGTCATTGCGAGCGAAGCGAAGCAATTCAGAAAGCCACAAGCAAGGACTGGATTGCTTCGTCGCTCACGCTCCTCGCAATGACGGGCAAATTAAACTCGTGTTAGTGCTGTTGCCATGAACGCCGACGTCAAAATCGAAATCGGCCACTCCACCTGTCCGCACGATTGCCCCTCGGCCTGTGCGCTCGATGTCGAGGTGATCGACGGCACGACCATCGGCCGGGTCCGCGGCTCGAAGCAACAGACCTATACGGCCGGTGTGGTCTGCGCCAAGGTCGGGCGCTACAGCGAACGCATCAATCATCCGGATCGCGTCCGGCATCCGCTGCGCCGGGTTGGCGCGAAAGGCGAGGGGCGTTTCGAACGCATTTCGTGGGACGAGGCGCTGGACGAGATCGCGGCGCGTTTCAATGCGGCCGAGCAGGAGTTCGGTGGTGAATCGGTGTGGCCGTATTATTACGCCGGCACCATGGGACTGGTGATGCGCGACGGCATCAACCGCCTGTCGCATGTCAAGAAGTACTCGCGTTTCTACAGCACCATCTGCTCGACCATCGCGTGGGCCGGTTACGGCGCCGGCACCGGCAAGGTGATGGGCGTCGATCCGCGCGAGATGGCGAAGTCCGATCTCATCGTGATCTGGGGTACCAATCCGGTCTCCACGCAGGTCAACGTGATGACCCACGCCACCCGCGCCCGCAAGGAGCGCGGCGCGCGCATCGCCGCCGTCGATGTCTATGACAACGAGACGATGAAGCAGGCCGACATCAAGATTCTACTGCGGCCCGGTACCGACGGCGCGTTCGCTTGCGGCGTGATGCATGTGCTGTTTCGCGAGGGTTTTGCCGATCGCGCCTATCTCGCGAAGTACACCGATTGCCCTGACGAGCTTGAGGCACATCTCGCCAGCCGCACGCCGGAATGGGCGTCGGCGATCTGCGGCGTGCCGGTCGGCGAGATCGAGGCTTTCGCGCGCGCGGTGGGCGAGACGAAACGCTCGTATTTCCGGCTCGGCTACGGCTTCACCCGCAGCCGCAACGGCGCGGCGCAGATGCATGCCGCGCTGTGCATCCCCGCCGTCACCGGCGCGTGGCAGTACGAGGGCGGCGGCGCGTTCTTCAACAACGGCGCGATCTGGAAGTTCGACAAAACGCTGATCGAAGGTCTCGACGTCGTCGACAAGAGTACGCGGCGGCTCGATCAATCGAAGATCGGCCGCATTCTCACCGGCGATGCCGAGGCGCTGAAGGGCGGCGGCTCGGTGAAGGCGATGCTGATCCAGAACACCAATCCGGTCACTGTTGCGCCGGAGCAGGCGCTGGTGCGGCAGGGTTTTGCGCGCGAGGATCTGTTCGTCGCGGTGCACGAGCAGTTCATGACAGAGACGGCGCAGATGGCGGACATCGTGCTGCCCGCGACGATGTTCCTCGAACACGACGATCTCTATTACGGCGGCGGACATCAATATATTTCGGTTGGGGCCAAGCTGGTCGAGCCGCCGGGCGAATGCCGCTCCAATCATGAGGTGTTGCAGGGCATCGCCAAACGCGTCGGCGCAACGCATCAGGCATTCGAGATGACCGCGCGCGAAGTGATTGACGCGACGTTGCAAGCCAGCGGCCATGGCAGCGTCGAGGGCCTGCTGGCCGATCTGTGGCGCGACTTGCAGCCGGATTTCCGCGCCTCGCATTTTCTCGACGGCTTCGGCCACGGCGACGGCAAGTTTCACTTCAAGGCGGATTGGCCCAACGTGCCGGTGCCGGTGAACGAGCGCAACGGCGCGTGGGACAAGATGCCGAGCCTGCCGGATCATTGGGCGGTGATCGAGGCGGCGGACGAGGCGCATCCGTTCCGGCTCGCCACCAGCCCGTCGCGCAGCTTTCTCAACACCACGTTCAATGAGACGCCGTCATCGAAAGCGCGCGAGGGCGTGCCGTCGGTGATGATCCATCCCGACGATGCGCGAGGCCTCGATATCGTCGAGGGTGATCTGGTGACGCTCGGCAATACGCGCGGCGAAACGCATCTCACCGCGCGACTGTTTCCCGGCGTGCGGCGCGGCGTGCTGATCGCGGAATCGGTGCATCCCAACCACGCCCATGTCGGCAATCGCGGCATCAACATGCTGACCGGCGCGGAAGCGGTCGCGCCCTATGGCGGCGCGGCGTTCCACGACAACAAGGTGTGGGTGCGCAAGGCTGCGCTTGCGGAGCTATCGCGCTGATGGCCGCGCTCGAGGCACTTCACATCGCGGTGCTCGCGGGCGACGGCATCGGCCCCGAAGTGATGGCGCCGGCGCTGGAGGTGCTGCGCCGGATCCAGGCGACCACCAAGCTGAAATTCCGCTTCACGGATGCGCCTGCCGGTGCGATGCATTATCAGCAGACCGGCAAATCGATGCCGGAGTCCACCATCAAGCTCTGCGATGAAGCCGACGCCATCCTGCTTGGCGCTTGCGGGCTGCCGCATATCCGCTATCCCGACAACACCGAGATCGCACCGCAGATCGAATTGCGGATGATCTTCGATCTTTATGCCGGTGTGCGTCCTGCGCGGCTCATTCCCGGCGTACCCAGCCCCATCGTCGGCGCGGCGGAGCATGGCATCGATCTGGTGCTGATCCGCGAATCCACCGAAGGGCTGTTCGCCTCGATGGGCAAGGGTGTCGTTACCGCCGACGAGGCGCGCGAGACCATGGTGATCACGCGAAAAACCTCGCAGCGGCTGTTCGATTTTTCCTTCCGCCTCGCGGAACGCCGCAAGGCGCGCGGCAAGAAAGGACATCTTGCCTGCGTCGACAAGGCAAATGTGTTCAAGGCATTCGCCTACTTCCGCGGCCTGTTCGATGAGGCCGCCGCGCGTCATCCGGACGTCGCGACATCCCGTGTCTACGTCGATGCCTGCTCGGCGATGCTGGTGAAGCGCCCGTGGGATTTCGACGTGCTGGTGACCGAGAATATGTTCGGCGACATTCTGTCCGATCTCACCGCCGGCCTGATCGGCGGGCTCGGCATGGCACCGTCGGCCGATATCGGCGACCGCCACGCGGTCTTCCAGCCCTGTCATGGTACCGCGCCGGACATCATGGGGCAGGGCAAGGCCAACCCAACTGCGATGATCCTGTCGGTGGCGCTGCTGCTGGACTGGCTGGCCGACAAGCATCAATTCCCGGAAGCGGCCACGGCTGCCGAGCGCATCGAGCGCGCGGTTGACAAGGCCTATGCGGATGGCATCAAACCGATGGAGTTCGGCGGCCGCGACGGCACCGCGGAGATTGCCCGCGCCGTCATCGCCGGACTGTAACGAACAACAAAGCGAGCCCGAGGACTGGACGCCATGAAGAGTTTCAAGGTCACCGACTTCAACGCACCTTTGACCGAGGTGAACGAGCCGACGCCGCAGCCCACCGGAACGCAGGTGCTGATCAAGGTGAAGGCCGCCGGCGTCTGCCACAGCGATCTGCACATCTGGGAAGGCGGCTACGATCTCGGCCACGGTCGCAAGCCGCTGTCGCTGAAGGATCGCGGCGTGTCGTTGCCGCGCACCATGGGTCATGAGACGGTCGGCGAAGTCGTGGCGATCGGCCCCGACGCCAAGAGCAATCTCAAGATTGGCGATGTGTGCCTGGTCTATCCGTGGCTCGGCTGCGGCAAATGCGAACTCTGCCTCGCCGATCAGGAGAACATGTGCCCGAAGGCCAATTCGCTCGGCGTCTACTGCGACGGCGGCTATGCCGATTACATGACGGTGCCGAATGCGAAATATCTCATCAACCTGAAGGGGCTCGATCCGGTCACCGCCGCGCCTTACGCCTGCTCCGGCGTCACCACCTACAGCGCGCTGAAGAAGGTGGAATCGGTGCTGCATCATCCGATCGTGATTTTCGGCGCGGGCGGGCTTGGCTTGATGGCGCTGTCGCTCTTGAAAGCGATGGGCGGCAAGGGCGCGATCGTCGTCGATATCGACGCGCGCAAGCGTGAGGCGGCGATCGCAGCCGGCGCGCTCGGCGCTGTCGACGGCGCGGCGGCGGATGCGCTGGAGCAGATCGCGGCGAAGGCCGGCGGTCCGGTCTATGCGGCGATCGATCTGGTCGGCAACGCGCAGACCGCGCAACTCGGCTTCGACTGTCTGACCAAGGGCGGCAAGCTGGTGATGGTCGGCCTGTTCGGCGGCGGCGCGCCGTGGGCGTTGCCGTTGATCCCGATCAAGGCGATCACCATTCAGGGCAGCTACGTCGGCAATCTGCGTGAGACGGAAGAACTGCTCGATCTCGTGCGCACCAAGAAGATCGCGCCGATCCCGGTGACGACGATGCCGCTGACCAAGGCCGACGATGCGTTGAACGCCCTCAAGAGCGGCAAACTGGTCGGCCGCGCGGTGCTGACGCCGTAATGAACGCGGGGGCGCGGTCGTCGTCCTTGGAGGCTCGGGCTTCCGTGTGTCGAAGTTCGACAGGAAACGAGGCGTCATCGTCCGCGAAGGCGGACGATCCAGTAATCCGAAAGGCGCGCGATTGATTGTATGCTGCGGAATACTGGATGCCCGCCTGCGCGGGCATGACGGCTTTCGTGTTGAGACTGCCTCTACAGGTTGCTATCCGTGATCGCCGAATAGACCAGCGAGCGCAACTCGCGGCGCACCGGGTAGGCGCTCGACGGCAGCACTTGGGTCATGAAGATGGCGATCAGGTCTTCCGCCGGATCGATCCAGAACGAGGTGGTGGCCGCGCCGCCCCAGGCATACTCACCGGCGCTGCCGGGAATCAGCGTCTGCGCCGGGTCCATCGTCACCGAGAAGCCGAGGCCGAAGCCGACGCCCGCAAAGGTCGCCTCGCTGAACAGCGAGCGCGACAGCTGCGTCAGGTCCTTGCCGCCGGGGAGGTGATTGGTAGTCATCAGCGCCAGCGTCTTCGGGCCGAGCAGCCGCGTGCCGCCGAGTTCGCCGCGATTGAGCAGCGCACGACAGAAGGCGAGATAATCCGCAGCCGTCGAGCACAGCCCGCCGCCGCCCGAGATGAACGAGGGCGGCGTGAGGAATGAACTGGTGGTGGGATCGTCCTGAAGGAATAGCGCGCCATTGGCGCCCGGCGAATTGATCGACGCCATGCCGCCGGGGGTGGCGTTATAACAGGCGGCGAAGCGGTGCGCCTTCTCGGCGGGAACGAAGAAATCGGTGTCCACCATGCCGAGCGGATCGAAGATGCGCTCCTTCAGGAACTGCTGGAATGGCTTGCCGCTGATTTTCTCGATCAGGTAGCCGAGCACGTCGGTCGAGACGGAATAGTTCCAGGAGTCGCCCGGCGAGAACTCCAGCGGGATTTGCGCGAGGTCATCGATCATCGACTGCATGGTGCCGGCCTTCTCGACCTCGCCGATTTTCTTCTCGCGATAGGCGGCGTCGATGTTGCTGCGCTGCTGAAAGCCATAGGTGAGGCCGGAGGTGTGGCGCAGCAGGTCGACGATCTGCATCGGCCGCGTCACCGGCCTGGTCAGGAACGCCGGCGCGACGCCGGCCACGAACACCCGCAGGTCGCGCCATTGCGGAATGTATTTGTGCACCGGCTCGTCGAGCGCGACGTGGCCTTCTTCCACCAGCATCATGAAAGCGACCGAGGTGATCGGCTTGGTCATCGAATAGATGCGGAAGATAGTGTCGTCCTTCATCGGCGTCTTGCGCTCGAGGTCGGCATAGCCCTGGACGGCGGAGTGAGCGATGGCGCCGCGCCGGTAGATCAGGGTCCGGGTGCCGGGAAAGCGGCCGCCGTCGATGTAGCGGCGCTTGAGATGATCCTCGATCCGGCCGAGCCGCGCGCCCGACATGCCGAGACTTTCGGGCGCGGCGGTCGAAGGCGTCAGGCTGGACGCGGACTTGGTGTGGTCGAGCATTGATTTTCTCCTGGGACGGCCGCAGTTTCGGCATGGATGGCGGCTATTTCACAACGTCCGCGCGCGCGACACAAGCCGGTCCAAAGCGGACATCGGAACCAACGGAATTTCGTGATGGCGAAGCGACCCAATGCACATCCTTTCGGCGCGGCGCGCGTTGAAGTGCCGGCGATCGGGCAGGGCACCTGGTATATCGACCACGGCGACCGCAAGAAGGCGGTCGAGGCGCTGCGGCGCGGCCTCGATCTCGGCATGAGCCATATCGACACCGCAGAGATGTATGGCGATGCTGAACTGGTGGTGGCGGACGCCATTGCCGGGCGGCGCGACGAGGTGTTTCTGGTGTCCAAGGTGCTGCCGAGCAACGCCTCGCGGCGCGGCACCTTCACCGCTTGCGAGCGTTCCTTGAAACGGCTCAAGACCGACCGGCTCGATTGTTATCTGCTGCACTGGCGCGGGTCTTATCCGTTGGCGGAGACGGTGGCGGCATTCGAGCAGCTTGTCGCGGACGGCAAGATCAAAAGCTGGGGCGTCAGCAATTTCGATGTGGACGATCTCGACGAACTGCTGGAGATCGCGGGCGAGGGCCGCATCGCCTGCAATCAGGTGCTCTATCATCTGCGCGAGCGCGCCATCGAGCACGCGGTGATTCCGTGGTGCGAGGCGCATGACGTGGCGGTGGTGGCTTACTCGCCGTTCGGCCATGATGATTTTCCGGCAGTGAACTCGGCGCAGGGCCGCGTGCTTGCGGAGATCGCCGCCGCGCATGGCGGCACGCCACGTCAGGTGGCATTGAGCTTTCTCGTCCGCCGTTCCTCGGTGTTCGCGATCCCGAAGGCTGCGACAGCCGCCCACGCCGCCGACAACGCCGGCGCGGTCCACCTGAAATTGTCGGCGGACGATATCGCCCGCATCGAGAAGGTGTTTCCGCGCGGCGAGGCGCCGCGCTCGCTGCCGATGCTGTAGTTCGATTCGCCAGACGCATATCGGCATCCTGTTTTCGTGCCTTGTCGTGCCGGCGGGATTCGCGTTTGGTCCGGCTTTCCTTTGGCCCCGCGATCCGAGCCTCCGCTTTGTCTCCGCCCACCGCGCCGGTTACGGCTTTCGCCGATCAGATTCCCGCAAGTTCTGCCGCGCCGCGCCGTGCCGCCGAGCGCGCCCCGCAACGGACCGACCGTCCGTTCCGCGGCATCGCACTGGTGATCGCCTCCACGGTGTTCCTCGCCTGCTCGGACGCGCTCGCGAAATATCTCACGCGCGGTCTGCCGGCGGTCGAGATCGCCTGGATCCGCTTCTTCGTGTTTCTGATCATCATGATGCCGGCGGTTCTGATGCGTCGCGGCGGCAACGTGCTCGCCACGAAGCGCCCGGTGATCCAGGTGCTGCGCGGCATCGGGCTGGTGTCGTCGTCGCTGTTCTTCATCTGGGGCCTCGGCTATCTGCCGATCGCCGAAGCCTCCGCCACCGCCTTCATCGCGCCGATGTTCGTCACCTGTCTCTCGATCGTGATGTTGTCGGAAAAGGTCGGCGTGCGGCGCTGGATCGCCACGCTCGTCGGGCTGGTCGGCGTCTTGATCGTGGTGCGGCCGGGCACCGCGGCGTTCCATGTCGCGGCGTTCTTCCCGATCGTTTCGGCGCTGGGCTGGGCCTTCGCGCTGGTGCTGACGCGGCAGATCGCGGGCGTCGATCGTCCGGTGACGACGATGGCCTATTCCGCCATCGTCGGCTTCGTCGTGCTGTCGCTGCTGGTGCCGTTCTTCTGGGTGACGCCGACCTGGCAGCAGGTGGGCATCGCGGTCGTGATCGGCCTCTCGTCGACGCTCGGCCACTGGATCGTGGTGCTGGCCTATCGCCACGCCGACGCCTCGGTGCTGGCGCCGTTCACCTACAGCCAGCTGGTGTGGGTGAGCGTGTTGGGCTTCGTGATGTTCGCGGAAATCCCGGATCGCTTCACCGTGCTGGGCGCCTGCATCATCATTTGCAGCGGCCTCTACATCGCGCACCGCGAACGCATCCGCAAAGCCCAGATGCGCGGCACGCTGGAGCGCGCGCCGGGGGCGTGAATGCCCCATATCGTCATTGCGAGCGAAGCGAAGCAATCCAGCCTTTCTTCAAGAGTCTGGATTGCTTCGTCGCTATCGCTCCTCGCAATGACGGTTAGGCCGGTGCTCACACCGGCAGCGCGATGGAATACTTCACTTGACTGA
This sequence comes from Xanthobacteraceae bacterium, assembly GCA_051954235.1. Taxonomy (GTDB): domain Bacteria; phylum Pseudomonadota; class Alphaproteobacteria; order Rhizobiales; family Xanthobacteraceae; genus 62-47. Next base: position 33,610 of record JBQCHY010000021.1, read on the forward strand.
GCGCGAAGCTGGATTCGATGGAGGCGATGCCGTCGAGCCGGGTCAGCTTGGTTTTGAGGAACGTTTCGTAGGAGGCGAGGTCGGCCACCACGACGCGCAGCAGGTAGTCGCGGTTGCCGGTCATCAGATAACACTCCAGCACTTCCCCCCAGCCTGAGATCGCTTTCGCGAAGCGGTCGAGGTCTTCCTCCTTCTGCCGCGCCAGCTTGATCGAGATGAAGACGCTGACATGCAGCCCGAGCGACTGTTGATCGACGGTGGCGACGTAGCGGGTGATGACGCCGCGCTCCTCCAGCAATTTCACGCGACGATGGCACGGCGACACCGAGAGCCCGACCTTGTCGGCCAGCTCCTGCATGGTGATGCGGCTGTCCCGCTGCAACAGCGCGATGATCTTGCGGTCGATGGCGTCGAGGGCTGCCATTGGAATGTGTTTCTAGTTTTTATATTCGAATTGATAAATTATCCCAATACCTGGATCGTTGTCGATTGAAATTGAGAAATCCAGCAGTCGCGGCTGAGCTATCCTTTGCGTGTACCGCATTCCGGCGTCATGGCCGGGCTTGACCCGGCCATCCACGTCTTTCTTCGGTGAGCAGACGTGGATGCCCGGCACAAGGCCGGGCATGACGGTCTCCTGTTCAGAATCTTCGCTGCACAATTCGCGAGATTGCCCATGCCGATCGACCCGCGCCGCCTCGAATTCCTGTCAGCCCTGTCGCGCAAAGTGTTGTGGTTGTCGTCCTGGACCATCCATCACGCCAACCACATTCGCCCCAATGTTGACGGCCTGAAAGTCGGCGGCCATCAAGCGTCGTCCGCTTCGCTCGCGACCATCATGTCGGCGCTATATTTCTCGGTGCTCAAACCTGAGGATCGCGTCGCGGTGAAGCCGCACGCCAGCCCGATATTCCACGCGATCCAGTATCTGTTCGGGCATCAGACCCGTGAGAAGTTGGAGAATTTTCGCGGCTACAAGGGCGCGCAATCCTATCCGTCGCGCACCAAGGATATCGACGACGTCGATTTCTCCACCGGCTCGGTCGGGCTCGGCGTGGCGCAGACGCTGTTCTCGTCACTGGTGCAGGATTACGTCAGCGCCCACGGCTTCATGAAGGATCGCCGTGAAGGCCGCATGATCGCGCTGGTCGGCGATGCGGAGATGGACGAGGGCAACATCTTCGAGGCGTTGCTGGAAGGCTGGAAGCACGGCCTGCGCAACACCTGGTGGATCGTCGACTACAATCGCCAGAGCCTCGACGCGGTGGTGCGCGAAGGCTTGTGGGAAAAGTTCGAGACCATGTTCCGCAACTTCGGTTGGGACGTGGTGATCGTGAAGTACGGCAAACTGATGCAAGCGGCGTTCGCGGAGCCCGGCGGCGAGGCGTTGCGGCGCTGGATCGATAGCTGCCCCAATCAGGTCTACGCGGCGTTATGCTTTCAGGGCGGGGCGGCGTTCCGCAAGCGTTTGCAGGATGAGATCGGCGATCAGGGCGACGTCAGCGCGTTAATTGAGCGCCGCAACGACGCCGAACTGCTGGCGCTGATGTCGAACCTCGGCGGCCACGACATGGCGAACATGCTGGAAGCGTTCGAGTCCATCGATCACGATCGCCCGGTGTGCTTCATCGCTTACACCATCAAGGGCGTCGGCCTGCCGTTCCAGGGCCACAAGGACAACCACGCCGGCCTGATGACGCCGGCGCAGATGGAGGCGTTCCGCGCGGCGCAGAATATCCGGCCGGGGCATGAGTGGGACAAGTTCGAAGGATTGGCGCAATCGCCCGCCGAGTTGGAAGCATTCCTTAAAGGAGCATCCTTCAATCGCGATGGCAGGCGACGGCTGGAGACGCCGACCATCGACGTGCCGGAGCAACTGGCGTTTCCCGCCTCCGCGCAGATGTCGACGCAGCAGGGCTTTGGGCTGGTCCTCAACGAACTCGCGCGCGGCGACAGCGAACTGGCCGCGCGCATCGTTACCGCGTCGCCGGACGTCACGGTGTCGACCAATCTCGGCGCGTGGGTGAACCGGCGCGGGCTATTTGCCAAGGCCGCGATGGCGGACGTGTTCAAGAAGGAGAAAATCCCCTCGACGTTCACCTGGGATTATTCGCCGAAGGGCCAGCACATCGAACTCGGCATCGCCGAGATGAACCTGTTCATCCTGATGTCGGCGCTCGGCCTGTCGCATTCCATCAACGGCGCGCGACTGCTGCCGGTCGCGACGTTGTACGATCCCTTCATCGAGCGCGGGCTCGATGCACTGAACTATGCCTGTTATCAGGACGCGCGCTTCATGGTGGCGGCGACGCCGTCCGGCATCACGCTGGCGCCGGAAGGCGGCGCGCATCAGTCGATCGCGACGCCGTTGATCGGCATGGCGCAGGATGGCCTTGCCTCGTTCGAGCCGGCCTTCGTCGATGAGTTGGCAACGATCATGCGCTGGGGTTTCGACCACATGCAGCGCGACCTCGACGACAAGGGTGACGCGCGTGACGGCACCCGCAGCGGCGGCTCGGTCTATCTGCGGCTCTCCACGCGCACCGTCGAGCAGCCGAAGCGGATCATGACGCCGGAACTGGCGCGCGATATCGCGGATGGCGCGTATTGGTTGCGCAAGCCAGGGCCGAACGCCGAGGTGGTGGTGGCTTACACCGGCGCGGTGGCGCCCGAGGCCATCGAGGCGGTCGGCCTGCTGGGCGACAGCCGCCGCGATATCGGGCTATTGGCGATCACCTCGGCGGATCGTCTTCACGCCGGATGGACCGCCGCGCGCCGAATGCGGCGCGAGCGGCGCGGGGCGGGCTACATGAGCCATATCGAGACACTGTTGGCCCCGCTGCCGCGTGACTGCGGCATCGTCACGGTGCTCGACGGCCACCCGGCGACGTTGGGCTGGATCGGCGCGGTGTGCGGCCACCGCATGGAAGCGCTGGGCGTCGAGCACTTCGGCCAGACCGGTTCGATAGATGATCTCTATCGGCACTACGGCATCGACGCCAACGCGATCCTTGATGCGGCGGAAGGTCTCACCGCCGGCCGCCCGGTGCGGCACCGGAAGATGGCGGTGTGACGCTTTAGGCGGAACGCATCACCCTTCCGTCATGCCCGGCCTTGTGCCGGGCATCCACGTCTTTATAGCCGCTCATCAGGGAAGACGTGGATGGCCGGGACAAGCCCGGCCATGACGAACGATTGTTGATGGGTCGCTTCTAACGAGCTCCCGATGCGTCCCCCGCAACCGGGATCCGCGTCGGGCGGGTTCATTTCGTCCCGGTTTCATGCAAGGATGGCGACCGAACGTTTCCGTTCTTTCCAATCCCGCAAGTTTGTGAGGTTTCGTCATGGTCAATCGCATGCAGTTTTACATCGACGGCGCGTGGGTCGATCCCGTCGTCAAGAAGTCGACGCCGGTGGTAAATCCGGCCACCGAGGAGGCCATGTACGAGATCGCGCTCGGCTCCAAGGCCGACGTGGACAAGGCGGCGGCTGCCGCGAAGCGCGCCTTCGAGACGTTCTCGCAGACCACCCGCGAGGAGCGCGTGGCGCTCTTGGAAAAGATCATCGCTGTCTACAAGACGCGCCTGAAGGATATCGGCGCGTCGGTGTCTGACGAAATGGGTGCGCCGCTGCCGATGGCTGAGAAGTTGCAGGCCGGCGCGGGTCTTGGTCACCTGATGACCACGCTCGAGGTGCTGAAGAACTATCAGTTCGAGGAGCCGGTGGGCTCCGCTGTGGTGGTGCGCGAGCCGATCGGCGTGGTCGGCATGATCACCCCCTGGAACTGGCCGCTGAACCAGATCGCTTGCAAGGTGGCGCCGGCGCTGGCCGCGGGCTGCACCATGATCCTGAAGCCGTCAGAATACACGCCGACCTCGGCGCTGATTTTCGCGGAAATTCTCCATGAAGCCGGCGTGCCGAAGGGTGTCTTCAACCTCGTCAACGGTCTCGGCCCGGATGTCGGCGCCGCGATGAGCGAGCATCCGGATATCGACATGATTTCGTTCACCGGTTCGACCCGCGCCGGCATCGACGTGGCCAAGCGCGCCGCGCCGACGGTGAAGCGCGTCAGCCAGGAACTCGGCGGCAAGTCGCCGAACGTCATTTTGGAAGACGCCGATCTGGTGAAGGCCGTGACTGGCGGCGTGGCCCACATGTTCAACAACTCGGGCCAGTCGTGCAACGCGCCGTCGCGCATGATCGTGCCGCTCTCGAAGATGAAAGAAGTCGCCGCCATCGCCAAGGGCGTCGCCGACAAGACCAAGGCGGGCGATCCGCGCGCCGAAGGCACCACCATCGGCCCGGTCGTCAACCGCAACCAGTGGAACAAGATCCAGGATCTGATCCAGAAGGGCATCGACGAAGGCGCCACCCTGGTCGCTGGCGGTCCCGGCCTGCCCGAGGGTGTCAACAAGGGCTTCTACGTGCGCCCGACGATCTTCGCCGACGTCACCGACAAGATGACCATCGCCAACGAGGAAATCTTCGGGCCGGTGCTGGTGATCATGGGTGCGAAGGACGAAGCCGAGGCGGTGAAGATCGCCAACGACACGCCGTACGGTCTTGCCGGTTACGTCTCGGCCGGTACCGTCGAGCGCGCGCGCAAGGTCGGCCGACAGATCCGTGCCGGCAACGTCAACCTGCAGGGCACGCCGAATGACCGCACTGCGCCGTTCGGCGGCTACAAGCAGTCCGGCAACGGCCGCGAATGGGGCAAGTTCGGCCTCGAGGACTTCCTCGAAGTGAAGGCTATCGCCGGCTTCAACGCCGCGTAAGCGACACGGACCTAACAACAGCGCCGGGGCGGGAGACGATCTCGCCCCGGCGTTTTTGTTTTTGAGGACATCATGAAAAGGTCAGCCTTCAATAAGGTCAATCGTCATGGCCGGGCTTGTCCCGGCCATCCACGTCTCACCGGTAATCAGCAAGAAAGACGTAGTTGGCGGGTACACGCCCGGCCATGACGTAACTTGCGTGGTCGTGTTATCGCCAGCCGGCCGAACGTCACTTCGACTTGGTGAGAAACTTGTCCACGGCCTTGCGGAAATCGTCGTGCCGCATGCAGCCGATGATGTTTTCGACCTCGGCGTCGAGTTGCTGTGCGACCGAGGTGAAGCGCGACTGATGGATCAGCGCTTTGGTGGCGGCGATCGCCGCCGGTGCATTTTGAGCGATGCGCTGCGCCAGTTCGCGGGTCGCGGCTTTCAGTTCGGCAGCGGGCACCAGCTTGGCGATCATCCCCCAATCGTAACCTTGCTGCGCCGAGAAGCTGCCATCCGCAAGGAAGATCTGCAACGCGCGCCGCGCGCCGACGATCTCGGTGACGCCGATGGTGCCGCCGCCGTCCGGCGAGATGCCGAGCTTGTGATAGGCCGCGGTGAATTTCGCATCGTCCGCGGCGATGCACATATCGGCCATGAAGGCGAGCGACAGGCCGGCGCCCGCCGCGGAGCCGTGCACGCTGGAAATAACAACCTTCGGCATCCGCCGCAGCACGACGGTGAAAGCGTGGAAATGCTTCAGCAACTCGCGGATCACCGGTTCGAGATTGTCCATCGATGCGCCGAACACCTGAATGTCGCCGCCGCCGCAGAACGCGCGGCCCGCGCCTTCGACCACCAGCACGCGGATGTTGTCGTCGGCCTCGACCTGAGCGGCGAGCTGTTCCAGACGTTGCGCGATGGCGAGATTGATCGAGTTGAAGGCCGTCGGCCGGTTGAGCGTCAGGGTGGCGACGGCGCCGTCGATGGCAAGCAGGGCAGGCTGATCGGAATCCGGAGTGGACATGCGGGAAAACCTTTCGCGTGAAAGCAGGCGCGCATTTAACGCTATTCACGCCGCTGATGACAAGCGGGCCCGATCGTGCATCATGCCGGCGGATTTGGTGACCCAGGGTACCGGGTCCGGATGGGTGGGACGCAAGGTGATGACGAAAGAAACGGTTGTGATCGTCGGCGCGGGACACGCCGGATTTCAGGTCGCGGTGTCGCTGCGGCAATCCGGTTATACTGGGCCGGTTCGCCTGATCAACGATGAGGCTTTGTTGCCCTATCAACGTCCGCCGCTGTCGAAGGCCTATCTCAAGGGAACAGGCGGCGCGGAGAGCGTACTGTTCCGGCCGGCAAGGTTCTATGCCGATCAGACGATCGAACTGGTCGACGGCCACGTCGTCGCGATCGATCGTGCCCGGCATGTCGTGCGCCTCGGCTCGGGTGAGGAGTTGCCCTATGGCCACCTCGTGCTCGCGACCGGCGCGCGCAATCGCTTGCTCGATGTGCCGAATGCCAATCTCGACGGCGTGATGTATCTGCGCAACTTCGCCGAGAGCGAAGCGTTGCGCACCCACATCAAAGCCGGACAGCGGCTGGTGGTGATCGGCGCGGGATTCATCGGATTGGAATTCGCCTCCACCGCGCGCGCGAAAGGGCTCGATGTCGACGTGCTCGAACTGGCGCCGCGCGTGATGGCGCGCGCGGTGACGCAGGACATCTCGACTTATTTCGAGCGCAAGCATCGCGAGGCCGGCATTCGCATTCACTTCGGTGTAGGCGCGACGGAAATCGAAGGCGCGAACGGTAAGGTGACCGGCGTATCTTTGAGCGACGGGCGGCAGATGCCGGCGGACCTCGTGGTAGTCGGCGTCGGCGTGCTGCCGAATGTCGAACTCGCCGCCGAAGCCGGTTTGCCGGTTGCCGCGGGCATCGTCGTCGATGCGCAGCTTCTCACCGCCGATCCGGATATCTCCGCCATCGGCGACTGCGCGCTGTTCGAGAGCCCGCGCTTCGGCGCCCCGCTGCGATTGGAGTCGGTGCAAAACGCCACCGATCATGCCCGTTGCGTCGCCGCGCGCCTCACCGGAAAACCGGAAACCTATGACGGTCTGCCGTGGTTCTGGAGCGACCAGGGCAATGACAAATTGCAGATGGCGGGGCTGACCGCGGGCTTCGATCATGCCGTGCTGCGCGGCAATCCGGAGCAGGGCGCGTTCTCGGTGTTTTGCTACAAGGGCGAACGCATGATCGGCGTCGAGTCGGTCAACCGCGCCGGCGATCACGTCTTCGGCCGCCGCATGCTCGCAGCCGGCCGCTCGATCACGCCGCAGCAGGCGGCCGATATGAGCTTCGATATCAAGCAGGCGATGGCGTGATTTTCGTCATTGCGAGCGGAGCGAAGCAATCCAGAAAGCCACAAAGAAGAACTGGATTGCTTCGTCGCTCACGCTCCTCGCAATGACGAAGAGACTTTCTTCGTCATGCCCGGCCTTGTGCCGGGCATCCACGTCTTGATGACCAATCAGCGATGAAGACGTGGATGGCCGGGACAAGCCCGGCCATGACGGTGAAGCGAGGTATCCGCCTCACGGCCGCACCGCGCGTAGTTTGCCCGCAGGCTTCTGAAACTCCTCGCGCACCACGGCGATGTCGGCCAAGGTCGGCAGACCGGCTTCGTTGCCGAGATGCTGGATCTTGTGCGTCGAGGCCGCCTGCGCGAAGGCGAAGTGCTCCTGCCAGCTTTTCGACGGATCGCTGAGATAGGAATAGACGTAGGCGCCGTGGAAGACATCGCCGGCACCGTTGGTGTCGATGACGCGCGCGGCCGGCACCTTCAGCGCCGGCACTTCGCGCACCACGCCGGTTTCGTCGTACCAGACCAGCCCGTGCTCGCCGAGCGTCACGCCGCCGATGCGGCAGCCACGGGATTTCAGGTAATCCAGCATCGCGCGCGGGGTCAGCTCCATCTGTTCGCAAAGCCGCTCCGCGACCATTGCCACGTCGATGAACTCCAGCAGCTCATGTGTGTTGTCGCGCAGGCCGCCGCCGTCGAGCGAGGTGAGGATGCCGGCCTCGCGGCAGAGTTTTGCGTAATGCAGCGCGGCTTCATGCTGATGGCCGTCGACATGCAGCGCACGGCAGCCGGTGAGATTCAGCATCGGGAACGGATGCAGGTGATCGTCGTCGCGGCAGCGCACGATGGCGCGCTTGCCGTCCTTCGGCATGATGAACGAGAGCGACGAGGTTTTCACTTTCCGCGCGTGCAGCGGAATGCCGTACTTCACCGCCATGTCCTGAAACATGCGGCCGAGCCAATCGTCGGCGACGGTGGTGAGCAGGTCCGGCACGATGCCGAGCCGCGCGCAGCAGAACGCGGCCGTCACCGCGTTGCCGCCGAACGATACCGCATAGTTGGAAGCGACATGCTTCTCGTCCCCGGTCGGCATGTGATCGGTGAGAAATGTCACGTCGATGTAGGTTTGTCCGATGAAAAGCGCCTGCATCGTTCGGTCCATCTTTTATGGGGGCGGTATTCGCGTCCATTAGCGCCGCTTATCGCGCTCTATTGCAACTATTAATTCGCGCTTGCACGCAACCCTGCGTTACAACTGTTGCATCATTGCGGCGACACTTGCGCGCCTGTGTTGAACGATCTCCCGCAGCGCCGGGTTCCCGCGATAGAACGATGGAGGTACATCATGTCGGTCTATTCCGGTGCGGTTTTCGATATGGCGGCGCGGCAGTTCGCGGTGATCGCCGATCATCTGGCCATTCCGCATGATGAACGCGACCGATTGCTGTTGCCGAAGCGCGCCATCACCGTGTCCTGTCCGATCCATTGCGACGACGGCACGATTGCGGTTTTCGAGGGCTATCGCGTGCAGCACCATCTGACGATGGGACCCACCAAGGGCGGCACGCGCTTTGCGTCCAGCGTCGATATCGGCGAGGTGGCGGCGCTGGCGATCTGGATGAGCTGGAAATGCGCGCTGGTCGGCTTGCCCTATGGCGGCGCGAAAGGCGGCATCCGCGTCGATCCGTCGTCGATCTCGAAGCGCGAGCTGGAAGGGCTGTCGCGCCGCTACATGCAGGAGATGATTCCGTTCGTCGGCCCGCACACCGACGTGATGGCGCCGGACATGGGCACCAATGAGCAGGTGATGGCGTGGTTCATGGACACCTATTCGATGTATCAGGGCCGCACCGTCACCGAGATCGTCACCGGCAAGCCGGTGAGTTCGGGCGGCACGCTCGGCCGGCGCGAGGCGACCGGACGCGGCGTCGCCTATCTCGCCAAGCGCGTGCTGGGCGATTTGCAGATCGTCCCGGCGAAGGCGACCGCGGTGGTGCAAGGGTTCGGCAATGTCGGCTCTCACGCCGCCGCCGAATTGTATCGCTTCGGCGTCAAGGTGATCGCGGTGAGCGATCACACCGGCGCGTTGCACAGCGCCGCCGGGCTGGATATTCCGGCGCTGCTCCGCCACGCCGCCGCGCACGGCAGCATCGCCGGCTTCTCCCGCGAACTGCAATGCGATCCCGCCGAGGTGCTGACCTTGCCATGCGACGTGCTGGTGCCGGCGGCGATGGAGCAGGTGATCGACGCCGATATCGCGTCGAAACTGCAATGCCGCGTGCTGGCGGAAGGTGCCAACGGCCCCACCACGCCGGACGCCGACCTCGTGCTGGCGCAGCGGCAGGACGAGATTTTCGTGCTCCCAGATATCCTGTGCAATTCCGGCGGCGTGGTCGTCAGCTATTTCGAATGGGTGCAGGACCTCCAGCAACTGTTCTGGGAGGAGGAGGAAGTGACGCGGCGCGAATATCACATTCTCGATCGCGCCTTCGACCAGATGGTGGCGCGCGCCCGCAAGGACGGAATTTCCCACCGCACCGCCGCGATGGCGATCGGCGTGGAGCGGGTTCGTGCCGCGAAGCAGACGCGGGGGTTGTTTCCGTAGGGAGGCCGTTAAGAATGAGACTGGGTATCTCACTCTTCGTCATTGCGAGCGAAGCGAAGCAATCCAGTCTTTCTTCTCCCTCTCCCGCTTGCGGGGGAGGGTTGGGGTGGGGCTCTGGATTGCTTCGTCGCTTGCGCTCGTCGCAATGACGGTGAGGGTCAGGTCGAGGTTGCGGCTTGGCTGCCATTCTGCAAAGACTGGCGGTGAAGGAGCGACGATTGACGCCATCCAATTCCGATCATTCCGAAGCTGTGCCAGTACCCGATGCTGTGATCGCGTTCCTGCGCAATGCCGGCCTTGTGCCGTCGGGCGTCGCGCCGCGTTTCACGCCACTCACCGGCGGCGTGGCGTCGGACATCTGGAAGGTCGAAGCCGGTGACCGCACCTTCGCGGTCAAGCGCGCGTTGCAGAAACTGCGCGTCGCGCGCGATTGGCAGGTGCCGGTGACGCGCAACGTCAGCGAGGTTGATTGGCTGCGGGCGGCGGCGAAGGTGGCGCCGGATGCGGTGCCGCAGGTGCTGGCGCATGATGCGGAGATTGGTGCCTTCGCGATGTCCTATCTCGATCCCGCGCACCATCCGGTGTGGAAGGCAGAGTTAGCCGCAGGGCGCGCAGACCCGGCCTTTGCCGCGCGCGTCGGCGACACCGTCGCGACGATCCACGCCGCCACCGCGCATTCCGATGCGTTGGCAAGGCTGTTCGCCAACGACGCGCTGTTTCATGCCATCCGGTTAGAGCCCTATCTCGAAGCCACCGCGCCGGCGCATCCCGATATCGCCGATGCGCTGATGCAGCTGTCGCGCGAGACGCTGGCGAGGAAAGTCACGTTGGTGCATGGCGATGTCAGCCCGAAGAACATTCTGGTCGGCCCGATCGGCCCGGTGTTTCTCGACGCCGAATGCGCATGGTACGGCGACCCGGCGTTCGACCTCGCGTTCTGCCTCAACCACATGCTGCTGAAATGCCTGTGGACGCCGCGCGCGCGGGCGTCGTTCCTCGCCTGCTTCGATGCGCTGACGGCGGCCTATCTCGCGCGGGTAACATGGGAGCCGGTGGCTGAACTCGAGCGCCGCGCGACGCGGCTGTTGCCGGCGCTGTTCCTTGCGCGCGTCGATGGCAAGTCTCCGGTGGAATACATCACGGATGAGAACGACAAGGCGCGCGTCCGTCGTGTTGCGGTGCCGCTGATCGCATCGCCGCCGTCGCGATTGGCCGACGTGCGCGATGCCTGGGCAAAAGCGTTTTCGAGCGAAGTGGACACCGGTTCGCGTGAAGAAAACGCGTCGAGATAAAGACTCTTTGGAGATGGATCGATGAGCGATACACGGATTTCCAGCGTGCGCGGCCGGCGGGTCTGGGACTCGCGCGGCCGCCCCACCGTGGAAGTCGATGTCACGTTGAAAGGCGGCGCGTTCGGTCGCGCCATCGCGCCCGCCGGTGCGTCGATGGGCAGCGGCGAGGCGGTGGACCTGCGCGACGGTGGCATGAAACTCGGCGGCTACGATGTCGGCCGCGCGGTGAACGCGGTCAATGGCGAGATCGCGGCAGCGCTCGCAGGCAAGGATGTTTCGGATCAAGCATCGATCGATCGGGCGATGATCGTGCTCGATGGTACTCCAAACAAGGGACGGCTCGGCGGCAACGCCATCGTCGCCACCTCGATGGCGGTGCTGCACGCGGCGGCTGCGGCCAATGATGTGCCGTTGTGGCAGCACCTCGCGCTAGGCCGTAAGGTGCGGATTCCGTTGCCGGAGATTCAGATTTTCGGCGGCGGTGCGCATGCAGCGCGGCGCGTTGATATTCAGGATTTCATGGTGATGTGTCCGGGCGCCTCATCGTTCGCGCAGGCGCTGGAGTGGACCGCCGAGGTCTACCTCGCCGCAGGCCACATCATGAAGCAGGCCGGCAAGCTGCAAGGCGTCGCCGACGAGGGCGGTTATTGGCCGGCATTCCGCAGCAACGAGGAGGCGCTCGATACGCTGGTGTCGTCGATCCTCAAAGCCGGCTTCAGGGGCGGCGACGATGTTGCGATCTCGCTCGACGTCGCCGCGTCGGAGTTCGGCAAGGGCGGCACCTACACGCTGGCGCTGGATGAGCGCAAACTCGACACCGGCGCGATGATCGACATGCTCGGCCGCTGGTGCGACGCCTATCCGATTATTTCGATAGAAGACCCGGTGGCGGAAGACGACGCCGAGGGCTTTGTCGCGTTCACGCGCGCTTATGGCGATCGCTGTCAGGTGATCGGCGACGATTTCCTCGTCACCAATGCGGATCGCGTTCGCAAGGCGGCAACCGGCGGCGCGGCAACCGCAGTGCTGATCAAGCCCAATCAGGCCGGCACCGTCACCGAAACACACGCGGCGCTGGACGCCGGCAAGGCGGCGGGTTTCGGCACCATCGTCTCGGCGCGCTCCGGCGAGACTGAAGACGTCACCATCGTACATCTATCGATTGGCTGGGATGCGGGGCAGCTCAAGGTCGGCTCGTTCTCGCGCTCGGAGCGCATGGCGAAGTGGAACGAGTGCCTGCGTCTCGAGGAAGCGTTGGGCCGCGACGCGGTGTTCGCCGGGCGCGGCGCGCTCGGGTTTCGGCGATAGTTTGGGAGCATTCGGATGATTGTCGGGTTGGATCACGTCGTCGTTCTCGTCCGCGATATCGAGGCGGCAACATCGGCTTATGCAGCGTTGCTCGGCCGCAAGCCGGCGTGGCGCAGCGCCGACGAGGCATCCGCGTCGGTGCTGTTCACGCTCGACAACATGTCAGTTGAACTGCTGGCGCCGGCGGCAGGTGCGGCCAGCGATCATATCCGTGCGACCATCGACGCCAACGGCGAGGGACTGGCAAGCCTGTGCCTGCGCGTCGAGGGTATCGCCAACTGGCATCGGCGGCTGGATCGGCTTGGTCTGAAGCCGGAAGCGATCGGCGACGGTGGTAGCCGTAATCTTATCGATGGCGCATCGCTATCGTGGAAGCGCACGCGTGCGGCAACCGATGCGGCGCATGGGGTGCGGCTGTTCTTTCTTGAGATGGATGCTCAGCGTCCGACTTCGGAGATCAGCGCGGATGCGCCGATTACCGGGCTCGATCATGTGGTGGTCGAGACAGCCGATCCCGAACGCGCCGCCGCGCTCTACGGCGCGCGGCTCAGGCTCGACATGCGGCTCGATCGTTCGCACGCGGATTGGGGTCACCTGATGTTCTTCCGTTGCGGCGATCTGATCGTCGAGACGGTGAAGCGCGCGGGCAAGGATTATTCCGACGGCCGCGACCGGCTGTGGGGTTTGAGTTTTCGCGTCGATGATATCGCGGCGGCGCGAAAGCGGATGCAGGCGGCGGGCATCGATGTGTCGGAGCCGCGCGCGGGCCGCAAGCCGGGCACCCAGGTCGCGACGGTGCGCAGCGGCACCTGCGGCGTGCCGACGATTTTGCTTCAGCCTCCGAGGCAGATGTAACGCGGCAAATCAAACCACCTCAGCGTCGTGCCCCCGGCGGGGGGGAACCACAAACCCAAGGGTGTGGGTGTTTAAATAAAAAATATATTTTTATAAATAAAAAAAAATAACTATTCGATGTTACCAACAAACA
>JBQCHY010000022.1:0-102920 GCA_051954235.1 Xanthobacteraceae bacterium
TTTGGAGAGTGTTTTCTTTGCCATCAGGATTTGATCCAGCGCGCCGCGGCCGCGTCGTCATGCGCGGCGGCATCGACCCAATTGGTGCCGCCGGCCGCGCGATCCTCACGTTTCCAGAACGGCGCGCGCGTCTTCAGATAATCCATCAGAAACTCCGCCGCCTCGAATGCCGCCTGCCGATGCGACGACGCAGTGACCACCAGCACGATGTTCTCGCCCGGCACGATGCGGCCATAGCGATGGATTACAGTGACGCCGAGCAGCGGCCAGCGCGCCAGCGCCTCCTCGACATGGCGGCCGATCTCGGCCTCGGCCATGCCGGGATAGTGTTCGAGCGTCAGCGCGTCGATGGCATCGCCGTCGGCGCCGCCGCGACAGACGCCGCTGAACGACACCACCGCGCCGACATCGGTGCGGCCGGCCGACATCGCGGCGACCTCGCGCGCGGTGTCGAAGTCGGCCTCTTGCAGGCGAATGGTAACGGGGATGGTCATGAGATTACGATACTACGACTTGCGATATTTGAGCGAGTTCTATCCCAACCGTCATTGCGAGCGAAGCGAAGCAATCCAGAAGCCACAAAGTAAGTTTGGATTGCTTCGTCGCTGCGCTCCTCGCAATGACGAAAGGTATGATGGCGTTAGAACCAGTCACACCCTAACCGCCGGTCATCGGCGGGAAGAACGCGATCTCGCGCGCGCCGGCAATGGCTGTCTCCGGCGGCACATGCGCGTGATCGATGGCAGCGCGGATTACGCGCGGCGTCTCGAAGGCGTGGGCGTAGGTTTCGCCTCGCCCGGCCAGCCAGCCGATCAGATCACCCACCGTGCGCACCTCGGCAGGCGGTTCGACGGTTTCTTCCGCCTTGCCGATGCGTTCGCGCACCCATGCGAAATAGACCACCTTCATGAATCGGCCTCGATGAGGTGATGGATGCCCGCGCGGAAATAATCCCAGCCGGTGTAGATCGTAAGAAGCGCCGACAGCCAGAGCAGCAGCAGCCCAAGCTGAGTGACGAACGGAAACACCCGGTCGCCCGCCTCGCCGGCCAGCAGGAAGCCGATCGCCACCAGTTGCGCGGTAGTCTTCCACTTGGCGAGCTTGGTCACCGGTACGCTGACGCGGAGCGCCGCGAGATATTCACGCAGGCCCGACACCAGGATTTCGCGGCACAGGATCACGATCGCAGCCCACAAGGTCCAGCCATGGATGATGCCGTCCGCCGCCAGCATCAGGAGGCAGGAGGCGACCAGCAGCTTGTCGGCAATCGGATCGAGCATCCGGCCGAGCGCTGACTGCTGATCCCAGATGCGAGCGTAGTAACCGTCAAGAAAATCGGTGATCGCGGCCGCGATGAATACCGCCAGCGCGACCCAGCGCAGCCACAGCGGCCCTTCCAGGATCGACTGCGCGTAGACGCATCCGACCACCACCGGGATCGCCGCGATCCGGGCAAAGGTCAGGATATTCGGGACCGATAACCCGTTCCGCGCGGAGCCTCTGGTGGTCGTTGTGTCCATCCGTTCTACCAATACCGCCGTTGCGTGAAGGTCAACTATCCCCGACCTCAATTTCGCGCATCAGCCCGGTTGCGCGTGGAAAAACTCGAAAATCCGGCGGGCACTTTCGGCGCTGATCCCCGGCACCTTGCCGAGATCGGTGATCGACGCCCGCTCGATTTCCTTCAGCGTGCCGAAGTGATGCAGCAGCGCCCGCTTCCGCGACAGGCCGATGCCGGGGATTTCCTGCAACCCCGCCTCGCGAAGGTCCTTCTTGCGCAATTTGCGGTGCGAGCCGATCACGAAACGGTGCGCCTCGTCGCGCAGCCGCTGGATGAAATAGAGAACCGGGTCGCGCGGTTCCAGCTTCAACGGCTCGCGCCCCGCCATGAACAGGGTTTCGCGGCCGGCGTCGCGGTCCGGCCCCTTCGCCACCGCCATCAGGGACACCTGCGTCAGTCCAAGTTCATCGAAGACCGCTTGCGCGGCGTTGAGCTGGCCGCGTCCGCCGTCAATGATCACGAGATCCGGCCACTGCTGCGGCGTGTCGTCGCTGGCCTCTGCGTTTTTTTCAGGATCAGGCCCTTGCGTCAGCAGCCGCTTGAAGCGCCGCTCCAGCACCTCGCGCATCATGCCGTAGTCGTCGCCCGGCGTCAGGCCCTCGGAGCGGATGTTGAACTTGCGATACTGGTTTTTCAGGAAGCCGTCCGGCCCGGCGACGATCATGGCGCCGACCGCATTGGTGCCCTGAATATGGCTGTTGTCGTAGACCTCGACACGGTTCGGCACCTTAGGCAACGCGAGAATGGTCGCCAGTCCTTGCAACAGCCGCGCCTGGGTCGCGGTGTCGGCGAGCTTGCGGCCGAGCGCCTCGCGCGCGTTGGTCAGCGCGTGGGTGACGAGGTCTTTCTTCTCGCCCCGCTGCGGCGTCGTCACCTCGACCTTGAAGCCGGCCTTGACGGCGAGCGCGCTCGCCAGCAGCTCGCGTTCCTCGATCGCGTGCGACAGCAGCACCAGTTTCGGTGGCGGCTTATCGTCGTAGAACTGCGCGAGAAACGACCCCAGCACCTCCTCGCAGGTGAAGGACTTCTCCGCGCGCGGGAAATAGGCGCGGTTGCCCCAGTTCTGCCCGGTGCGGAAGAAAAACACTTCGATGCAGAAATAGCCGCCTTCCTGATGCACCGCGAACACGTCGGCTTCCTCGACGGTGCGCGGATTGATGCCCTGTGTCGACTGGATCGCGGAGAGCGCCGCCAGACGGTCGCGATAGATCGCCGCGCGCTCGAAGGCGAGATCGTCCGACGCCTTTTCCATCTCGCGCGCGAGGTCTTCCTTCACCGCACGGGAGCGGCCGGACAGGAAGTCGGTGGCTTCACGCACCAGCGCGGTGTAACCGGGGAAATCGATCTCGCCGGTGCACGGCGCGGCGCAGCGGCGGATTTGATACAGCAGGCACGGCCGCGTCCGGCTTTCGAAAAACGAGTCCGTGCACGAGCGCACCAGAAACGCGCGCTGCAAGGCGGTGATGGTGCGGTTGACCGCGCCGACCGAGGCAAACGGCCCGAAATACCGTCCCGGCCGCGACTGCGCCCCGCGATGCTTGAGCATCTGCGGCGCCCAGTGATCGCCGGTGATCAGGATATAGGGGAACGACTTGTCGTCGCGCAGCAGCACGTTGAAGCGCGGCCGGAGCTGCTTGATGAGGTTGGCCTCCAGCAGCAACGCCTCGGTTTCGGTGGAGGTGGAGACGATTTCCACCACCACCGTCGCCGCGATCATGCGCGCAATGCGGGCGACGTGACCGGTCGGCCGGGCATAGGAAGATAGCCGCTTGCGGACGTTCTTGGCCTTGCCGACATAGAGCACGTCGTTGGCCGCATTCAGCATCCGGTAGACGCCGGGCGAGGTCGGCGCGAGGCGCACCGCGCGCTCGATCGCCGCCCGCCCCACCGCGAACGGCCCTTCCGCAACCGTCTCGGAACCTTCGTCGATGGCCTCCGGAAGCTGCTCCTCGTCGTCCTCGCCGTTGCCGCCGGCGCTCGCGGGATCGATGTCCTGCGTCGCCGGGTCGAGCCCGGGCGCGGCCGGCGCATCGTCCGGGACGGTTCCCGGCTGCGGTTGCCCGTTGCTGAGTTTTGGAGTTTTCGAGGAATCGGTCGCCATGGGCCCAAATTAAGCGTTGCACGCGCGGCCCGCCAGCGGCGGGGGCGATCGGGCCCGGTAACACTCCGTTAACAACGATCCGCCGCGTGCGGGGCGCGTTAAGAACCGATTAACGTCGGACTCTCGATAAATCTTAGCGAGTTTGTTGCGAGTTCCGTAACCGTAACGGGCGCGTCCACCGGCCGCTATCAGGCCGCCGATGCGAACCGGACGGCCGCGGCGAGAGGACCGAGGAGCGTTCGATGATCAGGGCAATGGGGGCTGCTGCCGCAATCGCGGTCGCAACTTACGCTGTGGCCACGCCCGCGCAGGCCGCCGACTGGTCGTATGGCGCGCGCGGCCCCTATACCGTCAACCAGCCGCTCAACGCCTATAGCTGGGCCGGCCCCTATCTCGGCGGCAATCTCGGCTACAACTGGGGTTCGGTGTCCAACAACCCGACCCGCCCGTCGGGTTTCATGGGCGGCGTCCAGATCGGCTACAATGTGCAATCCGGCCCTCTGGTGATCGGTCTCGAGGGCGACCTGCAACTCAACGGCGCGGACAACCGCTTCGCCGGCTGGAAGTTCAGCAATCCGTGGTTCGGCACCGTGCGCGGCCGCGTCGGCTACGCCATGAACAACATCCTGCTCTATGGCACCGGCGGCCTCGCCTTCGGCACGCTCAGCGGCGAGACGGCAGTCCAGCGCGAAAGCCACACTGCGGCCGGCTGGACCGTCGGCGTCGGCGCCGAATTCGGCCTGACGCAAAACATCAGCGCCAAGGTCGAATACCTCTATGTCGACCTGTCGAGCAGCCGCTTCGGCATCACCGGCATGCCCAACGCCTATTCGACGAACATCGTGCGCGTCGGCCTGAATTACCGTTTCTGATCGAAGCAAAAAGACTTCGAGTGACCAACTCCCGGCCCTTCGCGGCCGGGATTTTTTTGCGCGCCCTACACTGGCGATCATGTGACTCGTCATGCCCGGGCGTAGCCGTTCGAAGAACGGCGTCGCTTCGCTCGCCTATGTCCCGGGCATCCACGTCTTTCTTTATGGAAGGCCGTTAAGACGTGGATGGCCGGAATAAATCCGGCCATGACGACGGAGGGGTCACCACGCCTCCGCCAGCGCTTCGCCCGCAATGACGAAAAAATGATGTCCTACGCCTTCGCAACTTCCAGCCGGAAGCGCCCAGCGCCGCCCTGCCCGAGCGGCTTCTGCAATTCCGGCAACACGGTCCTGAGTTCATTCGCGAGCGTCCACGGCGGGTTGACGATCAGGAGACCGCTCGACACCAACCCCTGCCCCTCAGTGGCGGGCGCGACGCTGAACTCCAACCGCAGGCATTTGTCGCCGGCGCCCTTCGCGGCCGCAGCCGCCGCGACCTGTCGCGCCAGCGCATCAGTGGCGCGGCGGTTTTTCACCGGATACCACAGCATGAAAATGCCGGTCGGCCACTTCGCGAAACTTTCAACGAACACCCGCGCCAGCCGCTCGAATTCATCCGGCTGCTCGAAGGGCGGATCGATCAGCACCAGCCCGCGGCGCTCGTTCGGCGGCACGAAAGCCGGCAGCGCGGTCCAGCCGTCGAGATCGACCACGCGCGCCTGTTCGTCTCGGCGCAGCGCGTCGATCAACTGCTTGCGCGGGGCGGGGGCGACTTCGCAGGCCACCATGCGATCCTGTGGCCGCAGCAGGGCGCGCGCGATCAACGGCGAGCCGGGATAGGCTTCCAGCTTGCCCGGCGGATTGAAAGCGCGGACGATATCGAGATAGGGCGCGATCAATCCGCCCGCCTCGTCCGAAAACCGCGCCTGCATCACCCGCGCGATGCCGGTGAGCCATTCGCCGCCGCGCGTCGCCTCCTCGCCGGTGAGGTCGTAGCGGCCGGCGCCGGCGTGGCTGTCGATGACGCGGAACGCCGCCGGCTTCTCGTGCAGATAGGTCAGGATCCGGACCAGCACGAGATGCTTGATGACATCGGCGAAATTGCCGGCATGGAAAGCGTGGCGATAGTTCATGCCGCACTTGTGACGGCATCGCGCGGCGAAAGCAACCTGATCCCGCAACGGACAACGGCCTTACAGCGCCGCCATAATCGGCTACAACGGGCCATCATGCGCTTCAGCTTCATTCACGCCGCCGACCTGCACATCGACAGCCCGCTTGCCGGCCTCGGCCTCAAGGACAAGGCGGTCGCCGAGCGGTTCGCGCGCGCCGGCCGCCGCGCAGTCGAGGCGCTGGTGGACGAAACCATCGCTAGCGAGGCCAAATTCCTGATCATCGCCGGCGACGTGTTCGACGGCGACTGGAAAGACGTCGGCACCGGGCTGTTCTTCGTCCGCGCCATCGGCGCGCTGCATCGTGCCGGCATCCCGGTCTACATCGTCAAGGGCAACCACGACGCCGAAAGCGTGATGTCGCGCGATCTGCCCTATCCCGACACGGTGCATGTGTTCCCCTCGAACAAGGCCGCGACGCTGCAACTCGACGCGCTACGCGTCGCGCTGCACGGCCGCAGTTTCCCGCATCGGCTGACCGGCGATTTCGTCCAGACCTATCCGGCGCGGCGCGACGGCTGGCTCAACGTCGGCGTGCTACACACATCGCTCGACGGCACGCGCGGCCACGAGGGTTACGCGCCGTGTAGCGTCAACGACCTGAAGAATTTTGGCTACGACTACTGGGCGCTGGGCCACATCCACGCCGCCGAAATCGTCAGCCGCGATCCGTGGATCGTGTTTCCCGGCAACCTGCAAGGCCGCAGTGTCCGTGAAACCGGTGCCAAGGGCGCGATACGCGTCACCGTCGAGGACGGCCGCATCGTAGAGGTGACGCCGCTGGTGCTTGACGGCGCGCGGTGGGCGCATCTCGATATCGACGTCGGCGACATCGCCGACGAAGCCGACGTCATCGCGCGCATCGACGCGGCACTGATGGAGGCACATGGAGAAGCGGAGGGTCGACCGCTCGCGGCGCGGGTAACCTTGCGCGGCGCGACGCCGCTGCACAACCACTTGGTTGCACGCCGCGAGGCATTGCAGGACGATCTGCGCGCCGGCGGGTTTCGCATCGCCGAGGATTGCTGGATCGAACAGCTCAAGATCAAGACCACCGCGCCGCCACGCGCGGCTGCAGCCTCGCCAGATACCGAAACACTTGACATCGACGCCATGCTCCGCGAGGCCGCCGCCGATCCAGACTTCGCTGCGACGCTGGAACAATTGATCAAGGATGTCGAAGGCAAGCTGCCGACGGAATTGCGCGAGGAACTTCGCAAGACCGACGCACTCGCCGCGCTCAGCGAAGACGCCCGCGCGCTGTTGGCCGGAGCGCTGTCGTGAAGCTGACGCAGCTTGCTCTCGAACGTTACGGCGTTTTCACCGATCGCGTGCTGACATTCGATCCTGACGCCGCGTTGCACATTGTCCATGGCGCCAACGAAACCGGCAAGACCTCGGCACTTTCGGCCATCGGCGATCTCCTGTTCGGCTTCGGTGCGCGCACGACCTACAACTTCAGGCATGACAACAACGCACTGCGCGTCGGCGGAACGCTGCATCATTCCGACGGCCGACAACTCGCGATCCGTCGCCGCAAGGGTACCAAGAACACGCTGCTCGACGCCGACGATCAAGCGCTGCCGGACGATACGCTGGCGCCCTGGCTTGGCAGCATCGCACGCGACACGTTCGACCGCGAATTCGGCCTGACCGCGGAAGCGCTGCGGCGCGGCGGCGACGATCTGCTCAAGGCCGGCGGACGGCTGGCGGAAACGCTGGCGGCGAGTTCGGCAGGCCTGAGCGCGCTGACGCAACTCAAGGACCGCCTGCAAGGCGAGGCCGACGCACTGTTCACGCCGCGCCGCGCAGGCGGCAAGGCATTCTATATCGCAGCCGACCGCCGTGACGACGCCGACCGCGCCTTACGCGACAGTATCGTCACCCGCGATGCCTTGCAGCAATCCGAAGACGCGGTGCACGAGGCCGAAGCGCAACTTGCAACACTGAACAAGGCCCACGGCGAAAGCGGCAAAGTATTGGCGCGCTGGCAACGCACCTTGCGGGTCCGCTCGAAGCTGACGCGGCTCGATCAGATCGCCAACGAAATTGTAGCGCTAGCCGACCTGCCTGACGTGAAGCCGGCGACCCTCACGGAATGGCGTCAGGCGCTGTCGACCGAAGCCGAGATCGCGCGCGAACTGGCAAGGCTCGATGCAGCCGACACGGCAGATGCAACAGAAATCGGAAGGCTGGCGATCGACGAGACCTTGCTGGCGCAAGGCTCTGCCATCGAGGTGCTACGCGACCGCATGGGCGCGATCCGCAAGGATTTTGACGATCTGCCCCGCCGCCGGCAGGCGCGCGATACGGCGCAGGCTGCGCTCGACGACAGCGCGCGCAGGCTGATGCTGCGGTCCCATGCTACGCTCTTGGAAAAGCTGCCCGCCGATGCAGCATTGGCGCAGGCGCGCGACTTGATCGCGCGGCGCAAGCAGGCTGAACAGGCGATCGCGGACGCCGAGACTCGCCACGCGCGGTTGCAACGCGAGCTTAACGACTTTGCTGCCGAACACACCGGCGCGCCCGTCGTTGTCGATCCTGAACAATTGCGGCAGCGCTTCGAAGCACTCGGCGACGTTACTGCGCAAGCGGACCGATTGCGCCGCGAAGCGTCAGCACTGGATATCGAAACCAACGCGCTCGTATCTGCTGCTCGCACACTCGATCCCGCACCCGGCGCGCTGGAAACCCTGCGCGTGCTGGCGCTGCCGGACACCGCACTGATCGGCCAGTTCGCACGCGACATCGCACAGCACGACGACAGCATCAAGCAACTCAAGGCGTCGCTCGCCGCATGCGATGAAGCCATCGCCAAGACGAAGGCCGAATTGGTACAACTCGGCGGCCTCGGGGCCATGCCGAGCCATGGCGATCTCACCGAGGCACGACGACAGCGCGACCATCGTTTCACACGACTAAGGGAGATGCTCGACGGCGAACCCATCGTCCGCGACCAAAGGTTTGCCGAGGTTGTTCAAGCCTCGCAAGACGTCGACAACATCACCGATCTTTTGCTGAACGACAGCCAGCGCACCACCCGCCGCGAGGATGCGGAGCGGCGCCTGACCACACAGTTCAGCGAGCGTGAACGCATCGCGGCCGCATTGGCCGATGCGCAAGCGCAGCGCGCCGCCATTGAACAAAACTGGATTCAAGCGTGGTCCACCGCCGGGCTCACACCACGCAGCCCCGCCGAGATGCAGCGCTGGCGCGATCGTGTCGACGACCTCCTGCAACGCCTCGACAAGCTGGATGCGCAGCGTGCCGGCATCGCCGCGCTGGTCGCCGGTCTCGATGCCGGAAAAGCGGCGACGATTGCGTTCCTCGAAAGCGCCGGCCGCACGCCGGACCGGACCTTCGCCGCTGAAATCCTCTATCGCGAAGCCAAGACTCGACTCGACGAATTGCGCACGGCATGGGCTGACGCAAAAGCTCGCGCGGTGAGCCGCCAACGCATCGAACGTGACCTGCGCGAGGCGGACGCCGCACGCGCGACGGCACGCGACGCGCTCGCCGCCTTGATGCAAGGATGGCCCGGCGCGATGGCCGGCATCGCTCTTGGGGAGATGGCGACACCAGTGGAAGCCGAAGCGACGTTGGCGGTGTGGCAGGGCATCGCAGTGCCGAAAGCGAGTTTCGAGCGCGAGAGCCGCAGCGTGTCGACCATGGAGGCCGACATCGCCGCGTTCGACCGCGACGTGCGCGACATGGCGGCGCGGATCGCACCCGGTTTGAAAGCCGACACCACGCTGGAGGCGCTGGCGCAGCTGTGGCGTCAACTCGACGCGACGCGCCGCGCCGGCGATATTCGCAAGCGGCTGCGCGAGGCAACGGCGCAGCGTGCCACCACGCGACAGACTTTGGCGGCGCGGCGTACCGCAAACGTCGTGCTGCTCGATCACGTTCGCGAGACACTGCATGGTGCCGATCCCGACGCCCTTGCCGCCGCGCTCGAACGCCTCACAGCGCGTCAACAGTTGGAGAACGAACGCGCCACGTTGCGACGTGACCTGGACGAAACCGGCGATGGGCTCGACGAGGCGGCGTTGCGCGCGGAGCGCGAGGGCCTTGATCTTGATGTGCTGCACGCCGAGATCGAGCGCGAACAGCTACGACAAACGCAATTGCTGCAAAACATCGCGAACGCCTCCGCCACGCTTCAACAGAAGCGAGGCGAACGCGACAGCTTGCTGCAAGGCCGCGACGCCAACACCGCCGCCAGCGAGCGCGCGCAGGCCAGCGCCGAACTTCTCTCGATCGCCGAAAGTTGGCTGCTGCGCGCCGCCGCCGCGCGGCTCGCCGGCCGCGCCATCGAGCGCCATCGCGCCAAAATGCAGGACCCGATGATCGCGCGCGCCGGCGAACTGTTCGCGGCCGCGTCCGACGCGGCATTCGCCGGGCTTGTCATCGACTACGGCGACGACGACCAGCCGGAGTTGAAGGCACGCCGAACCAACGATGAGCGGGTTGCCATCGCGGGATTGAGCGAGGGTACGCGCGACCAGCTTTTTCTCGCGTTGCGTCTGGCGCTGCTGGAACGGCGCGCCGCCGAGCCGATGCCGTTCATCGGCGACGATCTGCTCACCAGTTTCGACGAACCCCGCACCTTGGCGACGCTGCGACTATTGGCGGCGGGCGGCGCACAGCGCCAGATCATCCTGTTTACGCACCATCGGCATGTGATCGAACTGGCGCGGACGGTGAGCGATCACAGGATCGATTGCATAGGGTTGTAGTGCACTTACGCCAGCAAATTGGCGATGACCCCATCATGGCCGGATTTATTCCGGCCATGACGAGAACAACAGACCTGCCTCGTTTAATCACCCGTTCACATCAACCTCAACCCCTTCAAGCTGGCATGGCCGTTCTTGCCGACGATGATGTGATCGTGCACCGAGATGCCGAGCGGGTTGGCGATACCGATGATCGATTTGGTCATCTGGATATCGGCGGTCGACGGCGTCGGATCGCCGGACGGATGGTTGTGCACCATGATGATGGCGGTGGCCGATAATTCCAGCGCCCGCTTCACCACCTCTCGCGGATAGACCGGCGTGTGGTCGATGGTGCCGACCTGCTGCAACTCGTCCGCGATCAACTGATTGCGCTTGTCGAGAAACAGGATGCGAAATTGCTCCTTGTCGGCGAAGGCCATCGCCGCGCGGCAATACTCGATCACGGCAGACCATGACGACAGCACGGTGCGCTGCTTGAGTTGTCCCTTGGCGACGCGGCTCGCGGCGGCTGCGATCAGCTTGATCTCGGTGATCGCCGCTTCGCCGAGCCCATCGACTTCACGCAGCCGCGCGGCGGGCGCGTGCACGGTTTCGGCAAACGAGCCGAATTTGCCGATCAGGGTCTTTGCCAGCGGCTTCACGTCGCGGCGCGGCAGCGCGCGAAACAACACCAGTTCAAGCAGTTCATAGTCGCTCAGCGCGTCAGCGCCGACGCCGCGAAAACGATCGCGCAGCCGTTCGCGATGACCGTGATAGTGCGGCGTCGCTTCGGCGAAACCGGGCAACTTACGAGAGTCTTTTCCATCAACAGCCATCGACGCCGACACGCTCGCGATTCCTGAGATATCGCAACCATGCCGTGCCGTGCATCTGTCGGCAACGGGTCAGCGCAAAAATGATGGGTGATGCGGGAACGGCTCAGTCGGCGACGGGCGGCTGCTCGCCGTGTCGTGCCGAGAGAGTGAACACCTCGACGCCGGTTTTGGTTACGCCCACGGAATGCTCGAACTGGGCGGAGAGCGAACGGTCGCGCGTCACCGCGGTCCAACCGTCGGAGAGGATTTTGACGTGCGGCTTGCCGAGGTTGATCATCGGCTCGATGGTGAAGAACATGCCGGGACGCAGCACCACGCCCTCACCCGGCCGCCCGACATGGATGATGTTGGGCTCGTCGTGGAAAACCTGGCCGAGGCCGTGGCCGCAGAAATCGCGCACCACGCTCATGTGCTGCGGTTCGACGAAGCTCTGGATGGCATGACCGATATCGCCGGTGGTGGCGCCGGGCTTCACCGCCGCGATGCCGCGCATCATCGATTCGTAGGTGACCTCGATCAGCCGCTCCGCCTTCCGTGCGATCGATCCGACCGCATACATCCGGCTGGAATCGCCGTACCAGCCATCGACGATGAAGGTGACGTCGACATTGACGATGTCGCCGTCCTTGAGCGGACGATCGCCGGGCATGCCGTGACAGACCACGTGATTAAGCGAGGTGCAGGTCGAGTAGCGGTAGCCGCGATACATCAGCGTGGCGGGAAAGGCGTTGTGACGGAACGCGAAATCGCGCACGAAATCGTCGATCTCCGAGGTCGGCAGCCCCACCTTGATGAGATCGGTCAGGTCGTCGAGGCAGCGCGACACCAGCGCCCCCGCCTTGCGCATGCCCGCGAAAGCAGCCGGGCCGTGCAATTTGATCTGCCCGGTCTTGCGGAGGGAAGCTTCGGAAGCGTCGACGTAGCTCATGCGTGTTCTGATTTCGATCAAGCTGGAATGATTGAACCCTAATTTAATGGATATCGGCGTCGAAGCAAGGACATGGCCGCCATTCGGGAATTCATCCCGTAACCGGAATGGGTTGCATCAGGTCGATCCCCTGCGGCGTCAGCCGGCAGCGCCAGGCCAGCGCCTCGACGCCCGCTTCCCGTGCACGGTCGAAGGCCCGGCCATAGGCCGGATCGATGTCCCGCGCGAGGCTGAATATCTCGGCCGATCCGATCTGCACCACGTAGAGCATCACCGCGCGGGCACCCGCCACCGCCATCGCCGCCAGTTCGTCGAGATGCCGCGCGCCGCGCGCGGTCACCGAATCCGGAAATTCGGCGACGCCCTGCCGGCGCATCAGATGCACGTTCTTGATTTCGAGGTAACACGGCGGACGGTCCTCGCCTTCCAGCAGGAAATCGATCCGCGACGCGCCGCCGAACGCGCCGTCGCCATAGCCGACCTCCCGACGGATGCTTTGATAGCCCGCCAGTTCGGGAACGACGCCGGCGGCAAGCGCTTCGGCGACCAGCGTATTGGGATGCGCGGTGTTGACGCCGACCAACCCGGTGCCGCCGCCGAAATCCACCTCTACCAGTTCCCACGAATACGGCAGCTTGCGCTTGGTGTTGGGCGAGCGTGACAGCCACACCCGGCTGCCAGGCGCCTGCAAACCGATCATGCCGCCGGGATTGGCGACATGGACCGTCGTCACGCTGCCGTCGGACAATTCGACGTCGGCGAGAAACCGCTTGTAGCGGCGCAGCAGCGTGGCCGGGACCAGTTCGGACGAGAATCGCATCGGCTATCGCGATCCGGAGGCCGGGGCCTCGGCCGACGGCGGCACGGCCATGCGGACGTCGCGCACCGGATAGGGCATCCTGATGTTCTCGCGCCGGAATGCCTCCCATAGCGCCGCCATCACTTCGCTGCGGGTGGCGTCCATGCCGGAGGGATCGGCGATCCAGAACGACAGCGCGAACAGCATGCCGTTGTCGCCGAACTCCGTCAGCAGGCAGACCGGCGGCTTGCTGTCGCTGACCTGCGCCGTGGCTGTCGCGACGCTCACCGCCAGTTGGCACACATGACGCGGATCGGCGTCGTAGGTGGCGCCGAATTTCACCTTCACCAGCGCATTGGTGTCGCTATAGGTCCAGTTCACCACCTTCTGCGTCACCAGATCTTCGTTCGGGATCAGGATCGCGCGGCCATCGCCGGCGGCGATGGAGATGTAGCGCGTGTTCATCGCGCTGATGCGCCCGGTACTGTCGCCGACCGACACCAGATCACCCGGCTTCACCGACTTGTCGACCAGCAGGATGACGCCGCTGATGAAGTTGGACACGATCTTCTGCAAGCCGAGGCCGACGCCGACGCCCACCGCACCGGAGAAGATCGCCAGCGCCGACAGGTTGATGCCGACGGCGCTGAGCACCAGCACCACCGCGAGCACCATCAGCACCACATGGGTCAGCTTGATCAGCAGCACCTGCATCGAGGGCGTCAGGTCGCTGGAACGGGTGATGCGGCTTTCGAGAAACTGGCTGAGCAGCTTGGAGGTCCACAGCGACAGAGCCAGCAACACCACCAGCTTGATCACGAGCAGCGGCGACAACCGCAGATCGCCGAGCACGATGGCGACGGAATCCAGCGCCGCGCTCACCGTCTGCAACTGCCCGATGATGCCCAGCACCGCAACACACCACGCCAGCATCGACACTAGGCTGACGAGCAACGGATCGCGGATTGCGCTGGTCACCAGACGGATCGCCAGCCACGCCAGCGCCAGTTGCGCCGCCGCGAGCAACAGCCACGCCGGACCGCCCAGCGCCGTCCCGCGGATCAGGATGCCGAACAGCGACACCAGCGCCGTGAACACCGCGATCGGCGCGCTTCCGACCAGAACGCGCATGAACCGCCGCAACCGGCCCGGCCAGCCCATCGCCATGCTGCTCACGTCGAAGCGCGCGCGGAACAAGGCCCGGCTGGCCCAGGCGGCGAGAGCGCACAGCGCGATCAGCCCGAGTTGCAGATAGAACTCAGGCGACACCACGGCGGCGCCGATCACCTCCCTAGCCGACAGCAGCCCCTGACGGATTTGGTCGAACGGCATCGGCGGATTCCGGAGTTCAGGGCGCGCGACGCGCGTTCATAAAATCGATTCGAAACGCCGACAGAATCCCACAAGCCGGGCATGGATGCCATCACCCGATAGAGCGGCGATGAGGTCTTTCACTGTCGCGACGGCATCGCGCGCAAGTGATTGCAACCATTCGGCAGAAATCGGTTGGCGATCCGGAGCGGCGACGATATTGATGCAAGTGCAAGCAGTTTTGGACACGCCCCGCTCATGACGTCGCTGGACTCCGTCAGCCTGGCCATTCTCCTTGGCGCGGTGCTGGTCATGGCCGGCATCCTGTCGAGTCTGCTGGCGCTGCGCTTCGGCGCCCCGTTGCTGCTGGTGTTCCTCCTGATCGGTGTGCTGGCTGGCGATAGCGGGCCAGGCGGCCTGAATTTCAGCGACGTTCACGCCACCTATCTGGTCGGCTCGGTGGCGCTGGCGCTGATCCTGTTCGACGGTGGACTGAAAACGCGCTTTCAAAGCATCCGCACCGTGCTGGCGCCCTCGGTGTCGCTGGCGACGCTCGGCGTATTGCTGACCGCACTGATCACCGCGCCGGTGGCGAAATTCGCGCTCGATCTCAACTGGAGCGAGGCGCTGCTGGCGAGCGCCGTGGTGGCCTCGACCGATGCCGCGGCGGTATTCCTGCTGATCCACTCGCAAGGCTTGAGGCTGCGGCCGCGCATCGGCGCGATGCTGGAGGTGGAATCCGGCACCAACGATCCGTTCGCGGTGTTCCTGACGCTGATGCTGGTCGAACTGATCTCGCTCGGCGACAGTTCCTTCACCCATGTGCTGGCGGAGTTCTTTCAGGAAGCGGTGCTGGGCTCCATCCTCGGCCTCGTCGGCGGCTGGCTGGTGGTGATCGCGCTCAACCGGGTCGACCTGCCGCAAGGGCTGCATGCGCCGTTCGTCACCACCGCCGCGCTGATGATCTTCGGGCTGGCACAGATTTTCCACGCCTCGGGATTCCTCGCGGTGTATCTCGCCGGCATCCTGATCGGTAACCGCCCCACGCGCGCTCAGAACTCGGTGGCGACATTTCTCGACGCCGCCACATGGCTGGCGCAGATCGTGATGTTCGTGCTGCTCGGCCTTTTGGTGTCGCCGCACCGGCTGCTCGACAGCATATTTCCAGCCATTGTCGTGGCGCTGGTGCTGATGCTGGTCGCCCGCCCCGCGGCCGTGTTCCTCTGCCTCGCGCCGTTCAAGTTCACCTGGCGGGAGAAGGCGTTCGTCTCATGGGTCGGCCTGCGCGGCGCGGTCGCGATCTTCCTTGCCTCGATCCCACTGCTGGTCGGGCAAAACAAGGCCTATCTCTATTTCGACGTCGCCTTCGTCGTCGTCATCATCTCGCTGCTGATGCAGGGCTGGACACTCGGCATCGCCGCGCGAAAACTCAACATTGCCCTGCCCCGCGCCGATCGCGCGCCGCGCCGCGTCGAACTCGACCTGCCCGGCCAGTTGGAGCAGCAACTGGTGGGCTACGCGGTGCGACCCAAGAGCCTCTACCTGAAACGCGGGCTGCTGCCATCGTGGTCGAAGCCGACGCTGGTGATCCGCGACGAGAAGATCCTGACGCCGGCGGAAGCCGCGCCGGTCGCGGCCGGCGACTACATCTATCTGCTGGCGCCGCCGGAAAAGGCCGACGCGCTCGACCGCTTCTTCGTCGACCTGCCGCCTGCTGCCGCGCCCGATCCCAGCGCGCTGGGCGATTTCGTGGTGCTGGGCGACACGCCGCTGAGCACGCTCGCCGAACTCTACGACGTCAAGGTCAGCGAAAAGCAGGCGAAGCTGACGCTCGCGGATTATTTCGACATCCACCTCGACCGCGCGCCAAAGGTCGGTGCGACCTTGCCGCTGGACACGCTGACCCTGGTGGCGCGCAGCATCAGCGGCGGCCGGGTCAGCGTTGTCGGTCTTCGGCTGCCCGACGACGACGACAGCGTGCCGCAAGTCCCACCGACCCGCATGGACTGGCTGAAGCGGCGCCTATCGAACGTCTGGGCGTCGGTCGCCGGGTTCTGATCGGGTCGATCAGTCGACGAATTGCGGCGTGATATCCGCCAGCACGCTATCGGCATCGCCGAACGCCGCAACATGGCCGTGCTTGATCACCACCACCTGCGCCGCAAGCCGGCGCAATTCGTTGGGATCGTGGCTGACATAGACCATCGGCACACCGGCCTCGTCGCGCAGCCGGATCAGGTAAGGCAGGATTTCCGCCTTCCGCGCGCTGTCGAGCGATCCCAACGGTTCGTCGAGCAGCAACAAGCGCGGCTGCATCAACAGCGCGCGCCCGAGCGCTACGCGCTGGCGTTCGCCGCCGGAGAGCCGGCCGGTGCGGCGCGTCAGCAGTTGGCCGATATCGAGCAGATCGACCACGCGATCCTGATGCGCACGATCGTAGGCGACGCCGTTCATGCGACGTCCGTAATGGAGATTCTGCGAGACGCTGAGATGAGGAAACAACCGCGCGTCCTGAAACACATAGCCGATGCGGCGACGATGCGGCGGAATGTGAATGCCGGCGAGCGTATCGTCGAGCACCTCATTGCCCGCCGCGATGAAGCCGCGATCCGGCTTGAGCAGGCCGGCGATCATATTGACCAGCGAGGTTTTGCCGGCGCCGGACGAGCCGAACAGTCCGGTGACCCGGCCCTCGCCGGTGAATGCCACCTCGATGGTGAAATCGCTCAGCTTCTTGAACACATCGACGCGCAGCATGGTCAGGTCCCGTGCATGCGTTGCGTCGCACGGCGCGCGAACCATTCCGAGGTCACCAGCGCGACCATCGAGATCACGATGGAGATCGCCACCAGCCGCAGCGCGGCGGCATCGCCGTCCGGCACCTGCGTCAACGTATAGATCGCCGCCGAAATGGTCTGGGTCTCGCCGGGAATATTGGAGACGAAGGTGATGGTGGCGCCGAACTCGCCGATCGCCTTGGCGAAGCCGAGCACCATGCCGGCCAGCACGCCCGGCAACGCCAGCGGCAAGGTCACGGTGAGGAACACCTTCCACGGCGCGGCGCCGAGCGTGCTCGCCGCCTGCTCTAGCTTCCGATCCACCGCCTCGATCGAGAGCCGGATCGGCCGCACCAAAAGCGGAAACGACATGATTCCACAGGCCAGCGCCGCGCCGGTCCAGCGGAACGCGAAGACGATGCCGAGGTGATCGGCGAGCCAGCCGCCGACCAATCCCTTGCGTCCGAACGTGAGCAGCAGCAGATAGCCGGTGACCACAGGCGGCAACACCAGCGGCAGATAGATCACCGCATCGACCACCGACTTGCCCCAGAAGTGATAGCGCGCCAAGAGCCACGCGATGGCAATGCCGAACGGGGTGGCAACCAGCGTTGCCACCAGCCCGACCTTCAGCGACAGCAAAACCGCCGTCCACTCCGCAGGGGAGATATCAAACACGGCGCCAGTATCCCGAATCCGAAGTTCGCCTCGTTTTGCAGCACCTTCCGTAGCGAACTTCGGATTCGAAAGGACACTGGCAATTTTATAAATCTAGTGGAGCTTTGGATTTGACATTCGCTTCCCGAACTCGCCGCAAAGCAGGTGCGAATGTAAAATCCGCTCCACTAGGACGTCGGCTTGATCAGGTAGGAGAAGCCATACTTCTCGAAGATCGTCTTGGCCTGCGCACTTTTCAGGAACGCGAGATAGTCGGCGGCATCCCCCTTGGCGTTCAAGGTGGCCGCTACCGGATAGACGATCGGCGGATGCGAGTCGGCCGGGAAGGTGCCGACGATCTTGACGCCGGGCTCGACCTTGGCGTCGGTCGAGTAGACGATGCCGAGCGCAGCTTCGCCGCGTGCCACCAGCGCCAGTGCAGCGCGGACGTTTTCCGCCATCGCGAACTTCGGCTCGGCCGCCTGCCACGAGCCGAGCTTTTCCAGCGCGGCCTTGGCGTACTTGCCGACCGGCACCGCCTTGACGTCACCGGTGGTGATGCGGCCGTCGCCGGCGAGCTTGGCGAGATCGAAGCCCGGGCCGATCGAGACGTTCTCGATCTTGGAATCCTTCGGCGCGATCAACACGATGGCGTTGCCGAGCAGGTCGACGCGGGTCGCTTCATTGATCGATTTGTTCTTGATGGAATAGTCCATCCACGCGGTATCGGCCGACACGAAGATATCCGCCGGCGCGCCCTGCTCGATCTGCTTGGCGAGCGCCGAACTCGCGGCATAGCTGGCGCTGACCTTCACGCCGGACTTCGCGGAGTAGGCGGCATCGGCCTCGTCCAGCGCGTTCTTCATCGAGGCCGCGGCAAATACAGTGAGGCTTTTGTCCTGAGCCTGCGCCGGTTGATGGAATGATCCGCAAACGATCGCGGCAGCGAACAGAAGGCCGGCAAGACGACGCATGATGGCGCTCCAAAATCCATGACCGCAGCGCGAAACGCGCGGCGGCAAACTGGGTCATGAGGGATAGTCGAGCGACAAGCGGAAGCGCCGTTCCGGCAGGCCGAAGGGCTTACGGCCCTTCGGATATCGCTCGTTGAACAATAACAGGCTGACAACGCTCGTAAAGTCCCCTGCCCGTTATTCGGCAGGCAGGATCGCGAGCGTGATCGTGTTTTCCTTCATGCCGCTGACTTGAACGACAAACGGACTTGCCGCCAGATCGAACTTCATGGTCTTGCGGATGCCCGCACAATCCGTCGCGCCGCTGAAAGCCTTCGGCTTAAGGTAACGGCCATCCTGCACCACGTCGATCCATGCGCCGGCGGAAATGCTGATCGAATAGGTCCCGACCGGCCGCGAGGTTTTGACGCTGAGATATCCGGCGAACGTCCCCTCCGCCGCCCTTCGTTCGGGAGGCGACGGCAATCCGGCGTCGGCTATCGGCTTCAGTGCCAGGGTCACTGTGACGGGAAGCGGCCTTGTCACCGAGGCTCCCGAGACCAACGCTGTCCGTTCGGGCGCAGTCAATGCCGCACGTTCCCGGTCGATCGGCCATTTGAACTTGTCGCAACCGCTCGGCTCAGCCGCAAACGCCGGAGCGGTCAGCGCGACCGTCAGGGCAAGGGCAACAAGACGTCGCATCGTCAGTCCACCGCGATCATGACGTCCGACGCCTTGATGACGACCGTGACATGCCCCTTCGTCTTGATGCCGAGTTCATCGACCGCCTCGTTGGTGATCGACGAGGTCACGGTCTGGCCGTTGCCGATATCGACCCGGACATGCGAGGTGGTGGCGCCTTTCGTGACTTCGACGACGGTGCCTTTGATCTGATTGCGGGCGCTGATACGCACGGCGGTCTCCCGTTATGCTTCGAGATGCTCGAATGGGAATTGAACCGGGACCGCCATCCCTGTGAGGTCGCGTGCGTAACGGCATCGCGACGCGGCACCTTAGCGCATTTTGAAACGATCAGATAGGGGCCGCCGGGCGGCCACGCGTCTCAAGGCGCCTTCAATACGAGCCGGCACGCCGGGGGCAATTCCGACAGCGTGATCTGATGCGGCGGTTTCGGCGGCTTCGGCCTCGGCTTCGGATGCAGCACCGCGTCGCTGAACCAGTAGGCCAGATCGGAGGCCGCGCAGCCCTCGCTGTCCGAGGGCGGCGCCTGCGGCGTGCACTCGCTGTTGCCCGCCGGGCAAGTGATGCGGACGTGAAAATGATAGTTATGGCCGTACATCGGCCGCACCTTCGACAGCCAGTTCCGATTGCCCCGCGCCTCGCGGCACAGCGCCTTCTTGATCGCGGCATTGACGAAAATGCG
Source organism: Xanthobacteraceae bacterium (assembly GCA_051954235.1). Taxonomy (GTDB): domain Bacteria; phylum Pseudomonadota; class Alphaproteobacteria; order Rhizobiales; family Xanthobacteraceae; genus 62-47. The sequence goes on from JBQCHY010000022.1 coordinate 20,073, forward strand.
TTCCACGCGCGGCTCCAGCGCCGCCGCGCGAATGACTTCGAGATGATGCGGCGTCCAGACCCGCGGATCGATATCGAGCCGATCGGTGCGCACCATGTCGACGGCGGACATTTCCTCACGCTCGTTGCGCGACAGCATCCGATTCGGCATCGGTGTCAGCCAGATATCGGCATCGAGCCCGATCTGGTGACTGGCGTGGCCGGTGATCATCGGCCCGCCGCGCGGCTGCGCCATATCGCCGATCAACAGCCCCGGCCAACCTGCAACGCGATGCACCTTCGCGGACAGCTTCTCGACCAGCGCCACCATGTCCGGATGCGCCCAGTTGCGATTGCGCGACAACCGCATCACCTGCCAGGTCGGCCCATTGATCGGAAGTTCGGCGCCACCCGCGAGGCAGCCCTTGGCGTAGAAGCCGATCGCTTGCGGCGGCTGGACGCTGGGCTTGGTCTTGCGGCCGAACAACTGTTTCGCCGGCAAATTGGGATCGTCGGGATGGGCCAGTACCGGCAGCGGCTTCGGGTGCAGCGTCCCCTTCTCCTGCGCGCGGGACGTAGCGGACATGAACAGCGCCACACCGGCGACAATACCCGACAATAGCAGGCGCGAGAGAATCAGGCGGCGATCCATCATCGTTCGAGTATAGCCCAGATTCGCGCGAGGTCCTGTGCACCGCACACATGCGAAGGCGGGGATAGAGTGACCTTCTTCTTGCATCGCGAAAGACGATGCACGGCAGAGCCAACGCCGAGGCATCGACATTCATCGGACGATCAATTGACAGTCCACACTCATGCCCGCTCTAATACCTTCATAACAAAATACACAACGGGAGGATGACGATGAGGAAACTGATCACTGTTTTGGCAGGAGTGGCCACTGTTGCCGCTTTCAGCATGGCCGCCCAAGCGCAGACGGTGCTCAAGGCATCCCATCAGTTCCCCGGCGGCAAGGGCGATCCGCGCGACGAAATGGTGCAGATCATCGCCCGCGACGTGAAGGCCGCCAATGTCGGCCTCGACATCCAGGTCTATCCGGGCGCTTCACTATTCAAACCGAACGAGCAGTGGAACGCGATGACGCGCGGCCAGCTCGACATTTCTTCGTTCCCGCTCGATTACGCCAGCGGCAAGATCCGCGCCTTCGGCGCAACGCTGATGCCGGGGCTGGTGCGCAACCACGAGCGCGCCGCCCGCCTCAACGATTCGCAGTTTATGAAGGACATCAAGGCGCATATCGAGAAAGCCGGCGTTCTGGTGCTGGCCGACGCCTGGCTCGCCGGAGCGATCGCCTCCAAGGACAAGTGCATCCGCAAGCCCGACGACATCAAGGGGCTGAAGGTTCGCTCTGCGGGGCCGACCTTCGCCGCGATGTGGCAGGAAGCCGGCGCATCGATCGTCTCGATCCCAAGCAACGAAGTCTACAACGCGCTGCAAACCGGCGTCGCCGACGCCACCGACACCAGCGCCGGCAGTTTCATGTCATTCCGGCTCTACGAGCAGGTCAAGTGCATCACCGCACCCGGCGACAACGCGCTGTGGTTCATGTACGAGCCGGTGCTGATCTCGAAGAAGACCTACGACAAGTTGACCAAGCCGCAGCAGGACGCGCTGCGCGCCGCCAGCAAGAAAGCGCAGGAGTATTTCGTCAAGGAGAGCAAGGGTCTCGACGACAAGCTGACCAAGACCTTCAAGGAGCACAACGTCGAAGTGGTGACGCTGACGCCCGAGGAATACGACGCATGGATCAAGGTGGCGCAGAAAAGCTCCTACGCCTCCTTCGCCAAGGAAGTGCCGGACGGCAAGAAGCTGATCGACGAAGCGCTGGCCGTCAAATAAGCCGGGCGCGGCGTAACACCTAAGATCGAACCATCATTGCGAGCGAAGCGAAGCAATCCAGTCCTTACTGAAACAGTTCTGGATTGCTTCGTCGCTTCGCTCCTCGCAATGACGAACAAGTGAACCACCATAAACGCATATGGACCGCCGCCGGCCGTTGCCGCTCATGTCGGAATTATCCTTATGGACCTTTATATTCGCGCCATCACGCTGATCTCGAAACTGTGCGGCGTCATCGCGGCACTGCTGATCGCGGCGGCGGTCGTTGTGGTCTGCCACATGGTGTTCGTCCGCAGCGTGCTGAACCAGAACACCATCTGGCAGACCGACTTCACCACCTACAGCCTGATCGCCGCCACCTTTATCGGCGCGCCGTTCCTGTTGCTGAACCGCGGCCACGTCAACGTCGACGTGCTGCCGCTCTATCTCGGCCAGACAGCGCGGTTCTGGCTGGCACTGGCGGCGGGGCTGATGTCGTTCGCGTTCTGCGCCACCATGACGGTGCTCGGCTTTCAATTCTGGCACGAGGCGTGGAGCAACAACTGGGCCTCCGACACCATGTGGCGGGTGCGGCTGTGGATTCCTTACGCCGCGATGCCGATCGGCCTCGGCATCCTGTCGCTGCAATATGTCGCCAGTCTCTATAACCTGATTACCGGCCGCGAACCGCCCTTCGGCCTGACCCCGAAGGAGGCCGCATGAGCCCGGCAGTTCAAGGCGGCCTCGTTCTCGTCGTCACGCTGGTCATTCTGCTGTCCGGTGCGCCGGTGGCCTTCGCGCTCGGCGCGATTGCCATCAGCTTCCTCGTCATCTTCCAAGGCGTCGATGCGCTTCAGGTGGCGGCCGAAACCTTCTACGGTAGCTTGCACGATTTCACGCTGGTTTCGATCCCGATGTTCGTGATGATGGGCGCGGCTATCGGCTCCTCGCCCGCCGGCAAGGATCTCTATGAGGCACTCGACCGCTGGCTCTATCGCGTGCCGGGCGGCCTCGTGATCTCCAACATCGGCGCCTGCTCGATCTTCGCCGCGCTGACCGGCTCGTCACCGGCGTGCTGCGCCGCCATCGGCAAGATGGGCATTCCCGAGATGCGCCGCCGCGGCTATCCGGACGACGTCGCCACCGGGGCGATCTGCGCCGGCGGCACGCTCGGCATCCTGATCCCGCCGTCGATCACCTTCATCCTCTATGGCATCGCCACCGAAAGCTCGATCGGCCGACTGTTCCTCGCCGGCGTGCTGCCGGGCATCCTGCTCACCGCGCTGTTCATCCTGTGGACGATGTTCATCCTCTGGAAGCGCGGCTTCCGCTCCCACGCGCTCGACTTCCGCTATTCGTGGCGCGAGAAGTTTCAATCGATCCCGAAAATCCTGCCGTTCGTGCTGGTGATCCTCGGCGTCATGTACACGCTCTATGGCGGCGTCGCGACGCCGTCGGAAGCCGCCGGCGTCGGCGCCGCGCTGTGCGTGGTGCTCGCGGTGGTGATCTACCGGATGTGGTCGCCGGACAAATGGTGGCTGATACTCTACGACACCACGCGGGAATCCGTGATGATCCTGATGATCATCGCCGCCGCCGTGCTGTTCGGCTACATGCTCACTTCGCTGTATCTGACCCAGACTCTGGCGCAGGCCATCGCCGACATGCACGTCAACCGCTGGGTGCTGATGTTCCTCATCAACGTCTTCCTGCTGGTGTGCGGCTTCTTCATTCCACCGGCCGCGATCATCCTGATGACCGCGCCGATCCTGCTGCCGATCATCACCGCCGCAGGCTTCGATCCGATCTGGTTCGGCGTCATCATCACCATCAACATGGAGATCGGACTGATCCATCCGCCGGTCGGATTGAATCTCTACATCGTCAATTCGATCGCCCCGGACGTGCCGGTGACCAAGATCATGTACGGCACCATTCCCTACGTGCTGTGCATGATGCTGGCGATCGTGATCCTCTGTATCTTCCCGGAGATCGCGACCTGGCTGCCGGACACCCTGATGGGGCCGGTGCGAGGCGGATAACCGGCGGTTTTGGCATCCGGGGCCCTCCCGGATGCGCTGTTGACGAAGCGCCATCCGCACTGGAAAGGCGGGGCCATGGCCGTTAGGGTCCGCCGATCCCTCCGACCTGAAAGTCCTTGCCGTGTCCAATTCCGCCTCGCGTGCCCGCCTTGCTGACATCATCTTCACCCGCTCCTTCGGGCGCGGCGAAATCACCCTCGCGTCCGGGCGAAAGAGCGACTTCTACGTCAACCTGAAGCCGACCATGCTCGATCCCGAGGGTGCGGCGCTGCTGGCGGAACTTACCTTCGATGCGCTCAAGGACGACAAGCTGGATTATGTCGGCGGCCTCGAAATGGGCGCCGTGCCGCTGGCCGGCGCCATCGCGCAACTGTCGTGGCTGAAGAAGGCGCCGATCGCCGCCTTCTTCGTCCGCAAGAAGCCAAAGGAACATGGCGCGCGGCTGGCGGTCGAGGGGCTGGCCAAGGGGGAGAGCCTGCGCGGCAAGCGCGTGGTGATCGTCGAGGACGTCACCACCACCGGCGGCTCCGCCATCAAGGCGGTGGAAGCGGTACGCGACGCCGGCGCCGAGATCGCACTGGTGTTCACCATGGTGGATCGCGACGAAGGCGCGACCGAGACCTTTGCTGGAGCCGGCATCGCCTTTCGTTCACTGTTCAAGGCCTCCGAATTCCTCAATAGATGAGCGTAACCCGCCGTTCGGCGGGTCGATCTCCGATTCCAGGATAAGCGTCCGCTCGTGCCCACGACCCTCCGCTCAACCCTCGCCGCCGCGCTCCCCGTTTTCGCCGTGCTGGCCCTCATGGCGTGGCCGGATGCGGCCTATGCGGCGGAGGGGCTCGACGGCACCAAGCTGAGCTGGCTGTGGGCACTGCCGTTTGTCGGCATCCTGCTCTGCATCGCCACCGGACCGGTATTCTATCCGCACGTCTGGGAACATCACTTCGGCAAGTTCACGACTTTCTGGTCGGCGCTCGTGGTGGTTCCGCTGCTGCTCACCACCGATCTGCATACCGTGACGACGACGTTGGCGCATACGGCGCTGCTCGAATACATGCCGTTCATTCTGCTCTTGCTGGCACTGTTCACCGTGGCCGGCGGCATCTACCTCGAAGGCAACCTGCACGACAGCGTCTTCACCAACACCGCCTTGCTGGCCATCGGCACCGCGGCTGCCAGCCTCGTCGGCACCACGGGTGCGGCGATGATCCTGATCCGGCCGCTGATCCGCGCCAACGACGATCGCAAGTACAACGCCCACGTCTTCGTTTTCTTCATCTTCCTGGTCTGCAACATCGGCGGTTCGCTGACCCCGCTCGGCGATCCGCCGCTATTCATCGGCTTCCTCAAGGGCGTCGACTTCTTCTGGACCACGCAGCATCTGTGGCCCGAGACGCTTGCGGTGAGCGCAGTGGTGTTGGCGATCTTCGCCGTGATCGACATCTACTTTCATCGCCGCGACGACCGGAAGCCGCATCCGGCCGACCCCACACCGGACTCGCCGCTGAAATTGCATGGCGTTGTCAATTTCGTGCTGATCGCCGTCATCATCGGCGCGATCCTGATGAGCGCGCAATGGCGGCCCGGCGTCACCTTCACCATTGCGGACGTGCATCTCGAATTACAGGACCTGGTGCGCGACGGCATTTTCGTGCTGGTGGCGATCGCCTCTATCGTTCTGACCCGCAAGGAAGACCGCGCCGCCAACGGCTTTAGCTGGGGACCGATCAAGGAAGTCGCGATCCTGTTCGCCGGAATCTTCATCTGCATCGTGCCGGTGATGGCGATGCTGCAAGCCGGGTCGCACGGCGCGTTCAGCTCCGTGCTGAGCATGGTGACGCGCGGCGACGGCAGCCCGAATCCGATGGCCTATTTCTGGCTGACCGGCATTCTCTCGTCGTTCCTCGACAACGCACCGACCTATCTGGTGTTCTTCCAGATGGCCGGCGGCGATGCCGCCCACCTGATGACCGATCTGTCCCATGTGTTGGCCGCGATCTCGCTCGGCGCGGTGTTCATGGGGGCGATGACCTACATCGGCAATGCGCCGAACTTCATGGTCTACGCCATCGCCACCGAGCGCGGCATCAAGATGCCGAGCTTCTTCGGCTACATGCTGTGGTCGCTCGCGGTGCTGCTGCCGGTCTTCATCGTGCTGTCGCTGGTCGGCATCTGATCGGCCGCTCATATCTCGTTTACCATCCCGCGATAAAGTTCCCGGCAGACAAAGCGGCGCGACCTGCGCTGCGCTGACGGCTGGAGTGCGCGTTGCGTACAGATTTGCGTTCAATGACCCGACGCGGCCGCACCATCCTTGCCGCGGCCGTCGTAGCGATGACGTCATCCGCCGTTGTGCCGTCCGCATCCGCTCAGGGCCTGTTCGATTTCCTGTTCGGCGATGCCCCGAAGCAGCAACAGAAATCGGCCCCGTCCAATGCGGCGAACTTCTTCGCCGATCCGTTCGGGCTGAACCAGCAGCCGAATACGGCGCCGCCGCGCCCCGTCGCCACCTCATCGGGCGGACGCGGCGGCACGTTCTGCGTACGCACCTGCGACGGCAAATATTTCCCGCTCTCGGTCAAGAGCGGCGCGACGCCGGCACGCATGTGCCAGGCGTTCTGCCCGGCCGCGCAAACCAAGGTCTATTCCGGCAGCACCATCGATGGCGCGGTCGCCAGCAACGGCGAGCGCTATGCCGACAGCGCCAATGCCTTCGCCTATCGCAAGGCACTGAAAGCCGATTGCACCTGCAACGGCCGCGATCCCGCCGGCCTTGCGCAGGTCGATCTCTCGCAGGATCCGTCGCTGCGGTCGGGCGACGTGGTCGCGACCGCCGACGGCCTCGTGGCTTACACCGGCGTTCGGCTCGGCTCCGACCAAGCCCCGGACTTCGCGCCTGTCGCCAATTATCCGGGACTCACCGCAAGCGTGCGCGCAAAACTCGGCGAGATGAAAGTCGCACCGGCCAATGGCGACATGCTGAGCGAAGCCGCCGCAGCGCAAACGCCCGACCCTGCCGTGCAAGCAGCGACAATGCCGAAGGCGAAACGCACCATCGTCAACTAGAGTGCTTGCAACGCTTTCATCTTCGTCATTGCGAGGAGCGCAGCGACCACGCAATCCAGTCTTTCTTTATTCTTCAAGAGCGTGGATTGCTTCGCTTCGTTCGCACTGACGGCATTCTCGGTTCCCTGAGCGATTCAATTTCAACTCCGTTCATGCTGCTCTAGCGGCCGACGATGACGCCGATAACATTTGGCGCCGCGAGGTACTTTTCTTCGATCTCGGCGCGCGCGGCTGCTCTGTTCTCCGGCGTCAGCAGTCCGCGCTTTTCGGCGAGAATCATCCAGCAGTAGCCCCACCAATCCGCCAGCATGCCTGCATCGTCGACCAGATCGTAACCGTGCTCCGCGGCGAAGATGCGCGCATGGGCTTCATCAAGCGTATCGAGCCAGGCGTGATCTTCGAGCGACAACAAATCGTCGCTGAAATCGTCGGTGGTGTAGCCCCATATCGACATGCACACAGCATTGAACGCGCGGTCGAACTGATCGTCGTCCACCGGATGCCGATGCGACATCTGATGCAGCCGCGACAGCGAGCGTGCGAAATCCGCGATGCGGGTGAGCGCGAACTGATGACTGGCAATCGTGGACATATAGCCCTCAAACGGTATGACAGACCCTAGATGTTGTGCAGCCACAACAGCGAATCACAATGATATATCAATAGCTTATTATTTTGTTCTTAATTCGTTCCAAGGTTAGGAAAACGTTAAGAAGAGGTTGGCGTGAGCGTTCGGAACTCTTCCGGGGACGTTCTGTTATCCGCCACGGATGAGGCCTTCAACATGACGCCTGTATGGAAACTCGCGGGTTCCATATCGCGTGGCCAAGGCGCTGAGTTCCCCGATCCCAATTTCTCCTTATGCCGGTCATAGTTTTGATCGCCGAGTCAGCACAATTCGATGATGTCGATAAGTTCCGCTGAAGAGAGGCCAACGATGACAACCACGCCCTCACCCCAGCGCGCAAACGAGATCAAGCGCCCCAAGGTTTCGCGTCACGATGACAGCATCGATATCGACGCCGTGCTTGAAGAGAATGACCGGCTTCGTGGACTTGTCGTGCAACTCTCACGGATGGTGATCCGGAACGTCGCCGATCACCGATAAGTTCCGATTGTTCGCATCACTGTGACAGAACATCCCGACGGGTTTTCGCTCTCGCGCGATGGGAGTATGCTCCCGTCGATAGTCGTTTCAGGATTGATCATTTGCCGCATGACTCCTTCGCAGACCATGTCTCGCAATCTCGCCAACCGATCGACGAGTTGGCGCTTGCGGACATCAAGAGCGCGATCCTCGGCAAGCTGACGCTCGCGATCGGCAAGGACGCCGGCATCGCGACAACGCACGATTGGTACAGGGCCGCCGCGCTGGCTTTGCGCGACCGCATCGTGCATCGCTGGCTCCTGACCGAGAAGGACAACTACGATGCCGGCCGCAAGCGGGTGTATTACCTCTCGCTCGAGTTCCTGATCGGCCGCCTGTTCACCGACGCGCTCAACAACATGGGATTGCTGCCGCTGTTCGCCGCGGCGCTGGGTGATCTCGGCGTCGACCTCAACGAACTGCGTAAATGCGAACCGGACGCCGCGCTCGGCAATGGCGGCCTCGGCCGGCTCGCTGCCTGCTTTATGGAGAGCATGGCGACGCTCGGCGTCCCCGCCATCGGTTACGGCATCCGCTACGACTTCGGCCTGTTCCGCCAGATCATCACCGATGGTCGCCAACAGGAATATCCTGACGAATGGCTGTCGTTCGGCAACCCGTGGGAATTCGCACGGCGCGAACTGGTCTACGACGTGCATTTCGGCGGCCATGTCGAGCGCGTCGTCGATGACAGGGGACGCGAGTCCTACGTCTGGCACCCCGCCGAGACGGTGCAGGCGGTGGCCTTCGATACACCCATCGTCGGCTGGCGCGGCGCGCATGTGAATGCACTGCGGCTGTGGTCGGCGCGCGCGCCTGATCCGCTGCGGCTCGACGTATTCAACAGCGGCGACCATCTCGGCGCTATGTCGATGCAGGCGCGTGCGGAATCGATCTGCAAATTCCTTTACCCGAACGATGAGACCGTCGCCGGCCGCGAACTGCGGCTTCGGCAGGAATACTTCTTCGTCTCGGCCTCGTTGCAGGATCTCGTCAATCGTCACCTGCAGGCCGATGGCTCATTGAACGCGCTCGCCAGCAAGGCGGCCGTGCAGCTGAACGATACGCATCCGAGCCTCGCGGTCGCCGAACTGATGCGCATTCTCGTCGATCGCCACGCCATGGCATGGGACACCGCATGGCAGGTCACGACGAAGACGTTGTCCTACACCAACCACACTTTGCTGCCCGAAGCACTCGAGGTCTGGTCGATCGAACTGTTCGAGCGGATGCTTCCGCGCCATCTCGACATTATCTATCGCATCAACACCACACATCTCGATCGCGCCAGCGCCGTCCGGCCGAATGACAATGACTTCCTAGCCTCGGTCTCGATCATCGACGAGAAAGCCGGCCGCAGGGTCCGCATGGGTTATCTGGCGTTTGTCGGCTCGCACCGCATCAACGGCGTTTCGGCGATGCATTCGGACTTGATGAAGGAAACGGTGTTTCGCGACCTGCATCGGCTTTATCCGGATCGCATCACCAACAAGACCAACGGCATCACGTTCCGCCGCTGGCTGATGCTGGCCAATCCGGGCTTGACCGATCTGCTACGCGAGGTTTGCGGCGACGCCCTGCTCGACGATCCCGCCCAACTGGCGCAACTTGAACGCTATGCCGGGGACGCCGCGTTTCAGCAGCACTTCGGCCGCGTCAAGCATCACAACAAGACGGCGTTGGCGAAATTGATCTACGAGCGTCTCGGCATCGAGACCGAAGCGGGCGCGCTGTTCGACGTGCAGATCAAGCGCATCCACGAATACAAGCGCCAGCTTCTCAACATCCTCGAAGCCGTCGCGCTCTATCAGACGATGCGCGACGATCCGCAGCGAGATTGGGTGCCGCGCGTCAAGATCTTCGCCGGCAAGGCGGCCGCGAGCTATCGCTACGCCAAGCTGATCATCAAGCTGATCAATGACGTCGCGAATATCGTGAACAACGATCCCGCCATCGGCAATCGACTTAAGATCGCGTTCCTGCCGGATTACAACGTGAGCCTCGCTGAGGTGATCATTCCCGCCGCCGATCTCTCCGAGCAGATTTCGACCGCCGGTATGGAAGCCTCCGGCACCGGTAACATGAAGCTCGCGCTCAACGGCGCGCTGACCATCGGCACGCTCGACGGCGCCAATATCGAAATCCGCGATCACGTCGGCGCCGAGAATATCGAGATCTTCGGCATGACCGCCGAGGAAGTCATGGCGCGGCGCGCCCATGGGCTCGACGCCAGCGACGTCATCGCACGCTCGGAGCGGCTGGCGCATGCGATCCACGCCATCGAAGCCGGCGTATTCTCGCCGGACGATCCGGCGCGCTTCCATCCCATCGGGCATGCCTTGCGCCACATCGATCACTACATGGTCAGCGCCGATTTCGATGCCTATTACGACGCCCAGCGCGCCATCGACGGCCGGTGGCGCGCTGGCTCGGCCTGGACCCGCGCCAGCATCCTGAATACCGCGCGTATGGCGTGGTTCTCATCGGATCGCACCATCCGCGAGTATGCCGAGGATATCTGGGACGTCCCGGTGATCGCCGCGCCGTCGCAGCCGGAACGCAATCAGCGCGGCCACGGCTAATCCGCTCAGCGATACCCGTCCGCGCAACGCGACAATTTGCGCGGGCCATGACCTGCGAGGTCATTGAAATTCGCTGACGGTTACGCCATTCCCTGTAACGTGGAGTACCGTTTGACCCTGCTCCGCCACGTCTTGCTATTGCCGGAGCGCTCCATGACCAGCCTGATTGAGACCACCGAACACGTGTTCGACAAGGCCACGCGCGTCAGTGCCGGCGACAGCCAATGGAGCGGGCACACCAGCGAGGACTACTGGGCCTTCATCGGCCCCTTCGGTGGCATCACCGCCGCGACCATGCTGCGCGCCATCGTCGAACACTCGCAGCGTGAGGGCGACCCGCTGGCACTGACGGTAAACTACTGCGCGCCGGTCGCGGCGGGGCCGTTCGATCTCGACGTGCGGCTGATCAAGGCCAACCGCTCGACCCAGCACTGGTCAGTCGAATTGACTCAACAAGGCGGCGAGACGGCCGCCTTCGCGACCGCGGTATTCGCGGTGCGGCGGCCGTCATGGTCGCACCGTCCCGTCGCACGCCCCGAGGCCACGCCGTTCGCGGAAACCAAGCGCTATCCCAAGAGCGGCCTCAAGATGACGTGGGTGTATCAGTACGATTTCCGCTTCGTCGAAGGGCAGCCGTTGTTCGGCGCCGTCGCAGCGGGCGAGTTGGCGAGCCCATTTTCCAAGCTGTGGATCGGCGACACCGCGCCGCGCCGCCTCGATGCGCTATCGCTGGTGTCGATGTCGGATGCGTTCTTCGCCCGCATCTTCCATGTCCGTAACGAACTTGTGCCATTCGGCACCGTCTCGCTTACCACCTATTTCCATGCCGACGCCGAGGACCTGATTGCCGAGGATGCGACCCACGTGCTCGCGGTCTCGGATGCCAGCGTCTTTCACAAAAGTTATGGCGACCAAACCGGCGCGCTGTGGTCACCGAGCGGCAAGCTGTTGGCAACGACGCAGCAGATTGCTTACTTCAAGGCATGAAACGAGGAGAAATTCCGCGTCGCGGCAGCGGACTCGACACGTTTTCTTGATGTGAGCCGCTCTCGCCTCCGCGCCAAAAAGCGGTAGCTTATTGCGATCATTACCGCCGCGATGCATCCCATGATTGCCCCGGCCGATCGCTTGCTGCGAACCGTGGAAACCATTTACGAGGCGGCACCCGACCCGCTGCAATGGCCGCGCGCGCTGGCTGAGGTTGCCGGTTGCTTCGGGGACGTCGGCGCCATCCTGATCTGGCAGAAGGACGACGGTTCCTTCGGCACGATCGTCTCGGAGAGCTTGCGCGAAGCGCAGCGCGATTACATCGAGCAGGGCTGGTCCCGGCGCGATATCAAGGCGATCCGGGCGGGAGAAAAGGGATATTTCTTCAGCGGAGAGCCGTTCGCCGATCGCGATATCTGTTCCGAGGACGAGATCCGCAGCGATCCCTTCTATACCGAGTTTATGGCCAGCCATGGTCTCGGCTGGATCGGATCGGTTGCCGTTTCGCCGGCGTCCAATCTGGGCGTCGCTCTGAGCGTTCAGCGCGACGCGAAGACCAAACCGCAATTCTCCCCTGCTGAACTTGAGGTGCTTGCGATGCTCGGCAGGCACATCGAGCGCTCTCTGCGGCTGTCGATCCGGCTACTGGACGCTCAATTCGCCAGTCTTGGGCTCGGCGAAGCGCTGACGCGGATCGGCATCGGCGTCTTCGCGCTGGATTCGCTGGGCCGCGTCGTCTTCGCCAATCCGGCCGGGCAGACCTCTCTCGGCGATGCGCTCAGCCTGGTGGACGGCCGCTTGCAGATCCGCTCGCTCACGGCGCGCCGCAAGTTCGATGAGAGCATCGCGCGCATGTACGATACCGATGTCCGAACGCTGGGCTTTCAGCCGAAGCCGATCCTGGTGGATTGTCCCGGGTCGGATCGACGCCTCGTCATCTACCTGCTGCCGATCACGCCGCCGGCGAATTCCGTGGAGCACTTCCTGACGCATACGCGCGCCATCGCGCTGGTGATCGAGCAGAAGGCTAACGAACCGGCCGACCCGGCAACGGTCCGTGACGTTCTCGGCATCACACTTGGCGAGGCGCGCGTCGCCGCGCTCATCGGGTCGGGGCTTGCGCCGCGCGCCGCGGCGGAAAAGCTCGGCATAGCTGAGGAAACCGCGCGCGGCGTGCTCAAGCGCGTGTTCGCCAAACTCGGCGTGTCGCGCCAAAGCGAATTGGCGGCGCTGCTCTCCAAGCTGGTGCTGCGGTAGAGGGATCACCAACGACGCAGAGGCAAAACAAAAGCCCGGTGCTGATTTCGCAGCGCCGGGCTTTGTGACTTCAATCAAATTATCGCGCGATTACTCAGCCGCGAGCTTGACTTCGGGCGCGGCCGCCAGCACGTCGGCGTCGACGTGGCTTTCGAACTCGGCGAAGTTTTTCTGGAACATCGCGACGAGATTGCGCGCGGTCTTGTCGAACTCGGCCTTGTCCTTCCAGGTGTTCACCGGATCGAGGATTTCGCTCGGCACGCCCGGCAGCGCGGTCGGCACCGCGAAGCCGAAATACTTGTCGGTGCGGAATTCGACGTTGCGCAGCGAACCATCGAGGGCAGCGGTGAGCAGCGCGCGCGTCACCTTGATCGGCATGCGGCTGCCGACGCCGTACTTGCCGCCGGTCCAACCGGTGTTGACCAGCCAGCAATCGACATTGTGCTTGGCGATCAGGTCGCGCAGCAGGTTGCCGTATTCGGCCGGATGACGCGGCAGGAACGGCGAACCGAAGCAGGCCGAGAATTCCGGCTTCGGCTCGTTGCCAAGACCGCGCTCGGTGCCCGCAACCTTCGCGGTGTAGCCCGACAGGAAGTGATACATCGCCTGTGCCGGCGTCAGCTTGGCGATCGGCGGCAGCACGCCGAAGGCATCGGCGGCGAGCATCACCAGATTCTTCGGCTGCGGCGCGCGGCCGGTGTGCGAGGCGTTGGGAATGAAATCGAGCGGATAGGCCGAACGGGTGTTCTCCGTCTTCGAGCCGTCATCGAAGTCCGCGACACGGGTCGCCGGATCGAGCACGACGTTTTCGAGAATGGTGCCGAAGCGGGTGCTGGCGGCGTAAATCTCGGGCTCGGCTTCGGCGGAGAGCTTGATGCACTTGGCGTAGCAGCCGCCTTCGAAATTGAAGACGCCGTCCTTGCCCCAACCGTGCTCGTCATCGCCGATCAGCGTGCGCTTCGGATCAGCCGAGAGCGTGGTCTTGCCGGTGCCGGACAGGCCGAAGAAAATCGCGGTGTCGCCGTTCGGGCCGACGTTGGCCGAGCAATGCATCGGCATCACGCCCTTCTCGGGCAGATAGTAGTTGAGCGTGGTGAAGACCGACTTCTTCATCTCGCCGGCATAATAAGACCCGCCGATCAGGACGATCTTGCGGGCGAAATCGATGGCCACAACGTTTTCGGAGCGCACACCGTGGCGTTTCGGATCGGCTTTGAAGCTGGGCAGATCGATCATCGTCAGTTCGGGGACGAACGATGCGAGTTCGGCGGCTTCCGGACGGCGCAGCAAAGTGCGGATGAACAGCGAGTGCCAGGCCAGTTCGGTGTAAACGCGGGTCTTAATCTGGAATGCCGGATCGGCGCCGCCGTAGAGATCCTGCGCGAACAGCGACTTGCCTTCGGCGTGCTTGAGGAAATCTTCGTAGAGGGCCTGGAATTGATCGGACGTGATCGACTGGTTGCCTTCCCACCACATGGTCTTGTCGGTGGAAGCGTCGCGGACAGTGAACTTGTCCTTGGGACTGCGTCCGGTGAAGATTCCGGTTTCGGCGCACAGCGCGCCGTCGGCGGTGACTTCGGCCTCGCCGGCTTGCAGCGAGTATTCGTAGAGTTGCGGCGCACCGAGATTCCACCGCACCTCTTTGAGATTTTTTAAGCCGAATTTGTCGGCGCCGAAGGCACCGTTACGTACACCCAGTTCTTTCACGAAAATTCCTCCTCGAAATCCGCCGCCGAACCCGCGCGGTCATCCAGACGCGCCATCGACGCGGAGACCGTCCTGTCCAGGCCAAGGTCTGCGATCTAATACTCACGAACGCCCACCTTGCCAAGCCGATCCCCGGTCGCACCGGGAACTTGATCGCATCTATAAAGGATAGGTCACCTTAATCGCCGCAGCCTCGCGCCTCATCCGCGAGCCTCCGCAGGATTGCACGCAGGGCCTTTGGATCGCGCACCCGCCCCGGAAAGGTAATCCGCACCACCTCCGCGCCGTTTGCGAGGTCGATTCCGTCGGGATCGCAACCCGTGCAGCGCCAGTTTTCGTCGTTCGCAGCGGCGTCGGCCAGCTTCGTTGCATAAAGTTTCATCGCGTCCAAATGTTCGGCATTCATGTGCGCGATGATGTCCGGCTCCGCCTCGATCAGGGTCTCGCAGTCCGTCAGATCGGTCAGAACCTGATCAGGGCCAAGATCGACGATGCGGCCGAAGCCGGCGACCAGATGAACTCCATCGATTCGGATCCGGAAAAACCCGAAGTCGGGGAAATCGGCGAAGTTTTCGGCATCAGGATGGGCATTTAAATACCGCCGACGCAGACCCGGCAACGCGTCTCCGGTCTCCTCCTGCGCCTCACCCGCCACCATGATCCGCGCACCCTCCAGCGGATCGCCGGCCGCCCGCTCGTCCAGCATCAGCGACACGCGAGGGTCCGCCAATAGATTTCGGGTATGCACCGCCAATCGGGAAATCAGCAGAATCGGCGCGCCATCGACGTCGCTCGCGACATTGACCAGGGAGCAATAGGGAGCGCCTCCCTGAGCCATTAAGGTGGCCAGAGCCCCTTGTCGGCGCCGGCGCAGCAGGCTCCGGGTCAGGCCTTGAGGATCGAATTCGGGATCAGGGCGCATTGTTAAATCTCGCGAATTTCCGCTTTGAGGCCTTTTTTCTACAATTTCGGCCGTTATATAGCCCCTTTGACGGCAACAGCAGGAACCCGCCGTCGTTTTGAACGTTTGGAACTCGGCCACACTTCAGCCCAGCTTGCATTGCTCGTTGGCGCGTGGTCCGGTTTCGCATTCGCTCGGTCGTTCGCGGTAATGCCAATTGCGAATGTCAAATCCACGCCACCAGGTTCTCATGACCGTCCCGATACGCCAAAGTGTCGGACAGGTTGACGTACAAGGCACTCCGCTTCGGAAAGCAGGCTCATGCCCACAATTGCTCTGGTCGATGATGACCGCAACATTCTCACTTCGGTGTCCATTGCGTTAGAAGCCGAAGGCTATCGCATCATGACCTACACCGACGGCGCCTCCGCGCTGGACGGCTTCCGCACCAGTCCGCCCGACCTCGCGGTACTGGATATCAAGATGCCGCGCATGGACGGCATGGAGACGCTGCGCCGTCTGCGTCAGAAGTCGGATCTTCCGGTGATCTTCCTCACCTCCAAGGATGAGGAGATCGACGAGTTGTTCGGGCTCAAGATGGGCGCCGACGATTTCATCCGGAAACCGTTCTCGCAGCGGCTTCTGGTCGAGCGCGTCAAGGCGGTGCTGCGCCGCTCGGCGCCTAAGGACCCGGCGGCCGTGCCGAAGGAAACCGACGCCAAGGCGCTGGATCGCGGCCTGCTGCGCATGGACCCCGAACGCCACACCTGCACCTGGAAGAACGAACCGGTGACGCTGACCGTCACCGAATTCCTGATCCTTCAGGCCTTAGCGACGCGGCCGGGCGTGGTGAAAAGCCGCAACGCGCTGATGGACGCGGCTTACGACGATCAGGTTTACGTCGACGACCGCACCATCGACAGCCACATCAAGCGCCTGCGCAAGAAATTCAAGGTTGTCGACGACGACTTCGAGATGATCGAAACCCTGTACGGCGTCGGCTATCGCTTCAAGGAGACCTGATCGAAGCGCTTGAGAGAACCGTGCGCGCGCCCGGTGGACGCGCACGGCGTCGCGCTTTGTGACCTGACGAACCTGCGGCGGTGGTCTATAGATACAATTAGAACCACCGACCTAGCGTGCCCGCGGGCGCAGAACTGAAACAACCGGGCGGGTTTAGCCATTGCTGGATCGCACACAGCCTGATCGAGAGACCATTGACGACGTCGTCTCGGCGGCCGGAGCTTCCTCCACCACAGCACCGGACACCGTGCCGACCTGGCGGCGCCCCTTGGTCTGGCTGCAACGCATCGGGCAGTTCTTCTTCACCGTCAGCTTTTCCAGCCTGACGCGGCGAATCGTCTCACTTAATCTGGCGGGCCTGATCGCGCTGGTCGCCAGCATTCTCTATCTGTCGCAATTCCGGGCCGGACTGATCGACGCGCGCGCGCAGAGTCTTCTGGTGCAGGGCGAGATCATCGCAGGCGCCATCGCAGCCTCAGCGACCGTGGAAACCAACACCATCACCATCGATCCGGATCGCCTGCTTGATCTCAAGCCGGGCGAAACCTATGCCGCGCCCGACGAACTCGCCACATTGGATTTCCCGATCAATCCGGAGCGTGTCGCACCGGTATTGCGCCGGCTGATCTCGCCGACCAAGACGCGCGCGCGCATCTACGATCGCGACGGCGTGCTGATCCTCGACAGCCGCAGCCTGTATGGCCGCGGCGACGTCATGCGGTTCGAACTGTCGCCGCCCACCACCGAGAAGCCGGGCCTGATGGAACGCGCTATGATCGCTGTCCGTACCTGGCTCAATCGCGGCGAGCTTCCGCTCTACCGCGAATTGGGACCGGAGAACGGCAAAGGCTACGAGGAAGTCGCGGAGTCGCTCAAGGGCGACAAGTCCAGCATGGTGCGCATCAACGATCGTGGCGAGATCATCGTCTCGGTCGCTGTGCCGGTGCAACGTTTCCGCGCCATCCACGGCGCGTTGATGCTGTCGACACAGGGCGACGACATCGACCAGATGGTGACGGCGGAACGGCTGGCGATTCTGAAAGTGTTCGGCGTCGCCATGGTGGTGATGATCGTGCTGTCGCTGCTGCTCGCCAGCACCATCGCGGGCCCGGTACGCCGACTGGCCGCCGGTGCCGAGCGCGTTCGCCATCGCATCAAGACCCGCGTGGAGATTCCCGACTTTACCCGTCGCCGCGATGAGATCGGCCATCTGTCCGGCGCGCTGCGCGACATGACTGAAGCGCTCTACAACCGCATCGAAGCGATCGAGATGTTCGCCGCCGACGTCGCCCACGAGTTGAAGAACCCGCTGACGTCGCTACGTTCGGCGGTGGAGACGCTGCCGCTCGCCAAGACCGACACCAGCCGCGCGCGGTTGCTGGAGGTGATCGAACATGACGTGCGCCGGCTCGACCGCCTGATCTCCGACATTTCCGACGCCAGCCGGCTCGACGCCGAATTGCAGCGGCAGGATGTGGCACCGGTGGAGTTGCGGCGTCTTCTCACCACGCTCACCTCGGTCGCCAACGAGACGCGGCTCGGCCACGACGTTGCAGTCGAAACCCGCTTCGAGGGTGGTTCCGCCGATACCTTCTCGATCCCTGGTCACGACTCGCGGCTCGGACAGGTGATCTCCAATCTGGTGGTGAACGCGCAATCGTTCTCGCAGCCCGGCGGCAAGGTTCACGTCACCTGCCGCCGCGTCAAATCCGAAATCGAAATCGTGGTCGACGACAACGGCCCCGGCATTCGCGACGATGCGCTCCAGCGCATCTTCGAGCGGTTTTATACCGACCGGCCGCATCAGGGTTTCGGGCAGAACTCCGGGCTCGGCCTCTCGATCTCGAAACAGATCGTTGAAGCCCATCGCGGCCGCATTTGGGCCGAGAACCGCAAGGGCCGTGCCGACGAGGATGGCCAGCCGACGGTTGCCGGCGCCCGCTTCGTCGTGCGGCTACCGACGACATGACGGCCGCGCCCGCCGATCCCCACGAAAGCCCGGCGGACGCCCAAAGCGTCCACGCATCCGCTGTTCTGATTGGCCAGGAAGGTGTCCTGATCCGTGGCCCTTCAGGCTCCGGCAAAAGCCGAACCGCCTTCGAACTGGTTCTGGCTGGGCGCAGCGGTCAGATTCCGGCGGCGGCGCTGATCGGTGACGACCGGATTTATCTGGAAGCGCGGCAGGGTCGGTTGTGGGCACGGTCCGCGCCCCGCCTCGCGGGATTGATCGAAATTCGCGGGCTCGGCATCCGGCGCTGCGACTTTGTGTCCGAGGCCCCCGTCGGCTGGGTTGTCGATCTCGACGCCACCGACGGAACCCGCCTGCCCGCTCCGGAAAGTCTGACAACGACCCTTTCAGGGATCGAATTGCCGCGAATCCCTGTGCAAACTGGCTTTTCTCCGCTGCCCTTGATCATCGCCGCGCTCACCACGCGCCCTCTATCCATATCGTCCGCTTCAGCAAGGGAAGATTGTCCGGGCGAAATTGATAACCATATAGGTCCCGTTGTTGCCACCGATTAGACCCACCCCAGTTCCCGCCTTGTGGCGAAATTTAGGGAAAATCGTGATGCTCCCCCCTTGCGCGGGAGCGCCGGATGGTCAAAGTGGCCCGTTCGTGCGGTGCACCAAAGCACCCGCGAGGAGTTTTCGATGATTGGTCTGGTTCTTGTGACCCATGGGCGCCTTGCCGACGAATTCAGGGCGGCGCTCGAACATGTGATGGGTCCGCAAAAGCAAATCGAGGCGATCACGATCGGCGCCGAGGACGACGCCGATTTGTGTCGAAGCGATATCATTGAAGCCGTCAACCGCGTCGACAGCGGCAATGGCGTCGCCATCCTCACTGACATGTTCGGCGGCACGCCGTCGAATCTTGCGATCTCCTGCATGAGCAGGCCGAAGGTCGAGGTTCTCGCCGGCATCAATTTGCCTATGCTGGTGAAACTCGCCAAGGTACGCAACGATTTGCCCCTGCCGGAGGCGATCGCGGCCGCGCAGGAGGCGGGCCGTAAATACGTCACCATCGCCAGTCGCGTCCTCGCAGGAAAATGAGCCCACCGCCCGACGACCTCCCCCTTTCCAGCAACGCCGGCGCGGCCGGCGCCGCGTCGTCGTCCGGACCGGTGACGCGTGAACTGCCCATCACCAACAAACGCGGCCTGCACGCGCGCGCTTCCGCCAAGTTCGTGCAACTGGTCGAGCGCTTCAATGCCGACGTAACCGTCACGCGTAACGGCGAGACGGTCGGCGGTTCTTCGATCATGGGCCTGATGATGCTCTCGGCCGGTCCAGGCACCACCATTACTGTCTCTGCGACCGGCGCGGATGCGGCCGAAGCGATCACCGCCATCGCCAACCTCGTCGGCAGCAAGTTCGGCGAAGGCGAATAGAACGCGATTGACCTGGATTTGACTGCTCAGCTACTCGTCCTTGCGAGAAGCGAAGCGACGAAGCGATCCAGTCATTCCTTCGTGGCCTTCTGGATTGCTTCGCTTCGCTCGCACTGACGGTTCAAACTCAATTTCTCTCGCTATAGACCGGCTTACATCACGTCCGGACGCCGAGGCCTTTCGCGGCCAGTCGCGCCAGCACGTCGTTCAGGTGTTCCCTGTCGCGGGTTTCGATCACCAGTTGGAGCAGCGCGGCCTTGGCCGGCAGGTCCGAGAATGTCCGCTGATGCGAGACTTCGATGATGTTGGCACCCGCCTCCGCCAGCAGGTTGCAAACCAGCGCCAATTGACCGGGACGATCGACGATGTCGATAGCGAGTTGAGTGAGCCTGCCTTCGCGCGCGAGGTCGCGAGTCAGGACCGACGCGATCAAGCGCGTATCGATATTGCCGCCGGTCAGGATCAAGCCGACGTTCGCGCCCTTGAAGCGCTCGGGCGAGGCTAGCACAGCGGCGAGGCCGGCCGCGCCCGCGCCTTCCGCCACTGTCTTCTCGACCGAGATCAGCATCGCGACGGCGCGCTCGATGTCGTCGTCCGACACCAGAACGATGTCATCGACTAGTCGTCTAATGATTTCGCGAGTGATGAGCCCGGGTGACTTCACCGCAATACCCTCGGCAAGCGTGTCGCCGCGGCTCGGCAGATCCGTTCCCTTGATGACATTGTACATCGACGGATAGAGTTTTGCTTGAACGCCGATGATGCGGATGTTCGGGTTGATGGCCTTGGCCGCGATCGCAATCCCGGAGATAAGGCCACCCCCGCCGATCGGGACGACCAGCGTCTCGAGTTGCGGAACGGCTTGCAGCATTTCTGACGCAATCGTGCCCTGCCCCGCGATGATCAGCGGATCGTCGTAGGGGTGGATCAGCGTCAGGCCATGGGCCTGGCCATGTTCAAGCACGAACTTGCCGGCTTCCTCGAGGGTCTGCCCGGTGATGATCACCTCGGCGCCGTGCCGCCGCGTATTCTCGACCTTCACCATCGGCGTGCCGATCGGCATCACGATGGTTGCGGGGATTCCGAGGCGCTTGGCGTGATAGGCCACGCCTTGCGCATGATTGCCCGCCGACATCGCGATGACGCCGCGCCGACGTTCGTCGGCTGACAACGCGGAAAGCCGGTTGAGCGCGCCGCGCTCCTTGAAGGTTGCGGTGAACTGGAGGTTCTCGAACTTGAGCCAGACGTTGCAGTCGCAAATCTCGCTCAGCGTCCGGCTCTGGCTGCAATCCGTGACGAAGATCGAACCACGCAGCGTCGCTGCGGCAGCCGCGATATCGCCAGGTCCGATCGTCGCGCCGCCGACGTCAAACGAGAAGTTCGCCGTATCTGAAGCAAGGGTTTCAAAAGCGGCCGACATGATCTTTCCTCGGAAGTGCAGTAACGGACCTGTTAGCGCAAGATAAACTCAGGTTCGATCGCTCATTTTGTTCGTCATTGCGAGGAGCGTTTGCGACGAAGCAATGCAGAAACCAAGAAGAAAGATTGGATTGCTTCGCTGCGCTCGCAATGACGCTTCAAGCCAGATTCATCCCACTCTAAAGTACGGCGACGATCTGCGACAGCACCACTGTCAACACTCGACGACGTTCACCGCGAGGCCGCCGAGCGAGGTTTCCTTGTACTTCGACTTCATGTCCTCGCCGGTTTGCAGCATCGTCTTGATGACCGCATCGAGCGAGACATAGTGATTGCCGTCTCCGCGCAACGCCATGCGCGCGGCGTTGATGGCTTTGACCGCACCCATCGCATTGCGCTCGATGCACGGTATCTGAACCATGCCGCCCACCGGATCGCAGGTCAAACCGAGATTGTGCTCCATGCCGATCTCGGCGGCGTTCTCGATCTGGGCGACGCTCGCGCCGAGCACCGCCGCGAGCGCGCCGGCCGCCATCGAACACGCGACGCCGACCTCGCCCTGGCATCCCACCTCCGCGCCGGAGATCGACGCATTAGCTTTGTAGAGCAGGCCGATGGCCCCGGCGGTAAGCAGAAATTCGATCACACCATCATCCGACGCGCCGGGCGTGTATTTGTCGTAATAGTGCAACACGGCCGGAATGATGCCCGCCGCGCCGTTAGTCGGTGCAGTGACGACACGGCCGCCAGAGGCATTCTGTTCGTTGACCGCCATCGCGAACGCATTGACCCAATCCATCGCCGCCAACGGATCGCCACCGACGACGTTATGTCCGCGCTCGAGCAATTCGCGATAGAGCTTCGGCGCACGACGGCGGATGCCGAGCGCCCCGGGAAGACGTTCTTCTGCTTCTTCCTCATCAAGGCCGAAGCCGCGGCGGACGCAGTCTTTCATGACCTGCCAAATTCGCAGCAGACCGGCACGCACGTCCGCTTCAGACCGCCAGACGCGCTCGTTCGCCATCATCAATTGGGCGATCGAGATGCCGTTGGATTTCGCCAGCGCCACAAGTTCATCGCCGGTCTTGAAGGGATACGGCCACGTCAAATCGGCGTTGCCGGCGACAACCGCGTGCGCACCGCTTTCCGTGACGAAGCCGCCGCCCACCGAGAAGTAACAACGTTCCGACAGCACCGCGCCATCCTCCGCCGACGCGACGAATCGCATGGCGTTGGGATGCTCCGGCATCGACTGTTCGCCGAGAAATGCGATATCGCGCGAACGCTGGAACGCGATCGGATGCTTGCCGCCGAGCGGCAACAATCCGGAGCGCTGCACCTCCGCGAACCGCGGCTTGACGGTCGCCGGATCGATGGTGTCGGGCATCTCGCCGAACAGGCCGAGGATGACGCCGAGATCGGTCGCGTGACCGCGACCGGTTGCGCCGAGCGATCCGTAGAGATCGACCCTGACGTGCGCCACCTGCGCCAGCAGTCCATCTAGCTCAAGCGCATGGACGAACTGGCCAGCCGCGCGCATCGGCCCCACCGTATGCGAACTCGACGGGCCGATACCGATCTTGAAGATGTCGAAGACGGACAGCATCAAGCTGCGGGCAATTGCTGCTTGACCAGTTCCACCCAGTACGCAGCGCCGAGCGGCAGGATCGCGTCGTTGAAGTCATAATAGGGATTGTGCAACGGCGGATCGTTGGCGGTTTCGCCAGCGCCGATGCAGATGTAGGCACCCGGCCGCTTCTGCAGCATGAAGGCGAAGTCTTCCGAGCCCATCGCAGGCTTGATGTCGGTCATCACCTGCTCGTCCCCGACCAGCCGCGAGGCCGCCGCAGCAGCAGCGTTGGTTTCGTCCGGCGTGTTGATGACGCCGGGATAGCCGCGCATGTATTGAAGATCGATGGTCGCGCCGTGCGCCTGCGCAACACCGGCGCAGACCTCCTTCATCGCGGCTTCGACCCGATCCTGAATGCCTGCGTCGAGCGTGCGCACGGTGCCGCGCATCACGACCTGCTCGGGAACGACGTTCCAGGTGTCGCCGCCGTGAATCTGCGTCACGGTGACGACCGCAGCTTCGATTGCGCCGATCCGGCGGCTGACAATGTTCTGCAACGTGGTGACAAGGTTGGCGGCGATCACGACGGAGTCGATACCGGTTTCGGGCGCCGCAGCATGGCACCCCTTGCCGGTGACAGTGATTTCGAACGTATCGAGAAACGCGGTCGCGATGCCGGTGCGGATGCCGAACTTGCCGCGCGGCATCTGCGGAATGTTGTGCATGCCATAGACCGCATCGGCCGGGAATTTATCGAACAGACCTTCCTCGACCATCTTGCGGCCGCCGCCTTCGTTTTCCTCGGCGGGCTGGAACACGAAATGCACGGTGCCGCGGAACGGCCGGTGCCGCGCCAGATGCACGGCGGCGCCGAGCAGCATCGCGGTGTGACCGTCATGGCCGCAGCCGTGCATCTTGCCTTCGCGGGTGGACTTGTGCGCGCTGGCGCCCAATTCCGTCATGTTGAGCGCGTCCATGTCGGCCCGCAGCGCAATGCTCGGGCCCTCGCCGTTCTTCAACGTTCCGACAACGCCGGTGCCGCCAAGACCGCGATCGACGGCGATCTGCATTTCCATCAACGCATCGGCGACGATCTGCGCCGTGCGATGTTCCTCGAACGCGGTTTCCGGGTTGGCATGAAGATCGTGACGCCAATCCGTCATGCGCGCGCAGGTGTCGCTTTCGATTCCGAAGTTCGTGGACATACTAGATTCGCCTTTCGATTAAGTCAGCGATGGAAGAATTCGGCGATCACGGTGGCGCCGAGGAAAGTACCGGCCGCGGCGGTCAACGACACTACCACGATGCGCCAGCTCAATTGCTTGAAGATCGGCACATCCTTGGCGACCGAGAAACCGGCGAGCGCCAGCACCGGCGTGGTGAACGCCAGGAAGTTCAGCTTGTCGACCGACGCGATCATCGCGTTGGAGAACGGCAACAGGCCGGGAACGCCGAGCACGGTGGTGACGATCACCAGCACGAAGATGTGCGGTATCTTCTTCAAGAGGCTCGATAGCACATGAACCAACAGCGCAACCCCCAGCACGATCACGAGGCCGATCATCGACGTCATCACCGGAACATGATAGGTCAGCGTGTTGCCGATCAGCACACCGATAGCAACGATGATCCAGGCCAGCAGCGAGTCCGGAAAGCCGAATGCCCCGTGGCCGCCATGGGTCTCGCCGGCGCTGGCGACGGTCGGAGCCATTTCACCGGTCTTGAAGTTCGAGAACCGTCCGAGCACCGGCTCCAGTCTGTCGTAAAGCCACGAGCAGGCCGGCAGCGAGAGGAACAGCGCGAAGTAGAACCCCAGCACGGCCGTCATCAGGTTTGCCGCCGAGGCAATCGCCGTCAGGTCCTTGACCATCTCGGGCGGGCTCTGGCCGTTGATGGCGCCGATCGCCGCCGCCATCATGCTGCCCGATCCGACGCCGGCGCCCATCGCCAGCGAGCGCGGATCGAAGATGTGCAGGCTGGCGATGAAGCCGGCCAGCAACGCGATGAACAACGCGCCAAGCACGGTACCGGTGATATACTCGGCCAGCACACCGCGCCCTTCCGGCGAGTTCATGCCGTATTTCTCGCCGATGATCACCAGGTTGCCTTCACGGCCAATGGAGAACGTCGCGCCCACCGCTTCGCGCTTCACCCCCAATAGCAGAGCGAGCGGGAGACCGAGCGCCAAGGTGCCGAAGGTGTGGCCGAACTCCTGGAACAGCAGCGCCCAACCGGCCTGCCGCACCGCCGGCAATGCGCCGCCAACGGTGAAGCCCATTTTCACGATGAACAGGATGAGGCCGGCGTTGAGCAACTGCCCGGCGAAGGTTTGCAGACCGAGGCCGATCCGCAGCGATGACGGCAGGTAGGGCGACGCGATGCCCCAGGCTGCCGCAAGCAGCAGCGCCCACACCATGGGCTGAAGCAGAACCTTGCCCGGACCCACCTGAAACTGCACGACGCCGATGATTTCGGCGAGCAGAACGACGAGTGCGACGCCGATGAAAATCTTGACCTTGTCGGCGGTGCCGCGGCCCGCCGGTTCGCTGAGTGGTTCGATGGAGGCCGAAGCCGTGGTCATGAATGCGCTCCTCTATATCTGATTAGTCATTACCGAGCAGCGGGTGCTTTAAGCCCTGCATTTCAACTCCCGTACGCCAGCTTGTTCCGAAATGCGGTCTTGCATCAATGACAGCGGAATGAGATTATCGTTGCGTTTTTATCAACAGTCTGGGCGGCCCGGCATGATCCGTCTCGACAAGGACAAACTGGAAGCGCGCCGCCTGCGTTATTTCATGCAGGTGCTCGAGATCGGCTCCGTGCGTGGCGCAGCCGGCGCATTGGGCATGGATGCTTCCGCTGTCAGCCGGGCGATGAGTTTGCTCGAAGCGGAATGCGGCGCGCAGCTTTTCGAACGACGCGGTCGCGGCATCGTCCCCACCGACGCCGGCCATTTACTGGCGGGTTACATTCGGCGTCAGCACAGCGAAAAGCAAAGCCTGCTGGCGCAGCTCGACAGCATCCGCAAAGTCGAAACCGGCCATGTCGAACTGGTCACCGGCGAAGGCTACATCGATTGGCTGATGCGGCGTCCGCTCAGCCGCTTCATGCGAACGCATCCCAAGATCGCCATCGATCTTCGCATCGACAGCACTGACGGGATCATCGAGCGTATTCTCGACGAGCGGGCGCATATCGGAATCCTGTTCAATCCGCCGCGGAACGAACAGCTTCACTCGCATTACGCATGGCCGCACCCTATCCAGACCCTGGTGCTGCGCACGCACCCGCTGGCACAGGCGAGCGGCCCGCTGCGGCTATCAGATCTGCTGCCCTACGCCGGCGCCACCTTGCATCAGGACTTCGGGCTTCGTCAGCATATTCAGGCGGCCGAACTCAGCGAAGGCACCAAGCTCACCTTCTCATTCACGACCACCTCCTTCGATGCGCTCGGGCACTTCGTCCTGGCCGGACTCGGCTATTCGCTGGTGTCACGGCTTCCCATGACACTTACGGATGCCGCGAAAGTCATTTCGCTGCCGATGAAGAGTTCGCTGCTACATCGTGGCCGCTCCCACGTCATCACCCGCCAGGGACGCACGCTGCCGCCCGCGGCGGCGGAACTGCTGCGCATCATCGTCGGCGACATGAAACAGCCGAGCCGCAGTGCATCACGCGCTGCTACGCGAGGCTAACGGCTATCTGCATCAGCCGCCCGGTCTACCATTGGCATCGGTGCAATCGTGCTATCGCATCCGAACAATATCGGCTCGCAAATGGCCCTCGCGGCGACGGTCGGTTGGGAGCGATATTCGCAGCAAAACGCGCAGGAAAGCCGGCCAAGACTTGTCACTGCGCGGCAAGTCCGCTATCTTAATAAAATTCGCTCCTGAGAATTTGATACTGAATAGAGAATGAACGTCGAGAAGCCCGCCAAGCAGGTGAACGCGCTCTCGCGCGGGATCGCCATTCTGCGCTATCTCGACGCGCAGGGTGAGCCGGTCGGCGTAGTGCAGATCGCCCGCGACCTGAAAATCAACGCCTCGACCTGCTTCAACCTGTTGCGCACGCTGGTCCACGAACGGCTGGCGATCTTCGATGCCGCGACGAAAAAATACTCGCCCGGCCTCGGCGTGCTGGCGCTGGCGCATGCGGCGCTCAAGCAGGACGGTCCGATCCGGCTGCTTCATCCGCAGATCGAGCAGATCGCCAAGACGCACAACGTCACCGCGATGCTCTGGCAACTGACGTCGCCGGACCGGGCGATGGTGGTCGACCTGGCGGAAGCCTCGACGCCGCTGCGCGTGCAATTCACCATAGGGCAACGGTTACCTTCGTTGATCGGCGCGCTCGGACGCTGCTTTGCCGGGCATCTGAACTTGTCGAAGGCCGAAGTCAAAGTGATGTTCAAGGAACTGCGGTGGCAAAATGCGCCGACGTTCGAGCAGTACTGGTCCGAGGTCGAGGAGGCGCGGCGCACTGGCTTTGCCGTCGATATCGGCCGCTACAATCGCAACTTCACCACCGTCGCCGCGCCCATTCTGACGAGCAGCGGCGAAGCGACGATGGCGATCTCCGCCATCACGTTCTCCGGAGATCTCGATCGTCTGCGCATGCTGCGTCTCGCGGCGGACCTCAAGCGCGTCACCGGGGAGGCTTCGAACGCGCTTGGCTACAGCGGATCGCCGACAGCGGCGAAAGCCGCACCGGCCGGCCGCAGCAAGACAGCTCCTCGGAAATAGCGGACCACTACCGCGCTTTGAGATAACGCGCGATCGTCTCGCGCACGCCGGGGCGATTGAAATTCTCATGCATCAACGGTGCGAGCCGGGCGATCCGCGCCTGAATATCCGATCCTTCGCGCATGGCCTTCGCTTTCCGTCCGATCTGAAGTGCCTCGATCCGGTCGCGATAGAATGCCGAGCGCTCCGCGACGCCCTCGATGAAAGAAGCAGCCGGAACGATATCCGAGATCAATCCCAGCGAGCGCGCTTCCACGGCATCGAGCAATCGCCCGGTGGCGCAAAGCTGAAAGGCAACGGCTTCGGAGACTTTCTCTTCCAGCGCCGCCTGCACCATCACGGGATACATATTGAAGCGGATTTCCGGAAGACCGAAGGCCAGATTGTCGGCCGCGATCGCGAGGTCGCACATCGAAGCGATCAAGACACCCGCCCCCAGCGTGCGTCCATGAATGGCGGCGATCACCGGCCGAGGCGACGTCGCCAGACTTGTGACGATCGCCTTGAGCCCCTCCTCCTGCCGCTCGAGATACTCGCCGCCTTGCAGGAACTCCGCGATGTCGGCGCCCGCGGAAAACCCTGCGTTGCCGCGACCTTCGATTAGGACCAGCTTCATATCATCGGCTGTACGCACGGCATCGGCCAGCGCGACCATCATCCCCGCCGTCAGCGCGTTGGCCTTCTCGGCGCGATCGATGGTAATCGACCGGATGCCGTCGCGATCTTCCCAGCGAACGAATTGATCGGTCATCGCGCTGCGACCTCCGCCGCACCGCGGCGAAACCGCCACGCCTGTCGCGCACGCCTGAAAGCTCCAATCAGACCGTCAGGCGCAAAGCGTATCACCACCACCAGCAGCACGCCGAAGACCAGCAGATGCACGCCGGGAAGCGATCCGCCGAGGGAATGCCGCAGCCATTCTCCCGCCGGCACCAGCAACAGCGGACCAACGACTGGCCCCCAAACCGTTCCCGTTCCGCCCACCACCGTCAGCAGAATGATCTGAATGACGATATTGATGCCGGCGAAGGTGTGCGGCTCGACGTACTGTAGATACTGCGCATAGAACGTGCCGCCGAACGCCGTCAGCGCCGCGCTGATCGCCATCGCCAGCATCTTGTATTTGAGGACAGGCACGCCGATGGCGTGCGCCGCACGCTCGTTGTCGCGAACGGCGCGCAGGTAAAGACCGATCTTGGTGTGATACAGCCACATCGACAGCGCGAGCGCGATGATCACCTGAATCAGGATCACCACATAATAGGTGGTGTCGGACCTGAATTGATACATCGCGGGCGTGCCCCGCACCGGCAAGGTCAGACCGCGGCTGGCGCCGAGAAAATCGATCGACGAGATCGCGAGAAACCCCAGCATCGCCAGCGCGATGGTGACAAGCGCGAACGACAGCGGCGGCAACTCGTAGCGGAACGACAGCCAGGCGATGAAAACGCCGATCGCGGCCGCCAGCGCCGCGCCCGCGAACATCCCGATCCATGGCGATATGCCGAAATGGAGCGAAAGCAGCGTCGTCGTATAGGCACCCGCCGCGAGGAACAGACTGTGTCCGATACAGAACTGCCCGGCGATGCCACCGACCAGATTCCAGGCGATGCACAGGTGAACGAACAGCAGCGTCAGGATCGCCATGTTGGTCCATCCCGAAGACATCGCCAGCGGCGCCAATGCCACCGCGAGAAAGGCGATCCAGGGCAACACGGCCGACGACGAAAGACGTGTCTCGCGCATCAGTGCTCTCCCATCAGGCCGTGCGGACGGAACAGCAGCACCAGAACCAGAATCGCGTAGGGGATCATCGCGCCGACCGTGCCGCCGTAAAGCAGGCTGCCGAGACTTTCGGAAACGCCGATGATCGCACCCGCGATCATCGATCCGGCGAAGCTGCCGAGCCCGCCAATCACCATGACGATGAGTGCGATCAACGTGAAATCGAGGCCCATCGCCGGCGTCAGCGTAAACTGCGCCACGATGATCGCACCGGTCAGGCCCAACAACCCGATGCCGATGCCGAAAGCGATGGCTTGAATCCGATCGATGCGAATACCCATCAAGGCGGCCGCATCGCTGTTCTGCGTGATGGCGCGCACTTGCCGGCCGAAGTCGGTTCGCATCAGAACGACATAGAGAATCGCGGCCAGCACCACCGCGAGCAGCGATCCGACCAGCAATGGCCACGGCATGGTCAGCGGCGGAATGACGAGATTCTTGTTTGAAAGAACCGTCGGCACGCTGAGGTAATCGCCGCCGAACACCATCAGCAGAAAATTCTCCTGAACGAAAACCAGCCCGAGCGTGAGTTGCGCGCCCGCAAGGACGCCGGCGGCAAGCACCGGTTGGATCAGGCGGCGAAACATCAGGAAGCCGAGCAGAAAGAAGCCGAAGAACAACAGCGGCGCGGCCGCATAGGCATCGAGCGCGAAGGACTGATAAAGCGCCAGCGCGCCGTACATGGCGAGCGCCATGAAGTCGCCATGCGCGAAATTCAGAAGCCCGCCGACGCTGAAGATCAACGTCATCGACAGCGCGATCAGGGCGTAGATCGCCCCCATCTGCAATCCCTGCACCGTCGCCTGCAACAGCACCTCACCTGACATCAGATCCTCACAAGCGTCCGAGATAGGCTTTGCGGGTGGCGGGATCGTGCGCCAGATCGCTGGAAGCGCCGGTCAGGACGATCTTGCCGTTTTCAATGACGTAGCCGCGGTTCGACACCGCGAGCGACAGCTTCACATTCTGCTCGGCAAGCAGAATGGTCAGTCCGTCCGCATTCAGCTTGCGCAACGCTCCGTAGGTTTCCTGCACCAGCAGTGGCGAGAGGCCCAGCGACGGCTCGTCGAGAATGAGCAGCTTCGGCTGCGCCATCAGCCCGCGCCCGATCACCAGCATCTGCTGCTCGCCGCCGGACATGGTCGCGGCCTTCTGGTCGCGCCGCTCCGCAAGGCGCGGAAACAGATCGAAAATGCGTTCCAGCGTAGCTTCACGATATGGCCGCGCGCGCGGATGCACGCCGCCCAGCATCAGGTTCTCCCACACCGTCATGCGCGGAAACACCATGCGCCCTTCCGGCACCAGCGCGATGCCGGCCGCCACCGCCCGCTCCGCGCCCTCGCCCGCAATCCCCGATCCCTCGAACGCAATGCGTCCGACGGTCGGACGAATGAGGCCGGCGATGGTTTTCATCAGCGTGGTCTTGCCGGCACCGTTGACGCCGACAAGAGCGACAAGCTCACCCTTTTCGACGCGCAGATCGATACCGTGCAGAATGCTGATGCGACCGTAGCCGGATACAAGCCCCGAAATCTCAAGCAAGCTCCAACTCCTCGCCGAGATAGATCTCGATTACCTTGGGATCGCGCACCACATCCTCCGGCGCGCCCTCGATGATCTTGCGACCGGTGCCCATGACAACGATGCGATCGCTCAAGCTCATGATGACGTCCATGTTGTGTTCGACCACCAGGAAGGTGACGCCGCGATCGCGCAGGTTCTGGATCATGCGGATGACGTCCTGCGTCTCGGCCGGTCGGAGCCCGGCCATCACCTCGTCCAGCAGGATCATCTGCGGCTGGGTCGCCATCGCCTTGCCGATCTCAAGCGCCTTCTGATCCGGCAGCGTCAGGTGGCGACAGGTCAGGTCCAGCTTGCCGTCGAGACGTACCAGTTCGGCAATCGAGACCGCGACCTTGCGCGCTTCCGACATCGACAAGCGCACCAGCGCAGCCGCCGTCAGCGTCTCGCGCACCGTCAAACTTGGAAACACCTCCATGATCTGGAACGTGCGCGTCAGCCCGCGACGGCAGATCTCCTCCGGCGCTACGCCGTCGATTCGCTCGCCGCGAAACCGCACCTCACCGCTGGTTCTGCGCACGAAGCCCGATATCGCCTGGAAGAACGTGGTCTTCCCCGCCCCGTTGGGACCGATCAGACCGACGATCTCGCCTCGCTTCACGTCCAGCGAGACGTGGTCGACAGCCTTCAAGCCGCCGAACTGGACTGAGATGTCGACGGCGGAGAGCAGTATCTCACCGCCATCGGAACCGATCGAAGGCGCGTTGCTTTCGCTCATGAGTCCATCAGCCTGCGTCGGGTTGAGTCGTGTGTGACAGCGCGGTTGTTACTTCACGCCCTCGATGATCGGCTTGGCCGACGCTACCGCCTCCGGATAGACGGTATGCTTCGCGCCGTCCTTCCACTGCACGAAGATCGCGCTGGTGCCCGCCAAGGTACCGTCCTCGGCATAGTGCACATCGCCCGGAATGATCGGCAGCACGATGGCCGGATCGCCGGCCTTGAATTTCAAAGCACGGAAAGCCGCATTCACTTTCACCGGATCGTCGGTGCCGGCATCCTCCAGCGCGCGGACCAGGAAACGTGCGGCCTGCACGCCGAACATGAAGCTCTGATCGAGCACTTTATCCGGATAGGCGGCGGTGCCTTTCTGCAACGCATCCTTCAGGCCAGGGAGCTTTCCATCCGCCGAATAGAACGCCAGCCCGAACGAACTGGTCAGCGTCTTCTCGGCGACTTCCTTGCCCAGCGTTCCCCACAACTTGTCGTCGCTGAAGCCCGCCGAGCCGCCGAGCCAGATCGGCGAGGTGTACCCAAGATTGAAGCGCGCCTTGTGCAGCAAGACGCCGTCCTGGAAATAGACCACGGAAATGACGGCATCAGGCGCCAGGCTCTTCACCCGCAACACGATCGGCGTCATGTCCTTCACTGACGGCTCGACCGCGATCGACTCGAGAACCTTAATGCCCTGCGACGCTAGCGCGGCCGAAGCAGTTTTCGACACCACCTGACCGTAATCGTTGTTGGCGTAAGTAATGGCGACGGTGCCGATCTTGGCGCCCTTCGAAATCAGCCATTTCACCGCATCGGCATAGGCTTTACCAAAACCTTCGGCGCTGATCGAAATGGTGGAGAAATACGGCGTGGTCGGAATCACCGTGGTCTGAAGGCCGACACCGCCGACCTGATAGCGATCCGCCACCGGCATGAAGGCCTGCGCTTCCGGCGTCGAATACGGCCCGAGAATGAAGGAGACTTTCTCCTCCGACATCAACCGGCGCGCCTCGAGCGACGTCTTGGTCGGATCGGAGCCGTTATCCGCGATCACGAGGTTGATCTTGCCGCTGCCGAGGCTCTTGATGCCGCCGGCATCGTTGGTGTTCTTCACCACCATCTCGATCCCACGCACGACGCTCAACCCGGTTTCCGCATAGCGCCCGGTGCGCGGCATCAACACGCCGATCTTGATGTCTTTCGCGAAACTGGGAGCGACCGACATCACGCCGGTCACCAGCGCCAGCACCCCAACTGCCGCCAACCGCGATAATCTGCTCATCAAGCATCCTCCGCTTGTTCATGCCGGGATTTGCCATCCCGGTCGTGGGAACGGTCTACACAACCAAGGTCAGCGTGCCGGAGATCACCGGCTCGCCGTGCTGATTTTCAATTGCGACGTCGTAGATTCCAGTAGCACCGTCGCGAAGCCGCCCGCGCGCCGACACCGTATCGTTCTCGCGCACCGGGCGCGTGAAGCGCACATCCAGCTTTGCCCCGTCCTGCGCCTCCGAACCATAGGTTGCACGCAACGATTGCCAGATCAGGTTGAGCGACAGCATGCCGTGCGCGATGATGCCGCGCATGGGCGTCGTCGCAGCGAACTCCGGATCGACATGAATTGGATTGAAGTCGTCGGTGATCTCCGCATAGAGGCGGATCGCCGGTCGATCTACAATCTTGCTGACACGCTCGAGTTCGGCTCGAATGTATTTGGACATGGTCATTTCGCCCATAGTGTCGTCATCAGGCCGGAGAACATCAGTTCACCGTCGGCCCGGCGGGTCTCCGACCCGAACCGCACCCAACGACGGTCGCCTTTCAGTTCCTTGCCCTCGCAACTCAACCCGGTGACCAACTCATCGCCGATCTTCGGCATTTTATTCACCGTGAACAGTTGCTGGCCGTGGACATTGCCGGGCGGGCGCGGCACCAGAATGTCGGAATAGGCGCGGATGTAGACTGCGGCCATCATGCCGGGCGGCATGGTGTCGCCATCACGATCCGCCGGAAACAGCGTCAGCCATTGCTCGACGAGGTCGCGGCCAAGCGTAAGAGTCCTGCTGCCGATCAGCTTGCCGGGCTCGAAGGTGTCGAACGCAAACATCTATCGGGGCCTCGCCTGCGGCAACGGATACTCGCCCTCGGTCGGCTCGAAGAATATTTCGATCGGCATTCCGATGCTGACGGTCTCCGGATCGACGCCGCGCAGATTCACCATCGCGCGCACGCCCTCGTCCAGAGCAACGATTGCGATCACATACGGCACATCGGCCTTGAAGGACTCCAGCGGTGCGCGGTGAACCACCGTGAACGAATAGACCGTGCCGCGACCGCTCGACGGCAGCCAGTCCGTATCCGCGCTATGGCAGGCGGTACACGTCAGGCGCGGCGGAAACTGGTTATGACCGCAGGCCTTGCAGTGCTGGAATTCGAATCGGCCATCCTTGCAGCTCGACCAGAAGCGTTGCGTCACGACATTGGGTTGCGGGAGCGGCTTCGACATGGCTCAATTCCTCCCCAGCACGAGCGAACAGTGCGCGGACAGGATGCCGCCGTCGCCATGAACGAACGCCAGTTCAGGAGACTTGACCTGGCGGCCCTCGGCCTCACCGCGCAGTTGTCGCACCGCCTCGACCACATGGAACATGCCGCCAGCGGCACCGGAATGCGCGTAGGAGAGTAGCCCGCCATGGGTGTTGCAAGGCAACTGGCCGTCAAGATCGAGCGCGCCGCCGAGAATGGCGGGCCCCGCTTCGCCGCGCGCAAAGAATCCAATCGATTCCAGTTCCGCCAGCAGCGTGATCGTGAAGCTGTCGTAGATTTCCGCGACATCGATATCGGCCGGCTTGACACCCGCACGGCCGAATGCCTGCCGCGACGATTGCTTGCAGCCGAAATCCGTCAGCGACGGCGACGCAATGATGTGTTCATGGGTATTCATCTGACCAGCGCCGAGAACGTCGATGCCTCGCTTGCGCGTATCCCGCGCGGCATCGGCGGCGCTGATGACGACGGCCGCGCCGCCATCCGAAATCAGGCAGCAATCGAGCAGGCGAAGAGGGGTCGAGATCGGCTTCGACTTCGCCACGTCCTCCAGCGTGATCGGTTGCCGCATCTGGGCCTTCGGATTGCGCATCGCGTGCTTGCGATGGGCGACCGCGACGCCGGCTAGATGCTCCAGCGTCACGCCGTAGTCGTGCATGTAGCGCTGCGCGACCAGCGCATAGGCCGACGGCACGCTGATGCCATAGGGCCGCTCGAACTGGGCGTGTCCGACTTCCGACAACGCCGCCACCGCCTTGTCACGCGACATGCCGGTCAGCCGGTTGTCGCCGCAGACCGCGAGAACATGCCGGCAAATTCCCGCCTCGATCAGCGCGGCGGCCTGCATCACCTGCGCGCAGGCCGTCGCGCCCCCCGCGGACACCGCGATCGAGTAGGACGGCATGATGCCGAGGAATTCACTCACCACCGACGACAGCATCAGATGCGGCTCGGTGAACGAATACGCACACAACACGCCGTCGATATCGCCGAGCGACAGCCCTGCGTCGGCCACAGCCGCTGCCGCGGCCTCCGCCTGCAATCCGAGCGATGTCGAACCTTCGACCTTGCCGACCGCCGTATCGGCGACGCCGGTGATAACCGCCTTCGCTGCCATGCCTACTTGTCCTTGTTCTTGCGGCCGAACCGTTCCCACACGAATTCAAGCGGCTTCTTCGCCAGGAAGCCAGCAACCGCCTCGTGATGGTAAGGGGTTTCGAGCGCCACCGCCTGCGCGTAGGATTCCATCTCGGCGAGTGCGTGCCGATCGAGGTTGAAGGATTGATTCAAGATCGTCTTGGCCATGCCGATAGCGTCGGTCGGTGCGTGCCGGAAGCGCTGCGCGAAGGCCACGCCGGTCGCCAACGGATCGTCCTGCGGTATGATCTCATGCACGATGCCGAGCCGATGCGCTTCCTCCATCCCGAGCACGCGACCGGAGAAAATAATCTCCTTGGCGCGTTGCAGACCGACGATGCGCGGCAGCAGTTGCAGCCCGCCGAGGTCAGGCACCAGACCGATGCGGACGAACACCGCGCACATCTGCGCGCGCGGCGTCGCCAGAATGAAGTCGGCCGCCAGCGCCAGATTGAATCCCGCGCCGAAGGCCGGACCATCGACCACCGCGACGACGGGAATCTCCAGATCGAGCAGTTCGCTGAACCAGATGTGCAGCCGGCGGATGCGTTCGCGATTGGCGGTGGTCGGGCGCCGTCCTTCCGACAGTGCACGCAGATCGCCGCCCGCACAGAAGGCGCCGCCCTCGCCGGCGATCACCAGCGCCTTGGCGCCGCCATTCGCGCGCAACTCGCGCACCACATGCTCAATTTCCTGGCGCATATCGAGATCGAGCGCGTTGCGCTGCTCGGGCCGGTTCAGAACGAGTTGTGCGATCTCGTCTTCGATGCTGAAGCGGATGGCCTTGAATGTCATGATGCGGACCTCAGCTGGCGCGCAATGATGTTGCGCTGGATTTCCGACGTTCCCTCGCCGATCACATAGACCAGCGCATCGCGATGAAAACGACCCACCGGATATTCGCGCATGATGCCGGCGCCCCCGAGAATACGGATCGCAGCCTCAGTGACGCGCACCGCCATCTCTGACGCAACCAGCTTCACGCGCGCCGCCGTCGCGCTGTCGATGGTCCCCTGATCGACCCGCCACGCGCCGTAGTAGACGAACCACTTGGCCGCATCGATCTCCGCCGCCATATCGGCCAGCTTGTGCGCGATCGCCTGATATTCGATGATCGGCTTGCCACGGACGATCCGCGTCCTGGCGAAATCGAGCGCGGCGTCGAACGCTCCGCGCGCCATGCCGATGCAATTGGCCGAGACACCGATGCGATTTTCCGACAGCGAATCCAGCACGATGTTATAGGTGCCGGTCTCACCGCCGAGCAGGCAATCATCCGGCACGAACGCATTCTCGATATAGATCAGCCCGGTTTCCGACGAACGGATACCTTCTTTCTTCAGCTTGCTAATGGCGAAGCCGGGATTCGGCAACTCAACCAGAAAAAGACTGATGGCATCCGAGGTGTGCTCGGATTTCGTCCGCGCGGCGACCGTCAGGAAATCCGCCATCGGCGCGTTGGTGATGTACAGCTTCGAGCCATTGAGCCGCCATCCGCCGTCGACTTTCTCGGCACGCGTCTTCATGCTGCGAACATCGGAACCGCCATCAGGCTCCGACAGGCCGAAGCCGCCGACCTTCTCACCGGACAATCCAGGCTTGAAAAACCGCTCCTTCTGCGCCTCGGTACCCGCGCGCCAGATCGGCCAGATCGCAAGATGCGTATGCGCCGACCATGACGACGCAAAGGCCTGGCACACCCGGCTCATCTCCTCGCGAACGATGCAATCGCTGACCTTGTCGAAACCGGTGCCGCCATCGGCTTCCGGATAACGCACGCCGAGCAAGCCGAGTTCGCCCCACTTGCGAAACAACTCTCGCGGGAACACCTCGTTCTCCTCCGCCTCCATGACAAAAGGCGCAATGTCCTGAGCCACGAAGCGGGCAATCGTCTCCCGCACCTGCTCCTGCTGAGGCGTGAACTGGAAGTCCATCGAGCCCTTCCTTCCCAGCTTGCGCTGCGACCGCATCGATCGCGCCGGGTTTCGAGCTCGGGCGAACGAGTACAATTCTATATGGAGAATTACATTCTCTTCTGAAAATATTCATAGGCGACGGGCCGTCGCCGTGTCAACATCGCGACGCGCATTCCAGAGCGGCGAAAATCCGCCGCCGATCACGTCGCAGGATAAAACAGATGAGCCACACAAAAACACGTCGTCCGCAGAAGAGCGCCGATCGGGTGCAGTTTCGCGACATGTGCGCGCGCTTTGCCGCCGCCGAGATCGGCCCGCGCTGGCGCGCGGCGGATCGCGACAAAGTTTTCCCGCGAGATTTTTACGTGGCTGCGGCGAAAGCGGGACTGATCGGCATCACCGCGCCGGAAGATATCGGCGGCTCCGAACTCGGCGCTTACGAAGAGGCGATCGCGATGGAGGAGATGGCGAAGGTCAACCCGAACCTCGCTGTCTCCGTGCTGGTTCAGAACGTCGCTGGCTCGATCCTGTACGACTACGGCTCGCCGGCGCAACGCGACCTCGCGCGCGAGGTGATCGCCGGC
Source organism: Xanthobacteraceae bacterium (assembly GCA_051954235.1). GTDB lineage: Bacteria > Pseudomonadota > Alphaproteobacteria > Rhizobiales > Xanthobacteraceae > 62-47. Next base: position 57,989 of record JBQCHY010000022.1, read on the forward strand.
AATTGCCTGGTCGCGATCACGGTGACCGAACCCGAGGCCGGCAACGATGTGCAAAACGTCAAAACCCACGCGCGGCGCGACGGCGACGACTGGATCGTCGACGGCCTGAAATCCTTCATCACGCTGGGCGGCGACAGCGATGTCTTGGTGACCCTTGCGCAGACCGATGCGAGCCGCGGTCGCCATGGGATGCACTTTTTCGCCATCGACCGCCGCAGTCCCGGCGTGACGTGCAGCCAGATCGAAACCTACGTCAATCGCCCCGCCCCGACCTATCGCGTTCAATTCGACAATGTTCGCGTGCCCGAAAGCCGCCGGCTCGATGCGGGCTTCAAGGAAATCATGACCGGGTTCAACCGCGAGCGCATTATGGTCGCCGCGCGCTGGCTCGGCCATATGCAGGCGTCGTTGAACTGGGCACGGGACTACGCCACCACGCGACAACAGTTCGGACGTCCGATCGGCGCCAACCAGTCGATCGCCTTCGCACTGGCGCAGTCCCACGTCGATGTGGAGGCAACCCGGCACCTCACCTATCACGCCGCCGAACGCTACGATTCCGACGTCCCGCTCAAGGATGTGATCCTCGACGTCTCGTCAGCGAAACTGCTAGCGACGCAGGCTGTGGTGCGCGTCACGCAAGCCGCGCTGCATATCGGCGGCGGCTGGGGACTGACGGAGGAATTGCCGGCGATGCGCCTCGCGCTCGATGCACTAGTGGCGCCGGTCACCGTCGGAAGCTGGGAAATCCAGCTGCGTGCCATTGCGCGCGAAATGGGCCTACCCTGCGATTGACGGATTAACGTCTCGCCGGGAAGTCATCGTGGGCCGCTCACCTGTGCGGCCCGACAGCCAATGGAAAGCCCGGCAGCAACCTAATCTGGAAAGATCGAGACGGATCACTCCGCGGCATCGGTCAGCACCAACCGATTTACACGCGTCTCGCCTTTGATGTTATCGACCGTGACATGGGTATCATACCATGTCAGACGCGGACGGGCCCCGAAGCGCTCGGTCAATTCCGCGATCCGCGCCTCGGTGAACCAGGCTTCGGCGCTCGCGCGATTCTCCCACAGGTATACCCCGCCCGCGCCTACATCACCGTTCAGGTAATCTTTCCGGATCAATCCTTTTGTCGCCAGCGCGCGGTAGGTGGGAGCGGAGCCCGTTCCGCCCTTGATGGCCTGCTCCTCGGTTCGCTTGGGAAGATCGAATTGAACGATGACGATGCAAGTTGCCATGAAACGTCCTCCGACTTGGAATTCCTACGGTCACTAACTTATCAGTGTGACTAAGCACCTGGATAGATAGATAAGTACACCTCGCTGTGCCGCAGAGCGAGCGGCCGTTTACTCATAACTATCCATGATTTTGATGAGAAGATGTTTCTCAACACATCAAAAGTAAAGATCAGCGAGAGCAGCCGCTTCTTCACAAGGCTGAACGCCGCGCGGCAAGCTGACGACGTTTCCTTTATGCATTCGCTGACCGATGTATTCCGCGCAACCAGTTGTGCAAGCTGCCTTATGATTGAGGTCACCGAGGATGCCGTTTTCAGCAAGGCGCAGGAGTGTCACGTCGTGCGATCGATCTACCGCGATCTAATCGACGGCCTTTTATATGAATTGCGCGCGACGAATTAGAGAACATCTCAGAGCGCGTTGATATCAAGGCGCTGTTCAATATGGAGTGGTCCTTTGGTCGATTATGTCTTGGCAGCAAAATTCCTGCGATCCGCTCACGAAATTCTTGAAAATGGTGGCCAACGTGCGGACGGCCTTCGCAAGGCCATCGACTTTCTCATCGAAGGCGTTTTGGACGAAAGCCGTCGGACCTCCACTCAGCGCCCGTCCGCCAAGATCATTCCCTACCGGCGGCGGAGCTAAATAACGTATGCTCCGTTAAGTCCAATGAGCGTCGCATATCGCGCTTTATGTGCCTGATGGATGCTCCTCGGGAATCGAATGCCGATGCGAGGGTTCCACATCGGTCGGGGTCGGCACGCGATTTGAATGGTGATACGATATTCGCCTCTGTTGTGCCGTTGATTCGCCTATTCGCCTCTGCATGGTCGACACCACCGTCGAGGACACATCATCGATTTTGGTGAAAGGAAGGACATTCATGCAGGTACTGGTGACCGGCAACGCAGGCTTCATAGGCTACCACACGGCGAAGCGGTTGTTGGAGCGCGGCGACTCGGTCGTTGGAATCGACGTCGTCAACGACTATTACGATCCGGCCTTAAAGCAAGCGCGCTTGAAAGCCCTAGACGAGGTCGCGGCACGATCCCGCGGCAACTATAAGTTTATTCGCTCTGATCTGGCCGACCGCCGCACGCTCGATACCTGCTTCGCGAACCACAAGTTCGACCGGGTCATCCATCTCGCAGCACAGGCAGGCGTGCGCTACAGCCTGGAAAATCCGCGGGCTTACGTTGAGAGCAATATCGTCGCCTTCACCCATTTGCTTGAATCCTGTCGCGAAGCACATGCGCCGCACCTGGTCTATGCCAGCACCAGCAGCGTCTACGGCGCCAATACCAAAATGCCGTTCAGCGAGCACCACGGCGCCAACCATCCGGTGCAATTTTATGCAGCAACCAAACGTTCCAACGAACTGATGGCGCATAGTTATAGCCATCTGTTTCAATTGCCGACGACCGGCCTGCGCTTCTTCACGGTTTATGGACCGTGGGGCCGGCCGGACATGGCGCCCTATCTGTTTACGAAAAATATTTTCGCCGGTGAACCGATCAAACTGTTCAACAACGGCGAGCACATGCGTGACTTCACTTATATCGACGATATCGTCGAAGGCATCCTGCGCACCAGCGACGACATCGCGCGCCCGAATCCCAATTGGGATAGCGATCACCCCGATCCTGCGAGCAGCAGCGCGCCGTTTCGCATCTTCAACATCGGCAACAGCAACCCGGTGATGCTGTCGGAGTTCATCGAAGCAATCGAAGCCTCGCTGAACAAGAAGGCGATCCGCGAATTGCTGCCGATGCAGCCGGGCGATGTGCCGAGTACCTTCGCCGACGTCAGTATGATTTCCTCAACCGTTGGCTATCGGCCGCAGGTGTCGGTCCGCGAAGGCGTTGCCCGCTTCGTGCACTGGTATCGCGAATATGCAGAATCGTAGAGCGCCGGTCCTAAATGGCAGGAATTTACCTACGCGGGTTTGACCGGGCAGCACTCTCGCGGATGAAGCCAACAGTTCTGACTGCTCGCGCCGTCAGACTTTACGAAAGCCAACGATTATTCCGACCGAGGCTGAAGAGTTTAAGATCAGCAGGTACACCATCATAGATCGGTGCAACCGGATAATTGCCGCTAGCCATAGAGCTAGTGACCACTCGGCCCGCCGCGAGCGGTGTTATTGCGAATCATCGAACATAACAACGCTGCTTGGTCACCAGCATCGGGCGCCAGTCGGCGGACAATGCTGCTTCATGCGCTATACTCACGCTATGGACGAACGATTGCGCGCCAATAACGCAAAAAATCGGAAATAATTATGCCGCCTCAATGAGGACATCGGGGAACTTGAGCGCAAGTTCCAACTTCAGCGCTTCGAACTGTGCAATATTGTGGTCGAGTTGCTTCAGTCGGCTTTGGCCGCTTTGAATCTCTGCATCCATCCTGTTGAGATGCCCCGTATCCCTGTCGTCGCGATCGATATACTCGTCTACGTCATTGCCGACGGTTACCGCGGCACGCGATAGAACATCCGCGACGCGCCGTGCAAGACCGGCCCTCTCGGATTCCGAAGCCACCAATGCCGCATTGATCGCCTTGAGGACAAGAGCAACATTCGCGGCATCCGTTTGGCGATCCCGATCCGGCGAGCGGGTTTTAAATGTCGAAGCGCGAGCGCGAAAAACTTGATTCAACATTTCCTTCAATGCCGTCATCCTTCGCGAGCTGTTGAGAATCTCAAGCCAGCCGTTCGGAGAAACACGAACGGCTGGCTTGAGCCTACCGTTCGATTGAGAGATTTCTTTGACGAAGCATAGCGGGAACGAGCGGGAACGTAGGCTCACCTCAGTTCATCACCGCGATACCCGAACTTCCCTTAGTAGGTCGCCGGTTGCGGTCGCCCGACGCCGCAGTAATGAAATCCATTTAGCATCGCATCTTCCGGTGAGTAGATGTTCCGGAGATCGATGATGACGGGACACGCCATTATGGTTGCCAACTCACCGAGATCCAACGCACGAAACTGCTCCCATTCGGTGACAACAACGAGCGCATGAGCGCCTCTCGCGCAGTCCTGCGCATCGTCACAAAAGAAAACATCGGTGAGAACTCTCCGGGCCTGATCCATCCCGATCGGGTCGAATACCCTTACAGTCGCACCCATATCTTGCAGCGCCGTGATCAGCGGGATGGACGGCGCATCACGCATATCATCGGTATTCGGCTTGAAGGTGACGCCCAATACCGCAATCGATTTTCCCCGAATGTTGCCTCCAAATGCGTTTGCAACCTTGCGCGCCATCGCGCGCTTGCGTTGATCGTTAACGGCGACGACGGTTTCGACGATGCGAAGTGGCGCTTCATTGTCCTGCCCTGTCTTGATAAGCGCCATCGCATCCTTCGGAAAGCATGAGCCGCCGAAACCGGGACCGGCATGGAGAAACTTAAGGCCAATCCGATTGTCCAGACCGATTCCGCGGGCGACATCCTGGATATTGGCACCGACCTTCTCCGCCAGATCGGAAACCTCATTGATGAATGTGATCTTGGTGGCGAGAAACGAGTTTGCTGCGTACTTCGTCAACTCTGCCGTGCGACGATTGGTATGAAGGATCGGAGCGGCATTGAGGTAGAGCGGTCGATAGACCTCTCCCATGATCGCAGCCGCACGTTTATCTTCGCTTCCGATGACAATCCGGTCGGGATGTTTGAAATCGCGAATCGCAGCACCTTCCCGAAGAAATTCCGGATTGGAGACGACGGCAATATCAGCGTTCGGATTCTCATCTCGGATAATCCGCTCGACTTCATCGCCAGTCCCGACAGGTACGGTGGATTTCGTCACGATCACTGTGAATCTTTCCGGCAATGCATCGGACAACTCGCGGGCAACATCGTAAACATAGGATAAATCCGCATGACCATCGCCACGGCGCGACGGCGTGCCAACGGCGATGAAGATAACTTCCGCCGCAGCAATGGAGCTTTTTAGATCAGCCGAGAATGCCAACCGACGCTGTCGAACATTGCTCGCAACCAGATCGGATAGGCCGGGCTCATAGATAGGTACTTCACCATTGTTGAGCGCTGCGATCTTGTCGGCGTCCTTGTCCACGCAGATGACGTGATGCCCGAAATCGGCAAAACAAGCTCCCGACACCAATCCGACGTAACCTGCTCCGATCATGGCAATCCGCATTGGCTTACAGCCTCCCGTATCCGAGTTCGTCCGTGGCGCACCTTTGCGCGAATGATCGGAGAGTGTTTCGAGATTGAGTTCAGGCGCTCAGAAGCGCATACCCATCATGGGTCGGTGGAAAGAAAAAGAAGTTGTTCACGTAAGAACGCCCCTGTTTGCGGCCCCCGTTTGGAAGAAGCGCGTCCGCATCCTGGAATATCTCGGCGTCGAAATCCTCGACTGGCACGACATCTCCGTCTTCGAGAAAGAACCCGCTGTAGGATCTGTCTCTGAAGAACTCGAATATGGATTGTGTCGCTCCCGCCCGGTGTCGATCCTCGGCTTCGACAAGGAATACCGGTTGGCATTGATCGAGCAGCTTCGTTGCCCCATTCAGCACGCTCAGTTCATGCCCCTCGACGTCGATCTTCACAAAAGCAACGCTCTCTTGAATGACATCATCCAGCCGCGCGATCGAAACCGACGTCGCCATGCCCGGCCTTGCGAAGGACTCCGGTTGCGGCTCGATAGAGGCAAGTCCATGAACAAGTCCGGCCTCGCCGGCTGGGATGAGAAGTGCCGCCCGCCCTTCATGATCCGACAACGCGACTTCGTGAATCTGCACGTTAGCGGCGGAGGTCTGGCGCAAGACGTCCGCCATGTTGCTTGACGGTTCGAACGCGTGAACGCTTTTCGACATCTGCGCGAGTTCACGTGTATAAAGACCACAGTTCGCACCGACATCGACGGTCACCGCATCTGTCGGAACGACCTTGTGAAGAACGGAGAGTTCGATTTCCGCCGTTTTTGGACGATGCATCAGATGCCATCGAAGCCAGAGCGAAGGAAAGGTGTCCTTGATCATGTTCTTGGTGGACCTGATCGGGTTCATCGTCGCCGCTCCTTGTTTGCCGTATCGTCATCGCGGCGTGGGTTACAAATGTACCGCACTCGCTTCTTCGTCGCCTAAACCCGACGATAAATATCCTCGGTTCGAACGATATCGTCCTCACCAAGGTACGGCCCCGATTGCACCTCGATCAGATTGAGCGGAACCTTGCCCGGGTTTTCGAGACGGTGCATGCAACCGAGGGGCACAAAGATCGACTCATTTTCTCGCAACAGAATTTCCTCATTGTCGCGGGTCACGATAGCGGTGCCATTGACGACCACCCAATGCTCCGCACGATGGAAATGTTTCTGCAGTGACAGCTTTGCGCCCGGATTGACCGTGATTCGCTTCACCTGGAATCGTTCACCGACGTCGATCGACTGATAATACCCCCATGGCCGATGTACGCGCTGCGTCTGGGTTGCCGCGCGATGGCCGTTCGCCTTCAATTGACTGACGAGCTTGCTGACATCCTGGTCCCGCCCTTTGGTTGTGACCAGAACAACGTCAGGTGTTGCCGTTACGACAAGGTCCTGAATGCCGAGCGCTGCGACCAAGGGTCCCTCGCCGCGAACATAACAACCGCTCGCATCTTCCATCACGACATCGCCGACAACGACATTTCCGCTGTTATCCTTGTCCCCGGCGTCCCACAAAGCGGACCAGCTTCCGACGTCACTCCAGCCGAAATCAGCCGGAACGACCGCCGCATGATCAGTCTTCTCCATCACGGCATAATCGATCGAAATCGATGGACAAGCCTCGAACGTTTTCTCTTCCAAGCGAAGAAAATCCAGATCTTTGGCCGCGCTCTTCAAAGTCGCCTTGCAGGCACCTAATACGTCCGGTGCAAATTTCTGCAGTTCTTTTAGCAGAACCTTCACCGGCATCAGGAATATCCCGCTATTCCAGACATAATCGCCAGCGGCAATGAGCTCTTGCGCGCGCTCCTGACGCGGCTTCTCCACAAATCCCGCGACTTCATGCGAGCCCGTAGCGATCGACAGTTGCTTTCCGATCCGGATATAGCCAAACCCCGTAGCCGGCATTGTCGGCTTGATACCGAACAATGTGAGCTTTCCGGCCCTTGCCGCCGCAACCCCCGTCTGGACGGCGTTCCGAAATGCGGCCGCATCCTTAATCCAGTGATCGACCGGCATTGCGAGAATGATTGCATCGGGATCGCTTTCGCTGGCAACCAGTGCGGCGATCGTGATCGCCGCCGCAGTATTTCGGCCGAACGGCTCAAGAATCATGATCGGATCGACAACGTCGATCGAACGCAACTGATCTGCGATTGCAAATCGATGCTCGACATTCGCCACAACCATCAAATTTCCGAACAATGTAGGATCGCTGACGCGCAACGCCGCCTGTTGCAACAGCGTCTTCTCGCCGAGCAACGACAGCAGTTGTTTCGGATACGTTTCCCGAGACAGCGGCCACAGTCGTGTCCCAGCACCGCCGGATAGCAGAACCGGAATGATCCGACCCGATTGCTTCATCATTGTGTTCCCCTCGAATGTACCGCACGCGGCTAGAACGTTAGATCAGGAGCCGGATCCTGACAGAAACTCACGCCGGATCGTCCGCAACAGCAGCTCGACGTCCATCTGAAATGACCACTTTTCGATATAGTCGAGATCATAATCGATACGCTTGATCGCCAGATCCGGCTGAACCGTGCTTCCGCGACAGCCGCTCACTTGAGCAAGACCCGTGATTCCGGGGCGCGCGATATGTCGCTGAAAGTAATAGGGCACCAGCTCCTCATAGCGGATGTCAGCGGCAAGCATGCCAGGCACGTGCGGGCGCGGCCCTACCAGCGACATATCGCCCTTCACGACATTAATCAGCTGAGGAATCTCATCGAGGCTGGTACGGCGAAGGACGCGGCCAACTGCCGTCACCCTCGGATCGTCGTGCACGGTTTGCCTGATTCCAGCAGGATCGCCGTCCGCTGTGCGCATCGTGCGGAATTTGTAGATCTTGAACAGATCGTTGCGATAGCCATGCCGGTACTGGCGAAAAAAGACAGGTCCACGCGATGTTGCCTTGATCGCGATCATGATCCCCAGGAACAGCGGAGCGAAGAAGATCAAAGCTAACGACGCGGCAATAACGTCAAAGGCACGTTTCATGCGTGACGATGCAGGCTCGCTACGCTTGAAGGAACGTCGGCTTCGAGTCTGATATGCACTTCTTCGGACGTATCCCACCGGCCGTGTCGAAATGAGGTTCTGCGACTTCCAGATCGGCGTAACATTGTGATCCGCCGAACGCGCTGTAGCTGTAGATGACATTAGTTCCGCTCTCGACCCAATGTTGCAGGCACGACAAGTATTCAGGCGCTGAGATGTTCCTCACATATCCGATGCTCAATCGAGCGTGCTAAATCGCAAACACACGTTCATTCGCACCACGAAGCAAAGCAACGCCGCTTGCTGTGGGCGCACACTCTCCGATTTAGTTTGGAATAAATGGGGCGGGAAAACGGAAAGTTTGCGCACTGCACACATAGACCTTGAATGTCTCTCTCGGCTCAGAGAGACACCTGCGTCGTGCGAAGCACTTAATAAAGCTCGCGATAGCTTCGACGAATCGACGCACCAAACCGCGCAACGAGAATCACGAATAGTGTCAGCCAGTGAATCAAATTGACAAGGGTGCCTTCGCTAGGTTGGGGCGACCTGCGGATGCAGTTTATGGTCGCATTTCGCGCAAGCCATTTACTAAACGCTAAACGGCGCTTCATAATGTCGTAGCACTTGCGGTTCCCGTTAGCTCCTATGAGCCAAATATGATTGCCAAATTGAAGGACGTCGAAACGCCGGGCGCCAGCGGCCTCACCGCGGACCCGTTGTCAGCGGAGCGAGCGATGATCGCAGATGAAGCGAACATCTCTGCGTCACCAGCGTCGGCCGATGGTTCGGATCGACGGCTCAGGAATGCACTCATTCTCGCGAACATCATTGGATGGATCCTCATTCTTGGCTTGCTCAAACTGATTTTCTTCTAGATTTTGTATAGCGAAGGCCAACCGCGGAACTCGATTCTGGGAACTTGCAGATGCGTTCTTCGACCCTCGGTGTCGTGCCGCCCGGCGTCCGAGTGTATGCCATTGGCGATATCCATGGCCGTTCCGATCTCCTTGCCGATATCATCGATCGGATCGATTCTGACATTCGAAGGCGTCCGATTGAGCGAGCCATTGAAGTTTATCTCGGCGATTACATCGATCGCGGCCCTGATTCGAAAGGTGTGATCGACCAACTCGCCGTCCGAATGGTTCGCCGTGGCGCCATCTGCCTCCGTGGCAATCACGAAAGCTTCCTCGAGGAATTCCTCATCGATCCAAAGATCCTTCCGCATTGGATTCGACTCGGCGGACTGCAAACACTTGCATCTTATGGCGTAGCGCAGGGAACCCTTGATGAGACGGGGTGCAGCGTTACGCGGCGATCGCTGCAACTGGCATTGCCGCAAACGCACCGACTGTTTCTACAGTGCCTACGAAACACTTTTTGTTGCGGCGATTTTCTATTCGTGCACGCCGGCATTCGTCCGGGTGTTCCTTTAGATCAGCAAGCGTTGCACGATCTTATTTGGATACGCGATGATTTTCTAATGTCGGATCAAAGGCATGACAAGATCATCGTGCATGGTCATACGCCCGTCGCATATCCGGACATCCGTCACAATCGAATTAATATCGATACCGGCGCTTGGCGCAGTGGCGTACTCACCTGCGCAGCGATTGAAGCATCGACTGTTCTTATACTTTAGAATCTCACAAATTTCCTGAAGCGACCTACGAGCGCTTATGTGAGTCGCTCAATCGCAATTGGAACTTTCATCACATTCTTTTGCCGTCTTTCGTCGCCTTACTTCGTCGCGACGCAATCGCGCCGATCATTCTGACCGTTTCAAATGTGAGCGACATGCTGCAACGATACATACTTTCGCTGTGCTGCTGTGCATTCGTCTGCGCCAGCACGGTAACGCTCAACGCAAGAGACGCGCTTTCTACTAAACGAGCTGCGCAAGCGTCACCATCGTCGACTTACATTCTCGGTCCTAACGACAGAATTCGGGTCAAGGTTTACGGCGAACAGGACATTACGGGCGAGTACGAGATCGACAGCGCAGGAAGTGTCTCGATCCCACTTGCAGGACATGTCAAAGCCGCTGGGCTTACGACACAACAAGTCGAGCGCGCTATCGCAACTGCCCTATCCAAAGGAATCGTTCGCGATCCACGGGTCAACGTCGAGGTCGCCGCTTATCGTCCGTATTATATTCTCGGAGAGGTCAAGAAGAGCGGCGAATACCCTTACCGCAATGGTTTGACCGTACTGGATGCTGTCGCGAGTGCAGGCGGGTTCACCTACCGCGCGAATGAAGGCAAGGTATATCTTCGTCGGTCCGGAAGCACGACAGAAGAAGCTTATCCGTTAACCGCACCGGTCCTCATTTACCCAGGCGACAATATCCGAATCCCTGAACGTTACTTCTAACGCCCGCGGACACGTCGAAGTCCTGCATGGTTCCGGACCATCTCGCATCATCGGAGTCGTCATAGTGTCGTCGTTATGCAGTGCAACACACTCAAACAATGCGAACTCGCCTTCGACAAATCGATCGTGTGTCTATCGGCGGGACCTTTGTAGGTAGAACCGGCGTCGCGGTTTCAACAAGCAACGTTTGACGCCTCTCTATGCAATCCTGAAGAGTTCAATGTCGATCATCTCCATGATGCAGAACCACCATCTGCAAGGCGCGCTGGATGAAATGTGTTGTTGCGTACATCGGAGTCGCAGGTCTGTTGCTGGCTTATTCAGCGCGATCAGATGCGCAGGTGATCCCTTCAACGAGGTTATTGGTCGACCCCCCATGGAATGCTCAACGCGTCTTTGAGCCATCACCGCCACCGGAGCTGGATAGTCGAGATAGCAGCGAAGAGGTTCCGCCGGAGGATATGCCAGTCATGAAACGACAACAGCCTGGATATGAGCCGGTTGGAATCCGCGCGGGCTCATGGATGTTCAACCCTGCATTGACATCCGGGCTGCTCTACGACAGCAATGTGTTTTCGTCGAATACGTTCAAGCGTTCCGATATCGCCGCAGTTATAGCACCTTCGCTGCGTGCGCATACGCTATGGGAACGACACGGAATCGATCTAAAGCTTGACGGCGAGTCCATCAACTACCGGCAGAATCCGGGTCTCGATCAGACCAATGCTCGGCTGCGCGGCAGCGGTTGGTTTGATTTCGCTCACGACCTTGTTTTGCTCACCAGCTTTCAGATCGCACATCTGAACGAGGGCGTCGGAACATTGAGCTCACCTGTCAACGCGGTGCAGCCCACGCCATATGACCTCATGTCTGGTGATGTGACGCTCCGCAAGGAATTCAATCGCCTCACAACTTCGGTTGGTCTCAGCATCGATTCTTATGACTACGGATCGACACGCGCGCAGGACGGGACAATCATCAACCAAGACGGTCGGGATGGACAAATCTATCGCCTTCATGGCCGCGTCGACTATGCATTCTCACCCAAACTGGGTTGGTTTACCGCTGTTGAAGGCAACGAGCGCAATATCCGCGGCATGCCGGGACATACGTTGGATTCCCAGGGCTATCGCGCCCTCTCGGGCGTTACAGTTGCTCTTACGCATCTGATCAGTGGCGAGTTCGGCGCAGGTTATGCCGAGCAGAATTTCGTCGACCCAACGATCGGCACCGTGGCCGGCCCGGCATATCGCGCGATGCTGATGTGGCGTCCAACGCCGCTGATCGACGTCCATTTTAAGGCGGAGCAGATTGTCACCCAAACGTCGGATACCAGTTCAAGCGGCGTTCAGGCCGACGCTGTTCAACTCGGCGTTGACTATGAATTCCGACGCAACGTCGTTGTCTCAATCAGCGGCGGTTATGAGAAGGATCGCTTTTTCGGCCAGGCTCGGAACGACACGGTCACGACTGCCGATTCCCGTATCAAGTACATGTTGAATAGATTTGGCGCGATCTCATTGTTTCATCGCTACACGCAGCGCAACAGCAATATTCCCACCTTCAGCTTCGACAAACATCAGGTAGGAATAAATGTTACAGCGCAATTCTGATCTGTCTTATGCCAATCCCGACCAACCAGTTGCGGCTGTTCCGGCATCCGAGACTCAACCAGTTGTTGATCTTGCGCAACTGGTTCGTATTTTGCGACGGCGATGGATGGTGATTGCGGCCATCACTTCGTCACTGCTCGCGGTTGCGTTCGTTTATGTCCTTCTAACGCCCACACTGTACACTGGGACTGCGACAGTGCTGGTTGACCCTCGCCGTGCCAATGTCGTCGACCCCAATCAGAATGTGCTGACCAACTTCGGCACCGACGATGCGACCATCGAAAGCCAAGCCCTTCTGATTCAATCCATCGCGATTTTGCGAGGTGTCGTCGAGGACTTGAAACTCGTCGAAGACGATGAATTTGCACCGAAGCCAAGGCTGCTCGATCCGGTCTTGCGGCTATTTTCAAGCGGCGCGCCGCCTGATGGCGTCAATCTTAAGGATCGCGCTCGCGCAGCGACCATCGGCCTCCTCCAAAAGCGTATGAAGGTCGTTCGACAAGGCACTACGTTTCTTGTCGACATCAATGTCAGTTCTGAAGTGCCCCGGAAAGCCGCCGCGATCGCCAACGCGGTTGCAAAGCGATATTTCGAGGAACAGGTCCGCGCCAAGAACGACTCCACCAAGATCGCTGCAACCTGGCTCAACAAGCAAATCGGCGAATTGAAGGCCCGGGTGGTAGCGTCGGATCGGGCGGTGCAGGACTATCGCGCCGCCAACAATCTCGCGGTCGCCCAAGGCGTAACCGTCAACGACCAACAGATTACTGACCTTAACAATAAGCTGGTTTCGGCCCGCACGCAGACCGCCGAGGCGAAAGCAAAGTACGACCAAGTCCAGGCGCTGGCGAAATCCGGCGGCGATCCCGGCGGCATCAATGCGGCAATCTCATCCGACATGATCACAAAACTGCGAACGCAGTACGCCGATATCGCCAAGAACGAAGCAGATCTTCGTAGCCGATACGGCTCCCGTCACCCTCTGGTCGCCAACGTCCATGCGCAGTTGCGCGACACGCAAAAACTTATCAACGACGAAATCAAACGCATCGTCGAGAGCACGCAGCACGATTACGATGTGGCGCGCTCAAGAGAAGCTTCGCTGCAGAAGAGCTTGGACGAACTTCAAAGCATATCGAGTTCGTCAGGACAGGCCATGGTGCGATTGCATGAATTGCAGCGCGAAGCGGATGCCAACCGCACCCTCTATGAATCCTATCTGGCCCGTTACAAGGATACGGCGGCGCAGGAAAGTCTGGAAATGCCAGATTCCCGTATCGTCGCGAGCGCGGGAATTCCGATTCAACCATCGGCTCCGAAGAAGAAGCTCATTCTGGGTTTCGCTCTCCTTCTCGGCCTCGGCGGCGGATCGCTCGCAGCATTTATAATCGATTATCTCGACCGGCGCATCAAAACGCTCGAACAGGCGGAAGCGATCTCCGGGGCTCCGGCCCTTGCCGCGATTCCCCTGATTGGCGCACGCGAGATTGCGCGGCGTGCCCAACGTGGGCGCAAGGAGTTGGCGCAATACAACCCGAGGACCACTCGGCTGCTTCCCCCAGCACTCCAATCCCCCCTCGCTCGTTATGCCCTCGACGAGCCAGGGACATTTTTTGCGGAAGCCATTCGCACGGTGCGCCTCTCGATTCAGCGAACGCAGCGTTTCGAGCCTATCAAGACCATTCTCGTGACTTCCGCACTGGATGGTGAAGGAAAAACCACGCTGGCAGCCAACCTGGCGGTCTCGCTCGCGTCGCTGGGAATCAAGACACTTCTCATTGACGGCGATCTACGCAACCCGGAATTGACTCGCTCGCTTTGCCCCAATGCCAATGCGGGACTGCTGCAGGTCGCGACGGGACAAGCTCCGTTGGAACAGGTTCTGTTGCTCGATCGCAGTACCGGCCTTTCCATCCTGCCGTCACCGGCGACGAAGAACCATGACACGATCACGGAATTGATGTTCTCCCAGCAGATGAGCGATCTTCTTGATCGTCTTCGGCAGCACTTCGAATTGATCATCATCGACTCTCCCCCGCTCGTTCCTCTCGTCGATGGACGCGCCCTGGCGGAACTTTCCGATCGGATCATTCTCGCGTTGGCCTGGGACCAGACTCCCGAAGACGTGGTGGCCCATACGATCGATCTTCTTTCTCCAGTTTACGACCGCCTGCTTGGCACGGTGCTAACTCGCGTCGATCTGCGCCGACTGCGGTTCTACGACTACTACCGCAGTTCCGCTTATCTCAAACCTTACGGTGTCACAGGGATCGGTCCCGGGGCGGCAGCATGACGTCCCGGCGGACGATGCAACCCGTACTAACCGGAGGGCGTGCATACGCGCGGGCAATTCATCCTGCGAGCGTGCGGCACCCCGGCGCGATGAAATCGCCGCCACCCCGTCGCGCGGTGGCGCGGCATTCACCTATCGATACCGCCGTAACAGCCCTGATGCTCGGCGCCGTGATCGTTACATTTACAACCTCACCTGCCATGCTGACGAATTGGCATATCCATTATCTCACACCAGGTGGCGCCTTTATCGAAAAGGTGCATCCGGCGACATATCTTACATTTGCTGGGTTCGGGTTGCTGTTGATCCGGCGAGGAAACCCGATTGGTGAGCTTAATCGGATGTTCTCCGAGGCAAAGCTGCTCCTCCTTTATCTGTTCTGTTGGCTGTTCCTGTTGGTTCAGGTCGCTGTGCTGAATCGCCCATTTACGGTGATTATCGATACGTTTCTCCTGCCGATCGTCCTCTTTCTCGCCATCTTGCAACTTTCACCCGCCCAGCGAAGACCCCTGATCTGGGCGCTACACGGCACACTCCTGCTGAATGTTGCATTGGGATACTTCGAGTACGCGACCGGCCACCGTCTGTTCCCACTAACTCTCGGCAGCGTTCTCGTCGTCGGGGAATGGCGATCGGCCGCGCTTCTCGGCCATCCACTCACCGCATCCGGTATTGTGGCCGGCTATATCATCGCCTTGCTTCTGCGACCGCAGATCTGCCCGGCGCCGATGCTCCGCCTCGCGATCATCACGATCTCTCTTGGCTCGATGATGGCATTCGGTGGCCGTACCGCGCTTGTCTGCGTCCTCGTCGTCATAGGGGCCATCTTGTCTCTCGCAGGACTGCGTCTCCTGCGCGGAAGCCGTGCATCGCTAATCAATGTAATTCTCGCGATGTGCGTGATGTCCGTACTCGGCGTCGGCATATTCCTCGCACTCGATCAGGGCATCTTTGACAAGATGCTGTTGCGATTCTCCTCGGACAAAGGCAGTACGCTGGCGCGTTATGCGACCTTCAGCTTTCTTTCCCACTTTGACTGGCATGAGTTGATCCTTGGACCCAACCCGACACGAGTGAATGCATTACAAGCGCGGTTCGGCCTCAACTATGGAATTGAGAATTTCTGGATCTCTTGCATCGTTCAGTTCGGGTTGATCCACACCGTCGTTCTGACAATTGGCATTGCGGCCTTTTTCGCAGAATTGCTGCGTCGTTCGCACCCGGCGGCCCTGGCGGTCACCCTTCTGATACTCGTCATCGCACTAAGCGCGGTCAGTTTCTCGTCCAAAAGCATCCAATTGGCTCAATTTGTCATTCTCATCACGCTGCTTCTACCGCGCAATCCGATTTTGAAACTCTCGCCAGACTCATCGAAGCCGGGTCCCGCGACCTCCCAACGCAACAGCCTTCAGCCCGGAATACCGCATGGCCATCTACGTTGACCACACCCATCTTGGACGCCACGTGACGGGGCTTGAGAGGATCACCCTCGAGCTGTTTTCGCAGGAAGCGTTGGCACCCTTGCCGGTGACTCCTGTCACATCGAACGGGGCGGCCCAAATGATTGCAATTCAGACGCTCGGTCTGCCGGCACGATTGGCCACCTCGTCATCGCTGTTGCTGTGCCCCGGCTTTCCGCCAACGCCTCTACTCCGCCCGTTCGCCGCTCGAGTCCTTCCCTATATTCATGATATCTTCTTGCTATCCCGCCGCGCCGACCTTAATCCGCGTGCACGCATCTATATGGCTCCGCCGTTTGCTCTCGCACTTCGCACGTATCCTCGATTCCTGGCAAACTCACAGGATACCAAGAACAAGCTATCTCAGCATTGTCGTCCAGATTCGGAGATCGTGCTGTATCGCCCATCCGTTCGAAACGTATTCAACCTCGAAGCCCACAACCGTGGATCGGACGCTGCCGACGGCTCTTCGTTATGTTTGGTCGCTCTTGGCACCGTTGAGCCGCGAAAGAATTTCGCAGCGGCGGCCAACATTCTCGATGCATTGCGCGCACGCGGATATTCTGATGCGCGTCTCGACATCATCGGGCGCGCTGGCTGGGGTGACGATTGGTCCACGTTAACAAAACGCTCCGGCGTGACCCTGCACGGATATCAATCAGCCGATCGTGTGAAGGAAATGCTTACACGGGCAGACATTCTCGTTTGCACGTCCCATGAGGAGGGACTCGGACTACCTTTGCTTGAGGCCCAGTATGCCGGCCTTCCTGTAGTGGCCCCCGACGCACCCGTCTTTCACGAAGTTTTGGGCCGATCAGGCATTTTCGTTGACGCAGGCAATCCTGCGGCTGCAGCCGATCAGATCGTCAGAGCCCTGTCATCGTCGACGTGGCGCGCGGACTATACAGCACGAGGGATGCACAACTTGCGCCGTTGGAATGGACTGGCATCTGCCGATCGTTCCAATGTCATCGATCTCATCATGCGGCTGGTCCACGACAATTCGCGATCGCAAGCAAATAAGCATCACGATCAAATCGGCACCAGCCCAACTCCGTGAACGATGTGTAGGCTCGCCAGCCCCGCGCTCAGCGGACCATATCATTTACTTCTCGGAACCAGCACATTGCAGGACGCCAAGATCAAGACCCATCATCTCGACGCATTGCGGATCATCGCCGCATGCGCCGTCGTGATCCTGCATTACTCCGACTACGTAAAAAATTCCGCTGCCGGCCGCGTCATCTATGAGCATGCGCAGCATTTCAATCTCTTCGTCGACTTATTCTTCGTCATTTCAGGATTTGTCATCGCAAACCAGTATATGGGCAAAGTCGACAGTATCCGATCCATCAACCGATTCCTTTGGCGTCGACTCGCGCGGATTTATCCGCTGCATCTCGCTACGTTGGCATTTTATCTCGTCGTCGCTGCGGCTATTCACAGCAACCTGGCAAACACGGGCAACTCCGCGCGTTATCCGCTTTCGGATCTCCCAGCGCAACTGCTGCTCCTTCACGCATTGATTGGAGAGCGACTGACTTTTAACTTCCCGAGCTGGTCGCTCTCGGCGGAGATGTTCTGCTATGTGATCTTTCCGCTGATCGTCGTGATCGCGTCGCACCGACGCAGCCTATTGCTTCCGTTGATCGCAATCATAATCGGACTCAATGGTCTTTTTGCATCGGCGACAGGAACCGGTCCATGGGCGAGCTGGATCAATCATGGCGGCGTCTTTCGCGCCTTTCCCGCCTTTATACTCGGCATCACCTGCAATCTGCATCGAGACGCAATCTCACAATGGCGAATTCCGCCCGCGGCTCTCGTCATAGCGTTGGCTGGATTTACTCTGCTGGGCTGGTCAGTCCCGGAAACGATCGCGCTCGGATGCATCTACATCATTGCAGTCATCGCGATCCATTGCGATTGCGCGGGACACCACACACTCATGACACGGCTCAGAATCGAACGCGGGTCTCCCTTTACCTACTCCTGCTACATGCTGCACATTCCGGTTGCGACTGTCGTGATAAGCCTCGGTGGCCGCCTCGTATCTGGAGGCCCGGGACCGGAACTCGCGCTGCTTCCCGTGGCAATGGCCATCTTGGCCGCAGCAAGCATCGTCTCCTACCGCTATTTCGAAACACCCACCCGGAATGCGCTGAATGAGGCATTCGATCGTTGGGAGGCAAGCCGCGTCATTTCGAACATGGCTCCGGAGAGGAAATCCCGATGACGGTATTGTGGATTTCGGAACGAACGGCCTTGCGACGAGGCGCCCGCGCGGTTCCTCGTGATACAGGTATCGACTCGATGCGCGGCGTCGCGATCTTGATGGTCATCGGCATCCATTCCCTTCCGCAACCGCTTGGCACACCATATGGCGTCATTCTTGACGCCGTTCTCCGGCCATGCGTTCCGATCTTCCTGTTTGCATCCGGCTTTCTCACCGCGCGTTCAGGCCGCGTTGCACTGGCGAAGCGATTTCAAGCCGCCTTGTTCCCTTACACTCTCGCCTTCATTGCAGCCTACATTTATATGGCCGCGCACAATCCGGCGATGGATCATCGCGTCACAACGACAGCGGCTCGCTACATCATGGCCTATGTGTTCGTCTATTATTATGTCTTCGTATACCTTGGCTGTACCGTGATGCTTTGGCTCTCGCTTCGAAGCGTCAAAGCCCGAGAGCTGGAAGATCAGCCAGAATATCTCGCAACTATCTTGCTTCTTGCCATCACAACCGGCTTGATTGTCGGCAGCTATATCGATCCGTTGCTCGACCGCTTTGGTGCGTCGCCGTCTCTTATCCAGGAAGTTCGACTTCGAGATATCCCCTTTTGGTTTTGCTTCGTTGCGCTCGGCATGCTTGCCGGCACGAAGGGCTCGCTTCATTGGCTCGAACAGTCCCGTGCGCTTTTGATCGGGGCGACGACGGCTCTGTTTGCAATCTATGCGGCCGTGCGCGTGATGGGCATTGGTGATGCGGCGGACTACGATTCGGTCGCATTCTTCGGATACTCCGCGCTACTTTGCTTGCTATTTCAGACGATAAAAATCCGTATACCCACCCTCGCTTCGCTCGGGTCCGGAAGTTACTTTCTCTACCTCTGGCATATCTTTGTCGTCATGGCCTTGCGAGATCATGCCCAACTTAAGAACTTCGGACCTGTCATCGATACTGTTGCAACCTATTTTATTACGGTGGTGGTCAGCGTCTGCGCGCTTTACACGGTGAGGGCGTTTGGATCACCGCGCGCTGCGCGCTGGCTCGGGGCGTAGCATGCTTCTCAAGCAAACACTTCTATACATGCCGGCGCAGATCGTCGGACCGCTGTTCCAACTGATCGCCATGATCGTCTGGACGCATATCGTCAACGATCACACGCTTGGCGTCATAACACTTGTCACCGCCACGCATGAGTTGCTGCAGATCGGGCTTCTTGCCTGGTGGTCGCAGTTCGTCCTTCGATTCTTTGGCCGATTTGACATCGACGGAACGGCATCGGGTTTCTATCCGACCGAAAACGTCGTCTTGCTCGTATCGGTCGTCCTGCAGAGCCTTCTGATGATCGCGATGCTGCGTTGGGTTATAGCTCCCGACGCTGGCGCGGCGTTGATGACAACTGCCGTCTGCTATGTCATCACGCGATCATTCAACCTCTATATTGCCGAACGTGCACGCGTCCGTCAGCAGATCGGCATCTACTCCGTTCAGCAGATCGTCGGCCCCGCAGCCGGATTCATCATCGGCGTTGTTCTGATCAAATGGCTCGGACAGCGGCCGGAGTGGCCCCTCGCGGGTTACGCGATCGCTCAACTCATCGCGACGATCGTCGTCCTGCCGAAATTGGACTTCAGCTTCAGGCTTCAGCCAATCGATCGCGGCATCATTCGTCACGCGCTGCAGTACGGCCTTCCCTTGATCATTGGCGGTGGGCTCGGCTGGATCGGACTGAATGCTTCACGCTTCATCGTCAACGATATGCTCGGCGTGGCGGCGGCCGGCCTTTTTGCAGTCGGCTACGGACTGGGGCAACGCGCCGCTGCGGTAGCGGCCATGCTGGTGACTGCCGCCGCTTTCCCGCTGGCTGTAAAGCGGATGGAAGAAAGCGGCAGCAAGGCCGCGATGGAGCAACTTACCCAAAACAGCGCTCTTCTGATCGCGATTCTGGCGCCAAGCATTGTGGGCATATTCATGCTTCGCACCGAAATTGTCACATTGTTGATCGCGATACCTTTCCAGCAAGCGACCCTCGCGGTCTTGCCGCTGTCGGTTCTAGCCGGTGCGATTCGCAATCTTCGGGCGCACTTCGGCGATCAGGTGTTTCTATTGCACAGCCGCACGCGTATGATGGTGGCGATATCAAGCATCGATGCGATCACGACGATCGTCGCCGGCATCGTCTGCGTGTCGTTTTGGGGTGTGGTTGGCGGTGCAATCGCGACAGTCGTTGCCGCGGCCGCAGCGGCGGCCGCAAGCTTCGCTATTGGCTTTCGAGCCTTCGGCCTAACGTTGCCTGTCAACCATCTGCTTCGCATTCTATTCGCAACGACAGCGATGACGTTCGGGCTGCAGTCAATCCCACAAGCCACGAGCTACACGATGCTAGCTGCGCATATAACGTTTGGCGCAGCCATATACGGAATCATTCTCGCCCTGTTGTATGCACCGATGCTGTCACGGATGCTGCGGCATCGATTGTCGCAATTCAACGCTTGAATGCAGCCTGCTATGCTCTTCCTGACTTTTTGAACGCACGCTCCATCGCAAAATAGAGAGGCTTTTTCTTCATATCGCTGTCGAAGGGCAGTGGCCGGGGCAAGCGCGCTGCCGTCGGATTTTTTTTCCGTGCCGCATCGGTATAGAATGAATAGGTGTCGGAAAGCTCCCAGGTGATGACCATCTTGACCGCCGGAACGCGCAGGATATCCGACAAGAACTTCTCGGCCGTCTCCGCGACTTTCGCATCGCGATCAGTGATATCGTCCGGGAAGGTATCATCCCGTACGTCGAACTCCGTGATGTAAATATCGACCTTGCGTTCCGCCAACGCATGGACGAATTCAATGAACTTCGCGGGATCGTGAGGGTAGCGCGGCTGCAGGTGCCCCTGTAAGCCGACGGCATGCAGAGGCACACCGGCATGCTTCAGGTCATCGACCAAGCGTAGAAGCCCAGCGCGAACAACGTGCCCGACATCGTCATCGCGCTCCGTCTGCGCTTCATTCAGAACGAACTTCGTCGTCTTATCGATCTGTCCGGCGCGCGCAAAAGCTCGGCGCACATAATCCGTTCCAAAGGCGTCGTACCACGGACCAACCCGATATCCGCCGGGGGCTTTATGTCCCGGCCAGAACGGCTCATTCACAATGTCCCAGGATTGCAGCCTTCCGGCATACCGACCGACAACCTCATCGATATAGCCGTCGAAGAAGCTCCTCCGCTCTTCCACGCTCATGGATCTGATCCAAGCCGGAACCCATTCGTTCCAAATCAGGCAATGCCCTCGCATGGGAATTTTGTTCTGCGTACAGAACTGAAGCAACCGATCCGCACTACCATACTGTTTCGGTCCTGGTCGCGGCGCGATAGTTCCCATCTTCAGTGCAACATCGGTCGTAATGATCCGCGCATGCATTTTGTACAATTCGCGATAAGCGAGATCCTTGTCGATCACGGGCCCTGCCGCGGAACCGAACACAATTCCATTTGCGGCAGCCTCTGCTCCAAGACCAGCATCCGACGCCGCGAAGGTCGGGCGGATACGCGTAGCAACGCCTGCACCGGCAAGAAGGGATAGCATTTGTCGTCGCGAGAAATTCAATCGCATTATGCATCCTTTATTTTCGCATTTGGCTCATCCGTCAGCGACGCCATCGTTGCGTCGCATTAGTGCGTTTTGATGACGACAATCATCGAGCAACAACGCGTTTCGATGGGACATCGACACAGTCTCGCTGACGGTTCTCGTCGACAACTTGCTTCGCCATAGTAAAGCCCGGAGATTGCCATGTTGGATGCGCGGATGACGCAACGCGACAGTCTCATCGTCGATGGCGTCGCCATCAACACGTTCTCGATGCGAGATGCGATCGATTCGATTGTCAGCGCCGCTCAAGCTGGCGACACCTTCAGTGTCTGCACGCTCAATCTCGATCACGTGGATAAGCTTAACAAGCAACCTGAGTTTCGATCTGCCTATCGACGAGCACGATTCGTTACGGCAGACGGATTTCCGATCGTCATTCTCGGTCGCCTTTCGGGGGCGCCGATCGAACGTACAACGGGAGCCGATCTCGTACATCCATTGTGCGCGGAAGCTGGCCGCAATGGCCTTCCCGTTTACCTCTTCGGCTCAAACAGATTGACGCTTCATCGGGCAGCGAGACGCCTTGCGAGACATTATCCCGGCCTTCGGATCGTTGGCTCCCATTCGCCGGGCGCAACCTTCGATCCCCATTCCGACGAGGCGAGTCAGGCGATCGAACGCATTCGTGCATCCGGGGCCAGGCTTTGCTTCGTCGCGTTGGGCGCGCCTCGACAAGAGATCTTTGCGGCGCGATGCCTCGACGAGCTTCCGTCTACGGGACTGCTATGCATCGGCGCTGCATTGGATTTCATTGCCAACACCCAGAACCGCGCGCCGCGATTTACACAAAAGACCGGCCTCGAATGGGCCTGGCGCATGATGCGCGATCCGCGGCGTCTCGGCCCTCGCTATGTGCGCTGCGCAGCGGTGATTCCCAAATTGGCTATTCGAAGCCTCCCGCAAATCATACATGCACGCAAGAGGAAGACCGCATGACCTCAACCATCACGCTTGCGCAGCGCGCCCGAAACGCGGGCCCAGCCAAAGAGGCGCGCTACAATATCTGCCTGATCCACCCGTTTGATCCGCGGGGAGAGAAAGTTGGTGGTCTCGAAACTTATATTCGCGACTTCATTACTTTTCATCCGGACGACACCGACCTGCTGCTGATCGGCGTGGATTCAACCGGCCGGATGACGCTCGGCGAGGTGCATCGACTGACATTCAGGGGACGATCATTCGATTTTCTTCCAATTCTTCATTATTCAGATCAACAAGCACGAGAGGCCGCGCGCAGCATTCGCTCTTCCTTGACCGGTCAGTTCTTCGTCGCGCTGATCAGCCACTTGGGCATGATCTCCCGATTGATCCGAAAACGTCGTTGCTCAATCGACCTACGACGAGTCGAGTTCTCTTGGCTGCCCGCCCTATTGCGATCGCCGTTCATCCAGATGCTGCACGGCGAAGGCGCGCCAAAACTGCAAATGGATTCCCTGCTGAAGAAATATTCTTTTGTTCACACCGCCGGCGAACGGTTCGCTGTCGCGATGAGTGAAAAGTTTCTTTGCGTCAATCCGTTCATCACGGAACGACTTCAAAACACCTATCCGGGCCGGCGAAACAAGATCGATACGCTCTGGACCTGGGTAAATACCGATATATTTCAGCCGCAGCCATTCTCCGATCGATCCGACGCCTTTCGTATCGTGTTCGCCGGGCGCCTCGACGAATTCAAGGATCCTGCCCTAATGTTCACGACGATCGACCGACTCCGTCAACGGATGGCCCGTCCGGTGGAATTTCACTACATCGGCACAAGCGATCCACATCGCTTTGCCGAGTTTAAGGCAATCGAAGGCATTACGGTTCAGCACGGTTTCAAGGATGCCATCGGCATGGCATCTACGCTGGCGCACGCACATTCCGGAATTCTCACGTCTGAGTTTGAAGGCATGCCGCGTTTCGTGCTTGAAACGCTGGCCGTCGGCCGTCCGGTCGTCGCGACACATCTCCCTCAGCTCGAAGCCGTGATCCGGGATGGCGAGAGCGGCTTCCTGATTCCGCGCAGCATATCGCGCGACGACATGGCGGATCAGCTCGTTCAGCGCTTCATCGACATTGAAAGGAAAATCGAGACGAAGGCTATTGAGCCTGCTCAGGTTGCGACCAATATTCGCACCTTTACGCCAAGTACGCAGCTCGCGCGCGTCTTCCGCTATCATCAGGAAATTCAGAACGCACGTGGGATTGTCAGGGCTATTCCATCCTATTGAGACGACATTGAAGATTCTGCTTCTGACAAGCGAGTTTTCTCCGGCGATGGGTGGCATCGGCACCTATGCACGCGAGATCGCGACGGCAGCGACCAACCTTGGCGCTGAGATCACTGTCATTGCACCCAATTATGAGTGCGATCTATCGTCCGACGATCGAGCGTTGCCATTCGAAGTGCGCCGCTTTCGCGGCGGCCTTCATTCGATGCGCGATCTGCCGGCCAAGATCCGATTGACGCGCGATCAGGTCGCGGCGGATTCTTACGACATTGTTCACGCGGCCGATTGGCCGTTCTTCATTCCAGCCGCCTTGTCCCGGCGCCGCACACCTGCACGTTTCATCGTCACGGTGCACGGCACCGAGATCAATGAAACCCAGACGCGCCTGAAACGCCTTGCTATCTGCGCAACCAACGTCTTCGGACCACGGACCGAGGTTGCCGCCAATAGCCGATACACACGCGACCTGTTCCAACAACGCTTCTCCGTAGATTCAAGGCGGATCAAGGCGATCCCGCTTGGCGTATCGCGGTTCTGGTTTGAACCGCACGCACCACGCGACGTTGTTCGGCGCACTCACGGGCTCTCGGATGACCAGATCGTGATGGTGAGCGTTGCGCGGCTGACGCGCCGTAAGGGCCATCATATGACCCTCGCCGCGCTCGCATGTCTGCCGCGTGAGGTGCGCAGACAGCTCATCTGGCTGATCGTGGGGCCTCCCGGGGAAGCTGATTATGTCGATGAACTACGCCGCCTTGCCACGGAAGCGGATTGCGATATCCGCATGCTCGGCCCTCTTCCCGATCGCGACATTCGCGACCTCTATGGCGCAGGCGACTTTTTCTGTTTGACGGGAGTGCCAGACCCGTCCGGTCGCGTCGAAGGATTCGGTCTCGTTTATCTTGAAGCCGCAGCAGTTGGCTTGCCGAGCGTAGCAACCGCAATCGGCGGCGTTCCTGACGCTGTCGTCGCCGACAAAACCGGCGCTCTCGTCGAACCCTCAATCGAGGCAATCGCTCACGCGATTCAGCGGATGGTGACCGACCGCGAGTTGCGCACCGAGATGGCAGAGCACGCGCTGATGCATGCGCACACTTTATCGTGGGAACGTTGCGCCGCCGAGACTTATGGGCTGCCGTATTCGACTAAGCAGAACGGCGCTCCGGGGATGGAAATCCCGCACCGAGCTATCAGCAATAGATTACAAGCTCCTGCCGGAAGCCAAGCCTCGGCATAGTTTACTTGGAGACATCGTGTTCAGGCATCTGACGTTACTCTTCGCCGCAATCGCCATACTGAACGCAACGACCGCTCATGCCGAGAGCTGCACCAAGAGCCGCGATTATCTGCTCGACGGCAGCGCGGGGGATCTGCCGGGACCGGCCGACACCTACCGGAGTCTGTTCAAGATCTGCCTGAACACCATCTCGATGCCCAACGTGAAAGATGCGTTTGTTTTGCGCGACGGCGGTATCGCCGCGATTCCGAAGCAGGACACCATCTCCGCCACCGCAATGACGCTGTCGCGATTCTGCGATACCTACCCTCGCGCCACGCTGCGCTTTCTCGGTCGCAAAGACCTTCAGCAAGGCGTTGCGATCGGGCGCATCGTGCAGATGTCCTCAACCGGCTCCACATCCTGTCCTCAGATCAAGGGCAATGCAGTTCGCTAGTTTCGATGGCTTCAATAGGTGCGCGTGCAGCGCCTTCTTGATTTGAATCAATGATGCCAACCGCTTGATTTTGGCAGCGCAGAACAGAGCATATAAACAAAGCCCCCAGCAATTCTTTGAGTTTGCCGGGTTCTTTGATTCAAACCCGGCATGTAGAATAGCTGGGGCCTTCTTCCATGTATCGCTCAGGACAGCGCGCGGTCTGTGCAGCGACCCGCATCGTCTTCCACGGTTCATCATGACGAAAGCTGTGGTTGCGGCAAAGATTTTGCCTGCAGCCCGAGCGATTTTCGATCGATCTTGCCAATCGAGCTTTCCGGCAATTGATCAACGAAAATGATCGCCTGCAATTGGCATGATCGCGGCAACTTTGCCCGGACCAGAGCTGCGATATCGTCGGGATGCACCACCGCATCCGCACGACGTACCACGAACGCCACAGGCACCTCACCGAGATCGCTGTCCGGTCGGCCGACCACACAGCTGGTCGCCACCCCCGCATGGACGTTGATGACGTTTTCGATGACTTGCGGCGACAGGTTTTCACCGCCACGGATGATGACGTCCTTGATGCGACCGGTCACATAAAGATAGCCGTCGGCATCGAACCGCCCCAGATCGCCGGTGCGCAGCCAGCCATCCTTCACACCGCGTCCGGCGTCATCGAGATCGGACCCGACGTAGCCCAGCATCACGCTGGCGCCGCCGATGCAGATTTCGCCTTCCTGCCCGGCCTCCACCTCGCGGCCGCTGGCCGGATCGACAAGGCGGACCGACTGCCCCGAAAGGACGGTACCGACCGACCCAATCCTGGCGCGGGTCGGCGGATTCATCGTCGACGTGCAAGTGGCCTCGGAAAGACCGTAGGAAACGATCAACCGACAGCCCAGCTTGGCTTCGATCTCACGATGCAATTCGACCGGCATCGGCGCCGATCCGCAGCGCGCCATGCGCAGTCCCGCCAACCCGCCCGGTGAAAACTCTTGCGACAGCATGCGGGCGTACATGGTGGGAACGCCGGTCATGATGGTCGGCCGATGACGCTCGAGCAAGTCCGGCACTGCTTCCGCCTTGAACCTGGCGCCGAGGATCACACTGGCCCCGATCGCGAGCGGCGTAAAAAGCTGGTTGTTGAGTCCGTTGGTGTGGTGCAACGGCATCATGTGCAGCAACCGGTCGTCCGGGCAGATGGCGTCATGCGCAACCAACCCTGCCGTATTCGAAAGCAGATTGCCGTGACTGAGCAGTACGCCCTTCGGCCGCCCGGTGCTGCCGGATGTAAACAGCAGCAGCGCCGGATCATGAGGCGCGAGTTCGATCGCCGCGTTGTCGTGCCCGATTACGCCGTGGCGCAGCCGCTCGAAGGGAATGAGTTGAACTGGCTGGCCTTTTGCCGAATCGGCGGAGCCAGCATCGTAAATGAGCACATCGATTCCCGCCGCGGCGATACGCGCATCGATATCCGCCTGCGACAAGCCAGGCTCGAGCGGACATGGACAGGCGCCGGCCCACAACGCACCCAAGATCACCAACACCATGTCGAGCGAACGCTCCATGGCAATAGCAACAAGATCACCGTGGGCAACGCCCTGCTCGCGCAACGAGGTCGCCATGTCGCCGACGCGCGCGGCCAGTTCCCCATATCGAACGGTGCATTCCTCATGTACCAGCGCGATGCGCGCGGCCCATTGCGAGCTTTGCCACGCCTTCTGGTAAATTTCCACGAGGGAGACGTTGGATTGTAGCGCTGTCATGTCAACGCAACCGAATTCCAGCATCGCTTGCGAATGTGCCGTCCGGGTCCAGACTCAATAGCGCCGCCTTCTCGCGGTCGCTCGGCGGCGCGGTCGGAACCGCATTGGTCGCATCGAAGGCAAAGCCGGTGCGCTCGCGCACTTCGTCGGGCGAAGACTCCGGATGCCAGCTCTGCAACGCGAGCCGGCCCGATCCCCCACGATCCAGCACGAACACTGCAAGCGGCGTGACGACGCCGTGCATGCCGCCCCACGAGGTCAGGAAATCCAGCTTCTCGACCAACGTCCGACGCGAATGCTCGGTTCGCCACGTGCAGGCGCGCCGCGCCGTCGGCAACATCACGGCGCCACCACCGCCACCCGGCAGCCGAACTTTCGGGTGATGCCAATCGCCGATGCAGGAATTGTTGACGCATCCCGCCCCGTCGATTTGCGCCGCTCCGAGGAAGGTCAGGTCCATGCCGCCGCGCGTACAAAGATCGTAGAAATCCTCGTTCGAGAAGATTGAGGCGGAGCGCTCCGCCAGCACCGGATCTGAACTCGACAATGGTATCGACGACGGGAGCGGGTCCACGCCACCCGCCACATTGATATAGGTGAAGTTCCAGTCATAGGCGCGTTTGGCGAGCAGGCAGGCCAACATCGGCAGAGTTGAATTGACGCCACTAAAAGTGACTTCATTCGGCCGAATAAAGCGCGCCAGATTGGTGACGATATAGGAGAGGCCGGACCAATGCTCAGACATGCGTTGCACTCCGCGCTTCCGGCGCAGCCGCGAGATGTGCTTGCAGCGTCTCCTGACCATCATGCAGATAGGCTTCGACGGCGTCGTAATCGATCGAATAATACGGATGACAGGATCCCGGCCACGCGCCCTGTGGGATCACCGAAACCGCTTCGACCATGAAATGCGGAATCACGGTCATTTCGGGTTGTTCGATAAACGTCTGTGTTTCGACCAGCCGCTCGGTGACGATGAGAATTCGCTTGGCGGCCCGGCTCATGATCCGGTCCCAGTGATAGGTGCCGGCAATCCTGACGTTGCCGGCGGCATCCGCCTCGCTGGCCTGAATGATCGCGAACTCCGGCTGAATGGCCGGGATGACCCAGGTTTGCTGATTGCTGCCGTAAGGATCATCGAAGGCATGCCAGCCATTCAATGCCGGCAAATCGCTGCCATGCAAGCCGCCGCACGGCTGGAACGGAACGCCGAAGGCGGCGGCGCGCAGGCCTGCGGTCAGGCTCATGCAAGCGTGTTCTTCGAGCACGAGCCGACCGGCCTCAACCGCCTTGCGATAATTCTGCGCTAATCCAAAATTGCCTTCCATCGCCACGATGCCGGCGCGCAGCTTGCGCACCGCGTCGGCACGACAAAGAATGTCGATGTCGTATCCCGGCGACTGCTTGACGATCTCCAGATCGCGCTTGCCTTGACGGATCAGTTCCCGGACCGCCGCAAAGGCCCCGCGATGCAGGAAGCTGCCGCCGAGCGCTATCGAAGCTCCATCGGGAATACGCTTGACGAGGTCCTGCAATGACACAACCTTGCCGTTGTCGATCTGTGCTTTCATGATTTTTCTTGTCCAATTGCCTTCGAACGGCCGCGGGAAGATTCGGCTAGATAACTCAAAATTCTCGACTTCAACTGTGGATGCGCCGCCGAGCGCACGAGATGCGCGAGGTCCCGGTCAGCATTACGCGACCGGTCGGGATCGATCACCCGATCGAGCACCTGCCGACTGTTTACGGGGAGTTCTGCGGCGACACCGCGCGCTGCGGCGATCACCTCCGGCCACTCCGCGCTGCACGCGAAGCGATGCAGAAAGCCGATATCCAGAGCTTCGCGGGCACTGAACATTCGCGCCGATTCGAGAATGCGACGCGCATTCTCGGCACCGACAGCCTGCGCGAAGCGATGCGAGCCCAACACCAACCCGAATTTCAGCCCCGGCATCCGGAAGCTGGCATCCGGCGCGGCGCAACGCCACTTGCAAACACCGAGCAGATCGACCCCGGCGCCAAACACTCTTCCATGCGCCAGCCCGACGGTCACGCCGGGAAATTGGTGGATGGCCTGCAGCAATTGTTCGATCCGCACGAACCGCAACAATAGGTCCGCCTCGCTCTGGGTCTCGATATGCGCGAAGTCGAATCCCGCACTGAAACTTTTGCCTTCGCCACGGAACACCAGCAGTTCGGCATCCTGTCGTTGCGCGTCGGCCACGGCGTCGAGCAGGCGCTCGACGAGATCGGCCGACAGCGCATTCATCTTGTCGGGACGATTAAGGATCAGCGTCCAGTGGGACGCACCGCGATCTACTTGAAGAATGGGGGTCATCGTGCCGACCTCACCCGAACTGTGGATCGAGGGCGGCAAACACCTCCTCGGTGTGTTCGCCCAACGCCGGCGGGCGGCGCCGGATGGCGACGTCCTTGCCACCAAATTTAATCGGCGGTCCGAACGTTCGCGTGGTATGCCCACTCGGCAAACTCAGTGCTTGCACCCAGCCCATATGCCGTACCTGCGGGTCGTCGAGCACTTGCGAATAGGTGTTGATCGGCGCGCAGGGCACACCCGCCTGCCTGAATTTTTCAAGCCATGCCGCGCAATCCTCCGCGGCGAAGATAATCTCAAGCTCGCGGCAAAGTTCGATCTGGTTTTTCGCGCGCAGTGTCGTGCTGCGGAAACGCGCGTCGGCGTACCATTCGGGACGTTCGACCACCTCGCACACGCTTCGCCACAACGCGTCATTGCCCGCGGCCATTCCGAAATAGCCGTCACGGGCGCAGAAGGCTTGATAGGGCGCGTTACGCGGATGGCACGAACCCAGCTTCCGCGGATCCTGTCCGCTTCCGAATAACTCAGACGTCTGCAACGCGGCGATGGCCAGTGTCGCCCCCAACATCGGCACATCGATGTGCGTACCCGCGCCGGTCGCCTGGGCCACACGCAGTGCCGACACGATTGCAAAGGCCGCATAGAGACCGGCGGTGAAATCCGCGATTGGCACACCACACTTGACCGGCGGCCGATCCGGCTCACCGGTGACACTCATCACGCCGCTCATGGCCTGAATGGTGAGATCGAAGCCGCCCTCCTGAGCACGCGGGCCGCTCTGACCGAACGCCGAGATCGAACAATAGACCAGCGCGGGATTGTCCCGCGATAGTTCGGCATAGCCGAGCCCCAATCGATCCATTACCCCCGGCCGATTGTTTTCGATCAGAACATCGGCCGAGCGCACGAGCCGGCGCGCCGCGTTGCGATCCGCTTCGACCTTGAGATCGAGACAGATGGAGCGCTTGTTGCGATTGAGCGACGCAAAATTCTCGCTGTCGCCGTCGGTGATCGGCGGCCATTGCCGCAACGTATCGCCACCCTTGGGATTCTCGATCTTGATGACATCGGCCCCCATGTCGGCCAGCAACATGGCACCATAAGGCCCCGCCGCGACGCTACAGAATTCGACAACGCGTATGCCCGCGAGAGGCTGATCAATCCGCATACCTTCCATCCGAAACCTTCGACATTTCGATGCCTGTTTTCACGGGCGCCTTAGAACGATTGCGACGCGCATCACCTGAGAGGCGCGCTGCCGCGCTACTGCAGAGGCGAAAAGGCGACGGGTTTCATCAGCGTCGTTTCCTGCGCCGCTAGACAGGACTGCGCAGGCTTGGCGAAACCCTCGATCCATTCGGCATTCGCGCCCAATTCCGCCAATGCCCGCTCGCGCTGTGCGACGTCCGGATAACACCAGATATGAATCACACGATTGAGCGCGCCGGTCTCCGCTTTGAAGTATCCGACGAGAGTCATCCCTTCGATCTTCTGCATAATCGGCAAAGCTTTGGTCTGATAAAGCTCGAGCCACCGCGTCATGCAGCCCGGATGCAAGGTATAACTACGCATTTCGTAAATCATGACCGATCCCAACAACCTCACTCCGGAGGGCGGCCGCGCATGGCCGCCCTCTTGCACCACCCTTCAAGCACGCCCTTGCTCCTTGATCAGCCGCTCCGGCAATCCAAGCAGGATGGCAAGCGCCGCCACGATCAACAGAACAGCCATGACGTTGACGCCAATCGCCAGGCTCCCGGTTTCGACCTTGATCTTGCCGAGAAGAGTCGGACTGAAGAAATTACCGAGCTGTCCGATACTGCTGATCAACGCAACGCCACGCGCCACGCCGATGTGACTGAGATAAACCGTCGGCACGGTCCAAAAGACAGCGGCCGCGGCATTGATCGCACAGGCAAAGATCGTCTGAACCACGACCAGCGTGACAATCGTCAGCGGCATCACCGTCGAAATGATCAGGGAGAGCGCCGCAACCAAGATGCAGACGATAAGATGCCAGCGTCGTTCGAGCTTGCGATCGGAATGCCGGCCAACAACAATCATACCGATTAGCGCCGCCACATAGGGGATCATTGACAGGATGCCGATATGTTTGAGGCTGGCGCCATCCAATTCCTTGACCATCGACGGAAACCAGAACACGAACACCGCGAATGCACTCGCCATCGCGAAGTAAACGAAGCTGATGAGATAAACGCGAGGGTCGAGGAAGACCGCGAGCCTCGACTCAGGCTTGGCTCCACTCCGCGCATTCTGCTCCGCGGCGATGTCATCGACGATGACGCGCTTTTCATGATCCGCCAGCCAGCCGGCGGAGCTTGGGCGATCCGAAAGATAGAAATAGGCGATGATGCCGACGACAATGGATGGCGTCCCCTCGACAATGAACATCCATTGCCAGCCCTTCAGACCGTAGACGCCGTCAACCGTGCTCATCAGCCACGTCGACAGCGGCGCGCTGATGACGCCGGACACCGCCGTCGCCGACAGGAAGATCGCCAAAATCTGCCCGCGCCGATTCGACGGATACCAATAGGTCAGGTACAGAATGATGCCGGGAAAGAAACCGGCTTCCATGACACCGAGCAGGAAGCGTGCAATGTAGAACTGGGCAGGGGTACTGATCAGGCACATCGCCGCGGAAACGATTCCCCAAAGCACCATGATCCGCATGATCGTGGCGCGCGCTCCGATCTTTTCCAGCATGATGTTGCT
The DNA here is from genome assembly GCA_051954235.1 of Xanthobacteraceae bacterium. Taxonomy (GTDB): domain Bacteria; phylum Pseudomonadota; class Alphaproteobacteria; order Rhizobiales; family Xanthobacteraceae; genus 62-47. The sequence continues at coordinate 90,733 of JBQCHY010000022.1, forward strand.
GGGCACTTCAAACAGAATATAGCCGAGATAGAACAGTCCGGCGCCGAACCCATAAACCGCATCACTGAAAGCCAGATCCGCCTTGAACTGTAGTTGCGCGAAGCTGATATTGATCCGCGCCACGAAGCAAAGGACGTAACAGACAAACAAGAACGGAATGAGCCTGAAGGTAACTTTGCGATAAACTCCGTCGACATGCATCGCGCTGGTGCTGCCCCGCTGCGCGAGCGGCAATGGGCTCTTCTCGTCTATGGTTGAACTCATCGATTTCCCCCGTCGCTTCCTGATTGCTGTTTGAACAACTCGTCTCGGCATTCTCTCCGATGTCATTTTTGCTGAACGCCAGCGGCGCTCAGAAGCACTTCGCTCCCTTGACCGACTGCAAATTCACGATGCGCAGAATGAATTCCAGCACGGCTGCATTGAACTGCTCTGGCCGTTCGAGGTTGGACAGGTGTCCGCAGTCCGATATCTCGCTGAAAACGCTGTTCGGGATTCGCGACGCCATGGCACGAAGCGTCTCAAGGGAATACAGTGGATCGTTCGCAGCGGCGACGACATGTGTCGGCGTGCGCATGGCTTCCAGTTCGATGCCGCCCTCGTTCAGCGAAACCGACTCGAGCGCCTTAATGTAACTTTGCGGATGCAGATCGGCCATGCTTTGCCGCAACAGTTCATAGACGGCCTCCGATGCATTGGGCCCAAGCAGCGATCGCGCCACGACGGGCGCGATATCAGCCGGGGTCAGCCCCGATTGCAGCGGGCGTAGACGACTCTCCAGAAAGGCGCGGCGCCGCTCCGGCGTCATATTGCTAGCGCGATCCGCCGCCGAGCAGACCGTTAGACTGCGGACTGCCTCCGGATGACGCCGGGTGAAGTCGAACGCCAGACGGCCGCCCATCGACAGGCCAACGAGATGCGCCGTGCGGACGCCGAAGTAATCCAGAACCCGAAGAATATCCTGGCTCACATCGGCGAAATCGAACGGCCCGTCATAGTCATCGCTCTCGCCGTAGCCGCGCGCATCCCACGCTACGGCAGTGAAGTGCCGGGCGAACACCGGGAGTTGCGCAGCCCAGTTCGACTTATTGCCGCCGATGCCATGCATGAACAGAACCAGCTCGCCCTGCCCCGCATGCATGAGCGCAAGCCGCGGCGAACCATCAAGCCGAACGATGCTGATCGGCATTGCTTCGGTCTGCCGTATGGGATCGCGCGACATCTCAATCCGCCTTCGGAGGCGTCATCGCGTCGAACTCTTCCATCGAGTAAAGCGAGAGGTAGCCGATCCGCTCCATGCAGATTTCCGCCGTAAAGGGCAACATGAGCGCACCGCAGCGACTGTCGCGATACATCCGCTCTAGCGGCAGCGATTTCAGCATCGCCTGGCCGCCGCAAGTCCGGATCGCGAGTTGGCAGATTTCGTTGCTGTTCTCCATCACGGTGTAATGGCCGGCATACATGCGGATGATGTCGCTCTTGTCGGGATTCGGCCGCGCATCGCTGATGATGCGGTGATAGATCGCGCGAGTCTGTTCCAGCATGATTTGCATCTGCGCGACCGCCAGCCGCTTCGTCGGATAGTGCCGCCGCCGCACCGGCGGCATGCCTTCGACCTCGCCGCGCAGATAGCGAATGGTAAAATCCACCGCGCCCTCGGCGATGCCCATATAGGCGGGATTCACCGTGATGAAGCCGTGCGGCCATAGCTTGCGCATGTCGAAATAGGTGCCTTTCGGCATCACCTGCTCATGTTCGGGCACGAACACGTCTTTCAAAAGCAGTGTACGCGACACCGTCCCGCGCATGCCGAGCGGATCCCATTCCCCCACAATCTCAAATCCCGGACTATTCTGGTCGACCGCGAGATAGACCGTATCCTGAAACGTCGGGGCGACACCTTCTTCCTTGATCTCGGTGCAGGTGATGCCGTGATAGTCCGCTGCGCCGGACAACGAGGCGAATATTTTTTTGCCATTGAGAACCCAGCCGCCATCGACGCGCTTCGCCGACGTCGCGTAGGGGCGCTGCGTCCAATCCTCGCCGCCCTCGGAAAACGGCTGCGAATACAGCTTCCCCTCTTCGACGATTCGCCCGAAGTGATGCTGACGACGAACATGCTGCGCACGCTTTTCCGCCTCGGACAACGGATAGTGGTCGAGCATGAAGCCGGCATACATCGTCGCGCAGGTGTGCATGTTGAACGTCAACGCCGTGGCGCCGCACCAGCGACCGATTTCGGCAGCGACGAGCATGTATGTCTGGTAGTCCGCGCCCTGGCCGCCGTACTCGGTCGGAACGCACAGGCGCAGAAATCCCGCTTCTCTCAGATCGTTATAATTTTCCGTCGGGAAAGTTGCCGTCCGATCGTAATGGGACGCGCGTTTAGCGAACACGGAACCGAGGTCGCGCGCACGGCCGAGCAGTTCCTGCTGCATGTTGGTGAATTCGTAATGCATGTTTCCTCTTTTGATTGATCGTTATGTCACCAACTCACCCTGCAGCACGCCGCGCTCGACGATGACCTCATCGTCCAGCGCGACGGTGCAGTTGCGCATCGGCAGATCGAAATGCCCTTTGGTGAAGCGGCCGGCATGCTCATTGGCACCGGTCGAGAACAGAAAATTGCCGGCAAAGACCCGCAGCTCGGTGCCGTTGATGTCCTGCTTGTCGTACATCACCATGGCATCCCAGCGCGCCCGCGGATTCATTCCCCAACCGACATGCGAGACGGCATACGCATTGCGATCATTCCAAGCGGCGAGATAGCTCCGCATCAGTTCAGCATCGAGGTTGTCGCCCTCGATCCTGGTGACGAAGTCGTTCTCGATATCGAGCACGACATGCTGCTCGAAGTAGCGCTTGAAGGTCAGGTTGGCATCGCCCGGCGCGAACACCACGCGTCCATTGACCGACCCCTTGTTGGGATAGGTCGCAATCAGACCGCCCGGCCAATGCGATCGCGTGCCGCGCTCGGTGCAATAACCCCAGTTGCCACCGGCGGGCGAGCCACCGAGCACCACCTCGAGATTGGTGCCCGCGCCGGAACGCACCAGCATCTTCTTGGCCGACTTGATGCGCGCAACACCTTTGCGCACCTTCCCTTCAAGCTCCGCATCGGGCTTGAAGCGTTCGAGCACGTCGGGGTGTTCGTTGCTGATCATGAACAGCCGCGCGCCGCCGGCAAGGATGGCAGCGATCTCCGGCGTGTGAAGCATGCCTTCGACGGTGCAATCGACGATCACTTCAACTTGCGACAGGGCTGAGATCACTGGCTGCATCTGATTGACGACGTCGGACGCGCCGGTCGAACGAATCGGAACGACTTCGGTTTGTGGCCGGGTCGGCATTTCGATGGTGAACAGCGTGGCGCCGAGTTGCGTCAGCGCCAACCGGCTCATCAATACGTTGATAGCGCGCGACTGGGTCTCGCAGAGAATCGCCACCATCGTTCCACGGCCGATTCCGCACGCCTCAAAATGCTGAACGAAGCAATTGACCCACTTTTGCTCGATTACGGACAACCCAGCCCCCCTCATCCCGATGTGATGCGCTATGAATCCATTGCAGGCCGCATGGCGGCATATCGGCCGCCATGGAATAGAAGCGGCACCTGATCCACCGCCCCCAGCGCTTCCACTCGTCCGACGAAAAGCAGATGATCGCCGATCTCGGTGCAACTCTGCTGGCTGCAGATGAACCAAGCGGCACACCCATGGATCAGCGGCACGCCCCAGTCGGTATGACTATGGCCGACGCCGGAGAAGCGATCCTCGACCGGGCTGGCAAAGCGCGTCGACAAATCAGCCTGATGTTCAGACAAAATATTGACCGCAAAATGCGAGCAGCGCTCGAATACATGCCGGCTGCCTTGATTGCAGCCGAGACTCCACAGCACCAACGCCGGATCCAGTGACAGCGAAGTGAATGAATTCGCCGTCAGCCCGACATAACCGCCGTTCGGCGAGCGTGCCGCGATGATCGTCACGCCAGTGGTAAACCGCCCCAGCGCCTGGCGCAGATCCTTGGGGCTCCAGCGATCGTTGATCGGGACGTTGATATCACGCTGACTGCCGGCTCCCGCCCAGTTTGTCATTGATCGTTTCCACACGTCGAGCTCTTGACAACGATTTCTGTTCTTATATTTTGAACAGTATTCTTATATTTCGAACAAGATCATATTTCGCCTTGAACAGGAGTCAAGACTTGATCGAGACAAAGTCGAACGATCGAGCGATCAGTGGTGATAGCTCGCGTCAGGAGTTGTCGGGCTCGCTGGAGAAGGGTCTTGCGCTCATCGAACTGCTCGCGAAGAGCGAAACGCCACTTGGCGTCACACAAATCGCCAACCGGCTTGCTACCGGAAAGAGCGGCATTCACCGCATCCTGCAGATGATGAAAGCGACCGGGTGGATCCGGCAAACCCCGAAGAGCGAATACGAGTGCACGCTCAAGCTGTGGGAGCTCGGCCTGCGTCAGATAGAACGTATCGATCTGCGCCGATTGGCGGCTCCCTACATGCGTGAACTCGCCAGCGCGACGCAGGAGTCGATTCACCTGTCAATTCTCGACGGCACCGACGTGCTGTATCTCGACAAGCTGGACAGTCCTCAGGCCATTCGGGCTTACACCCATATCGGCGGGCGCGCGCCGGCCTATTGCGTCGCGACGGGACGTGCGCTGCTTGCGCATGCCAACGAGGCCGCTGTCACCGCCGCAACACATAACATGGAGTCCTTCACAACGTTGACGGTGACATCGCCGCAGAAACTGCGGAACGAGCTGCAGCAAGTCCGTAATCGGGGTTACGCGATCAATCGCGGCGAATGGCGCGGCGGCGTTCGCGGACTCGCCGCGCCGATCTTTGACGCCAGCGCGCATGCCATTGCGGCCATCGGCGTGGCGGGGCCAGGTGAACGCATGACAGATGCATCAATGCGAACCTACGCGCCGCTGGTTGTCGCGGCAGCGCGTCGCATTTCGCGCGATCTCGGTTTTGCACCGGGGGACGCCGCGGCACAAAACTAGTTCTGCCGAAAATACGTCGGTGTGTAATCGCCACAGACTTTCGAGGCTTCAGCAGCCCCACTCCTGCGAAAAGACCAGTTGCCGAACCTAGTCGGCGACGCCGGCATAACCTGTCTCGATACCAGGAACCGAGCCAATCATCCGATAGTGGCCTTCTTGTATTTGTCGTCTTGTAGATGCCAAAGACTCGCGCAAAGTCTTCGATGTGGACGGGATTTAATCCATCCTCCTCATCGCCGCCGCCGGCGAGACGTCACTTCCAGGAGCGCCAACGCCGCATCGATCTGGCGCTCGAAAACATCAAGTTTGGGCGACCCGATCCCCAGAACAAGCTCCTGGTACGCGTCTCCGAGCGCGAGCTGGACGAGTTGCTCGGCGACGACAGGCGCCGTCGCAGTGTCGTGCTCTTCGGCACATAACTGCGCAATGGCAATTCGGAGCTGACGCGGCCCGGCCTCCCAGAACAGGCGCCCCAGGCCTGGCATCCGGTCGGCCTCGGCGACAATGGCGCGGTAGAGCCGGACGCTGTCCGGACTGGCGACGCCGGCCACGAAGGTCAGCAGCAGTCCGCGAAGCCGCTGTCCAGTCGGCAACGGGCGTGTTGGCGGTCGGATGACCTCCGGCGCGCACATCGCCTCGACCAATGCCTCGACGAGCGCTTCCTTCGATCGGAAGTGGCGATAGATAGTCTGCTTGCCGACGCCGGCTTCGGCGGCGACCGCGTCCATCGAACCTTGCGCAAACCCCTCACGCATAAATACGGCACGGGCTCCTTCGAGAATCGCCGCGCGCTTGGCGGGGTCGAGAATACGTCCGGGGCGCGGCGGGATAGAAGCGGTCATCAGCGATCCTTGACGAGACTGACCAGTCTCGCTTAATCAGCAGGAGGCTTCAATGTCAACCGATCCTGTAAAGCTCGGCTACCTGTTCGCCGAGATCGTGTCCGGTCACGACGTGTCGCGTTTCGATGAGATCGTTGCGCCCGGCTATGTGAACCACAACGCTTTCGCGGAACCCGGTCCAGAGGGTGTCAAGAAAATCTTTGGCGCGATCCTCGCGGGCGTCCCTGACTTGAAGGTATCTGCCGAAGACGTCTTCGTGTCGGCGGATGGCTCACGCTTGGTTGGCCGCTATCGCTACGAAGGGACGCACACCGGCAGTTTCCTTGGACATCCCGCGACAGGCAACGCTTTCGCGATGCGTTCGATCGATATCTGGCGTGTGGAGGACGGACGTTTCATTGAGCATTGGGACGAACTCAATACCCTCGATATCTTCACCCAGATCGGCGCCTTGGCGCCTCTTGGAGAGCCACCAGCGCGTGGCGGACCCACGCAGTCAGCGATATGAGAATCATCCCATGCCAGTAGGAAGGTTCTTCGCGATCGGGCTTCCAATCGTGCTCGGCGTCGTGATGATTGGTGCTGGCGCGGTCAACTTCGTCGGCTCTCAATCAGTTCGCGACTCCTTTGTGCGTTGGGGTTATCCGGCCGGTTTTCATCGGGCGACAGGCGGGCTCGAAGCGATTGTTGGAGTGCTGTTGCTGGTCCCAACTCTGTCGTGGGCTGGCGCGATAGGCAGCGTCGTGATCCTGCTGGCCGCGGTGATGACGCTGATCAGTTGTCGCGAGTGGAGCCATCTGCCCAGCGCAGTCGTTCTGACTGCGGTAGCCGTGGCGACGGTGGCGATCCATAACTAGATCGGGCAACTGGCCAAGTGTTGCAGCTTGCCGCAATGGCATGACGAGCCATACGCGATCTCCCCCAAACCGGAAGATCGGTCGAGCATGCTGTGGTCGCGAAAAGGCAAGATAAGCCAGGGTCCCTATATCACGGTAAGCGCCCTCGATTGGCATCAAGGAAGCGGTGAGCCTATGTCAGCGATTGCAACGATGTTTTCACAATCGTTCTTCCACGGAACCAAAGCCGATCTGAAGCCTGGGGAGTTGGTTGCCGTCGGCTACCAATCCAATCATCAAGCTAGAAAGCGCCGCGCGAAATCTCGCGGATGCAACCTGTGTGTACAACGGGAAACACCGATCTCGAGTTCGAGAACAGTCTCGACATTTTACTCGCACCGCGGGATTTGGCTTTCAATGATATGCCCTCCTGCGCTCGTCGCCATCGGCAAGTACGCTAGATCAGCGCCGTCCCGGCGAGGGGAGTTTCCGCACGCTCAGAAGGGAACTACTTCGACAGTGCGGCAACAGGTATGTCGAGTTTGACCACCAATCCTCGCGGGTAGCAATTGGAAGTAATCCGGCCATGAAGCCTTCCGATCGGGCGGCGTGACAACTGGCTCCAAGCAGCAGGAACTTCGAAAGCACCAGAGGCGTTGGCTTCACGGTCTCAGAACGGGTGGTCGTCGCCGATCAGAACTGAGCGCCGGCACTCCTTCTCGCCACCCCGGCAGACGGACCTCATTCAGGAGAGAAACCATGATCAAGGTCGTTTTGTCCGCAATCGCAGTCAGTTCACTAATAGTTGCCGTTCCGGCGCTCGCACAGCAAAAAACAGCTCCCGGCCAGCAAATGCAGGACAAGGGAAGCGTCAAAGGCACAACCGGCGCCTCCGGCTATGCCCCGGGGCAAAAGATGCAAGACAAGGGCTCCGTGAAAGGCACCACTGGCGCTTCAGGTTACGCACCCGGACATGCCAGTGACGGAAAAACCGGCACGCGAACAAAAAAATGACGACCCCCACATAAGCACCCGTTTCTTGGCGGACCTTCTTTTGCGTGTGGCTCGCCAACTTCGCCGCTCGCCGTAACCGACACATCATGCCTTCGATGTGAATGCCATTCTGCGTCATGCGGTGGATGGGTTTTGAGTGCGATCTCCTCCCCCAAATTCCCTTCTCCTTTGTAGGATCGCCTGAACTAACGGAGCGCGCAAAAGCAGCCCTGGATCACGCCCGCGCGCGGTGCGGTACGGCGGCAGCCGACGACGCCCAAGAAGATCGATGCCTTCGCGAGGCTCATCAACGAGAAGATCGACGCAGGTGACACGAACACCCGCAAGACTTACATCCGCTCGATCATCGACGCGGTTGGAGTCAATGACCAATCGATCCGGATCGTTAGCAGCAAGGACGTTCTCCAGACGGCCGTCGCCAGCAAACAGACCGAGAACGGAAATGTTCGTGGCGCATGAGGAAACAGGCAACGAATAGGAAGGACCGCCCTCTTACCTTTCAAACCTCTAAGCTCCGGGTCCTCCGGATAATGCCTCGCGCTTTCGGATAGAACGAGCCGATAGGACGGTGACTACTATCATCGCCATATGATGGTTGCGGGGTCGTACCCCCTGATTTAAACCTGCGGCTTAAGTGCTTGATGTTGTTGGCGCAGAACAGCGTATAAAAGCAAAGACCCCTACAACTCATCGAGTTTGCAGGGGTCTTTGGTTCGAACTGGTTGCGGGGATAGGATTTGAACCTATGACCTTCAGGTTATGAGCCTGACGAGCTACCGGGCTGCTCCACCCCGCGATAAACCGATGCACGCCTTAACAGGGGAAATGAAACCGCTTCAACGCCGAAGGGCGTCGATTGATCCCGGCTCGAGACTTCCTGAGAAGGCAACCGCGGCAAAGCCGACGGCGCGGGGCGTATGTATCAATGCTCGCTCGCTTTGGGAAGGGGCCATGACCGTTCTTTTCAACATTTTAATGACAGCCGGGACAGGTTTCGCCGGGCCGCTCGAATTCGAACCGGACTGATCCCGGGAATTCCTATCCTTCAAAGATGAAGATGTATGGGATCGCGTTCGAATCCTTCGTTTATTTCGTAAAGCGGTCTTCGATCACCTTGCTCCCTCGCCCGCAAAAGCACAGCATTGCGCCCCGTCCGACCAGCCTCGAGGATCCCATGGACCAATCCGTCACACCGCCGGGCAGCAGCACTCTCGAAGCTGGCTTTCGCCGCATGGTCGCGCTGTCGCGTCAGCAGCCGCCGCCCACACTGGATGAGCGGCTCGACCGATTGACGCGCCTTGGGAAGATGTTGGCGGCCAACGAAACGCGTTTCCAGCAAGCCATCTCGGCCGACTTCGGCCACCGCTCGGCGATCGAGACCACGATGGCGGAGACGCTGCTGGTGCAAGGCGAGATCAAGCACGCGCGCAAGCATCTCAAGTCGTGGATGGCATCGCAGCGCGTGGCGACGCAGCCACAATTCTGGCCAGCAAAGAATCACCTGCTGCCGCAGCCGCTCGGCGTGGTCGGCATCATCGCGCCGTGGAATTATCCGTTGCAACTCACGCTCGCGCCGGCGGTCGCGGCGATTGCCGCCGGCAACCGGGTGATGATCAAGCCCAGCGAATTGGTGCCGCGCTTGTCGGCGCTGTTAAAGCAGGCGATTGCCGATACGTTTGACGAAACCGACATCGTAGTGACGGATATCGACGGCAATATCGCGGAGGTCTTTGCGGCGCTGCCGTTTGATCATCTGATGTTCACCGGCTCGACGCGCGTCGGTCGTCTGGTCGCGGAAGCGGCGGGACGGAATCTCACACCGATCACGCTCGAACTCGGCGGCAAGTCGCCGGCGATCGTCGACACTTCCGCGAATCTCGATCAGGCCGCCGAGCGAATTGCTTACGGCAAGCTGCTCAATGCCGGGCAGACCTGCATCGCGCCGGACTATGCGCTGGTGGCGAAAGAATCCGCGGAAAATTTCGCCGGGAAAGTTGCGGCGAACATGCGGCGGATGTACGGCACCTCCCCCGGCAATCCGGACTACACCTCTATCGTCTCCGGCCAGCACTATGCCCGCCTCGAAGGGCTGGTGAGCGACGCTGCGGCGAAGGGCGCGCGCGTCATCCAGCCCGCGGCCGCCAACGATCCGGCCTGGCAGTCGGTGCGAAAATTTCCGCCCACCGTCATTCTCGGCGCGACGTCGGAGATGAAGGTGATGCAGGAAGAAATCTTCGGCCCCCTCCTGCCGGTGGTGAACTGCGCCGGGACCAAGGAGGCGATCTCCTTCATCAACGAGCGCGACCGGCCGCTGGCGCTGTACTGGTTCGGCAGCGACGACGCCGCGCGCGACGAAGTGCTGACGCGCACGGTGTCGGGCGGCGTCACCGTCAACGACTGCCTGTTTCACTTCACACAAATCAACCAGCCGATGGGCGGCGTCGGGGCGTCGGGCATCGGCGCGTATCACGGCGAATGGGGTTTTCGCACCTTCAGTAAACTGAAGCCGGTGTTCTATCGTTCAAAATTCAATCGCTTCGCCGATCTTTATCCGCCCTATGGCGCGAAAATGGCGCGTATGGAAAAGTTGCTGCGATTTCTGTCGTAACGACACGGCGGACCAACCGCCGGGCTCAAGAAAAATTCCAAGAAAAGCTCCAAGGGAGAAAACAGTGACCGACACATTCGATTTTGTCGTCGTGGGAGGAGGATCGGGCGGCTGCGCGGTGGCGAGCCGCCTGTCGGAAGACCCCAGTATTTCCGTGGCGCTGCTGGAAGCCGGCGGCAAGGGCGACAACTGGGTCGTCAACACGCCGGGCGCGCTGGTGCTGATGGTGTCGGGCAAGGTCAACAACTGGGCCTTCGACACCGTGCCGCAGGCCGGGCTCAACAACCGCATCGGCTATCAGCCGCGCGGCAAGGCGCTCGGCGGCTCCTCCGCCATCAACGCGATGGTCTATATCCGCGGCCATCGCGCCGATTACGATCACTGGGCCGCGCTCGGCAACACCGGCTGGTCCTATGCCGACGTGCTGCCCTACTTCAAGCGCTCGGAAGACAACGCCACGATCACTGACGACTATCACGGCAAGGGCGGTCCGCTCAGCGTCTCCAACCTGCAATCCGACAATCCGGTCCACGACATCTTCCTGCAAGCCGCGCGCGAGGCGCAATTCCGGATATGCGAAGACTTCAACGGCGCGGAGCAGGAAGGCCTCGGCGCCTATCAGGTCACGCAGAAGAACGGCGAACGCTGGAGCGCTGCGCGCGGCTACATCCAACCGTTCATGACCAATCGGCCGAATCTCAAAGTCGAGACCGGCGCGCACGCCACCAGCATCATCTTCGACGGCAAGCGCGCGGTCGGCGTGAAATACCGGCGCGGCAAGGACACCTTCGAAGTCCGCGCGCGGCGCGAGGTGATCCTCAGCCTCGGTGCGTTCCAGACGCCGCAACTCCTGATGCTGTCCGGCGTCGGCGACGCGGCATCGCTCGCCAAGTTCGGCATTGCTTCGACGCATCATCTGCCCGGCGTCGGACAGAACTTGCAGGATCATCCGGACTTCGTGTTCGGCTTCACCTCCGACGCACCACACTTCGCGGGGCTGTCGTTCCCCGGCCTCTCGCGCATCTTCAAGGGCATCTTGCAGTATCGCCGCGAGCGGCGCGGCCCGATGACGTCGAACGTCGCCGAATGCGGCGGCTTCCTGAAGACGCGGCCCGATCTCGAGGTGCCGGATGTGCAACTTCATTTCTGCACCGGCATGATCGACGACCACGGCCGCAAGCCGGCGTGGAATCGCGTCGGCTTCTCCTGTCACGTCTGCCTGCTGCGGCCGAAGAGCCGCGGCAGCGTCAGGCTTCAGGATGCCGATCCACTGCGCGCGCCGGCGATCGATCCGAACTTCTTCGGCGACGAGGCCGATCTCGACGCCATGGTGGCGGGCTTCAAGGTGACGAAGCGGCTACTCGACGCGCCGGCGCTCAAGGCAATCCAGACATCCGACGTATTCACCACGGGAATCGAGAGCGACGACGCGATCCGCGAGGTGCTGCGCCAACGTGTCGATACCGTCTATCACCCTGTCGGCACCTGCAAGATGGGCGTGAACGATCCGGCCGCGGTGGTGGACCCGATGTTGAAGGTCCACGGCCTCGACGGCCTGCGCATCGTCGATGCCTCGATCATGCCGACCCTGATCGGCGGCAACACCAATGCACCGACCATCATGATCGGCGAGAAGGCGGCAGATATGATCAAGGCGGAGATGCGGGCGTAATCGATGATCCAGCAATTCGCACCGCAGACTATAGCCCGCAAAAGGAAAGCCATTCGTTGCAGTTCGTCATGGCCGGGGGTTTTGCGGCCCACCAACTCGTATCCCATTATCAACAAAAACAAAGGGGGTTGGCGGGGAAAACCCCCGCCATCACGAAATTGCTTGTTTTGTTACAACCCCACGGGGCA
>JBQCHY010000023.1:0-10040 GCA_051954235.1 Xanthobacteraceae bacterium
AATAAATGGCTCCCCGGGCCGGATTCGAACCAGCGACCAACCGGTTAACAGCCGGTTGCTCTACCACTGAGCTACCAGGGAACAGAGCCGCAACTAAGCTTGCGTTGCGGGGAGCGTATAACAAAGCCTTCGCGGCTTGCAAAGAGAAATAGATCGAGTTTTCGCATCTTCAAGATTTCAACGGATCACCCTTTATTTTGTCTGTCACGGCGCTGGAAAACGCCGTTCCCAACGGTCCGCGCGGATGGTCTTGCATCGGTTCGCGCGCTACCCTACTGCTCCGGTTCTCGTATTCGTCGGGCTTTGACGGCCGGCTTTGGGCAGCTGTCACCAACTCCGCGCACGAATCGATCTAAGCTTCAAGGGCATCCGCAAAGGGTGTGCCCGGAAAGTCTCGCCTAAAGAGGATTGTCTATGTCCGACCTCGTGACGTCCGATTCCGTGACCGCTCGCCAGAGAATGGTCGATTGCCAGGTCCGCACCAGCGACGTGACCGACCCGCGCGTCACCGAGGCCATGCTGACGGTGCCGCGCGAATTCTTCGTTCCCGACGCCAAGATTGCGATGGCCTATCTCGACCTCGACCTCGAGGTCGGTGAAAATCGCTTCCTGCTCAAGCCGGTCGTTGCCGCGAAGCTGTTGCAAGCCGCCGAAATCGGGCCGACCGATACCGTGCTCGTGGTCGGCTGCGCGTCGGGTTATACGGCGGCGCTGGCGGCCAGGCTGGCCCAGCAGGTCTATGCCACCGATCCCGATGCGGCCTTGGTGGCGCGCGCCAAGGCGTCGCTGGACAAGCTCGGCATCACCAACGCATCCGTCTCGGTTGCCGCGCCGGCGGAGGGCGATTCGGCCTATGCGCCCTACGACGTGATCGTTCTTGAAGGCGCCACTCAGGTCGTTCCGGAGCACCTCTACGCCCAGTTGAAAGAGGGTGGGCGGCTGGTGGGGGTGTTCGCGACCGGAGATGTCCAGCGCGCCACCCTGGTGACACATTCGCACGACGATTTCGGCACCCGGATCCTGTTCGACGCGTCCGCGCGTCTGCTTCCGGGGATGCAGCGAACCCCGGAATTCGTTTTCTAAGTCGCGGGAATCAGACATTTCTTGCCTGAGCGGGAGCGGCCATGGTCGGTCGCCCCGGCAGTCTTGTCGGTTCCATGGGACGCTGTGGCTCTCTTGCCCCACTTGTGGAGTTTCCGCTCTACGCAACCCCCGAGGGGTTCCGTCCCTTTGCGGCGATATCTATGATAGGACCCGGCGGGGCATGACGAATATTGGCCGATTCGATGGATTCTGAATCGGCTTCCAAGAAGAATGGATGTCTGGATGGGTGGGTTTAAGAGGGTGACCGGAGTGGCAGTTGCGGCTCTGCTGTTGGGCTTTGCCGGAACGACTCCCGTTCTTGCCGAGACCATCGAGGCGGCGCTCGTGCGTGCCTACCAGACCAATCCGCAGCTCAACGCCCAGCGGGCGCAAGTGCGCGCGACCGACGAGAATGTTCCGCAAGCGTTGTCCGGCTATCGGCCGAAGGTCGCCGTCACGGCGAGCGCCGGCTACCAATATACCGATGCGACGGTGGCGTCCGGTGGAGCCAATGTACACGGTACCGGCACGCAGGTTCCGCGTGCGGTCGGCATCACCGCGACGCAGACGCTCTACAATGGACAGCAGACCGCGAACCGCACCCGCGCCGCGGAAAGCCAGGTTTCGGCGGCGCGCGAAGGTCTTCGCGTTCTGGAGCAGAGCGTGTTGCTCGCGGCTTCGACCATCTACATGGATTACCTGCGCGACTCGGCCATCGTCGAAGTTCAGCACAGTAACGTTCGCGTGCTGGAACAGACGCTGAAGCAGACGCGCGATCGCTTCAATGTCGGCGAAGTGACGCGAACGGACGTCGCGCAATCCGAAGCGCGGCTTGCTGCCGGCAAGACGCAGGAGCGCGCTGCCGAAGCGACGCTGACCACCACACGGTCGAATTATCGCCGCATCATCGGCAGCGAGCCGTCCGCGCTGGCGCCGGGATCGCCGGTCGATCGCTATCTGCCCGGGACGTTGGCCAGCGCCGTCAATCTCGGACTGGTCGAGAATCCGAACGTTACCGCCGCGATGTTCGGCATCGATGTCAGCCACCTTCAGGTCAAGGTGGCCGAGGGTGCGCTGTTCCCGACGGTCAGTCTGCAAGTCGGCGCGCAACAGGGCTACGAGCAACAACTCTCGACGCCGAAGAGTTTCGTCGCCTCGGCCATCGCTCAGGTGTCGGTGCCGATCTATCAGGGCGGCGCGGAATACGCCCTGATTCGCCAGTCGAAAGAGACACTGGCGCAGCAACGTCTGGCGCTGGAGCAGGTCCGCGATCAGACCCGCGCGACGGTGGTGCAAAGCTGGGGGCAATTGCAGGCTGCAAAGTCGCAGGTCACATCGGCCCAGGCCCAGGTGCAGGCGTCGGAAATCGCGTTGAACGGCGTTCGTGAAGAGGCGAGGGCCGGCCAGCGCACCACGCTCGACGTCCTCAACGCGCAACAGGATTTGGTGAATGCTCGCGTCGCGCTGGTGACGGCGCAGCACGATCGCGTGGTGGCGTCGTACGCGGTGCTGAGTTCGGTCGGCCGGTTGTCGCCGCAGGTGCTTAAGCTGCGGACGACCATTTACGATCCCAGCGTCCACTATCATCAGGTGCGTGATAGCTGGGGCGGGGTTCGGACGCCGGACGGTCGCTGATCCGCTCCTATGAGAATTGCCTGTAAGAATGACACGGAACGGTCCGGCTCGTGGACCGTTGCTTGCAATCATTCACGGCGGTGACATACGCTTAATTGTCGCGTGTAGTGCGATTCGTGCGATGCCGCGTTCGTTGAGACGTAACACGGTGATCGGCCGGTGCGTTGGGGCAAGCAGTTGGACGCGGCGCGCATGTGCCGACGTTACTGCGAGGGGCGTGACAGCAAAGACCGTGATGATGTGGAGTCGGATATGACCCAGCCCGCGAAGGTCCAAGAACCCTCGATGGAGGAGATTTTGGCATCGATCCGGCGCATCATTGCCGACGATGAAACCAAGACACCCGCCGCGGAACAGTCGGCGGCCGCGAAGTCCGCGCCGGTTGCTTCCGCGCCAAAGCCCGCAGCGGTCGCGGACGCGGCTGGATCGTCCGCGATGACTGGTCAATCGGCCAGTGAGCCACCCAAGCCGGCCGCAAAGGCCGTCCCCAACAGCCAGGACGATATCGACGCGCTCTTGGCCGATTTCGATGCGCCGGCGGCTCCCGTGGCCGCGACGAAGCCGGCCGCACCCGAGGAGGACGTTCTCGAACTGACCGACGATATGGCGCTGCCCGATATGCCGGAGCCGAGTTTCGACAAGGTCGAGCCCGCCAACGATCTCGAGTTCAACGAAGTCGCGATGGCGAGCGAGCGCCGCTATGCGGCAGCGGCCGAGCGGCCGACCAGTGCGGGACGGGTCGGCATGGACGCCTTCGCCCCGGAGATGCTGTCGCAATCGACCGTATCCGCCGTGGAATCGGCGTTCAATTCACTCGCCAACACGGTTCTCAGCAACAATGCTCGGACCCTTGAGGATCTGGTGCGCGAGATGCTGAGGCCGATGCTGAAGTCCTGGCTCGACGACAATCTGCCTGGGCTGGTGGAGCGCATCGTCAAGGCCGAGATCGAACGCGTCTCGCGCGGGCGATAACGCGGCCCTGGCAGGCCATTCGAAAATGGTCGAACTCGGGCTGCCCCCTTGCATCTCTATCGTGTCCCGGGCGCGATGCAGCGTGTAACGCTGCGTCGCAGACCCGGGATCGCCTCAAACACCGCAGTTGGAACGGCCCCGGCTCTGCGGAGCGTCACTTCGTGCCGCACCGCGTCCGGGGCACTGAGCGATTTTTCAACAGCCCGCTGGAACAGGTTTCCGTCAAAACACAACTTGTCCCGGCTTCCTCTGCCTCTTCTCACCGTATCGGCATCGCGGCAGGCGAGCCTTGCCGTTTCCGAGGTTGACTTGGGCACGGTCGGCGGCTCACCATTCTTGATCTGACGCGTTTTTGTGACGCGGACCGGTTTCCACTTCGCGCGGAACCGTTATAACCGGACAGGATTGAACCGAAAGCCGCCATTCGAAGGCTGCGACCGCTATCGTCGTTGCTTGCGCGAGAGATATGGATTTCGTTTCAACCTGACGTCCACATGCTTCCCATCGATCGGCTTGCGTCGAGCCGCATCGCCTCAAGCGTCATTGCAACACCTGAGTATCCGCACCGCACCGTCATGATCGAGAAAACCTATCAGCCCGCCGACATCGAAAACCGCATCGCACGCGCATGGGACGACGCCGGCGCGTTCAAGGCCGGGCGGACCGACCGCCGCGACGCCGAGCCGTTCACCATTGTCATTCCGCCGCCGAACGTCACCGGCTCGCTGCACATGGGCCACGCCCTCAACAACACGTTGCAAGACGTGCTGTGCCGGTTCGAGCGGATGCGCGGCCGCGATGTGCTGTGGCAGCCCGGCACCGATCACGCCGGCATCGCCACCCAGATGGTGGTCGAGCGGCAGTTGATGGAGCGGCAGGAACCGTCGCGCCGCGACATGGGCCGCGAGAAATTCCTCGAACGCGTCTGGCAGTGGAAGGCCGAAAGCGGCGGCGTCATCGTCAACCAGCTCAAGCGGCTCGGCGCGTCGTGCGACTGGTCGCGCGAGCGCTTCACCATGGACGAGGGCTTGTCGCGTGCGGTTGCGAAAGTGTTCGTCGAACTGCATCGCGACGGGTTGATCTACAAGGACAAGCGGCTGGTCAACTGGGATCCGAAGCTGCTCACCGCGATCTCCGATCTCGAAGTGCAGCAGATCGAGGTCAAGGGTAGCCTGTGGCACTTGCGCTATCCGCTCGAAGGCAAGACCTTCAACCCCGAAGACCCGTCGACCTTCATCGTGGTCGCGACGACGCGGCCGGAAACCATGCTGGGCGACAGCGCGGTGGCGGTGCATCCCGACGACGAGCGCTATCGTCATCTGGTCGGCAAGCACGTCGTCCTGCCGCTGGTCGGCCGGCGCATTCCCATCGTCGCCGATGATTACAGCGATCCTGAAAAAGGTTCGGGCGCCGTCAAAATCACGCCGGCGCATGACTTCAACGACTTCGAAGTCGGCAAGCGCCACAACCTGCCGCAGATCAACGTCCTCGACATCGAGGGCCGCGTCGCGCTCACCGACAACGAAGCCTATTGGCACGGCCTGCCGCAGAATTCCTCGCCGCACGCCGCGACCTTGCACGGCATGGATCGCTTTGCCGCGCGCAAGCAGATCGTCGCGTGGCTCGAGGAGAGCGGCATTCTCGAGAAGATCGAGCCGAACGTGCACATGGTGCCGCACGGCGACCGCTCCGGCGTGGTGATCGAGCCCTATCTCACCGACCAGTGGTACGTCGACGCCAAGACGATGGCGCAACCTGCGATCGCGGCCGTGCGCGGCGGCGCGACCGAGTTCGTGCCGAAAAACTGGGAGAAGACCTACTTCGAGTGGATGGAAAACATCCAGCCGTGGTGCATCTCGCGGCAACTGTGGTGGGGCCATCAGATTCCGGCGTGGTACGGACCGGACGGCAAGGTGTTCGTCGCCGAGACCGAGGAAGAAGCCGTCGGCAACGCGCTCGGCTATTACGTCGAGCAGGAAGTCATCACCGCCGAGCAGGGCCACGACATGGCGCTTGACCCCGCGCTGCGTGAAGGCTTCATCACGCGCGACGAAGACGTGCTCGACACCTGGTTCTCGTCGGCGCTGTGGCCGTTCTCGACGCTCGGCTGGCCGGATGAGACGAAGGACGTCGAACGCTACTACCCGACCAACGTGCTGGTGACAGGCTTCGACATCATCTTCTTCTGGGTCGCCCGGATGATGATGATGGGCCTGCACTTCATGAAGGACGTGCCGTTCCCGACCGTCTACATCCACGCGCTCGTCCGCGACGAGAAGGGCGCCAAGATGTCGAAGTCGAAAGGCAACGTCATCGACCCGCTCAACCTGATCGATCAATATGGCGCCGACGCGCTGCGCTTCACGCTGGCGGCGATGGCGGCGCAGGGCCGCGACATCAAGCTCGCCACCAGCCGCGTCGAAGGCTATCGCAACTTCGCGACCAAGCTGTGGAACGCCTGCCGTTTCGCGGAGATGAATCATTGCGCGCTGCCGGACGGATTCGATCCGACGAAGGCGAAGGAAACGCTCAACCGCTGGATCGCGCACGAGACGCTGGTGGCCGCGCGCGAGGCGACGCAGGCGATCGAAAGCTATCGCTTCAACGACGCGGCCGGCGCGATCTATCGCTTCGTCTGGAACGTGTTCTGCGACTGGTATCTCGAACTCGCAAAGCCCGTGATGATGGGCGCCGACGGCCCTGCGAAGGACGAGACGCGCGCCATGGTGGCGTGGGCGCGCGACGAGATCCTCAAGCTGCTGCATCCGTTCATGCCGTTCATCACCGAGGAACTGTGGGCGGTCACAGCGCAGCGCGAACAACTTCTTGTCCTCACCGAATGGCCGCTGCGGCCGCAGACCACGGTGGTGATCCCGACCTCGGGCGTGCCGGGCGATATCTCCGGCGTGGCGCTGGTGGTGCCGACCGAGATCGAGGCGTTTTCCGATCCGGAAGCCGAAGCGGAAATCGGCTGGGTGGTCGATCTCATCACGGCGATCCGTTCCGCGCGCGCCGAGATGAACATTCCGCCGGCGACGTTGATGCCGCTGATGCTCGCCAACGCATCGATGGAGACGAAGGCGCGCGCCGAGCGCTGGAGCGACACCATCAAGCGGCTGGCGCGGCTTGCGGACATCACATTCGTCGATCGCGCGCCGGATGGCGCCATGCAGCTTCTGGTGCGCGGCGAGGTTGCCGCCTTGCCGCTCAAGGGCGTGATCGATCTCGGCGCTGAGAAGGCGCGGCTGGCGAAGGAGATGGCCAAGGCGGAAGCCGACATCAAGCGCGTCGACGCCAAGCTCGGCAACGAGAAATTCGTCGCCAATGCGCCGGAAGAAGTGGTCGAGGAAGAACGCGAAAAGCGCGAGGATGCCATGGCGCGGAAAGCGAAGATCGCCGAGGCGCTCGACCGGCTGAAGGCCGCGGAGTGACGACGCAGGACACCACGCAGCCGGTCTCGTCAGCGATGCCGCTGCTGTTGCTCTGGCTCGCCGGCAATGCCGCGCGGATGACCATTCTCGCCATCCCGCCGATCCTGGCGCTGATCATTGTCGACCTGAAACTCACGGGCACCGAGGTCGGCATTCTCAACGCCATTCCGCCGGCGCTGTTCGCGCTCGCCGCCATTCCCGGATCGTTATTGATCGCGCGGGTCGGCGCCACCAATGCATTGGTGGTGGGACTGGTCGTCACCGCCATCGGCTCGGCGCTGCGAGGCGTGGCGTTCGATACAATGGTGTTGTTCGGCGCCACCGTCCTCATGAGCGCGGGCGTGGCGGTCATGCAGCCGGCGCTGCCGCCGCTGGTGCGGCAATGGGTGCCGCACCGCATCGGCTTCGCCACCGCGCTTTACACCAACGGCCTTCTGGTCGGTGAAATCTTGCCCGTGGCGTTCGCCGGCGCGCTGTTGATGCTGCTGGCGGGAAGCTGGCGCGGCAGCCTGGTGTTCTGGTCGATCTGGCCGGCGCTGATCGCTCTGATGATCATCGTCGCGCAACCGCGCGGCGAGGGGCAGGCACCGGCGCAGCATCGGCACTGGATGCCGGATTGGCGCGATCCGCTGCTGTGGAAGATCGCGCTGGCGATGAGCGCGAATAACGAGGCTTATTTCTGCACCAACGCGTTCCTGCCGGGCTTCCTGCTGCAACAGGGCCAGACCGATTTCATCGGCCCGGCGCTGTCGGCGCTCAACGCCGGGCAGTTGCCGGCATCGTTCATTCTGCTGCTCGCCGCAGGCCGGCTGGAGCGCAGGAAATGGCCGCTGGTTGCCGCCGGCGTGTTCAGTCTGGTCGGCATCGCCATCATCGTGTTCTCCACGTCGGTCTGGACCATTGCGCTCGGCGCGGCGGTGGTGGGATTCAGTTGCGCCTGGGGCCTGACCTTGCTGCTCAGCCTGCCGGCGTTGCTGTTCGCGCCGGACGACGTGCCGCGCGTCTCGGCCGGCATGTTCACCGTGGGTTACGGCGTTGCGGTGCTGGTCTCGATCGTCGGCGGCAGGATCTGGGACATCACCGGGCACGCGGCCTTCGCCTTCCTGCCGATCGCGATCGCGATCCTGCCGCTGGTGCTTTGTCCGCTCTGGACCGACTTCAAGCAGCGGCGTGGTTAGATCGTCATCGTGGGGAGCGTTGGAGCAAGTTTCGTTTAGATGGAATCAACAACTCGTCATGGCCGGGCTCGTCCCGGCCATCCACGTCTTTGACTTTGCGAGGACTTCAAGACGTGGATGCCCGGCACAAGGCCGGGCATGACGGATTGGGTGTTTCCGTAAAAACGCAAATCGCTTTCGCGACGAAGCAAGCCCGTTCTTCAGAAAGGATTGGACTGCTTCGCTCGCAATAACGAACAAATGAATCTTTAAAACGGTTTGCTGACGAAGCGCGAGCCCTTCAGCCCGTAGCGCCACGGCAAGTCCGCTGCCTTGGTGATGCCGATGCGAACGCCGGTGGCGATCTCCGGCGTGAATGTCCGCGCATGGAGGGCGAATGGCGGCGCGGTCAACGCCAGCCCGTTCTGCGCGTTCGTGATGGCGAGCGCGCAGGCGAGCTTGCCCGGCCCCGAACACAGCGTCCGTTCGTCCTCGAGGCCACGACGGCGGCGCATCGCGACGAGGCCATGGGTCGGTTGCAGCGCGCGGATCAGCACCGCGGCGGCCGAGCCCTCTTTTTCGCAGACGAAATTGATGCACCAGTGGATGCCGTAGGAGCGATACACATAGGCGAAGCCGGGCGGGCCGAACATCACCATGGTCCGCGGCGTCGGCCCGCGATAGGAGTGCGCCGCCGGTTCGGTCTGATGATAGGCCTCGACCTCGACGATGACGCCGCCGACGCCGTTCACCAGCATCGTCGCGCCGATCAACTCCGGCGCCACCTCGTGCACACTGCGCGCGAAGAATTTTTGCGGCAGCGGCGGCCCGAGCGTTGCCGGGACGGCGGAGGCGGGGACGGCGAGCTTGCGGCGGCTGGAAACGGAGGGGCGGGGCGGCATCAGGGCGGATTGCGATCGTGAGAGCTGTTCCACCGGCATATAGCGTTTTCGAGCGAAGTGGAATCCGGTTCGCGTGAAGAAAACGCATCAAAACAAGAATCCGGAGCCCCGCTCCGATTCCATCGGAGCGGGGCTCCGGGCCGATGCAGCCGGGGATGCAACGATGCAGCGGGTTGCGGCAACTGTTCCCGCGGACTACCTATGGCAGACCGAACAAACCGACGGAAAATCCATGGTCGTTGTCGTCGACACCGTTTCCACCACCCAGATCCGCCCCCGGCATCCGGAGAAGGCGCACCGGCCGGATGCGCTGTCGCCGTCGAAACCGGACTGGATCCGGGTGCGCGCGCCGAACACGCGCGGCTATGCCGACACCCGCAACATCGTCCGCGAGAATGGCCTCGTCACGGTCTGCGAGGAAGCGGGCTGCCCGAACATCGGCGAGTGCTGGGACAAGAAGCACGCCACCTTCATGATCATGGGCGACACCTGCACCCGCGCCTGTGCCTTCTGCAACGTCAGAACCGGCCTGCCGAATGCGCTCGATGCAGCCGAGCCCGAGCATGTCGCGGAAGCCACCGCCAAGCTCGGCCTGGCGCATGTCGTCATCACCTCCGTCGACCGCGACGACCTCGATGACGGCGGCGCCGAGCATTTCGAGAAGGTGATCTTCGCAATCCGCGCGGCGTCCCCCTCCACGACGATCGAAATCCTCACCCCCGACTTCCTGAAGAAGCCGGGCGCGCTGGAGCGCGTCGTCGCCGCCAAGCCCGACGTCTTCAACCACAATCTCGAAACCGTTCCATCGCACTATCTCAATGTGAGGCCCGGCGCGCGTTACTTCCATTCGGTGCGGCTTT
>JBQCHY010000024.1:0-14267 GCA_051954235.1 Xanthobacteraceae bacterium
GATATAGGTCTCGATATCCGGATGGTCGGCATCGACCACCACCATCTTGGCGGCGCGGCGCGTGGTGCCGCCACTCTTGATGGCGCCCGCCGCGCGGTCGCCGATCTTGAGGAAGCTCATCAGGCCCGAGGAGCGGCCGCCGCCGGAGAGGCGCTCGCCTTCGCCGCGCAGCCGCGAGAAGTTGGAGCCGGTGCCGGAGCCGTATTTGAACAGGCGCGCCTCGCGCACCCACAGGTCCATGATGCCGCCCTCGTTGACGAGGTCGTCCTCGATGCCCTGGATGAAGCAGGCGTGCGGCTGCGGATGCTCGTAGGCCGATTTCGACTTGACCATCTTGCCGGTCTTGAAGTCGACGTAGTAGTGGCCCTGGCCGGGGCCGTCGATGCCGTAGGCCCAGTGCAGACCGGTGTTGAACCACTGCGGCGAGTTCGGCGCGACCATCTGCTGCGCCAGCATGTAGCGCAGTTCATCATGGAAGGCGCGGGCGTCGTCCTCGCTGGTGAAGTAGCCGCCTTTCCAGCCCCAATAGGTCCAGCAGCCACTGAGGCGATCGAACACCTGCTTCGACGAGGTCTCGCCGATGAAACGCTCGGCCTCGGGGAGCGCAGCCAGCGCCTCGGTGTCGGGCACCGAGCGCCACAGCCACGACGGCACGGTCTCTTCCTCGACCTTCTTCAAGCGCGCGGCAACACCCGCTTTCCTGAAATACTTTTGCGCGAGCACGTCGGAGGCGACCTGCGACCAGAACTCCGGCACCTCGACATTGTCGAGCCGGAACACCACCGACCCGTCCGGGTTGCGGATCTCGCTGGTGGTCAATCGAAACTCGGTGTCCGCGTAGGGAGACTGACCATCCTTGGTATAGCGTCGCTCGATCTGCATTCTTGTCGTGCCCCGTTTTGAAACCGGAATCGCGTCGAGGCGAAGCCGGCGATGAATCCTCGCGAACCGTTTCGGTCCGCAGCGTGGCCGGTGGTCCCGGCCGTCTTGTCCTCAGGAGCATGAGCGGGCGGGGGAAGATCCCGCGACCGATCACACTCTAACGCCCCACACAGCGATTTGAGCCATTTCGGCCCGTTTTCGTCGTCCCCGCACGCCTGTCGCGAAGGCAAGCACCTTCGTTTCCCCGCCACCGTAGTTGGTGAACGGAGTGTCCGATTTAAAACCCTTGAGGGAGACCCGGCGTGACACAAACACATTCGCGCCGAGCAGGATCGAAAGCTAAGGCAACTCCCTCGGGTCCGTCAAGGATTAGTATTTATTCCTCAACGAAACACTAAATATGGTGGAAAGAGGGGATAACCAGGGGGCATCAAGCACCCTTGATCGAGGTCAAGTATCGGTGAGTCCTCACGGATTCGGAAGGCAAAAAACTTTGCTGAACGGCTCTCTCGGCACGCTGATCCCGCTGTTCACAGGGCAAGTATTTTTTGTCCGGATGGGGTTGCGTCCTGACGACTCGCGTGATGCCGCCGCGCATCTACCCATCATGCGGGTTTGGCGATGGTCGGATGCCCAAAGAGCAGGCATGGTGCCGCGTCTCATCCGGTTTTGATTCCTCATGACAGCCACATCGACCGCATCGCCAGCGTCGCGAATCACGCCAGCGGGCCTGTTCTTCCTGGCCACGACGTCGATCGGCTGGGGCCTGAACTGGCCGGTCACGAAATATCTGTTGAGCGAGTTGCCGCCATTGATCCTGCGCGGCGTCACCGGCATCGCCGGCGCGCTGTTGCTGGCCGTCGTGGTGCTGGCGCGGCGGCAGAGCCTGCGCGTTCCGGTCGAGATGTGGCCGCGGCTGTGCCTCTACGCCTTCCTCAACGTCACCTGCTGGATGGCGCTGATGGGAATCGCGCTGTTGTGGCTGCCGGCGGGCGAGGCCTCGATGGTCGCTTACATGATGCCGGTCTGGGCCTCGCTGCTGGCGTGGCCGATTCTCGGCGAGCGGCCGACGCTGCTGCGGGTTCTCGCCATCGTCGTCGCATTCGGCGGCCTGACGATTCTGCTTGGCAGCGATGGCCTCCACGTCACGCCGGCCAAACTCGGCGGCTTCGCCATGGTGCTCGGCGGATCGCTGGCCTTCGCGCTCGGTGCGGTGCTGTCGAAGAAGTGGCCGCTGACCTTGCCGCCGATGGCCTCCGCGACGTGGCAGATCGGGATCGGCTGCCTGCCGGTCGGCCTGGTCGGCCTCGCAATCGAATCCGCAGATCTCGGCGCGGTGACGACGGTGGGCTGGTGGGCGCTGGCCTACAGCACCGTCATCCAGTTCTGCGTGGCCTATGTGGCGTGGTTCGCGGCGCTCGAACGCTTGCCCGCATCGGTCGCGGCGATCGGCACCATGGCGGTGCCGGTGTTCGGTGTCGTCGCCTCGGCGATTGCATTGCACGAGCCGCTCGGCCCGGTTCAGATCGTCGCACTGTTGCTGACGTTGTCGGGTGTGCTTCTGGCGACGCGGTCCTGAGGCACTGCCATGAGAGACCGCCGTCATGAGCGATAGCCGGCCGTCTCCAGTAGCGACCGGCCTGTCGTCGGCCGGCGTCGCGCTGCTGGTCGCAACCGCTGTCGGTTGGGGCATCAACTTCCCCGTGATGAAGCACCTGCTTCAGGAATGGCCGCCGCTGTCGTCGCGCGGATTGTCAGCGGCGGCGGGCGCCTTGGCGCTGGCGGTGTTTGCGCTGGGCAGCGGCCAGCGGCTCAGCGTGCCGCGTCATCTCTGGCTGCGGTTGCTGCTGGTGTCGATCCTGACCATCACGTCGTGGGTCGCCTGCATGGGACTGGCGCTGCTGTGGCTGAACGCCGGCGAGGCGGCCATTCTCACGATGTCGCTGCCATTGTGGGCGGCGTTATTGGCGTGGCCCATCCTCGGTGAATCTCTGACGATCAAGCGTCTGTTTTGGCTTGCCATTGCGATGGGCGGAATCGCGGTGCTGATCGGCGGCAACGGCATCAATGCCAGCCTCGATAAATGGCCCGGTATCGCTTTCGTCTTCCTCGGCACGATCTGCGTTGCATTGGGCACGGTGCTGACCAAACACTTTCCGCTCGCGATGCCGCCGGTATCGCTGGCGGCGTGGCAGTTGTGGCTCGGCTCGGTCCCCGTGGTGATCGTCGGACTCGCTCTCGAACGGCCCGATGTGGCGGTGCTGTCCGGCATCGGCTGGGCCTCGCTCGCCTACATGACGTTGATCCAGTTCTGCCTGTGTTACCTGTGTTGGTTCGCCGCGCTGGAGCGACTGCCGGCGGCGACCGCATCGATCGGCTCGCTGCTGGTGCCGGTGGTCGGCGTGCTGGCGTCAGCCGTCATGCTGCACGAGCCGCTCGGCCTACGCGAGATCGGTGCGCTGGTCATCACACTCGGCGGTGTCGGAATGGCATTGCGTTCCTGATCGATGCGGCAAATCAAAAGGGCGATCCCTTGCGGGACCGCCCTTCGTTCGAATCCTGCTGTGCTAGCGTTGTAAACGTTTACGGGCAGGGATGACGCAGTCCGTCGTAGCCGAGATAGGTCCCGGTGCGGACATCGTATGACTTGAAGCGCGACCGGCAATAAGCGACCGAATCGCCGCCCGGCGCGACCGTTACCGCCGGCGCATCGTAATAGTCATCGTCGTAGTAGCCCGGGCCGTAGTTGTCATAGTACCCATAGCCATAGGGTGCGCCGATCGCGCCGCCGATGATCAAGCCGGTGCCGACGCCCGGCCAGAAGCCCCCGTGGCGATGACGATGTCCACCATGCCAGCCGCCGCCACCGGGACGGCCGCCGCCATGCCATGCGGTGCCGCCGCCGCCCGGACGACCTCCACCGCCGATGTGGCCACCACCGCCAGCTCTGCCGCCGGTGTAAGCGCTGCCGAATGTGCCGCCGCCACGGCCACCGCCGCCGATGGCAGCACCACCGCCACCGCCGCCGCCTCCGCCAGCGGCTGCGCCGCCACCTCCGCCACCACCGCCGACGGCACCGCCGCCATATGCGCCGGACTGGGCGAGGCTAGGGTTGGCTGTCGCAAGCGGCATCGCGACTGCAAGGGCGGCCACTGCGCCAATGATCTTCAGTTTCATAACGCTCTCCATTTGCACTCGGATATCCAACCGGAGGTGACCGGTTTTGTTCCTGTTTCGCATAAGGCCACGCTGCAGGGGAACCGATGTACCGCCGATGAACAAATTGCGCCAAATTGGCGATAAGCCGCCCGTTCTCCGAAAGGTGAACGGTCCCTGCGGCGAACTGGACATTCCGGCGGTGAGGTGGCATCTAGCGCTTCAATGCGAGACGGATACCGGCAATGAAGCAATTTCTGCTCAAGTTCTTCACCTGGTGGAATGGCCAGACGTTCGGGACCCAGTTGTGGACCTGGCGATTCGGCGAGCTGGTCGGTGAGGATGCCGGCGGCAACCGCTATTATCGCACCCGTGGCGGCAAGATCGATCCGACGCTCGGCTTCGAGCGGCGCTGGGTGGTCTATAACGGTTATGCCGAGGCCTCGCGCATTCCTGCTGAATGGCACGGCTGGATTCACCACACGGTGGACGTGCCGCCGACCAAGGAAAACTACCAGCCGCGCGAGTGGCAGAAGCCACATCAGCCGAACCTGACCGGCACGCCGATGGCGTACCGGCCGACGGGATCGACCTTGGCGAGCGGTCGCCGTCCCAAGGCGACCGGCGACTACCAGGCCTGGACGCCGGGGCAATAAGCCGCGGCTTTTCCGGTTCTGCTTTATTCCGCCGCTGAAGACTGCTTCGACAGCCCGAGCCGCGCCGCCGCGCGCTGTGACGATTCACGACGGCGCGCAATCGACGGCGCCATCTTCTCTTTCAGCATCGCCAGCACTTTCGCCGGCGCGGTGTCGGGCGATCCGGCGTTGAACGGTGGTTGCGGATTGTATTCCAGCACGAGCTGGATCGATTGCGCCGTCTTTTGGTCGGACAGCACCGAAGCAACCGTCAGTCCAAAGTCGATGCCCGCGGTGACGCCGCCGCCGGTGATTCGGTTGCGGTCGATGCAGACGCGCGTGCGCTCCGGCGTCGCGCCAAATGCTGCGAGATTATCGACCGCCGCCCAGTAGGTGGTGGCACGGTAGCCTTGCAGCAGACCGGCGGCGCCGAGCACCAGCGCGCCGGTACACACCGAGGTGACGTATTTCGCACCTGCCGCCTGACGCCGCAGGAAGTCGAGCGTCTCCTGATCGTCAACGAGGTCGTCGGTGCCGAAACCGCCGGGCACGCAGACGACATCGAGTTGCGGACAATCCGCGAAAGTGACGGTCGGCTGCAACGTGAGCACCGTATCGCTCGGCACCGGTTCGATCCGCTTCCAGACCAGATGAATCCGCGCGCCGGGCAGGCGCGACAGCACCTGAAGCGGGCCGGTGAAGTCGAGTTGCGTGACCTTGGGAAATAGCAGGAAGCCGATGTTGATGGGTTGCTGCATGACGTTCTCCTCATAAGCGCCGTTGTGGATTGTGAGGCTAAATCTGTCATGGTCAGATGGCGTCCGAAATGGCATATTTCCCTCGTTTACTGACATCGGCTAAATATCTGCACGAGGTTCAAATGATCGCGATCCTGGTGTTTCCGGATTTCCAGCTTCTCGACGCGGCCGGGCCGATTTCAGTCTTCGAGCACGCGGTGCGGATCGCGCGAGTGCCGACGCCGATCAAGATCGTCAGCGCGACGCCTGGCGAGGTGCGAAGTTCCTCGGGCGTATCGCTGGTGGCGCGCTCGCTGAAGGCCGCCGCTGGCGCTCACACCTTGCTGATCGCGGGCGGCACCGGCGTCGATGCCGCAATCAGGAGCAAGCCGGTGTTGTCATTCATCCGCGCGGCCGCACGGCGTGGTTGCCGGGTGGCGAGTGTTTGCTCGGGCGCGTATCTGCTGGCGGAAGCAGGCTTGTTGGAAGGTCGCCGCGCGACGACGCACTGGCGGCGCACCGGCCATTTCCGCGCGCGCTATCCGAATGTGAGACTCGAGCCTGATCGGATTTTCGTTCAGGACGGCAACATCTGGAGTTCGGCGGGAATTTCCGCCGGGATCGATCTTGCGCTTGCATTGATGGCGGATGACTTCGGCGACGAGGTCGCGCGCGCCACCGCGCGGCAACTCGTCGTCTATCATCGCCGCGCCGGCGGACAGTCGCAGTTCTCGTCTCTGATCGAACTGAAGGCGCCGACCGGGCGCTTCGCCGCATTGCTCGGCTGGGCACGCGCGCATCTCGACCAGCCGCTGACGGTCGAATGCCTGGCGGAAGAGGCCGGCATGAGTTCGCGGCATTTCGCCCGCGCGTTTGTCGCAGAAACGGGCATGACGCCGTCGAAGGCCGTCGAGCGGCTGCGCATCGAGGTGGCGCGGCAGGCGGTGCAATCCGGCAGCGAGGCGATCGAACGGGTGGCGCAATCGACCGGGTTCGGCGATCCCGAGCGGATGCGCCGCGCCTTCATCCGCGCCTTCGGGCAGCCGCCGCAAGCGTTGCGGCGCGCTGCCCGCGCGACATGAATCAATGATGTGTCGTATATGCGCGAGAGCGCCATCCTGAGGTGCGACACGCGTAGCGTGGAGCCTCGAAGGATGGATCGGATGGTTCGCCGTCGCCCTTCGAGGCTGTCGCTGTGCGACAGCACCTCAGGGTGACGGCTACCGCCTCAATTTCAATTGGAGTTCGTCCAGTTCTGATATCAGTTCAACGCCCGCAGCCACGCGGCGATATCGGTGAGCGCCTCGCCGGCTCTCGGCAATAGTTTGCCCATGGTGATGAAGCCGTGAAACTGGCCCGGGTAGGTGATGTGCGTCACGGGGACCTCGGCATCCATCAAACGCGCGGCGTATTCGTCGCCTTCGTCGCGCAGCGGATCGGCGCCGGCGGTCAGCACATAGGCCGGCGGCAGGCCCTTGAGCGTTTCGGCGCGCGCGGGTGATGCGCGCCAGCCGTCGCCATCGGCGAGGGTGTTGAAGTACTGATCGCGGAACCAGCGGATCACCGAGTGGGTGAGCAGGCAACTGGTCTCCGGTTCGCTGTGCGAGGGATGCGACATGCGGAAATCGGTGGCCGGATAGATCAGCACCTGACCCGCGATCTTCGGCCCATGCTCGCGCGCATTCAGCGCCACCACGGCGGAGAGGTTGCCGCCGGCGCTGTCGCCGCCGACCATCAACCGCGCCGAGTCGATGCCGAGGCTGTCGGCATTCGCCGCGATCCATTGCGCGGCGGCGATGGCGTCGTTCACGGCGATCGGGAACTTGTGCTCGGGGCTGAGCCGGTAATCGACCGCGATCACCAGCAACTGACCTTCATGGGCGAGGATGCGGCAGACCGCATCATGGCTGTCGAGATTGCCGATTACCCAGCCGCCGCCGTGGTAGAAGACGAGGCAGGGCGCGCGTCCGTTGCTTTCCCGCAATGTCTTCGGCCGATACACCCGCATCGGAATCGCGCCGTTGGGGCCGGTGGCGTCGAGCGATGTCACCGAAGCCAGTTCCGGCGTCTCGGGACGGGCGGCTTCGCAGCCCTTAAGATATAGCTCGCGCGCTTCCGGCGGCGTCAGCGTTTCGTAGGGTGGGCGACCGGCATCGCGGAAGGCTTTCAAGACGGCGGCGGCATCCGGATCGAGCGTTACGGGCATGCAAGGTCCTCGTTTGCGAATGTAAATCAAGAGAAGTGAAACATGAGAAGATTGGCCTAACCTGCTGTACGGCCACCATCAACAGTGTAGGCTGAGCCGCTGACATAGCTCGATGCATCGGACGCCAGGAAGGCGACGGTTTGCGCCACCTCGGCGGGGAGGCCAAGCCGGTGCGCCGGAATCCGGGCCAGAACTTTTTCGGAGTCCGCGCGGGCGTTCGGGTTGCGTCCCTCGAAGATCGCCGACAGCATCCGGCTCTGGATCAGGCCGGGGCAGACGCAATTGACCCGCACCCGCGTCGTCGAACATTCCATCGCGACGCTCTTGGTCAGGCCGATCACGGCGTGTTTGCTGGCGCTGTAGACCGCGATGTGCGGCGATCCCATCAAGCCGGCGATCGACGCGGTGTTGACGATGCTGCCGCTGTTGGCCTTCAGCATGATCGGCAGGACATGCTTGATGCCGAGGAAGACGCCGACCACGTTGACGTCGAGAACGCGGCGGAAGTTTTCGAGAGTGTAGTCCTGGATCGGCGCGACTTCGCCCTCGATGCCGGCATTGTTGAAGAACACGTCGATGGTGCCGGCGGCCTCGACGGCGCGGCGGACGTAACCGGCGACATCGTCTTCGCGGGTAACGTCGGCGGTGACGGCGAGGGCGCGTGCCTCGGCCGGGAGCGTCGCCACCGCGCGTTGCAACTGCGCGTCGTTACGATCGACGGCAACGATGCGCGCGCCCCTGGCTGCGAACAGTTGCATGGTCGCGGTTCCGATTTCACCGGCAGCGCCGGTGATGAGGGCAACCTTTCCGTCAAGACGCAGATCGTCGGCCATTTGCGGCGTATCCTTCCTAAGCGGTCTATGCGACGCCGGCGTTCCGGCTGTGAGGCGGCCGGTTTCCGTCGCGCGACGGAGGCCGTTTCCGAACTATTTCAGCTTTATCGGGGCTATGCCAGCCGCGACGGAACAGGCCCGGTCTGCGCCATCGGCTTGCGGTCATCCGCCCTTTCCCCGCCTCATTCCGCGTGTTAACCGGAGGCCCTGCGAGCGGCGGAATACCCGATAGAATGTCGCGAGCCTGATTCGCCCACTGAAGCCGCAAGAGATGTTTCGCACCACGAGCATAGTCAGCCTGGCAGCTCTTGCTGCCGCCCTGTGGGTCGCGCCGACGCCGCCGGCGTATGCGCAGCTTGGCAACATTTTCTCCGACCCCGCGCCGCGCCCGCCGGGCAGCGTCCCGCAAGGCGGCTATCCGTCGGACGACGACGAAGAGGTGCCGGATTTGCCTCAGGGTCGGCTGTTGCCGACGCCGACACGTCCGCCGCCACCGGGGCAGGGCGTCCCGCCGCCGGGCCGGGTGCAGTCGCAGCCGTTGCAGCCGCCGCCGGGTTCGGCTGCAGCACCGCAAGGACAACAGCCGGGCGTCGCCGTCGCGCCCCCTGCCGCCGCACCAAATCCGCCCGCCGGACAGAAGGCGCCGCCGCGCACCGCCAATGCGCCTCCCGCGCCGGCCACCTTGCAGCCGGGCGATGAGGTCGTGACCGAGCCGCCGGCGCAGAAGATCGTCAACAAGAAAGCGACCTTCGCAGGGCTCGACAAGATCACCGGCCGCATCACCAGCTTCGATGCCGATATCGGCGAGACGGTGCAATTCGGTGCGCTGCGGGTGAAGACCGACGCCTGCTATACGCGGCCGGCGACCGAAGCCGCCAACACCGACGCCTTCGTCGAGGTCGACGAGATCACCCTGCAGGGCGAGGTGAAGCGGATCTTCTCCGGCTGGATGTTCGCGGCGAGCCCGGGCCTGCACGGCGTCGAGCATCCGATCTACGACATCTGGCTGACCGACTGTAAGGGACCGGAAAACACCGTGGTCGCTGCGCAGCCCGATGCCGCGCCGAAGCCCACGCCGACGCAGCAGAAGCGCCCGCCGCAACAGAAACGCCGCGCTCCGCCGCCGCCGCCAGCACCGCTGCCGCCGTTCCAGCGGTAGAGCGTTTTCCGCGATCGAGGCTGTAACCCCTCACCCCAACCCTCTGCCACAAGGGGAGAGGGAGCGCACCTCGCTTCGTGTCGGGCGTCTCTATCCAAATCTAGAACCTGATCGGTTTGAATTGATGCGCCTGTCGTCATCCTGAGGCGCGAGCGAAGCGAGCCTCGAAGGATCGCGGCCGTCGCCCTTCGAGGCTGGCGCTACGCGCCAGCACCTCAGGGTGACGACCTCGGGTTCAGCATCGGCAAATTATGCTCTAAGTCGGAAACTCTCTGGAACGCTCATCGATCTATCGCGGCCGCTCAGGTGTGGCTGCCGCGATGATGGCGAGTGCGTCGGCACCCGGGGTCGGGTGATCAATCGGCAGATGCGCAAAATCGGCCGTGCGCCTTAGTGCGGCGTCGAGCCGGGCCAGATAGGTCGTGCGCGGAATTTCGAGCGCGCCGAACGTTTTCAGATGCGCCGTCACGAATTGCGTGTCGAGCAGCACGTAGCCGCCGGCGATCAGCCGCGCCACCAGATGCACCAGCGCCACCTTGGAAGCGTCGCGCGCGCGGTGAAACATGCTTTCGCCGAAGAACGCCGCGCCGAGACTGACGCCGTAAAGTCCGCCGACCAGATTGTCGTCATCCCAGACTTCGACGCTGTGGCAATGGCCACGCTCGTAAAGCCCGATATAGAGATCGCGGATGCGCGGGTTGATCCATGTGTCGTCGCGCTGCGCCTGCGGTTCGGCGCAGCCGGCAATTACGGCCTTGAACGCCCGATCGACAGTGACGGAAAAGCTGTCGGCGCGCACCGTGCGCGCCAACCGCGACGCGATATGAAACCTGTCCAGCGGGATGATGCCCCGCTGCTCGGGCTCGACCCAGAACAGCGACGGATCGTCGGCGCTCTCCGCCATCGGAAAGATGCCGCAGGCGTAAGCGCGCAGCAGGACTTCCGGGGTGATTTCAGAGGAGGTGGAGTCGCGCGTCGCCATGTGGCCAGAATAGCAGACTACATCTGAAATTCTAATCCGCCGCGGACACGCCTTTCGTGATGGTGATCTCGTTGCAGCGCTGAAACCGCAGCACGATCCGCGTGCCGGCGTGGTTCGGATCGCGCTCGGCGGATGCGTTGAGTTTCGAGGCCATCGCGTTGACAATCCGTTGGCCCATGCCGGTCGAGCGCGGATCGGTCTTGGCGTTGAGCCCGACGCCATCGTCGGCGACCGATAACTGCAATTCATCGCCGTCGCCGACCAGTTGCACGTGGATCGGCCCCGGGCTGTCGGGATAAGCGTATTTCACAGCGTTCATCACCAACTCGTTGACGATGATGCCAATGGCGACGGCGCGATCCGGATCGATCTCGATGGATTCCGCCGTCAGCGTCAGGCGCGACATGCGGTTGCCCTCGGCCGAACGCCGCAGGTCTTCCAGCAGCGCCTCGAGATACTGGTTGAGCAGCACGCTGTTGAGATCATGCGAGGTGTAGAGGCGGCGATGGACCTGCGCGACTGCCGCCACGCGCCCCATGGCGTTGCTCAACGCCGCCTTGACGTCGTCGTCGTCACTCGAGTTGGCTTGCAAGTGCAGCAGCGAGGCGATGATCTGCAAGCTGTTGCCGACGCGATGGTTGACCTCGCGCAGCAGCACCTCGCGCTCGGCGGCAAGCGCTGCGTAGCGATCGCGCGAGGCGTGAACCTCGGCTTCGGCGTCGTCGCGCGCTTTGCGGATTTGCGCCTGCCGCATCGCGCTTTCGATGGCGACGTGCAGCAGCGGAATGAAGTCGCCGTGCAGGTCCTTCACCAGATAATCGTCCGCGCCGGCCTTCAGCGCGGTGACGGCGATTTGGCTATCCTGCGATGCGGTGACGAACACCACCGGCGGCGGATTGGGCAGGGCGAGAATGCGTTCGAGCGTTTCCAGTCCATCGGCACCGGGCATGTATTGATCCAGCGCCACCACATCGATGCCGCCCGCCTTGATGCGCGCGATGCCGTCGTCGCCGCCATCGGCATGGACGACATCGAAGCCCAGTCGCGACAGGCCGCGATCGACCAGACGCGCAAGCGCCTCGTCGTCGTCGATATACAAAAGGCAGGGCTTGTCGATGCTCATGTCTCCGCTTGCGGAACCTGGATGACCGAGAAGAACAATCCGAGTTGCCGGATGGCGTTGGCGAAACTCTCGTAGTTGACCGGCTTTGTTATGTAGACATTGCAACCGAGTTCATAGCAACGCTTGATTTCCTGCGCGTCGTCGGTCGTGGTCAGGACGACGACGGGCGTTGCCTTCAAATGCTCGTTCTCCTTCACGCGCCGAAGTATATCGATACCGGACATGTCAGGAAGATTGAGATCGAGCAATATCAATAATGCTTCGTCCTTGTGCGCCGATCCCCGACCGTCGGTTCCAAACAGGTAACGAATGGCATCTGTACCGTTGGTGAACGGCATGATGTCGTTGTTGACGCCGGAACGCCGAATATTGCGCTCGATCAACCGCGCATGGCCCTCATCGTCTTCGATCATGATGATGGTGACGGGTTTGCTCATGGTGTTTGGCCCTGTCGTCCAAGCGCCCATTTGACGGGCAAGGTGACGGTAAATGTGCTGCCGGCGTCAAGCGCGGACGTGACGGATAACGTGCCGCCGAGCCGCCTTACCAGCGCGCGGACATGGGCGAGCCCGATGCCTTGACCGGGACGATCCTGCGGTCCGGCACGCCGGAACAGGTCGAAAATCCGTTGATGATCCTTGGCATCGATGCCGCGCCCGTTGTCGATGACCTCGATGATGGCGAAACCGAGTTTTGTCTGTCCGCTGATGGCGATGTCACCGGCAATGCCGTTTCGCAGATATTTTAGCGCATTGTCGATTAAGTTTGAAAATATCTGCTCCAGCGCCAAGCGGTCGCTGACAATTGTCGGGAGCGGTTGCACGCGGATTTGCGCATCGGCCTCGGCGGCCTGATGCGCCACGGTGGCGACGATGCCTTCGATCAGTTCGCGCAGATCGATCGGAACGGGCTGAAACTCGCGTCGCCCTTCGCGCGTGAGATGCAGGATCGCCGAGATCAGGCGGTCCATCTTGCCGATGGACGATTTGATAAAACCCAGCGCTTCATTGAAGTCGTCGGATAATTTCGCATCCTGTTCTGCGAGAACGGAGGTAGCCGCGTCAGCGTCGTTTGGCGGCGGGAGCGGGTCCGGATGGCTCAACGCGGCGATGCGCTTGAAAATGTCGCCGCGCAATTCCTCGAGTTCGCTGGTAAAGCCCATGATGTTGACCAGCGGCGAGCGCAGATCGTGACTGACGATGTAGGCGAAGCGTTGAACTTCCTCGTTGGCCTCGCGCAGATCGGCGGTGCGCTCGGTCACGGTGTTCTCGAGATTGAGATTGCTGTCGCGCAGTTGCGCTTCGGCCTCGTCGCGGGCGCGCGACGAACGTCGCACCAGAAAGATCGACAGCGCGGCGAGCGCGACCACGAGGCCGGAGCCGGCGATGGTCACCGTCGAGGCCCATTGCTGGCTGCGGTCGGCGGAGACGGTGCGCGCCGCGAACAGGCGATCTTCCTCGCGCCGCATCGCATTGCTGATTTCGGTGATGCGATGGACGGTGTCCTCGGCTGCCGTCGCGCGAAGCTGGGCGATGCCGCCTTGCTGATCCTTGCGCTCGGCGAAGATGATTGTTTCGCGGAACTCGTTGAGACGTGTTTCGACGGCAGCTTGCAGGGCGTCGCTGTTGCGGGTCTGCACCGGGTTGTCCAGCGTCAACTGGCGAAGGCGGCGGATATTGCCGAGGATGTTAGTGAGCGCAGTGTCATGCTGGGTCAGGAAGCGCGGCTCGGAGGTCAGTAAGTAACCGCGTCCGGCGCTTTCGGCACGGCGCAGTTCGAGCAGCACGGCGGAGATTTGATTTTCGACCTCGACGGTGTGGACGACAAGCGAACTGTCATCGCGAGCCCGGTCGACGAACAGGATCGATGCAGCACTGATGGCGACAAGAATCAAAAAACCTGCCGTCAGCAGCAGCACCTGTACCAACTCGCGTCGGCGTGCCGCGCTAGCCTTCACCTGTATCTCGCCGTATTGGGAAAATCGACGTCTTGTAAGAACGCAAAACCAAAGCCCCGTCCCGAATCCTTCTACGCAATGGAGAATAAGACGCGGTGCGCTGTTTGGTTCCATGCCATCGAAACATGCGTTCCGAACGGCACATCGGCGGATTACCTGTCGCGATCGACGCCGGAGAGATATTGCTCCAGCCAGTGGATGTGATAATCGCCGTCGATGATGTCGTGATCGCGGACCAGCGCCCGAAACAGCGGCAGCGTGGTCTCGATGCCGTCGACGACGATCTCATCGAGCGCGCGCCGCAAGCGCATCAGGCATTCGGCGCGGGTCTTGCCGTGAACGATCAGCTTGCCGACCAGCGAGTCGTAATAAGGCGGGATGGTGTAGCCCTGATACACGGCGGAATCGATCCGAACGCCGAGGCCGCCCGGCGGATGGTAGCGCTGAATCTTGCCGGGCGAGGGACGAAACGTCTCCGGGTTCTCGGCATTGATCCGGCATTCGATGGCGTGACCGCTGATCGTGATCTGATCCTGCGTCGCCGGCAGGTCGCCGCCGTTGGCGACGCGGATCTGCTCCAGCACCAGATCGATCCCG
>JBQCHY010000025.1:0-39507 GCA_051954235.1 Xanthobacteraceae bacterium
TCCGCGCGCGGCGTCCACACCACCTGATCGATCCTTGAGGCGCCGCTTGCCAGCATCACCAGCCGGTCAAAGCCGAGCGCCACCCCGCTCGCGTCCGGCATCGAGTCGACCGCCGCGAGAAAATCCTCGTCCAGCGGATAACGCTCGCCGTAGCGGCTTTGCTTCTCGTCCATCGCGCGCATGAAACGCGTGCGCTGTTCGGCGGCGTCGGTCAATTCGCCAAACCCGTTGGCAAGTTCGACGCCGCAGGCATAGACCTCGAAGCGTTCCGACACGCGCGGGTCCGATGGTTTTACGCGCGCCAGCGCCGACTCCGGTGCGGGATATTCATACAGCACCGTCGGCCTGCCCTGCCCAAGATGCGGCTCGACATGCTCGACCAGAACTTTGCTGAAGATATCCGACCAGGTGTCATCATCCGCGACGCGCACCTTGCCACGCGCGGCAGACGCCAACGCCTCGCGATTGCCTTCACCGGCGTCGATGGTCGACAGCAGATCAATGCCGGCGGAACGTTGAAATGCCTCGGCCACAGTCAGCCATTCGGCATCAGCAAACGGATCGGCCGTGCGTCCCCGAAAGGCAAAGACGCGTGTCTGCACGGTGTCTGCCGCCAGCGCGATCAGCGCCAGACAATCCGCAATCACCGCTTCGTAAGGTTCATCGGCGCGATACCATTCCAGCATGGTGAATTCCGGCAGATGCAGGTCGCCGCGCTCGCGATCGCGGAATACGCGGGCGAACTCGACGATGCGGTTCTCGCCTGCCGCGAGCAACTTCTTGCAGGCGAACTCCGGCGAGGTGCGCAGATATCGCGGCAGGCTTTCGCCGTCCGCATCGATCAGCGCTGCGCGCGGCGCGTGCAGATGC
The DNA here is from genome assembly GCA_051954235.1 of Xanthobacteraceae bacterium. Lineage (GTDB taxonomy): Bacteria > Pseudomonadota > Alphaproteobacteria > Rhizobiales > Xanthobacteraceae > 62-47. Next base: position 871 of record JBQCHY010000025.1, read on the forward strand.
GTTTCGTTGCCCGGTGAGACCTGAAGCACGCCGGTTTCGACCTCGACGAAGCCGGCCGCCATAAACCAGTTCCGGCACGCCGCAGCGATGGCGCCGCGCGCCATCAAAAACGGCCTGCGATCCTGATGACGGTGTCGGTTCCACCATGGCGATGGCCGATCATCCAGCCTCATGATTGCCTGCCAACGCGAAGCGCAAATGTTGGGACCAGCCCCCTAGCGCGAGCGGCCCAAATCAGTATGTTGCAGCCCGAAACCGCTTCGCCGCCGGAACCGTCGTGCCCGGATCGGCCCCGAACCCGAACGCTAGGAATATTTTCTGTGAGAGTCATCGCCAGTTCTATCCGCAAGGGCAATGTAATCGAGCAAAACGGCCAGCTTTATGTGGTCCTGTCCGCCGAAAACATCCATCCCGGCAAGGGCACGCCGGTCAGCCAGATCGAAATGCGCCGAATCAGCGACGGCGTAAAGATCTCCGAACGCTACAAGACCACCGACCAGGTCGAGCGCGCCACCATCGAGGACCGCAACTTCAACTTCCTCTATGAGGATGGCGACGGCTTCCACTTCATGAATGCCGAGACCTACGACCAGGTTCAGGTGCCGAAGGACGTGGTGGGCAGTTCCGCGCCCTACCTTCAGGAAAACATGACCGTGAAGCTGTCGATGCACGACGTGGTGCCGGTCGCCATCACCCTGCCGCAGCGAGTGACCCTCGAAGTGGTCGAGACCGAGCCGGTGACCAAGGGCCAGACCGCGTCGTCGTCCTACAAGCCCGCCATCCTGTCGAACGGCGTTCGGTCGGCGGTGCCGCCGCATGTCGGCGTCGGAACGCGGATCGTCGTGCTGACCGAGGACGGCTCCTACGTCGAGCGCGCCAAGGATTGACCAAGAACTGATCTCATCCGATCGATGACCTGACGGCCCGCGGGAGCCGAACGATTGCGACACACCCTCTCACGTTGCGCTGATATCATCTCTGGAAGGCGGTGCCTCTCAGCGCTCGTGGGTCTGGTGTTGCTCGCTGCTCCCGCTGCCGCCGCCGAGGATTTCAAGACGCCCGCGATCTCGGCGGTGCATGTCGAGTGGCGCGCGGCGCTCGATCAATTCAAGTCCGAGATCGCCGCACATCCGCAACTGACTGAGCGCTTCACCTTCACCAGCCGTCGCCGGCTGTCGCCGTCCGATCCGCGCGTGATGCCAGCGTTCGAGCAATTGAACGCCCTCACCTCTCCGCTGTTCACCGGCATCAGCCGCAGCCCGATCCCGGTGCTGCTGCCGTTCGATACCGCCGGTTACCTGAAGGATCAGGATGGCGGCGTGCCCGGCAGCATCGCGATCTCGCATTATCAATCCGGCTTCAACAAAGCTGACATGTTCGTCGCCGGCGGCGCCGGCTACGATGCGCTGTTCAGCCTGCCGCGTTCGTCCGATACGCCCGAGCGCGTCTACGCCAAGCCGGTCGAGGTGCAGATCACCGGCTCGCTGTTGGTTTACGACCTCAACGATCCGCTCGCGGGCAAGGGCGAAGCGGTCCGCGCACTGCAAGGTCAGTTTCCCGACATTCGGCGCGTGATCCGCGAAGGTTTCGTGCGCTATCGCTTCACCGCGTTCGGCGTACCTTACGTGGTGTCGATCCATTGCCTCAACAGCGTGCCGCGCGCCGACCGCCTCGCCTGCCGCGAAGCCTCGACGGCCGCCGAGCGTTTCATCAAGGCGCTGCGCATCGTCGGCGGCCTACCGTCACGGCCGCGTAGCAACAAGACTGCGGATCTCGCGCTGCGTCCCGCCGATTTTTCGCCGGACTTCACCTATCGGCCGTCAGGCGAGATCATCGCCAACAGCGGCTATCGCGAGCAGAGCGGCCACGCCGACTGGACGGTCTACTCACAGATCCGCTTCCCGCTCAAGGAAGCGCCAGCCTACGCCAACTCGCAATCGTTCCTGAACTGGGGCGACTGTTTCCAGCGCGGCCGGGTGCCGCCGCCCTATCACAAGGGCGCGAAGTATCATTGCAAATCGAACGACAAGCCGCTGGTGTTCGACGAGTCCACCCGTGAGAACTACTCCTATCCGTGGCAGGACAATTTCTGCGAGGCGCGCGATTTCGAAGTCGGGCAATGCGCCAGCGGCTTCGGCCATCAGGGCCAGGACATCCGACCATCCGCCTGTCGATTGCGCAACGAGAGCGCCGACCGCTGCGAGCCGAATATCTTCCCGGTGATCGCGGTGCGCGACGGCACCTTGCTGCGCTCGCCCAAGCGCGAAGCCTTGGTGTTGCTCGTCAACACCCAGACCGAACACATCCGCTTCCGCTACATGCACATGGACCCCGCCCACCTCGATGCCGACGGCATGTTGAGCGGCCGGCATGTCGCGGAGGGAGAAAAGCTCGGGCTGGTGTCGAACTATCAGGACTATCAGGGCGGCACCACCGTCCACCTGCACTTCGACGTGCAGGTGTTCACGCGCGAGGGCTGGCTCTGGGTCAATCCTTACGTGACGCTGATCTCTGCTTACGAACGGCTGATCGAGGGCCGCGGCCGCGAGGTTCCGGCAACCAATACTGAGGCGAAAACCGCGCCACCCGCCGACCACGGCGCCGCAGCGACCGAACCGGCGACGAAAAACGAATAGCTCGGTTCCGACCAATCCGTCATGCCCGGCTTTATGCCGGGCATCCACGTCCTAAAGGCATTTCCAGTTCAAAGACGTGGATGGCCGGGACCCATAGGCGAGCGAAGCGACGCCGTTCTTCGAACGGCTATGCCCGGCCATGACGATAATGGTGTTGTGGATTCAATCTCACCTCATTTCGCTCTACACTCCTCCCATGGATGACAGCGATTCCCGCATGACGATGACGCGCCGGAGCCTGTTGCAGGCGGCCGCAGGCGCCGGCGCCTTGCTCGCCGCTCCCGCAACGGCATTTGCCGCCGCGCCGGCGGGCTTCGATGCCTGGCGCGACGGCTTCGAGGCCAAGGCCCGCGCACGCGGCATTTCCGATCAGACCTATCGCAGCGTCATGGGCCGCATCGAGCCGGACATGAGCGTGTTCGCGAAGATGCGCAAGCAGCCGGAATTCCACGAACAGGTCTGGCAGTACGTCAATCGTCGCGTGTCGGATTGGCGGCTGATCGCCGGCAAGGAAGCGCTGCGCAAACATCAGGCACTGTTCGCGCGCATCGAGCAGGATTTCGGCGTCGAGCGCGGCACGCTCTTGGCGCTGTGGGGCGTCGAGTCCGCCTATGGCGATCCGCTGGTGCAGCAGAACCACATGCGGCCGGTGTTTCCCTCGCTCGCCGCGCTGGCGTGGCACGAACCGCGCCGCCGCGCTTATTGGGAAACCGAACTAATCAACGCGCTGAAGATCGTGCAGCGCGGCTGGAGCACGCCCGCCGAGATGCGCGGCTCGTGGGCCGGCGCGATGGGCCACACGCAATGGATGCCGGAAGTCTGGCTCAATGTCGGTTTCGACTACGACGGCGATGGCCGCGTCTCGCCGTTCGGCAGACCGGACGATGCGTTGGGCTCGACGGCGCGCTATCTGGTGAAGCGCGGCAAGTATCACCGCAACGAACATTGGGGCTACGAGGTGCGCGTCCCCGGCGGCGCATCGGACGGCAACCGCAGCTACGCGGCGTGGTCGAGCGTCGGCGTCACGCGTGCGGACGGGCGCCCATTTTCGCACCCGAACGCGTCGGCAAAACTATGGACGCCGGTGCAAGGCGGTCCGTCGTTCCTGCTCGGCCCGAATTTCTATTCGGTGCGCAGCTACAACCCGTCGATGAATTACGCGCTGGCGATCTGCCATCTCGGCGACCGCATTCTCGGCGCGGGACCGTTCATTCAACCGTTCCCCGGCTCCGAGCGCGCGCTGACGCTGGCCGAAGTGCAGGAAGTGCAGACGCGCCTCACCAGAGCCGGCTTCGACACCGGCGGCACCGACGGCCGCGTCGGCAACGACACCATGAAGGCGGTGAAAGACTTTCAACAGAAAGTCGGCCTGCCCGCCGACGGCTATGCAGGCCTCAAAGTGCTGGCGCGATTGCGCGGCGGCTAGCGGATCATCGCCGGTCCCGCGTCCGGCACCGCGACGTCGATCACCCGCAACTGCACGCGCTCCGCGCCTTGCCAGCGGTCGACTGTCAGCGAGCCCGCGACATGGAGCACCTGCCCGCGGTTTTCCTTCAGCGCATTGCCGAGCGGCTGGCCGACCGAGCGGAACGCGATGCCGTTGACGATGGCGCCGTCGCCGGCCTTGAAGCGCAGCCGCAAATGCGCCTGCCCGACCTCGTCGGCATAGACCAGTTGATGCGACGGCAGCGCGATCACCGGCTCGGGATTACCGGCGCCGAAGGGACCCGCACGATTGAGCGTCGCCACCAGATCCGGGGTCACTGCGCGTGCACTGACCGCGCCATCCACCATCAACTCACGAACGTTGCGCGATTGCGCGACATCGTTCGCCAGCGCGTTTTCGATGTAAGCGCGGAACGCCGCCAGTTGCTCCTTGCGCAGCGTGATGCCCGCCGCCATGGCGTGGCCGCCACCCTTCATCAACAAGCCGTCGGTCACCGCCTGCCGCACCGCCTTGCCGAGATCGACGCCGGAAATCGAGCGACCCGAGCCGGTGCCGACGCCGCCGGGCTCGAGCGCAATCGCAAACGCTGGCCGCGAAAATTTCTCCTTCAGCCGCGCGGCAACCAGACCGACCACGCCGGGATGCCAGCCCTCGGCGGCGGTGACGATCACCGCGCCTTTGTCTTCGAGGCCGAGCGCCGCCAGTGCCTCGGCTTCGGCCTGCGCTTCCGCCGCCTGCTCGATGACACGGCGCTCGGTGTTGAGGCGATCCAGTTCAGCGGCGATGCGCGCGGCTTCTGACACATCGCCTTCGAGCAAAAGCCGCACGCCGAGATCGGCGCGGCCGATGCGGCCGCCGGCATTGATGCGCGGCCCCAGCATGAAACCGAGATGCCAGGCTTCGGGCGGCCCGTTCAGCCGCGAGACATCCATCAGCGCGGTGTGGCCGACGTGATCGCGGCGGCGCAAAGCCAGCAAGCCTTTCGCCACGAACGCACGATTAAGTCCCGTCAATGACGCGACATCGGCGATGGTGCCGAGCGCGACATGATGCAACATGCCAAGCAGATCAGGCTCCGGCCGTTCGCCGTTCCAGAAGCCGCGCTTGCGCAACTCGCGATTGACCGCGACCAAGGTGACGAACACCAGTCCCACCGCCGCGAGATGACCGAGGCCGGACAGATCGTCCGGCCGGTTCGGATTCACCAGCGCATCGACCACCGGCAGATCGTCGCCGCATTGATGATGATCGATCACTACCACCGACATGCCGAGCCGCTTCGCTTCCGCCAGCGCCTCGATACTGGTTGTGCCGCAATCGACGGTAACGAGCAGCTTCGCGCCCTTTGCGGCGAGCGCCTTCGCCGCTTCGACATTCGGCCCGTAGCCTTCGAAAATGCGGTCCGGGATATGGATCAGCGGATCGAGGCCGCAATGCCGCAGATGCCACGCCAACAACGCCGACGAGGTCGCGCCGTCGACATCGTAATCGCCGAAGATCGCGACCGTCTCCCCCCGCGTCACCGCATCGGAAATCCGCACCGCCGCCGCTTCCATCTGCGTGACGGTGAAGGGGTCGGGCATCAGCTTGCGAATGGTGGGATCGAGAAAATCCTCGACGGCGTCGAGATCGACGCCGCGCCCGGCGAGCACGCGCGCGAGCATCTCCGGCAGTTGGTGACGCTGCACGATCGCCAGCGCCTGCGCCGCACCGCGCGCATCGAGGCGATCGCGCCAGAGGCGGCCGGTCGCGGAGCGTGACACGCCGAGGAAGGCCGGCAGCGTTTCTTGCGGAATGATGGTGGGCGGCGTCATGGTGCCGGCATCAGATAGGCGCGATCGCGCGGAGCGCAATGCGGGCCGCGATCATCAGCAGCCCATCCGCGCGGCGAGGTCGTCGAAGTCGGCGGCGACGACATCCCAGTTACCGTCCGCCTTGAAGTCCTTGTCCTGCAACGGCCCGTATTCGGTGACGCGCGGTACGAAGGCGGTCTTCAAGCCGTGCTTCTGCGCGGCCGCGAGATCGCTGTTATGGGCGGCGACCATCATCACCTGTCCCGGCTGCAAGCCGAGCAAGCGCGCCGCGCCGAGATAGGTTTCCGGGTCCGGCTTGTAATGCTCGAACAATTCGGCGGAGAGGATCAGGTCCCACGGCAAGCCGGCGTGCTTCGCCAGGTTGTTGAGCAGCGCGACGTTGCCGTTCGACAGCGTGCCGATGGTGTACTTGCGCTTGAGGCGAGTCAAACCGCTGATGCTGTCGGGCCACGGTTGTAGCCGATGCCAGCCCAGCGTCATGTAAACGAGATCGTCCTCGTTCAATCCCTTGATGCCGAATTGCGCGACGAGTTTGTCGAGCGATTGGCGATGCAGATGATCGAGCGCGAGATAGCCGCGCTCCGGATGATTGCGCACCTCGTTCATCGACGGCACGTAAGCACCACGCCATGCATCGACGAGACCGGTCCAGTCGCCGCTAACGCCGCGATTGGCGCTCCATTGCGTGAAATCGGCGATCAAACTGCTACGCCAGTCGACGACGGTGCCGAAGACATCGAACACCATGGCCTTCACGGATGACAGGTCGGTAGCGGTCATGGCAGCCTCTTGGTTGTCATTGCGAGCGAAGCGAAGCACTCCAGAAGGCCACGAAGCAAGAACTGGATTGCTTCGTCGCTTACGCTCCTCGCAATGACGCATTAGAAAAGATGAATTGCTTCGCTCCGCTCGCAATGACGGTCATCATCAGAGCAACTTGCGATACTGGATGAAACCCGGATGGTCGGCCACCTGATCGTAGAGAATGCGCGCCTGCGCGTTGGTTTCGTGCGTCAGCCAATGCACGCGGCTTGCACCCGCCTCTTTGGCCTTGGCGTACACCGCTTCGATCAACGCGCGGCCGAGGCCGAGCCCGCGCGCGCTGTCATCGACGAACAGATCCTGCAAGTAACAATAGTTACCCGGCGTCCAGGTCGAGCGATGGAAGATGTAGTGGACGATGCCGGTCAGCTTGCCGTCGACATAGGCGCCGAGCAGGTGCATCGGCTCGGCGGGATCGTGGAAGCGGCTCCAGGTGACGTCGCTGGTCGCGGACGGCACGCTGGTCTTGTAGAAGGTCAGGTAACCCGTCCACAGCGGCTCCCACGCCGCACGCTCGCCCTCGCCGACCGGCTTGACGACAACATCCTTTTTCATCTTGCCCCTCAGTCGAGGTGGAATTTCTCGATCTGCCTGTGCTCGCCCTTGATGATCCGCACCGTGCCGGTGACCGAACGCATCACCACGGTCTCCGTCTCGATCAGGCCGTCCTTGCGGAACTTGACGCCGGAGAGCAGCGAGCCATCGGTGACGCCGGTAGCGGCGAACAGACAATCGCCCTTCACCATGTCCTCGATGCCGTAGATCATCTTCGGGTCGTTGACGCCCATCTTGCGCGCGCGCTCGCGCTTCTCCTCGGTGTCGAGGATCAGGCGGCACTGCATCTGGCCGCCGATGCAACGCAGCGCGGCGGCCGCGAGCACGCCTTCCGGCGCGCCGCCGGTGCCCATGTAGATGTCGACGCCGGTGTTCTCGGTGTCGGCGGTGTGGATCACGCCGGCGACGTCGCCGTCTGTGATCAGACGCACGGCCGCGCCGGTCGAACGGATAGCGGCAATGATGTCGGCATGACGCGGACGCTCCAGCACCAGCGCGGTGATGGCGGATGGCTGCACGCCCTTGGCCTTGGCGAGCCGGCGAATGTTTTCATCCGGCGACGCGTCGAGGTCGATCACGTTCTTGTCATAGCCGGGACCGATCGCGATCTTCTCCATGTAGACGTCCGGCGCGTGCAGCAGCGTGCCACCGTCGGCCATCGCCATGGTGGCGATCGCGCCCGGCATGTTCTTGGCGCAAAGCGTGGTGCCTTCCAGCGGATCGACCGCGATATCGACCTGCGGCCCGGCGTTGATGCCGACCTTCTCGCCGATGAACAGCATCGGAGCTTCGTCGCGCTCGCCCTCGCCGATCACGATGGTGCCCTCGATCGGCATCTTGTTGAGTTCGCGGCGCATCGCGTCGACCGCCGCCTGGTCCGCCGCCTTCTCGTTGCCGTGGCCGCGCAGCCGCGCCGCCGACACCGCCGCCCGCTCCGTCACGCGCACGATTTCGAGCGTGAGAATGCGCTCAAGCAACTGCTGCGGCGGAACGGAAATATGTGTCGACATCGATCGTACTCCTTGACGGTCACAACGAGCGCACCGGCTCGCATCGAAAATGTGGCGGACAATCCAGGCCCGGAACCCATGGCGGGGTGCCGGGCCCGGTATTAATTCTTCTCGATCCTAATCACCTGCGGACGGCCGCTGATCACCTTGTCGCGCTGGACTGCCTGCAACGCACCGCGCACGGCATCCTCGCTGGTGGCATACGTAATCAGAATAACCGGGACCGGTGAAGACGCCTTGCCGGATATCTTGTGGTCGCCCGAGCGATCCGGATGGCGCTGCACGATGGATTCGATCGAAATGCCACGTTCGGCGAGCCGGGTCGCGATGGTCGCGGCGGTGCCGGCAAGATCGCGCGCCATCAGGCGGATGTAGTAGCCGCCCTCGTGACGCTCCATCGGCGCTTTCTTGGTCAGTTTGAGACGAGCGACCGGACGTCCGAACGGCAAGGCGCGAACGCCGCGCGCAACGTCCGCGATGTCGGCGACAACGGCCGATGCCGTCGCGGCACCACCAGCGCCGGGGCCGACCAGCGTGATCGGCGAAATGCCGGCGCCGTCAATGGTCACCGCATTGGTGACGCCCATCACCTGCGCGACCGACGACGTGCGCGGCACCATGGTCGGATGCACGCGCTGTTCGATGCCGGTCTTGGTCCGCACCGCGACGCCGAGCAGCTTGATGCGATAGCCGAGTTCCTCGGCGGCGCGCAGGTCCTGCGGCGTGATCGACGAAATGCCTTCGACATAGACCGCGCGCTGCGCGACCTCGGTGCCGAACGCGAGACTGGCGAGGATCGCCAGCTTCTGCGCGGTGTCGTGGCCGTCGACGTCGAACGACGGATTGGCCTCGGCATAGCCGAGACGCTGCGCGTCCTTCAGGCACTCAGCGAACGACAAGCCCTCCTGCTCCATCCGCGTCAGAATGTAATTGCAGGTGCCGTTGAGGATGCCATAGACGCGATCGATCTCGGTTCCGGCCAGTCCCTCGCGCAAGGTCTTGACGACGGGGATGGCGGCGCCGACGGCGGCCTCGAAATTCAGCGCGCCGCCGTGCTGTTCGGCGAGCTTGGCGAGCCGCAGGCCGTGCTTGGCGATCAGCGCCTTGTTGGCTGTGACCACCGATTTGCCGGAGGCGAGCGCCGCTTCGATCGCAGAGAGCGCCGGATCGCCGTCGCCGCCCATCAACTCGACGAAGCATTCGATCTCGGGATCGCTGGCGAGCGTCAGCGGGTCCTTCACCCAGCGCACGCCGCGCAGGTCGAGCCCACGCTTCTTGGCTTTCGAGCGCGCGGTTACCGCGACCACGCGTACGCCGCGTCCGCAGCGCGCCGCCAGCGATGAGGCTTGAGCTTCAATCAGACGCACGGTCTCGGCACCCACAGTACCGAGACCCGCAATTCCCACCGTGAGTGGCGCGACCATAGACAACAACCTGTCGGAGAAACCTTATCGCCGGTTGGCGAGAGGAACCACGTTGTGCAACGTTTCGATGCCGGTTTCAAGGAAGCGGCGAACGTTGCGGGCGGCCTGGCGGATGCGCTGCTCGTTCTCCACCATGGCGATGCGGACATAGCCCTCGCCGTGCTCGCCGAAGCCGACGCCCGGCGACACCACGACGCCCGATTTCTCGACCATCAGGGTGGCGAACTGCATGCTGCCGACCTCGCGGAACGCTTCCGGCAGCGGCGCCCAGGCGAACATCGACGCGCTCGGCGGCGGAATATCCCAACCGGCGCGGCCGAACGACTCCACGAGAATGTCGCGCCGCTTGCGATAGATTTCGCGCATCTCGCGGATGCAGTCGTCGGGGCCGTTGAGCGCGGCGGTCGCCGCCACCTGGATCGGCGTGAACGCGCCGTAGTCGAGATACGACTTCACCCGCGCCAGCGCGGCGATGATGCGTTCGTTGCCGACCGCGAAGCCCATGCGCCATCCGGCCATCGAGAAAGTCTTCGACATCGAGGTGAACTCGACGGTGACGTCGATCGCGCCCGGCACCTGAAGCACCGACGGCGGCGGATTGTCGTCGAAGTAGACTTCCGAATAAGCAAGGTCGGACAGGATGAAGATCTCGTGCTTCTTCGCGAACGCCACGAGGTCCTTGTAGAAGTCGAGGCTCGCGACGCAGGCGGTCGGGTTCGACGGATAGCAGACGACCAGCGCCAGCGGCTTCGGAATCGAGTGAATGATCGCGCGCTCGCAGGCCGCGAAGAAGTCCGGCGTCGGCGCCGAGGGCACCGAGCGAATGACGCCGCCGGCCATCAGGAAGCCGAAGGCGTGGATCGGGTAGCTCGGATTCGGGCAGATGATCACATCGCCCGGCGCGGTGATGGCCTGCGCGACGTTGGCAAAACCTTCCTTCGAACCGAGGGTGGCGACGATCTGCGTTTCCGGGTTGAGCTTCACGCCGAAGCGACGCTCGTAATAGCCGGCCTGGGCACGGCGCAATCCGGTGATGCCGCGCGACGCCGAATAGCGGTCGGTGCGCGGCTTGCCCAAGGTCTCCTTGAGCTTCTCGATGACGTGCGGCGGGGTGGCAAGGTCCGGATTGCCCATTCCCAGGTCGATGATGTCGGCACCGGCATTGCGCGCGGCGGCCTTGGCTCGATTGATTTGCTCGAACACGTAGGGCGGCAGACGGCGAATGCGGTAAAACTCTTCCATGGGTCAGACTCCGGAATCGGAAGCTCGCGGTTGGCTTTCCCGTGCGCGGAACAGTCCACGCCCGAAAAATATCAATGTCTTTAGTTGGTTACGCCACTTTTCGATGACGAGCGACTACGGCCTTGGCCCTATGTCGCTGCGGATCTCGATTGAGGCTTGAATCATGTTCTTTTTAGCACGGACGCCCTGAAGCGCCAGCAAAACGGCTCGTTTTTTCGCGTTTCCCGCCTATTTCTTGCCGGCCGGAGCGGACGGCGCGTTGGCGGCGGCAGCGGCTGCGGCCTGATGGTCGCGCGCGGCGGCAAGCTCGCTTTCGATCCTTGCCTGTTCGGCCGGATCGAGCGCCGTTTGCTCACGCGGCGCCGGCATGTCGTGCACCGCCGGAAACGCGCCGGGATTGGCCGGACGCTTCGGCGCTCCTTCCGGCACGCCGACAATGGGAAGATCGGCAACCGACATCGAACAGCCCGACAACGGAATCGTGGCGAGGATCGCACCGGCGACGAGCAAAACTCTGCTGCGACGAAATGAATCAGCGAACCGCCGCTCAATGATACGCATTCGAAACCTTAGCTAATGGTTGGCCTGAATTCACCGCAACAACTCACGCGATGATCGTGCCATCAATATCTTCACTCAACGTTTAAGCATCGCGGACGGTAAAACCTTATGGCGGCAATATGACCGAACCAAGATGTCGTCTTGCATTGCACACTATCGAAATCACCCAAACGAAATGAACTGTGCCATCATCGTTGCGAACCGGATTCCAAACGCCGGGCTCCGGGTTAGGAAACGACGTCCAAGTGAAGGCAAGAAGTGAAGTGCAAGCCATGAGCGAACTCCCTGTCGAAACCAAAGCCGCCCCCACCTTCGACCCCGAGGCCTTTTCACTCAATCTGGCGCGCGCCATGGAAAGTGGTGGCCGCGCGCTCTCGGCTTACCTGAAGCCGCGGCAGGCGCTCGATCCGAACGATCGTCCGCCGAGCGAAGTCGCCGAAGTCATCAAGACCTTCGGCGTGGTCGCGCAGTATTGGATGTCGGATCAGACACGCGCGACCGACATCCAGATGAAACTCGGCAAGGCCTATCTCGAGTTGTGGGGCTCGGCGATGCGCCGCATGTCGGGCGAGGACGCGCCCCGCGCCATCGAACCCGCACCGCGCGACAAGCGGTTTGCCGATCCCGAATGGAAGAGCAATCAGTTCTTCGAATTCGTCATGCAGGCCTATCTGCTGACGACGAAATGGGCGTTCGATCTGGTGCGCGAGGCGGAAGATCTCGATCCGCACACGCGCAAGAAGGCGGAGTTCTACGTCCAGCAGATCACCAACGCGTTCGCACCGTCGAATTTCGTGCTGACCAATCCCGAAGTTCTGCGCCAGACGCTCACCACCAACGCCGACAATCTCGTGCGCGGCATGAAGATGCTCGCCGAGGATATCGAAGCCGGCCACGGTCAACTGCGCATCCGTCAGTCCGACCCGACCAATCTCGAGGTCGGCGTCAACATGGCAGTGACGCCGGGCAAGGTGATCTACCAGAACGACGTGATGCAGTTGATCCAGTATCAACCGACCACCGAAAACGTGCTGCGCACGCCGTTGCTGATCGTGCCGCCGTGGATCAACAAGTTCTACATTCTCGACCTGCGGCCGGAAAAATCCTTCATCAAGTGGTGCGTCGATCAAGGCATCACGGTGTTCGTAATCTCGTGGGTCAATCCCGACAAGAAGCTCGGACAAAAGAGCTTCGAGGACTACATGAAGGAAGGTCCGCTGACGGCGATGGACGTCATCGAGCAGGTGACGGGCGAGATGAAAGTCCACACCATGGGCTATTGCGTCGGCGGCACCCTGCTCGCCACCACGCTGGCCTGGCTCGCCGAGAAGCGCCGCGTGCGCGTGGCATCCGCCACCTTCCTCGCGGCGCAAGTGGACTTCACCCACGCCGGCGACCTGATGGTGTTCGTCGACGAGGAGCAGATTTCCGCGCTGGAACGCCAGATGCAGTCGGACGGCGTGCTCGAAGGCAGCAAGATGGCGATGGCCTTCAACATGCTGCGTTCGAACGACCTGATCTGGTCCTACGTCGTCAACAACTACCTGAAAGGACAAACGCCGTCGGCGTTCGACCTGCTGCACTGGAATTCGGACGCCACGCGGATGCCGGCGGCCAATCATTCCTACTACCTGCGCAACTGCTATCTCGAGAACAAGCTGTCGACCGGCACCATGGTGATCGACAACACGCTGCTCGATCTGTCGAAGGTCAAGGCGCCGATCTACAACCTCGCGACCCGCGAGGATCACATTGCGCCGGCTGAATCGGTGCTGTTCGGATCGCAATTCTTCGGCGGCCCGGTGAAGTATGTGCTGTCGGGTTCGGGACACATCGCGGGCGTGGTCAATCCGCCGGCCGGCGGCAAGTACCAGTACTGGACCAACGACAACATCAAGGCCGGCTCGGTTGCCGACTGGATGAAAGACGCGGTCGAGCACAAGGGCTCGTGGTGGCCGGACTGGCGCGAGTGGCTCGCCAGCCACGATCCCGAGGAAGTGCCGGCAAGGCCGGTCGGCAGCGACGCCCGCCCGCCGATCGAGGACGCGCCCGGCAGCTACGTGCGGGTGCGCGCCTAGGGCGTGATTTTTCCGAGGTCGAATCGGAATCCGCCCTCCTTCGAGGCTCGCAGATTTTCCGGTTCCACCTCAGAGTTTAGCCGGAAACGAGGCGTCATCGTCCGCGAAGGCGGACGGTCCAGTATCCCGTGTCCGCCCATGGAAAATCCGATCCAGCATGGCGTACTGGATGCTCCGCCTTCGCGGAGCATGACGGTCTTTGTGTTGGCCATTCACCCCGAAAACGAATGTCCGGCCTGACGCTGCGCCGCTTCGCATTGGCGGCCATCCAACAACCGTCTATGAATGTGATGCTGGAGACTCGGCAACGGAGGATCCGGCGTGACATCGCAAAAGGAATCCTTCGATGACGCGGGAACTGTTCTGGCTGACGCTCACGGTCATTCTCACCGGCCTGATGTGGGTGCCCTACGTGCTCAATCGCTGTCAGGTGCGGGGCCTCGGCGGCGCGATGGCCAATCCGTCCCGCAACGACAAGCCGCAGGCCGAGTGGGCCAACCGGCTGATGTTCGCGCATGACAACGCCGTCGAGAACCTGATCGTCTTCGCGCCGCTGGTCTTGATCCTCAACGACGTCGACTATTCGACCAAGGGGACGGTGCTCGCCTGCGCGGTCTATTTCTGGTCCCGCGTCGCGCACCTGATCGTCTACACGCTGGGCATCCCGGTCTTCCGCACCCTCGCCTTCACCGTCGGGTTCCTTGCCCAGGCCTATCTGGCGTGGGCGATCTTTCAGGCGGTGTGAGGATTGTAGTTCGTCATGGCCGGATTTATTCCGGCCATCCACGTCCTTACGAACACGCAGCAATACAGACGTGGATGGCCGGGACGAGCCCGGCCATGACCGAAAACTAACGGACGCGATGCGTCCGCCTCGCCTCTCGTGCGGTCAGCGCAATCCCACGGTGTCCGGGAAACCCAGCATCAGCCGCATGTTCTGTACCGCCGCGCCGGATGCGCCCTTGCCGAGATTGTCGAGCCGCGCCACCAGCACCGCCTGCCGGAGCGCCTCGTTGGCGAAGACATAAAGCTCCAACTTATTGCTCTCGTTCAGCGCTTCCGGCTCGATACGCCCGCCCTTGGCGGCGGAATTGTCGAGCGGCATCACCTTGACGTAGTTGCTGCCCGCGTAGCGCTTCTCCAGCGCGGCGTGCAGATCGGCGCCGCTTGGCTTGCCCGGCAGGGTGTCGAGATGCAGCGGCACCGACACCAGCATGCCCTGCCGGAAGTTGCCGACCGACGGCACGAAGATCGGCCGCCGCGTCAAGTTCGCATAAAGCTGCGTTTCCGGCAGATGCTTGTGCTGCAAGCCGAGGCCGTAGAGTTCGAACGCCGGCGCTGAGCCATTCTCGAAACTTTCGATCATCGACTTGCCACCGCCGGAATAGCCGCTCACCGCGTTGATGGTGACGGGATAGTCGGCAGGCAGCAGCCCGGCATCGACCAGCGGCCGCAGCAGCGCAATGCCGCCGGTCGGATAGCAGCCCGGATTGGCGACCTTGCGCGCGTGCCGGATTTTATCGGCCTGATCCGGCGCGAGTTCTGGAAAACCATAAGTCCAGTCCGGCGCGACGCGGAACGCGGTCGAGGCGTCGAGCACCTTCGGCGCATCGCTGCCCATAGTGTCGATCAGCGCCACGGTTTCCTTCGCCGCGTCATCCGGCAGGCACAGGATGACGAGATCAACCTCGGCCATCAACGCCTGCTTGGCAGCGGGGTCCTTGCGCTTGTCGGGATCGATGCTCCGCACCGCGATATCACCGAGCTGGTCGAGCCGCTCGCGGATGCCGAGCCCGGTGGTTCCCGACGCGCCGTCGACAAAGACGGACGGCTTCACGGTGGCCTGCGGAGCCTTGCGCTGCATCTGGCTGGTGTCGGACATGGTCATCATTCGCTCCTTCAATCCGCGGCGCCGCTGACGGCGGCCGGGGTGTTGTAGTCCAGTTGCGGCCGCAGCGCGACCATCCGTTCGGCAAGCGTTTGCGCGCCCGTATCGGGCCGCGACGCCAGCGCGGTGGCGACGGCAACGTGATCGGCATCGGACTTATGCTGGTTCAGCTTGAAGCTGCCGTGAACGTCCTCCACAGTCATCACCAGTCCGACAATGCCGTTCTGCATCGCCTTCAAACGTCCCGCCGTCATCTTGGCGGTGGTCCATGGCCGCTTCGGCAGGAGCCGCGTCTCGAACTTCTCGCTAAGCCGGTCGAGATGTCCGGGCAGGTCTTGCGCAGACATCACCGCCACCGGACCTGACAGATGCACCGCCTGGTAGAGCCACGTCGGCACCTGATCCGGCGAGACGTACCAATCCGCCGAGACATAGGCATCCGCGCCGGTCACCGCCATCAGCCAATGAGCTTTCCCGTTCGCCAACCCGATCAACGGATTGTTGCGCGCGAGGTGGAACGCGACATGCGGCGTGCCGTCGCCCGCGTAGTCGATGCAAAAGGGCACCGGCGACGCCACCGGGACGCGCCCGTCATGGGCACAGACCAGCCCGAAGCCGCGCGCTTCGGCGAATGCGAAACTCGCGGCACGGTCGGTCTTGAACAGGGGCGGCGTATGCATCGGGTGTCTCCTTCGGCTTTCGTAAAAGCCGCCGGGACCAGATCACGCGATGTCAAAGGAAACTGCCGCGGATCGGGTCCGGCGGCAGGGGCGACGACTTAAACGCAGACGTCCGCCCATACCGCGACGATGCGGCGGCGGGCTCGGGCGTTGGCGCTGGTGAAAACGTCGTTCATGGGCGTCGTCCTATGTCCGGTTCGGGAATCCGTCAAGAGCGACGTTGTCAGAGCTGATATCAGAAAAGGCCCCAGCCCCATTCGATCAGACGCGACACCACGTCGCCGAACACCAGCAACACCGCCGACCAGATGAACGCCGACACAAAATTGGCGATCTGGAAGTGCCAATACGGCATCTCGAAAATGCCGGCAGCCAGCGGCACCGATGCGCGCAGCGGGCCGAAGAAGCGGCCGATGAAGATGCCCGGCACGCCCCAGTTTTTCACGAAGGTCGCGCCCTGCGGCAGCAGGTGCGGATAGCGTGACAGCGGCCAGACCGTCGCCACCCGATCCTTGAAGGTGAAGCCGATCCAGTAGGACAGCCAGTCGCCCAGCGCGGCGCCGATGCCGCCGGCAAGCCAGATCGGCCAGAAGTCGATGCCGCCCGGCCCCAGCATCGCGCCGATCGCCACCAGCACGCCCCATGCCGGCACCAGCAGCGAAATGAAGGCCAGCGATTCCCCGAACGCCAGCACCAGCACCAGCGGCGCGGCCCAGGCCTGATGGAGACGCACGAAGGCGATCAGATCGTGCGCGTAGCCTTCCATCAAACCGCCTTTCGTGGGTCGCGTGCGAAAAGCCCACCGTCCGGTTGAACCTTTTTACAATTGCGCACGTCGAAGGCTGGGTATGCCTCTACCTGCCCTGAACCGCCGGTCTCGCCCGATTCCGGCGTTCCAACCCTATACCTGAAATCGAAGGATGAATTGAATGATTGCGTCAGTGATGATGTGCGCGAGCGCCGTGTTGTTGTTGATTGGCATGCTGGCCGGCGTCGTCATGGGCATGCACCAGGATTTTACGCTGGCGCCCGCTCACGCACACCTCAACCTGGTCGGCGGCGTGCTGCTGTTCCTGTTCGGTCTGTATTACCGGGTGGTGCCTGCCGCCGGCCGTCTCGCCATGGCCAGAATACAGGGCTCGCTGCACATCGCCGGCGCCGTGCTGTTTCCCGCCGGCATCGCATTGGTCACGCTGAAGGGCCACGACTACGTCGCAGCCCCCATCGTCGGCTCGCTGATCGTCATCGTCGCGACGGCGCTGTTCGTCACCATCGTGTTCCAGACCTCGCGGAGCTGACGACCCCGGTGCGGGCACCGCAACGTCCGGTTCCCGCGCCCTTGTAATCTTCCGCAGCAGTCACAATTGCGACCCCAACCGTGGCATAGTCAGGGCCGGTGATTCGCATGCCTTTTGCGAAGATTTTACTTCAATAACGACGAATAAGACATTGGCTAGAAATACAAAACCGAAAGATGGCGACCTGTTCGCCTCTGCTCCGGCTCGTGCGCCCGCCAAGCCCGCCGCGCGCGGCCCCGCGGTCAGCGACAGCTATACCGCCGCCGACATCGAGGTGCTGGAAGGGCTGGAGCCGGTGCGCCGGCGACCCGGCATGTACATCGGCGGCACCGACGAGAAGGCGCTGCATCACCTCGTCGCCGAGGTGCTCGACAACTCGCTGGACGAGGCGCTGGCCGGCCACGCCACCTTCATCGAGGTGGAGCTGGGCGAGGACGGCTTCCTCACCGTGACCGACAACGGACGCGGCATCCCGGTCGACGCGCATCCGAAGTTTCCGAAGAAGTCGGCGCTCGAAGTCATCATGTGCACGCTGCATTCCGGCGGCAAGTTCGACTCTAAGGTCTACGAGACCTCCGGCGGTCTGCACGGCGTCGGCGTCTCGGTGGTCAACGCCCTCTCCTCGCGGCTCGAGGTCGAAGTCGCGCGCGGCCAGCAATTGCATCGCATGGTGTTCGAGCGCGGTCACCCGGTCGGCAAGCTGGAAGACCTCGGCAAGGTCAACAATCGTCGCGGCACCCGCATCCGCTTCAAGCCCGACACCGACATTTTCGGCGCCAAGGCCGCGTTCAAGCCGCAGCGCCTGTTCAAAATGGCGCGCTCCAAAGCATTCTTGTTCGGCGGCGTCGAAATCCGCTGGCGCTGCGCGCCGGAATTGACGCGCGGCCTCGAGGGCGTACCGGAGGAAGCGACCTTCCATTTCCCCGGCGGTCTCAAGGATTATCTCGCCGCCGCGATCCACGCCGATACGCTGGTGCATCCGGACATCTTCTCTGGCAAGGCCGGTCGCAACGGCGCCCATGGCGGCTGCGAATGGGCGGTGGCATGGACCGCCGACGCCGACGGCTTCCTCTCCTCCTACTGCAACACGGTGCCGACGCCCGACGGCGGCACCCACGAATCCGGCATGCGCAGCGCGCTGCTGCGCGGCCTGAAGGATCACGCCGAGCGCGTCGGTCAGGGCAAGCGCGCCTCCTCGATCGTGTCGGAAGACGTGATGGTCGGCGCCGCGGTGATGCTTTCGGTGTTCGTGCGCGAGCCCGAATTCCAGGGCCAGACCAAGGACCGCCTCGCCACCGCCGAAGCCTCCAAGATCGTCGAACAGGCCATCAAGGACCCGTTCGACCACTGGCTGTCGGGCAATCCGGTGCAGGCCAACAAGCTGCTCGAATTCGTCATCGAGCGCTCCGACGAGCGGCTGCGCCGCCGTCAGGAAAAGGAAACCTCGCGCAAGACCGCGGTGAAGAAGCTGCGCCTGCCGGGCAAGCTCGCCGACTGCACCAACTCGGCCACCGAAGGCTCCGAGCTGTTCATCGTCGAGGGTGACTCGGCCGGCGGCAGCGCTAAGCAGGCACGCGACCGCAAGACCCAGGCCATCCTCCCCTTGCGCGGAAAAATTCTCAACGTCGCCTCCGCCACCAAGGACAAGCTGGTCGCCAACGCGCAGCTGTCCGACCTGATGCAGGCGATCGGCGCCGGCACTGGCGTCAACTACCGCGAGGAAGACCTGCGCTACTCGCGCATCATCATCATGACCGACGCCGACGTCGACGGCGCGCATATCGCCTCGCTGCTCATCACCTTCTTCTATCGGCAAATGCCGAAGCTGATCGACGAGGGCCACCTCTATCTCGCGGTGCCGCCGCTCTATCGGCTGACCCACGGCAGCAAGACGGTCTACGCCCGCGACGACGCGCACAAGGACCAGCTTCTGAAGTCCGAATTCAACGCCAACGCCAAGGTCGACGTCGGCCGCTTCAAAGGCCTCGGCGAGATGATGCCGGCGCAGTTGAAGGAAACCACGATGGACCCGGCGAAGCGCACGCTGCTGCGCGTGGTGCTGCTGCCGGACGACCGCGAAGACACGGCGGATTCCGTCGAGCGCCTGATGGGCACCAAAGCCGAAGCCCGCTTCGCCTTCATCTCCGACAAGGCCGAATTCGCCAGCGAAGACATGCTGGACGTGTGAGACATGAAGGCCAGCGCGGACGCCGGCCCAACAATAGAAACGGAGCATCGCCGATGACCCCTCGCCTGTTCGATCTCTCCGGCAAGGTGGCAGTCGTCACCGGCGGCAATGGCGGCATCGGGCTAGGCATGGCGCGCGGTTTCGCCGCGTGCGGCGCGACCGTGGTGATCGTCGGGCGCAACGCGGAAAAATCCGCCACCGCTGTCAAGGCGATCAAAAGCGACGGCGGCACGGCCCTTGCGTTTGAGGCCGACGTCACCGACACGGCGGCGGTCGCCGCACTGGCAGTGCGTATTCAACGCGAACGCGGCGGCGCCGATATTCTCGTCAACAACGCCGGCATCAACATCCGCAAGCCGCCCGATGTCATCTCGCTCGACGAGTGGAAACAGGTGATCGACACCAACCTGACCAGCGCGTTCGTGTGCTCACAGGCGTTTCATCCGGCGATGAAGGCCAAGGGCGGCGGCAAGATCATCAATATCGGCTCGATGCTGTCGATCTTCGGCGCGAGCTTCGCGCCGGCCTATGCCGCAAGCAAAGGCGGCATCGTGCAGTTCACCCGCTCCTGCGCGGTCGCGTGGGCGCCCGACAACATTCAGGTCAACGCCATCCTTCCCGGCTGGATCGATACCGAACTGACGCAGCGCGCGCGGATCGACGTCGCGGGATTGCACGACAGGGTGCTGGCGCGAACGCCCGCCGCCCGCTGGGGCGTGCCCAACGATTTCGCCGGCATCGCCGCCTTCCTCGGCTCCAGCGCATCCGACTTCGTCACCGGCACCGCGATTCCGGTCGATGGCGGGTATTCGATCGCGGGCTGATGCGCAGCACTTAGGCGGAAGCTGTCGTCATCCTGAGGTGCGCGCGGCGCAAGCCGCGAGCCTCGAAGGATGGCTGCGGTCACCCTTCGAGGCCATTGCTTTGCAATGGCACCTCAGGGGTGACGGCCTCCACAATCAATTCGTGCTAGCTCGCTACCTCCCGCGAATGCACATGCTCCGGGCGCACGCCGATGGCGAGGAAGCGGGCGGTCCAGCCTTGCAGCCACGGCACGGCATTGATGATGCGCGCGAACAGCGGCGGCTTGATCGGCGCGTCGCCGGGCTTGAGCGCCATCGTCACGACATTGTTCTGGACGACGACCTGCATCGCCTGCGTTACGCGCATCGGAAACTCGCGACGCTTGCGCACCGCGCCGAGTTCGGCCTCGCTCGGCGTCCCGTTGCGCAGCTTCTCCGCCAGCAGATTGGCGGTGGCGACCGCGTCCTGCACCGCGAGGTTGACGCCAACGCCGCCGACCGGCGACATCGCGTGCGCGGCGTCGCCGATGCATAACAGGCCCGGCCGCGTCCATTGCTTCAGGCGATTTATCGCAACCGTCAGCAGCTTCACGTCGTCCCAGCTTTTGATATCGGCAATGGTGGGGGTCAGGATCGGCGCGAGGTGACAGATGTTGGCGCGGAACGCATCGAGCCCGCGCGCCTTCACGGCGTCATACTGTCCCTTGGCGATGACATAGGCGCACTGCCAGTAATCGCCGCGATCGAGCGTGATCATCATCTGCCCGGATTCGATCCGCGCCAGCACGCTTTCAGTCTCGGCGCCCTTGCCGACGCGGAACCACAGCACGTCCATCGGCGCGCCGATCTCCTCGACATTGAGCCCGGCGCAGACACGCACGGTCGAGTGCCGGCCATCGCACGCCACCACCAGCCTGGCGTTGATCGCGAGCGGTCCCTCGGCATCGCGCGCTTCGACGCCGCACACGCCGCGGTTCGCCCAGATCAGATCCGTCGCCTCGGT
This sequence comes from Xanthobacteraceae bacterium, assembly GCA_051954235.1. Classification (GTDB taxonomy): domain Bacteria; phylum Pseudomonadota; class Alphaproteobacteria; order Rhizobiales; family Xanthobacteraceae; genus 62-47. The sequence continues at coordinate 22,320 of JBQCHY010000025.1, forward strand.
GTTCATCAGCACCTTGAGCTTCGGATAGCGTTGCCCCTTGTCGCGCAGAAAATTCAGAAAATCCCATTGCGGCATGAAGGCGATGAACGGATGCTTCGCGCCGGTGCGGCTGATATCGGCGAGCCTGATTTTGGTCTGTCCGAAATAGCCCTCGAGCTTCTGCAACTTGTCGTGCCGCAGTTTGAGGAAATCGTCGATCAGGCCGAGTTCGTCCATCACCTGCAAGGTCGAGGGATGCACGGTGTCGCCGCGAAAATCGCGGAAGAAGTCGGCGTGTTTCTCCAGCACGACAGTCTCGATGCCGGCTCGACCCAGCAGATAACCCAGCATCATGCCCGCGGGGCCGCCGCCAACGATGCAGCATTGCACATCGAGGGTGCGCGGCGCGTCGTGCTGTTCGGTTTCCGTCATACGATCGTGCTCCAACCCGGCGTCGTTGTGCGTCATCGCTCTTGCAGCAACCCACGATATCCCAATTTCGCCTGTCAGAATTGGAACATCGCACGAACTGCGAAGCAAATCATCGCGAGCCGATGTTCTCATCCGTCGCGGGTGCAACGCAATACAGCGTCGTCCGCATTCTCGCGAGAACCCTTTTGCCTTCACGACGCCGCGCCATATTTCGCAACGCCAAAATTTGTCCGTCACGATAAAAACTTCACCGGTGACAAAGCTGCTTTCTCGACAGCGGCGAGCATTTCTGCTCAGATCGTGAAATTAACACCTCCGCGATGCCCGCCGACCACGTTGGCGCGGGAAGAAAGACGGAGTGACGGAGAAAGCGCATAGACGCCATTTAGCTCACAGGGAGAGAACGCGATGCCGAGGACTTTGTCTCGTCGACAATTTGTGGCCGCAACAGCCGCAGGATCCGCCGCCCTTATGACCGCCCCGTTCGTTCGCGGTGCCTACGCCGCCGGCAAGGTCTCCATTGCTTTCTGGGATCACTGGGTCCCCGGCGCCAACGACGTGATGACCAAGCTGGTCAAAACCTGGGCGGACAAGGAAAAGGTCGAAGCGCAGATCGACTACATTCCCTCGCAAGGCAACAAGAACCTCCTGAGCATCACGGCGGAATCGCAGGCGAAAGCCGGTCACGACATCTTCGCGATGCCGACATGGTGGCCGCAGGCCTATGCCGATCAGATCGAACCGGTCAACGACATCATGGAACCGTTGATCAAGCAGAACGGCAAGGTCAACGAGACCGTCGAATATCTCGGTCGCGCCGGTGACAAATGGCTCGGCGTTCCCGCTACCGCCGGCAGCCAAGTCAAAGGCCCCTGCTCGCGCCTCGACCTGATGAAGCAGTACGCCAATCTCGACATGCAGGCGATGTATCCGGCGGGCGCGAAGGCCCAGGCCGACAACTGGACGCTCGACACCTTCCTCAAGGCCGCCGAAGCCTGCCATAAGGGCGGCAAGTCGTTCGGCATCGGGCTCGGCGAGACGTCGGACAGCGTCGATGCCGCAGGCGCTTTCCTGCGCGCCTTCGGCGGCGAACTGGTCAACGCCAAGGGCGACATCGCGGTGAAGAGCGATGCCGTGCGGCAATGGCTCGAGTTCTACAAAAAGCTGATCAGCTTCATGCCGGCTGACGTCACCGCCTGGGACGACTCCTCCAACAACAAGTGGCTGGTGTCCGGCAACGGCGCGCTGATCATGAATCCGCCGAGTTCCTGGGCGGTGGCCAAGCGCGATGCGCCGAAGATCGCCGAGCAATGCTGGACCCACGGCATGCCGGCGGGACCGAAGGGACGCTTCTCGCCGTTCCTGCCGTTCTTCTGGTCGATCTGGGGCTTCTCGAAGAACAAGGCGGCGGCCAAGAGCCTCCTCGTCTACCTGTCGCAACCGGAACAGGCGGAAGCGATGGTCACCGCCAGCGGCGGCTACGACCTGCCCTCCTTCGCCAGCATGACCAAATTCAAGGTCTGGGCCGAGGAAGCGCCGCCGAAGGGGACGCTGTATCACTACCCCAACCCCGACCACCTCGACACCTGGTCGATCGCGGCCTCACCCGCGCCGCCGAAGATCGCGCAGCAGATCTACGCACAAGCCACCAGACCAAGATGTGCGTCCGCTACGCCCAGGGCGAAGCCATGGAAAAGACGCTGTCGTGGGCCGAGGGCGAACTGGAAGGTTTCATGCGGACCTGAGCGTCCGACCAGCGTTCGCTTTGGTACGCGGAGGCTCAACACAAAAATCGTCGTCCCCGCGCAGGCGGGGACCCATACGCCGCAGCGGTTCGGCTCCATCACCAAGGCGAGGTTATTCCATGACAGGCAACGTCAGGGGTTATGGGTCCCTGCCTTCGCAGGGACGACACTGCGTGTGGGAATGCGCGTTGCGAGAAACTGCATTCGAGTCAGACTCTCGGCGTCGCGCGCCCGCACAACAAAGCCGAACCTGAACAACGACGCACGCCACGATCCTTACGCGGCGTGCGCGACGCCCCTGATTCACTCTGAGCTTTCAGGTTCGCGAGATAAGTGAGGCACCATGGTCGACGCCGCGCAATCCATGATCCAGCCGGTCAAGGCTCGAACCAACCGCTCCGGTCTGCGGAAGTTTTTCGAGCGCAAATCCACCATCGCGTTCTTCATGGCGCTGCCTCTGATGCTGCTGATCGCGATCATGGTGATCTACCCGGCGTTCTACTCGCTGCATCTGGCGACCCTGAACAAATCGATGCAGCGCTTCGTCGGCTTCGGCAACTTCACCTTCCTGTTCAAGCGCGAAACATTCTGGATGGTGGTGCAGCAATCCTGCTTCTTCGCCATCACCGCCGTGATCTTCAAGGCGCTGATCGGCTTCGTCGTCGCGCACCTCGTTCATAACCTGCCCGACAAAGGCCAGCGCAAATGGCGCGGCATGCTGCTGGTGCCGTGGGTGATCCCGCCCGCGATGAGCACGCTGGCGTGGCTCTGGCTGTTCGATCCGTCCTACAGCGCCTTCAACTGGATTCTGGCGCAAGTCGGCATCGGCCCGATCCCGTGGACCGGCGACGCCAATTGGGCGCGGTTCTCGGTGATCCTCGTCAACATCTGGGCCGGCGCGCCGTTCTTCCTGATCATGTATCTGGCGGCGCTGAAATCGGTGCCTGAGCAGCTTTATGAAGCCGCCGCCATCGACGGCGCCAACTGGTGGCAGCGTATCTGGTACGTGACGCTGCCGATGATGCGCAACATCATCGCCATCACCACGCTGTTCTCGCTGATCGTCACCTTCGCCAACTTCGATATCGTCCGCATCCTCACCGCCGGCGGGCCGCTCGACAAGACGCACCTGTTCGCAACCTGGGCATTCCGCATCGGCATCGAGGGCAACGACATTCCGCTCGGCGCGTCGATCTCGCTGTTCATGGTGCCGATCCTGGCAATCGCCGCCGTGTTCATCCTGCGCGACATCAACAAACGCGGCAACGAGGCCTGACGATGACAACCGTAACCCTCGACAAGGCCGGGCCGTCCCGCAAGATCGGCAGCATGAGCCGGGACCGCAAATGGGCGATGCGTTGGTCCTACGTATTCCTGACGCTGTTCGCGATCTTCTTCCTGTTTCCGCCGATCTACATGTTCATCACCTCGCTGAAGACTTCGGCGGAAATCTCGGCGGCGACCAATCCATGGTGGGTCTACAATCCGACGCTGGCGAACTACATCGATCTGCTGACCTCGAACCAGTTCCTGACTTTCTTCAAGAACTCGGCACTGGTGTCGATTTTCGTCGTCACCCTCACCATGTTGATCTCGATCCCGGCCGCCTTCGCGTTGGCGCGGATGCGATTCTGGGGCTCGACCACGCTGGCGACCGGCGTATTCCTGACCTACCTGATCCCCGACACGCTGCTGTTCATTCCGCTGTTCAAGATGTTCGCGACCTTCGCACAATGGACCGGCATCGAACTAATCAACCACTGGTGGGTGCTGATCTTCGTCTATCCGACGCTCACCGTGCCGTTCTGCACCTGGATCATGATCGGTTACTTCGCCTCGATCCCGAAGGAGCTTGACGAGGCCGCCATCGTCGACGGCGCGAGCTGGATGCAGACGCTGCTGCGCATCTTCGTGCCGGTGGCGCTGCCCGGCATCATCGCCGCGACCATCTTCGCCTTCACGGTGAGCTGGGCGCAGTTCCTCTATCCGCTGGCGTTCACGTCCTCGGTCGATCAACAGGTGCTGCCGACCGGCATCATCACCACGCTGATCAAGGGTGACGTCTTCAACTGGGGGCAAATCATGACCGGCGCGCTCTTGGGCGCCGCGCCGCCGCTGATCATCTACGCCTTCCTGATGGACTACTACATTTCGGGCCTCACGGCCGGCGCAACCAAGGGGTGAGACAATGGCGGAAGTGACGTTGCGCAAGGTGGTGAAACGCTACGACGACGTCGAGGCGGTGCGCGGCATCGACCTCGACATTCCCGATCACGAGTTCGTCGTGCTGGTGGGCCCATCCGGCTGCGGCAAGTCGACCACGCTACGGATGATCGCGGGACTCGAAGACATCAGCGATGGCGAGATTATGATCGGCGGCGACGTTGTCAACGACGTGCCGCCGAAGGATCGCGACATCGCCATGGTGTTCCAGAACTACGCGCTCTATCCGCACATGACGGTGGCGGAAAACATGTCGTTCGGCCTGCGCCTCAAGCACTATCCGAAGGCCGAGATCAAGCAGCGCATCACCGAAGCCGCGCGGATGCTCGACATCACCGACCTGATCGACCGTAAGCCGAAGCAACTCTCCGGCGGTCAGCGGCAGCGCGTCGCGATGGGCCGCGCCATCGTGCGCAATCCGAAAGTGTTCCTGTTCGACGAGCCGCTCTCGAACCTCGACGCTAAGCTGCGCGTGCAGATGCGCATCGAGATCAAGAAGGTGCACCAGAAAGTCCGCACCACCACGGTCTACGTCACCCACGATCAGGTCGAGGCGATGACCTTGGCCGACCGCGTGGTGGTGATGAACCACGGCCGCATCGAACAGATCGGCCCCCCCAACGAACTCTATCATCGCCCCGCAACCAAATTCGTCGCCGGCTTCATCGGCTCGCCGGCGATGAACTTCATCCCCTGCCGGCTCGAGGAATCCGGCGGGCTGTTGCAGGTCCGCGTCGGGGAAACCATCGCCCTTCCGATCCCTCCGGATCGCATGGCGCGCTACCGGGCGATCCCGCGCGACACCAGGCTGCTGCTGGGGCTGCGGCCCGAGCATCTGGTCGACGCCCAATCCAATACGAGCGCGGCATTCCAGCCATTCGACGCCACGCCCGACGTAATCGAGCCGATGGGAATGGAAACCTTCGTTTATTTCCCGCTGGCCGGGGTCCAGCTCTGCGGCCGCATCAATCCTGGTATCGACGCCAAGGCGGGCGCACCGCTGCGGCTGGCGGTAGACCTCAATCACATGCACCTGTTAAATGAGGCGACCGGCGCCGTCCTATGAGCGCCGATTGCAACAAGGCCAGACGAGGCGAGGAATGACGACCAACAAGAAGAAACTGCTGATCACGGAATCGATGTCGGAGCACGGATGGAAGCTCTTCAAGGAGCGCGGCGACATCGAAGCCATCGAATTCCCCAATATGATCCCGCAGCAGGATTTCGTCGCCCTCCTCGCCCAGCACGCGCCGGTGCACGGCGTGGCGCTCGGCGCCACCGCGTTCGGCGACAATGAGCTCGAGGCCTCACAAGACATGAAGGTCGTCGCCCGCATCGGCGTCGGCTTCGATGCCATCAACGTCCCGGCGCTGAGCAAGCGCAAGGTGCCGCTGATGGTGGCCGGCACCGCCAACTCGCCCTCGGTCGCCGAACAGGCGATCTTCATGATGATGACGCTGGCGAAGCGCGGCGTCGAATTGCATGCGCTGGTGAAGGACGGCAGATGGGCGACACGGCTCGGCCTGCTGCCGTTCGATCTCTACGGCAAGACGCTTCTGATTGTCGGCTTCGGCCGCATCGGCACCCGCACCGCGAAGCGCTGCCTCGCGATGGAAATGAACGTGCTGGTTTACGACCCCTACAAGAGCGCCGACGAGATCCGCGCCGCCGGCTGCGAACCGGTGGACGATCTCGACAAGGCCCTGCCCCGCGCCGATTTCATCAGCCTGCATTGCCCGAAGACGCCGGAAACTGTCGGCCTGATCAACGCCGCGCGGCTCAGGCTGATGAAGCCGACCGCCTATCTCGTCAACACCGCGCGCGGCGGCATCGTGGTGGAAGCTGCGCTGTACGACGCGTTGACGTCCGGCAATCTCGCCGGCGCCGGCCTCGACGTGTTCGAGCAGGAGCCGCCGCCGCTCGGCCACGCGCTGTTCGCGCTGCCCAACGTTGTGATCGCGCCGCACGTCGCCGGCGTCACCCGCGAGGCGCTCGACCGCATGGGCGAACAGACCGCGCGCAACATCCTCAGCGCGCTCGACGGCGACGCGATCCGGCAGAACGTCATCAACCAGGACGTTTTGGCGTGATGGCTGCTCGCACACCTTCCGAAACCACGGAGCCGCGATCGTGACGAAGATAGTCGCGTGGATTGCGGCGCTCTGTCTCGTTCTGACGGCATCGGCGGCCGGAGCCCAGCAATCGGCCCCGGCCACACGCCTCGATGACATCGTGAAACGCGGAACGTTGCGCGTCGGCATGACCGGCGACTACATGCCGTTCACGCATTTTGACAAGGCCACGTCACAGTTCACCGGCTTCGACGTCGACATGGCCGAAGCGCTCGGCAAGGCGCTGGGCGTCAAAATTGTCTACGTCAAAACCAGTTGGCCGACGTTGAAGGCGGATTTTGCATCGGACGCGTTCGATATGGCGATGGGCGGCATATCGATCACGCTCGACCGCCAGAAGATCGGATCATTCTCCGCTCCGGTTCTGGAGGAAGGCAAGACGCCGATCGCGCGCTGCGCCGACAAGGATAAATTCCAGACTCTCATCGATATCGACAAACCCGGCACGCGCGTGATCGTCAATCCGGGTGGCACCAACGAGCGTTTCGCCCGCGAGCACATCAAGAGCGCCGGTATTCAGGTCTATAATGACAATGTCACCATTTTCGACGAAATCGCCAAAGGCAATGCCGATCTGATGATGACCGACGCGGCGGAAACGCGTTATCAGCAAAAGCGCCATCCCGGCGTGCTGTGCGCCATCCATCCGGACAAGCCGTTCGACTTCGCCGAAAAGGCCTACTGGCTCCAGCGCGACGTCGCTCTCAAGGCATTCGTCGACCAGTGGCTGCACATCTCGATGGCGACGGGCGCGTTCAAAAAAATCTACAGCAAGTGGTTCGAATAGCCATGTGCATGACGCGCTCGAAGGGGATGCCATCCGGCAGAACATCATCGATCAGAACGTGCTGAATTGACGATAGGATCGTCCCTCTAAACGCATTACGCGAAATTCGTTTTGCATTCGGATTTGCAACACGAGAAACGTCGTCCCCGCGCAGGCGGGGACCCAGACTCCGCAGCGGTTCGGTTTAGGCAACGAAGGCGTGGCTGTTCTATAACAACAAATGCCAGGGGTTATGGGTCCCCGCCTTCGCGGGGACGACGCCGGGATCGTTCTGGCAGTATTCGACACTCGGGAGCACGACATGGCATTCAAGGAATTCGGCAACTATGACGCGCTCGGCCTCGCCGAACTGGTGCGCACTAAACAAGTCAGCCCGGCCGAGTTGCTGGATGAAGCCATTGCGCGCACCGCGAAGGTCGACCCAAAGATCAATGCCGTGGTGGTGAAGCACGAGGACTATGCGCGCAAGCAGATCGAGAACGGCCTGCCGCCAGGCCCCTTCACCGGCGTACCATTTCTCTTGAAAGACCTCGAATACCTCGCCGGCACCCGCACCACCTCCGGTGCGAGCGTCTTCAAGGACAACGTCGCCGACCACGACGGCACGGTGGCCGCCCGGTTCAAGGCCGCCGGGCTCGTGATTTACGGCAAGACCTCGACGCCGGAATTCGGCCTGCTGCCGACCACCGAGACGCGGCTGTTCGGGCCGACACGCAATCCGTGGAATCCGCAGCACTCCTCCGGCGGTTCGTCCGGCGGCGCGGCGGCGGCGGTGGCCGCGCGCATCCTGCCTGTCGCGCACGCCAGCGACGGCGGCGGTTCGATCCGCATTCCGGCGTCGGCGTCCGGCGTGTTCGGCCTCAAGCCGACCCGCGCCCGCACGCCGCTCGGCCCCGATCGCGGCGAAGGCTGGGGCGGCTTCTCCTGCAATCACGTCGTCAGCATCAGCGTGCGCGACAGCGCCGCGATGCTGGACGCCATTCACGGTCCGGAGCCGACGAGCCCCTATACCGCGCCGGCGCCTGAGCGACCTTACATCGAGGAAGTGAAGCGCGAGCCGGGGCGGCTGCGGATCTTCTTCACCGACAAATCGACCTATGGCGATGCGATCGATCCCGAGATCGCCGCCGCCGTGCGCGATGTCGCGACGCAACTGTCGAAGCTCGGCCATCACGTCGAGGAACGCGCGCCGAAACTTGCCGTCGATCCCGCGGCGGTGATGGCGGTGATCGTTGCCGCCAATACCGCACTTGCCGTCCGCCTCACCGAGGGGCGGCTCGGCCGCGCGATGACCGATCAGGATTTCGAACGGCTGACCATCGCCAGCGCGCGCAATGCCGGAAAGCAAAGCGCAACCGATTACGTCGCCGCGCAGTTGGCCGCGTTCCAGATTTCGCACAGCCTCGCGACGTTCTTCGAGGATTGCGACGTCTTCCTGTCCCCGACCTTGTGCACGCCGCCGCTGCGCATCGGCGAGATCGACAGCATGTCCGAAAACCTCTCGCACATCTCGCCGATCCTGCGGCGCTACATGCCGGGCACCAGTATATTCAATATGTCGGGCCAGCCGGCAATGTCGATGCCGTTGGCGTGGAACGCCGCTGGCCTGCCGCTCGGCATGATGTTCGCGGCCAAGTTCGGCGACGAAGCCACGCTGTTCCGCCTCGCCGCGCAACTCGAACAGGCGCGGCCGTGGAAAGACCGCAAGCCGGCGATCTGCGCGTAGAAAAATCCGCAGGCAATACCCGCGTCATTGCGAGGAGCGAAGCGACGAAGCAATCCAGTCCTTGCTTCTTGGCTTTCTGGGTTGCTTCGCGGAGCCTGTGCTCGGACGGCGCAAAGCGCCGATCCGAGTGCTCGCAATGACGTGAGGAGATTCCACAATTCGCATTTCTCTTTTAGAGTAGTCTCGACGCCTTACGTCATATCGTTCTCGCCACTTCGCTTTCAAAAAGGTCCATGATGGCTGACACCGATCCGCCTCGCCCCGTCATCACCGCCAAGCCGGTCACCGTGAAAAGGACCCAACCTGTCGCCACGACATCTCCAACACACCCCGCCGCAACGCCGGCCGACACCAATTACACGCGAACGGGTCCCGGCCCGATCGCCGCAATCCGCACGCGCTGGACCGCGCGGCCTGTCGGCAGCATCACCTTTGTCGTCGACGAAGTGATGGGCGAGAACGGCACGCCGATGACCAGCCGGCCGATGTCACGCGAGGCCGCGATCAAGCTGATCGACGAGCGCGCGCAAGCCGCGCACGAGCGTTATGCGCTGCTGCGCAGCGAACTGGCGTGGCCCACGGAAGACGCTGCCGAGCCTACGGTGGCAATGCCGCCGGTCCCGCCGCCGGTCGACTAGCATTTCGATATCGGCCAGATAGCCACGACGAAACCATACGTGCGGCCCCTCAGCCAATGAGTTCACGCCCTTGCTTAACCGGTCGCGGGATGCATATGTCCGCTCCATGATCGGTCACATTATCAAAGCAAAAGGCGTCTTATGACTGTCAAAGCTCCCGCGACACTCGAAGAATGGAATGCGGCCGGCGCCGACTATCTGCCTGGCCTTCTCGGCATGACCTTCACCAAGGTCGAGCCGGACGAAGTGGTTGCGGTGATCGAGGTTCGCCGCGCGCTCGGCGCATGGAACGGCTATCTCCATGCCGGAACCGTCACCTCGCTCGCGGATACGTGCTGCGGTTATGGCACCGTTCGCAGTTTGCCGACAGGCGCCAGCGGATTCACCACCGTCGAACTCAAGAGCAACCTGATCGGTACGGCGCGCGAGGGCCTGGTGACCTGCATCGCACGGCCTGTTCACAAGGGGCGCACCACTCAGGTCTGGGATGCAGAGATCCGTCGCAACAGCGACGATGCTGTCATCGCCTGCTTCCGCAATACCCAATTGATCCTGTGGCCAAAGGGGTGACGTCGTTACGATAGGCCGGCGTGTTGGAGTTCATCGCCGTCTCGAAATGGAATGCGGCGGATCGACAAACTCAGCGTCGTCCCCGCGCAGGCGGGGACCCAGAATCCCTGACGTTGGTGTTATAAAAGAAACTAGCTTTGGTGATGGAGCCGAACCGCTGCGGCGTATGGGTCCCCGCCTTCGCGGGGACGACGTTTTTCGAGTTGCTACTCCGTGACCAATCACGTAACGCGCTCACTCCACCACGACCTGCTTCGCGTAGTCCGCGTCGCTCACCTGCTCCAGCCATTCGACGGCGCTGCCGTTGACCGCTTCCTGCACGGCGATGTGCGTCATCGCGTGGTCCGGCGCCGCGCCGTGCCAGTGCTTCTCGCCCGGTGGAATCCACACCGTATCGCCGGCGCGGATTTCTCGTACCGGTTCGCCTTCTTTTTGCACGCGCCCGACGCCGAAGATCACGTAGAGCGTCTGGCCGAGCGGATGGGTATGCCACGCCGTCCTTGCGCCGGGCTCGAATGCGACGCTCGCCGCCGCCACTCGCGCGGGCGCAGGCGCATTGACGATCGGGTCCATCCAGACCGCGCCGGTGAACCATTCGGCAGGCCCGCGTCGCGTCGGCCGCGATCCGTTGCGATGAATATCCATGATGCCTCCGTTCACTTGCGCGATGCTCAGGTCTTCGCCTTGAACGCGGCGTAGCGCGCCTTGGTTTCGGCATTCATCGGATAAAGCCCCGGCAGCGACGCGCCGTTGTTGACCTCGTCGACGATCCACGCCTCCATCCGCTCCTGTTCCGGCCCTTCCGTCAAAACATGATCGAGCAGCGCCTGCGGAATGAGGACGACGCCGTCCTGATCCGCGACGATGATGTCGTTCGGAAACACCGCGACGCCGCCGCAGGCGATGCCCTCGCCCCAGCCGACGAAGGTGAGCCCCGCAACCGACGGCGGCGCGGCCGCGCCGTTGCACCAGGTCGGCAAGCCGGTGCCGAGCACGCCCTCGACGTCGCGCACCACGCCGTCGGTGACAAGCGCCGTCACCTTCCGCTGCACCATGCGCGCGCAGAGAATATCTCCGAAGATGCCGGCGGTGCTGACGCCCATCGCATCGACCACCGCGATGCAGCCTTCCGGCATCGCCTCGATTGCGGTGCGGGTCGAGATCGGCGACGACCACGATTCCGGCGTCGCCAGATCCTCGCGCGCCGGCACAAAGCGGAGGGTGAAGGCCGGGCCGACCAGCCGCGGCTGTCCAGGCCTCAGCGGCCGCGCGCCGCGCAGCCACAAATTGCGCAGCCCCTTCTTCAGCAGGACGGTGGTGATCGTCGCGGTGGAGACGTGCGAAAGGGTTTGAATAGCCTGCGGGGAAAGCGACATGGGACGAACGACTCCAGTGAGGACGATGTGCGCGGCATCTTGCGTCCGTGGCGAGAGGCGTCAAGGCCGAAGCATCAGGCAGCAGCCACGCGCGGGCCGCAGGCAACGATTACGTCACCTTATCGTTGGCATTCCGATTAATTTATTGAAATGACTTGCGTTATTCTGCGAAAGCGAATTCCCTCCGCGCCCGAAACAGGCTATTGCTGACACGTTGCAGAAGGGCTCGCAGACAGGCATGGCCGCAGAATTTCTCCCGCCCCGCATCCTGCCCAGTGGCGACGCCGCGATCACCGTGGAGTTCAGCCGCCGGATCGACGACGACGCCAACCGCCGCGTCCTCGCGCTCGACCGCCTGCTCACCGCTGCGCCGATCGTCGGCATCACCGAGACGGTGCCGACCTATCGCTCGCTGCTGGTGCATTACGATCCGCTGCAAATCGATTTCGATACGCTCGCATCGCAATTGATCGCGCTGGCCGCGCAACCGGTAACGGACGCGATCGCCTCGAAGCACTGGCGCATTCCCGTCGCCTACGGCGGCGAGCACGGCATCGATCTCGACGACGTTGCAAAGACGCTCGACCTCACGCCCGCAGCGCTGATCGCGCGCCACACCGCGCCGGTCTATCGCGTGGCGATGATCGGCTTCACGCCGGGCTGGTCGTATCTCAGCGGGCTCGATCCCGCGCTGGAATTGTCGCGACGGCAGGAGCCGCGATTGCGCACGCCGCCCGGCACCATCTCCATCGGCGGCGTCCAGACCGGCATCCAATGCATCGCCGGGCCGAGCGGCTGGCATTTGTTGGGGCGAACGCCGGTGCGCACCTATCAGTTGCAGCGCGATCCGGTGTTCTTGCTGGAGCCCGGCGACACGCTGAATCTCTACGCCATCGACGCGAAGACGTTTGCCGAAATGGATCGCGCCGCCGAGCATGGCGATATCGTCGCGGAGTTGGCCGCGTCATGAGCCGCTTGCTGGTCACCAATGTCGGACCCGCGACCTCGGTGCAGGATGCCGGACGTTTCGGCGCGCAACGCTACGGCCTGACGCCGAGCGGCGCGATGGATCGCTTGGCATTGGCGACGGCGAACGCCCTCGCCGGCAATCCGCAGTTCACCGCCGCCATCGAACTCGGCCCGTTCGGCGCGACCTTCACCGCGCAGGACGGCCCGATCCGCATCGCGCTTGCCGGCGCATCGCGCAGCATCAAGATCGACGACCGCGTGCTGCCGCTCAATCAATCCGCGACGCTGATGCCCGGCGAACGGCTGGTGCTGGGCGCGGCGCGCGAAGGCGTGTTCAGCTACCTCGCTATCGAAGGCGGCGTGCAAGGCGAAGCCGCGTTCGGCAGCCTCTCGGTGAACGCGCGCGCCGGTCTCGGCGCTCCGGTGCCGCGCCCGTTGCAGAGCGGCGATCACCTCGATGTGCGCGCGGCGACCGAACGCGCAGAGCACGCGCTGCCGCCGCTTCCGCCCTTGCCCGATCCGATCCGCGTCGTGCTCGGCCCGCAGGACGACGAATTCGGTGACGCGGTGAAAACCTTTCTCGACGGCACCTGGACAATTTCCGCGACCAGCGACCGCATGGGTTATCGGCTTGAAGGTCCCGTGGTTCGTCACCAGCACGGCCACAACATCGTCTCCGACGGCACCGTCAACGGCAGCATTCAGGTGCCCGGCAACGGCCAGCCGATCGTGCTGATGCCGGATCGCGGCACCACCGGCGGCTATCCGAAGATCGCGACCGTGATCGGCGCCGATCTCGGCCGCTTCGCGCAGATGCCGCCGGGACGGCCGTTCCGTTTTCAGGCGGTGAGCATGAACGACGCGCGGCGCGCGGCCATTGCGTTCGCCGCGCTGTTGCACGACCTGCCCGCGCGCATGGTCGATGTCGCGCACTTTGAATTCAACGTCGCGGCGTTGCAGAATGCCAATGTCGCCGGCAGCGCGGTGAACGCCACCGACGCACGGACATGGCAGAGCGAGTCTCAACAAGACCAACAACCCTGAAACCAACCAGCGGGGAACGACACCATGAGCATCGATCTCAACTGCGACCTCGGCGAAGGTTTCGGCGCATGGCAGATGGGCGACGACAACGCCATGCTCAGCCTTGCCAGCAGCGTCAACATCGCCTGCGGCTTTCACGCCGGCGATCCCGACATCATGCGCAGGACGGCCGAACTGGCGAAGGAGCGCGGCGTCGCTATCGGCGCCCATCCCGGCTATCGCGACCTGCACGGCTTCGGCCGCCGGCCGGTGGCGGGACTCACTTACGCCGAGATCGAAAACCTCGTCGCCTATCAGATCGGCGCGCTGCAAGCGGTGGCCGCGCTCGCCGGCCACAAGGTGACGCATGTGAAGGCGCACGGCGCGCTCTCCAACGTCGCCTGCGAGGATGACATGACCGCGCGCGCGATTGCGTCCGCGATCAAGGCGGTGGACCGCAACCTGACCTTCGTGGTGCTGGCGAACAGCAAGCTGTTGAAGGCGGGCGAAGCCGCCGGACTGCCGCTGGCGCACGAGGTGTTCGCCGACCGCGCCTACGAGGACGACGCCAATCTCGTCTCGCGCCGCAAGCCCGGCGCGGTTCTGCACGACGCGAACGAGATCGCGCAACGCGTGGTGCGCATGGTGCAGGACCGCGCCGTGGTGTCGATTACCGGCAAGGTCATCAAGGTGCAGATCGATACCGTGTGCATCCACGGCGACACGCCCAGCGCCGTCGACATCGCCCGCGCGGTGCGTCAGGCGCTGAAGGACAACGGTATTGCGGTGAAGCCGTTCAGCGAGGGGTGAGGTCCGCCTTTCACCCAAACAGCGCGCACAACGCTCGTTTGTACGCTAAACTTCTCCGTCATGGCCGGGCTCGTCCCGGCCATCCACGTCTTCACTGAGACTCAGCTAGAAAGAACGTGGATGCCCGGGACAAGCCCGGGCATGACGAGGTGTTGGGGATCGAGTTAAAACGGCCGATACGTCAACGTACCAAACAGCACGGCGGCAATCAGGATGAACGCACCACCCAGCGCAACGGCATGAATCCGGGTCTCCGCGCGCGCGACCAGTTCACGCACGGGAACGGATCGTCGGGTTTCGGAATCGCGCATCGTCAGGCTCCATCGTCTTGGAGCAGGATAATGAAGCGCTGACGTACGGAACCGCAACCACCCCGGAAAAATAGCGATAGGTGTGTTTTCGATCAGCTCAACGGGGAATGACTATTCTCTCGTGGCGGCGGACGACGATGATCGTGTTGCATGTCGGAGCCACAAAGTCGTCCTCCGATCAGGCACTCAAGGCCGTCATTGCGAGGAGCACTTGCAACGAAGCAATCCAGCCCCCACCCCAACCCTCCCCCGCAAGCGGGAGAGGGAGAAGAAAAGTGGATTGCTTCGCGGAGCCTGTGCTCGGACGGCGTGAAACGCCGATCCGAGTGCTCGCAATGATGGAAAGAGGTGGATCACCATCGATACTTAATACACATCCTGCTGATACCGCCCCTTGCGCTTGAGATCCGCCACGAACGCGATCGCCTCGTCGGTGGAGCGGACGCCGAATTGCGCGACGATGTCGACCAGCGCGCGTTCGACGTCCTTGGCCATGCGCTTGGCGTCGCCGCAGACATAGACATGCGCGCCGTCGGCGAGCCAGTTCCACAGTTCGCGGCCGACCTCGCGCATCCGGTCCTGCACATAGAACTTCGCATCGCCATCGCGCGACCACGCCAGCGACAAACGCGTCAGCAATCCCGTCGCCTTCATCGCGTTCAGTTCGTCCGCGTAGAAGAAATCGCAATCGCGGCGCTGGTGGCCGAAGAACAGCCAGTTGCGGCCGCCCGCCTTGGTCGCGCCGCGATCCTGCAAAAATGCACGGAACGGCGCGACGCCGGTGCCGGGGCCGATCATGATGACCGGCGTGTCGGCGTTGTCCGGCAGCGCGAAGCCGTGCGCTTTCTGCACATAGACGCGCACCTCGTCGCCGATCGCCGCGCGCTCCGCGAGATAGGTCGAGGCGACGCCCAGGCGCCCGCGCCGGCCGATCACGTAGCGCACCGTATCGACGGTGAGCGACAATCGCCCCGGCGCGGCGTTGTGCGACGACGAGATCGAATAGAGCCGCGGCTGCAACGGATCGAGCGCTTCGATGAACGCTTCGGGATGCGGCCGCACGCCCATGAATTTCTGCAACGTCGCCAGCACGTCGAGATGCGCGGCGTCGCCGTCGGGATCGTCGCCCTGCGCCAGCGCCCGTGCCTTCTCCCGCAATGCGCCGCCGCTGACGAAGGACAACAACTCGAACAATTTGTCCGGCGCTGGCGACAACGACACATCGTCACGCAGCACGTCGCGCAGCGCCTTGCCGTTCACTTGCGTCGCATGCGATGCGCCGAGCACCGCAATCACCTGATCGACCAAGCCGAGATCGTTGCGCGGAAACACACCGAAGGAATCGCCCACCACATAGTCGAGATCGCCTTGCGAAAGATCGAACTCGATATGCCACGTCTGCTTCTCCGAGCCCGGCTTGTTGAGCAGGCGGCGCGACAGCAACGTTGCCACCGCCGGATTGTCGCGCGAGCGCCCCGGCGCGCTGAGCGCCGCAGCCGGCGCGGGCGATGCAGCCGCGACGGGCGCAGCCTTCGTCACCGGTGCGGCGTCGAGTTCGGCGTGCAGCGCCTTCAGCATCCGCGCTGTGTCCTTGCCGCCTGGGACGCAGAGGTTGATACGTTCCTCGGTGCGCGCCGCCAGCGCGTCGGCATAGTCGCGGCAATTGTAGCCGCACTGGCCGCAATCCTGCTGCGCCATCGCCGCCATCATGCGCCGGCGCAGCGGTTTACCCTCCGCGAGCTTCATGCGCTCGGTGATCGCCATGGTCTGGTCGTGCCATGGCGCATCGTCGTCATCGTCGACGGCAACGATGGCGCCGACCATCGCCGCGTTCTGCTCGGGCGACAATGGCACGTTGCCGTCAAGCTTTAACGCGCCGACCAGAAAGCCGTTGAGCCAGGCGCGCTGTTCGTCGGAGAACGGCGCGGTTTCCGGGACGACCTGCAATCGCATCATCGGTGTCGTCTGGTTCATGCCGCGACCTCCGCATCGGCCAATCGCCGCAACGTCTCGGCGTCGTGACGCCGCGAGAACTGGACGAAGGTTTCCTCTGGCGACGCGCGGTTGCTCATGTAGGCGCGCAGCAAACGCTCGACGATTTTCGGCGCGTCATCCGCCTTGACGTCGCGATAGACCTCTTGCCCGATGCCGGCATCGGGACCGAAGCCGCCGCCGGTGGTGAGGTGATAGCCCTCCACGGTGTCGCCCTCCTCGCTCACCGCGACCTTCGCCGCGAGCAGGCCGATATCGCCGATGTAATGCTGCGCGCAGGAATGATGGCATCCGGTCAGGTGGATGTTCACCGGCGTGTTCAGGGCTACGTGCTCGTCACACCACGCCGCGATCTCCTCGGCATTCTCCTTGGTGCGCGCCGCAGCAAAACGGCAACCGGTCGCGCCCGTGCAGGCGACCAGCCCGGCACGAACCGGGGATGCCGTCACCGCAAGGCCAAGCACCTCGATAGCAG
>JBQCHY010000026.1:0-13364 GCA_051954235.1 Xanthobacteraceae bacterium
AGATGGAACTGAAAGTCACCACGCTCGAGGGCAAGGACGCTGGCTCCGTACAGCTCTCCGACGCCATTTTCGGCCTCGACCCGCGCAAGGATATCATCCAGCGTTGCGTCAACTGGCAGCTCGCCAAGCGCCAGGCCGGAACGCACAAGGCCAAGGGCCGCGCCGAGATTTGGCGCACCGGCAAGAAGATGTACAAGCAGAAGGGCACCGGCGGCGCCCGTCACGGCTCGGCACGCGTGCCGCAGTTCCGTGGTGGTGGCCGTGCGTTCGGTCCGGTTGTGCGCAGCCATGCGTTCGATCTGCCGAAGAAGGTGCGGGCGCTGGCGCTCAAGCATGCGCTGTCGGCCAAGGCCAAGGACGGCGGCTTGCTCGTGATCGACAACGCCGCGCTGGAAGCCGCCAAGACCAAGACGCTGGTCGGGCACTTCTCGGGCCTCGGCCTCAGCAACGCGCTGATCATCGACGGCGCCGAGCTGAATGCCGGCTTCGCGAGCGCCGCGCGCAACATTCCGAACATCGACGTGCTGCCGATCCAAGGCATCAACGTCTACGACATTCTGCGCCGTCAGAAGCTGGTGCTGACCAAGGCGGCGGTTGATGCGCTGGAGGCGCGCTTCAAATGACAATCGATGCGAAGCATTACGACGTGATCGTCGCGCCGGTGATCACCGAAAAGGCGACGACGGCCTCCGAGCACAACAAGGTTGTGTTCAAGGTGGCGGGCAAGGCGAGCAAGCCGCAGATCAAGGAAGCGGTCGAGAAGCTGTTCGACGTCAAGGTCAAGAGCGTGAATACGCTGGTGCGCAAGGGCAAGACGAAGGTCTTCCGCGGGAATCTTGGGTCGCAGTCGGACACCAAGCGCGCGGTCGTGACCCTCGAAGAGGGCCACCGCATCGACGTCACCACCGGGCTATAAGGCGGACACGACGATGGCACTGAAAAAATTCAATCCGACGACACCCGGCCAGCGCCAGCTGGTGATGGTCGATCGTTCGGCCCTGTACAAGGGCAAGCCGGTCAAGGCGCTGACCGAGGGCAAGTCCTCGGCTGGCGGCCGCAACAACACCGGTCGCATCACCGTGCGTTTCCGCGGCGGCGGTCACAAGCAGACCTATCGCCTCGTCGACTTCAAGCGCACCAAGGTCGATGTCGCCGCGACCGTGGAACGGCTCGAATACGATCCGAACCGCACCGCCTTCATCGCATTGATCAAGTACGCCGATGGCGAGCAGGCTTACATCCTCGCGCCGCAGCGTCTGGCTGTCGGCGACCAGGTGATCGCCGGCAACTATGTCGACGTGAAGCCGGGCAACGTCATGCCGCTCGGCAACATGCCGGTCGGCACCATCGTGCACAACATCGAACTGAAGATTGGCAAGGGCGGTCAGTTGGCGCGTTCGGCGGGCACCTATGCCCAGATCGTCGGCCGCGATCATGACTACGTCATCCTGCGCCTGAACTCGGGCGAGCAGCGTCTGGTTCACGGCCGCTGCCGCGGTTCGATCGGTGCGGTGTCGAATCCGGACCACATGAACACCTCGATCGGCAAGGCCGGCCGCACCCGTTGGATGGGCCGTCGCCCGCACAACCGCGGCGTCGTCATGAACCCGATCGATCACCCGCACGGCGGTGGTGAAGGTCGCACCTCGGGCGGTCGTCACCCGGTGACCCCGTGGGGCAAGCCGACCAAGGGCAAGAAGACGCGGTCGAACAAGTCGACCAACAAGTTCATTCTCATCAGCCGCCACAAGCGGAAGAAGTAAGGATCGCCGGACATGGTTCGTTCAGTCTGGAAAGGCCCGTTCGTCGAGGGTTCGCTGCTCAAGAAAGCAGATGCCGCCCGCGCGTCCGGCCGTCACGACGTCATCAAGATCTGGAGCCGTCGCTCGACCATCCTGCCGCAGTTCGTCGGCCTGACCTTCGGCGTCTACAACGGCCAGAAGTTCGTGCCGGTGTCGGTCAATGAGGAAATGGTCGGCCACAAGTTCGGTGAGTTCTCGCCGACCCGCACCTTCCACGGCCATGCGGGCGACAAGAAAGCCAAGAAGTAGGACTTAAGCCATGAGCAAGCCCAAGCGCGAACGGAGCCTCCCGGATAACGAGGCCAAGGCGGTTGCCCGGATGCTGCGCGTCAGCCCGCAGAAGCTTAATCTGGTCGCCCAGATGATCCGCGGCCGCAAGGCGTCGGCCGCGCTCGCCGACCTGCAATTCTCGCGCAAGCGGATCGCGGTCGACGTGAAGAAGTGCCTGGAATCGGCGATCGCCAATGCCGAGAACAACCATGACCTCGAAGTGGATGATCTGATCGTCTCCGAGGCGCATGTCGGCAAGGGCATCGTGATGAAGCGTTTCGCGCCGCGCGGCCGTGGCCGTTCGGGTCGGATTTTCAAACCATTCGCGCAACTGACGATCGTGGTTCGTCAGGTTGAAGCGGAAGCAGCCGCTTAAAACGCGCGGGAGAGAACGATGGGTCAAAAGATCAATCCAATCGGGCTTCGCCTGGGCATCAACCGGACCTGGGATTCCCGCTGGTATGCCGGCAAGAACGACTACGGCAAGCTGCTGCACGAGGACGTCAAGATCCGCGAGCTGCTGCACAAGGAATTGAAGCAGGCTGCGGTCGCGCGCATCGTGATCGAGCGCCCGCACAAGAAGTGCCGCGTGACGATCCACTCGGCGCGTCCGGGTGTCGTGATCGGCAAGAAGGGCGCCGACATCGACAAGCTGCGCAAGAAGGTCGCGGACATCACGTCGTCCGACGTCGTCATCAACATCGTCGAAATCCGTAAGCCGGAACTCGACGCGACGCTGGTGGCTGAATCGATCGCGCAGCAGCTCGAGCGCCGCGTTGCGTTCCGCCGCGCCATGAAGCGCGCCGTGCAGTCGGCGATGCGTCTCGGCGCCGAGGGCATCCGCATCAACTGCTCGGGCCGTCTCGGCGGTGCTGAAATCGCCCGCATGGAATGGTATCGCGAAGGCCGCGTGCCGCTGCACACGCTGCGCGCCGATGTCGACTACGGCGTGGCGACGGCGTTCACCACGTTCGGCACCTGCGGCGTCAAGGTCTGGATCTTCAAGGGCGAAATCCTTGAGCACGATCCGATGGCGCAGGACAAGCGTATGGCCGAGGGCGACAATTCGCGCCCGCGCCGCGACGCTGCTTGATTTGAATTGGAAGGTTTGAGGGCGTAAGCCATGATGCAACCTAAGAAAACCAAGTTCCGCAAGGCGCATAAGGGCCGTATTCACGGCACCGCGTCCTCGGGCGCGACGCTGGCGTTCGGCCAATTCGGCCTGAAGGCGATGGCGCCGGAGCGGATCACCGCGCGCCAGATTGAAGCCGCGCGTCGTGCGCTGACGCGCCACATGAAGCGCGCCGGCCGCGTCTGGATCCGCGTGTTCCCGGATCTCCCGGTGTCGTCGAAGCCGGCCGAAGTCCGCATGGGCTCGGGAAAGGGTTCGCCGGAATACTGGGTGGCGCGGGTCAAGCCGGGCCGGATCATGTTCGAGATCGACGGCGTCAACCAGCAGACCGCGCGCGAAGCGCTGACGCTGGCGGCCGCCAAGCTGCCGATCAAGACGCGCTTCGTTGCGCGCATCGCCGAGTGAGGGTGTCATGGCCGAATTGAAACTCGATGATATCCGCGTGATGAGCGAAGACCAGATGAGCGACGCCATCGCCAACCTGAAGAAGGAGCGCTTCAACCTGCGCTTCCAGCGCGCCACCGGGCAGCTCGAGAACACCTCGCGGCTGCGCGAGGCCCGCCGCGATATCGCTCGTATCAAGACCGTCGCCGCGCAAAAGCGCGCCGCGAAGACGAAGTAAGGGGCCGAAGATGCCGAAACGTACCTTGCAAGGCGTGGTCGTCAGCGACAAGCAAGCCAAGACCGTGGTGGTGCGGGTTGATCGCCGCTTCACGCACCCGATCTACAAGAAGACGATCCGCCGCTCCAAGAACTACCACGCGCACGACGAGAACAACGAGTTCAAGCCGGGCGACATGGTGTGGATCGAGGAAAGCAAGCCGATCTCCAAGCTCAAGCGCTGGACCGTGGTCCGGGGCGAGCAAAAGAAAACCGCCTAACGGCAACCGTTTTAGACGAACCTTCCGGCCACCAAGCAGGGTGGCCCGTTTAGGTTCCAGAGCGCGACAAGCGCAGCAGAAAGAGGACGAGGTGCATCAATGATTCAGATGCAGACCAACCTCGACGTGGCCGACAATTCAGGCGCACGCCGTGTCATGTGCATCAAGGTGCTGGGTGGATCCAAGCGCCGTTATGCCTCCGTGGGCGACGTCATCGTCGTGTCGATCAAGGAAGCGATTCCGCGCGGCAAGGTGAAGAAGGGCGACGTCATGAAGGCGATCGTCGTTCGCGTCGCCAAGGATATCCGCCGCGCCGACGGTTCGGTGATCCGCTTCGACCGCAACGCGGCCGTGCTGATCAACAACCAGTCGGAGCCGATCGGCACCCGTATCTTCGGGCCGGTGCCGCGCGAGCTGCGCGCCAAGAACCACATGAAGATCATTTCGCTTGCGCCGGAGGTGTTGTGATGGCCGCCAAGATTCGCAAGGGTGACAAGGTCATCGTGCTGAACGGCCGCGACAAGGGCCGCACCGGCGAAGTTTTCGAGGTTCGTCCGGCGGAGAACCGTGCGTTGGTGCGTGGCGTCAACATGGTGAAGCGTCACCAGAAGCAGACGCAGAACCAGGAGGGCGGCATCATCTCCAAGGAGAGCCCGATCCACCTGTCCAACATCGCGATCGTCGGCAAGGACGGCAAGCCGACCCGCGTCGGATTCAAGATTCAGGCAGACGGCACCAAGGTGCGTGTCGCCAAGCGTTCGGGAGCAGAGATCGATGGCTGAGACCGCTTACGTTCCGCGGCTTCGCGCGGAATACGACAAGAGCATTCGGGCCAAGCTGACCGAGCAGTTCGGTTACGCCAACGTCATGCAGGTGCCGCGGCTGGACAAGGTCGTGCTCAACATGGGCGTCGGCGAAGCCGTCAACGACCGCAAGAAGGCCGAGACCGCGGCGGGCGACCTGTCGCTGATCGCCGGCCAGAAGGCTATCGTGACCTATTCGCGCATCGCGATCGCGACCTTCAAGCTGCGTGAGAACCAGCCGATCGGCTGCAAGGTGACGCTGCGCAAGGCGCAGATGTACGATTTCATCGATCGTCTCATCAACGTCGCGCTGCCGCGCGTGCGCGACTTCCGCGGCCTGAACCCGAAGAGCTTCGATGGCCGCGGCAACTACTCGCTCGGCATCAAGGAACACATCATTTTCCCCGAGATCGATTTCGACAAGGCCGGGGAGCCGATGGGCATGGACATTACGGTTTGCACCACGGCGCAGACCGACGACGAGGCGCGCGCCTTGTTGACCGCTTTCAATTTCCCGTTCCGGCAGTGAGACGCTGAAAAGCCTCTCAAACGCGGATACCTAGGAGCCACGCATGGCGAAGAAGAGTTCAGTCGAGAAGAACAACCGTCGGAAGAAGATGTCCAAGAACGCCGCGCCGAAGCGCGCGCGTCTGAAGGCCATCATCGCCGACAAGACCAAGCCGATGGAAGAGCGGTTCGCCGCCACCCTGAAGCTGGCCGAGATGCCGCGCAATTCGTCGACGACGCGCATCCGCAACCGCTGCGAGCTGACCGGCCGTTCGCGTTCGGTCTACCGGCTCAACAAGCTGAGCCGTATCGCGCTGCGTGAGCTGGGCTCCAAGGGCCTGGTTCCGGGTCTCGTCAAGTCGAGCTGGTAAGGAGGAGCGAGCATGTCAACGCACGATCCGATCAGCGATCTCATCACCCGCATCCGCAACGCGCAGATGCGCTCCAAGTCCAAGGTTTCGACCCCGGGCTCCAAGATGCGCGCCAGCGTTCTCGAAGTGCTGAAGACCGAGGGTTATATCCGCGGTTATGCCAGCGTCGAGCATGCCTCGGGCCGCAACGAGCTTGAGATCGAGCTGAAGTATTTCGATGGCGAGCCGGTCATCCGCGAGATCGAGCGGGTGTCGAAGCCGGGCCGCCGGGTTTACGCGTCGGTGAAGAACCTGCCGCGCGTCAACAACGGCCTGGGCATCTCGGTTTTGTCGACGCCGAAGGGAATCATGGCTGACCACGAAGCGCGCGACGCGAACGTGGGCGGCGAAGTTCTCTTCACGGTGTTCTGAGGAAGGATTTTCGCATGTCACGAGTTGGCAAGAAGCCCGTCGTGGTTCCGTCCGGCGTGACGGCTGCCGTCGAGGGCCAGACCGTCAAGATGAAGGGGCCGAAGGGCCAGCTTCAGTTCGTCGTGCACGACGACGTCGAGGTCAAGTTCGAAAACGGCGCGGTCAAGGTTGCGCCGCGCTTCGAGACCAAGCGGGCGCGGTCGCTGTACGGCACCGCGCGCGCGCAGGTGGCGAACCTGGTCGAGGGCGTCACCAAGGGTTTCGAGAAGAAGCTGGAAATCACCGGCGTCGGTTATCGCGCCGCGCTGCAAGGCAAGAACCTGCAACTCGCGCTCGGTTACAGCCACGACGTGGTGTATGCGATCCCGGAAGGCATCGCCATCACCGTGCCGAAGCCGACCGAGATCGTGATCGTCGGCAACGATTCGCAGCGCGTCGGTCAGGTTGCCGCCGAAATCCGCAGCTATCGTCCGCCGGAGCCGTATAAGGGCAAGGGCGTGCGTTACGCCGATGAATTCATCTTCCGCAAGGAAGGCAAGAAGAAGTAACGGAGCCGGTCATGTCGAAGATGAAAGTTACGAATGCCCGGCGTCAGCAGCGCGTAAGGCTTGCGCTGCGCCGTGCCGCCAACGGTCGTCCGCGGCTGTCGGTGTTCCGCTCGTCGAAGCACATCTACGCCCAGGTCATCGACGACCAGAAGGGCGAGACGCTGGCGTCGGCCTCCTCGCTGGAGAAGGCGATGCGCGACGGCGGCAAGACCGGCGCCAACATCGACGCGGCTGCCGCGGTCGGCAAGCTGCTTGCCGAGCGCGCCGTCAAGAACGGCGTCAAGGAAGTGGTGTTCGATCGTGGTCGCTACCTCTATCACGGCCGCGTCAAGGCGCTGGCCGATGCGGCCCGCGAGAGCGGATTGAGCTTCTAAGTTTCAGTTGTTGAACGGACAGATGGATTGGGGTTCTCACCCCGCAAGGATTGGAAAACACCATGGCAGGTGAACGCGAACGCGGCGGACGCGAACGGAGCAGGGATCGCGAGGAGCGCGACAGCGAGTTCGTCGACAAGCTCGTCCACATCAACCGTGTGGCCAAGGTCGTCAAGGGCGGTAAGCGCTTCGGTTTCGCGGCGCTGGTCGTGATCGGCGATCAGAAGGGCCGGGTCGGGTTCGGCCACGGCAAGGCGCGCGAAGTGCCGGAGGCGATCCGCAAGGCGACTGAATCCGCCAAGCGCAATCTCACCCGCGTCGCTCTGCGCGAAGGCCGCACGCTGCATCACGACATCGCCGGCCGTCACGGCGCCGGCCGCGTCTATCTGCGCGCCGCTCCGGCCGGTACCGGCATCATCGCCGGCGGCCCGATGCGCGCCGTGTTCGAAACGCTCGGCATCCAGGACGTGGTTGCGAAGTCGATCGGCTCGTCGAACCCGTACAACATGATCCGCGCGACCTTCGACGCGCTGAAGCATCAGGACTCGCCGCGTTCGGTCGCCGCCCGCCGCAACATCAAGGTTTCGACCTTGCAGTCGCGTCGCATCGGTGGCGATGCCGAAGTGGTTGCCGACTAAACACGCGGATGCGGTGTGGAGCAGCGCGAAGGATGCGCGGCTCCGACCGGTCCCGGATTGAATTGACCGTTCTGGAGTGATGACGATGGCCAAGGCCACAAAGACGATCAAGGTCATGCAGACCGCCAGCGCGATCCGCCGTCAGCAGGTGCAGCGGCAGACGCTGATCGGCCTCAAGCTGAACAAGATCGGCCGTGTCGCCGAATTGCAGGATACGCCTGAGGTTCGCGGCATGATCAACAGGGTGCACCACCTCGTTCGCGTGATTGACGACAAGTAGGAATTTGCCGTCGTGCCCGGTCTTGTGCCGGGCATCCACGTCTTGTCGAGTCAGCCAATGCTGATGGAAAGACGGGGCCATGACGGAAACGATGAGGACAAGACGATGAAACTCACCGATATCGCCGACAATGCAGGTTCGCGCAAAAAGCGCATGCGCGTCGGCCGTGGCATCGGCTCCGGCAAGGGCAAGACCTCCGGCCGTGGCGGCAAGGGCCAGACCGCGCGCTCGGGCGTGCGCATCAAGGGCTTCGAGGGCGGCCAGATGCCGCTGCATCGTCGCCTGCCGAAGCGCGGCTTCCACAACATCTTCCGGCTCGACTTCGCCGAGGTGAATCTCGATCGCCTGCAGGCGGCAATCGACGCCAAGACGCTCGATGCCAAGGACGTCATCAACGCGGAAACGCTGGTGAAGGCGCGCGTTCTGCGCCGCGCCAAGGACGGCGTGCGGCTGCTCGGCCGTGGCGAGATCAAGGCGAAGCTGACCGTCGAGGTGCACGGCGCTTCGAAGTCGGCGATCGAAGCCATCGAGAAGGCGGGCGGATCGGTGAAGATCCTGGCGCCGAAGAACGACGAAGGCGAAGCGGCGTAACATTCGCGTCATCGTCCGCCACGGACGAACGATGCGGGATGCCGCTGTGATAGACATAAGACGATTGCCGAGCACCAGAAAATGTCCGGCGTCTGCTGAATGCCTCGCCACGGCGGGGCATAACAGTGCCAGGGGCGCGGGAGAAAACTGATCATGGTCTCTGCTGCTGAACAACTCGCCTCCAATCTCAATTTCTCCGCGCTGGCGAAGGCGGACGAACTCAAGAAGCGCATCTGGTTCACGCTGGGTGCGCTATTGGTGTACCGGCTCGGCACCTACATTCCGCTGCCCGGCATCGATCCCGGCGTGTGGAGCCAGATCTTCCGCACGCAAGCGGGCGGCATCCTCGGCATGTTCAACATGTTCTCGGGGGGCGGCATCGATCGCATGGCGATCTTCGCGCTCAACATCATGCCGTACATCTCGGCATCGATCATCCTTCAGCTTCTGACGTCGGTGATGCCGTCGCTGGAAGCCTTGAAGAAGGAAGGCGAAGCGGGCCGCAAGATCATCAACCAGTACACCCGCTATCTCACTGTCGTGCTTGCGGTGTTGCAGGCTTACGGCATCGCCGTCGGTTTGCAGGGCGCGGGCAATGTCGTCAGCCAACCCGGCATGTTCTTCCTGATCTCGACGGCCCTGACCTTGACCGGCGGCACCATGTTCCTGATGTGGCTCGGTGAGCAGATCACCGCGCGCGGCATCGGCAACGGCATTTCGCTGATCATCATGGCCGGCATCGTCGCCGAACTGCCGTCGGCCTTGGCCAGCACCCTCGAACTCGGCCGTCAGGGCGCGCTGTCCACCGCGGTAATCCTCGCCATCCTGGTGATGGTGGTAGTGGTGATCGCCTTCATCGTGTTTATGGAGCGCGCGCAGCGCCGGCTGCTGATCCAGTATCCGAAGCGCCAGGTCGGCAACAAGATGTTCGAGGGCCAGTCCTCGCATCTGCCGCTCAAGCTCAACACCTCGGGCGTGATCCCGCCGATCTTCGCGTCCTCGCTGCTACTGTTGCCCACCACGGTCGCCAACTTCAATGCGGGCTCCGGGCCGGAATGGTTGCAGTGGCTGAACACGAATCTCGGCCACGGACGGCCGCTCTATCTCGTCCTCTATCTCGCGATGATCGTGTTCTTCACGTTCTTCTATACGGCTGTGGTGTTCAACCCGACCGAGACTGCGGATAACCTGAAGAAGCATGGCGGGTTCATTCCCGGCATCCGTCCCGGCGAACGTACCGCCGAATACATTGACTACGTGCTGTCCCGCATTACCGTCGTCGGTGCGATTTATCTGGCGATCGTCTGTCTGGTACCTGAAATTCTCATTTCGTATGCCTCGGTTCCGTTCTACTTTGGCGGCACATCGCTGCTGATCGTGGTCAGCGTGACGATGGATACGGTGGCGCAAGTCCAGGGCTACCTGCTGGCGCACCAGTATGAGGGCTTGATACGGAAGTCGAAACTGAGGGGCCGACGTAAATGAGATTGATTCTTCTCGGGCCGCCGGGGGCGGGCAAGGGAACGCAAGCGCAGCACATCGTCGAACGGCATGGTATCGTTCAATTGTCCACCGGCGACATGCTGCGAGCCGCGGTGAAGGCGGGAACGCCGGTTGGCCTCAAGGCCAAGGACATCATGGCTTCGGGCGGACTGGTGCCGGACGAGGTGGTCGTCGGCATCATTGCCGACCGCATCGAGGAGGCCGATGCCAAGAACGGCTTCATTCTCGACGGATTTCCGCGCACGGTTCCGCAGGCGGAAGCGCTCGATGAACTTCTGAAGTCGAAGGGACTGGCTCTCGACGCCGTCATCGAACTGCGCGTCAACGAAGGCGCGCTGCTGCGCCGGGTCGAGACCCGCATCGCCGAGATGAAGGCGCGAGGCGAAGCGGTGCGCGCCGACGACACGCCGGAAGTGCTGTCGCAGCGTTTGGCCAACTACCGTGCCCAGACCGAACCGCTGGTCGATTACTACGGCGAGAAGCGCAAGCTCGCGACCATCGACGGCATGAAGTCGATCGAGGAAGTCACTGCCGATATCAAGCGCGTGCTCGATGCCTTGAGCGAATCGGCGGCCAAACCTGCCAAGAAGGCCCGCAAGCCGGCGGCCAAAAAGGCCAAGAAGGCGACCAAGGCGGCGTCAGCCGGCCGGACCGCCAAGAAGGGCAAGGCTGCTAAAAAGGTTGCCAAGAATGCCGCCAAGACGGCGGTGAAAAAGGTCGCCAAGAAGGCTGCACCCAAGCGGGCGGCAGCCAAAAAGGCAAAGAAATCGGCCAAACCGGCCGCTAGGAAGGCTAAAACGGCTGCTCGCAAGGGTGCTGCCAAGGGAGCCCGGAAGGGTTCCAAGGCGAGTTCCCGGCCCGTGAAAAAGGTCACGAAAAAGCGAGCCAAAACCGCGGGGCGGTTGACGAAACGAGGATGAATCCTTTAATAAGGCCCGCATTCAGTCGGATTTTTCAGACGATGCCGGGCCCCAAGGTGATTGAGGGGCGGGCGTCGTATTCGCGTTTGCGACCGCCTGCCTAAGCTAGTCGAAAAACTAATCGGTCAAATGGCCGGTGACAGGAGAGAAGTCTGTGGCCCGTATCGCAGGTGTGAACATTCCGACCAACAAGCGCGTGCTGATCGCGCTGCAGTACATTCACGGCATCGGCCAGAAGAACGCCGCCGATATCCTCGAGAAGGTGAAGATTCCGGTCGAGCGCCGGGTCAACCAGCTCACCGACGCGGAAGTGCTGCAGATCCGCGAAGTCATCGACCGCGACTATCTGGTCGAGGGCGATCTTCGTCGTGAAACCGGCATCAACATCAAGCGTCTGATGGATCTCGGCTGCTATCGCGGCCTGCGTCATCGTCGCGGTCTTCCGGTTCGTGGCCAGCGCACGCATACCAATGCGCGTACCCGTAAGGGTCCGGCCAAGGCGATCGCCGGCAAGAAGAAGTAAGAGAGCGAATAGCGAATAGGTCGCAGCGAATAGGACTTGGCGAATAGAGTTTTCTCTACTCGCTATTCGCTACTGACTATTCGCTCATCAGGTGGAGCCGCTGGAATCACGGCGGCGTTGAGATCGTAAGAAGGAACTGTAATGGCTAAAGAAGCTGCCCGCGTTCGTCGTCGTGAGCGCAAGAACATCGCCTCCGGCATCGCGCACGTGAACTCGTCGTTCAACAACACAACCATCACCATCACCGATGCGCAGGGCAACACCATTGCCTGGTCGTCGGCCGGCACGATGGGCTTCAAGGGCTCGCGCAAGTCGACCCCGTATGCGGCGCAGGTTGCCGCGGAGGACGTCTCCAAGAAGGCTCAGGAACACGGTATGCGCACCCTCGAAGTCGAGGTTGCCGGACCGGGTTCGGGCCGTGAGTCGGCGCTGCGCGCTTTGCAGGCCGCGGGTTTCACCGTCACCTCGATCCGCGACGTGACCACGATCCCGCATAACGGCTGCCGCCCGCGCAAGCGTCGTCGCGTTTAAGCCGCAGGGCTTTTGTCGCGGCCGCGCCACAGGCCGCGACGGCTGTTCGATCTTCGGACGCGGGCCGATCCCCGCGACCTCCAACGCCAGTTGTTTTGATGGCAAAGCTGGCCTGTATGGGTGAAACAGTGACGATCCAGAAAAATTGGCAAGAATTGATCCGCCCCAGCAAGCTGCAAGTGACGCCGGGCGCGGACGCAACTCGTTTCGCGACCCTCGTCGCCGAGCCGCTCGAGCGTGGCTTCGGCCAGACGCTGGGCAATGCGCTCCGCCGCATCCTCTTGTCGTCGCTGCAAGGCGCGGCGGTGCAGTCGGTGCACATCGACGGCGTGCTGCACGAGTTCTCCTCGATCGCCGGCGTGCGTGAAGACGTCACCGACATCGTGCTGAACATCAAGGACATCTCGATCAAGATGCAGGGCGAAGGCCCAAAGCGGATGGTCGTGAAGAAGCAGGGTCCGGGCACCGTCACCGCGGGCGACATCCAGACCGTTGGCGACATCACCATTCTCAATCCGGAATTGCAGCTCTGCACGCTGGATGACGGCGCTGAAATCCGCATGGAATTCACCGTCAACACCGGCAAGGGCTACGTCGCCGCCGAGCGCAACCGTCCGGAAGACGCGCCGATCGGCCTGATCCCGGTCGACAGCCTGTACTCGCCGGTGCGTAAGGTGTCGTACAAGGTCGAGAACACCCGCGAGGGCCAGATCCTCGACTACGACAAGCTGACCATGACCATCGAGACCAACGGCGGCATCACGCCGGAGGACTCCGTGGCCTATGCCGCGCGGATCCTGCAAGACCAGCTCAACGTGTTCGTCAACTTCGAGGAGCCGCGCAAGGAAGTGGCCGCCGAGATCATTCCGGATCTGGCGTTCAACCCGGCGTTCCTCAAGAAGGTCGACGAGCTGGAGCTGTCGGTGCGCTCTGCCAACTGCCTGAAGAACGACAACATCGTCTACATCGGCGACCTGGTGCAGAAGTCGGAAGCGGAAATGCTGCGCACCCCGAACTTCGGCCGCAAGTCGCTGAACGAGATCAAGGAAGTGCTCGCCGGCATGGGGCTGCACCTCGGCATGGACGTGCCGAACTGGCCGCCGGAGAACATCGAAGAGCTGGCCAAGAAGTTCGAAGACCAGATCTAAGCGGCCTCTCCAGAGGCTCCGCTTTTCAGGAACCGGCCCGGGGCGACCCGCGGCCGGTTTCCTTTTTATAGGAGGGCGGTGTTCCGCGCTCCTGCTCGCCGGGAAAGACCCAACCTTGTCCCGGCGACCTC
>JBQCHY010000027.1:0-50172 GCA_051954235.1 Xanthobacteraceae bacterium
ACCCCGGGCCTCGTTGGTGACAAATGGCCTGGGTGGCAGGGGCTTGTGGTGAGCAGATGCGTAAGGTAATCGGGGTCCCCGCCTGCGCGGGGACGACGATTTCAATTCATCCGACGCAGACAATAACTACTTAAAAAAATCGCCGCACTTCTGCACGGCGGTGTCGCCCGCGCCCCACGGCATGATCGGGACCGACGACGTCGAGTTCTTCGGCGAGCCGTCGATCAGCTTGTCGGAGTAGACCATGTAGACCAGCACGTTGCGCTTGGCGTCGCAGCCGCGCACGATCTGCATCTTCTTGAAGAACAGCGAGCGCCGCTGGCTGAACATGTCCTCGCCCTGCTCCATCTTGGCGTTCGCCTTGAAGCGAATCGGCGCGATCTGGCGGCACGACAGCGAAATGTCCGACACCTGCTCGGCGAGCCCGAGCCAGCCCTTGAAGCCGCCCTTTTCCGGCACCGTGAAATGGCAGGCGACGCCTTCGATCTCCGGATCGTCGATGCCATAGGTGGCGAGCTTGTCGTTGGGGCTCATCCACTTGAACACGGTGGAGCGACGGAAGATCAAATCCGGTTCATCGGCCGCGAAGGCCGACCACGCGGTGAGGATGGCGAACACCACGACGGCGAGGCCGATCAATTTCGGGCGCATCTCTTCGCGCCGCCATCTGCCCAGTGCCATCGATCTCTCCGTTAACGTAACTTCGGCCATATAGGGTCACCCTCCGTCCATCGGTAGGGGCGCAAGCCGTTAAGGCAAAATGAGGGGATTTGCCAGATATTTTCGGTTCGGTTGCGATTGGCGGGCGGGTGGCGTGAACTCGTTGGTTCGTTGGCGCACTAACGATCGGAACCGAACAGTAAGGAAGTGTTGCGTTGCGTATCAAACAGATTCCTGGAGCACGTGCCGAATTCACATTTGCGTGCGGTCCCTCCTCGCTCTGGGCCACAGCCCTCCTCACCTCGTCGATCCTCATCGGCGGCCTCGCGCCCGCAATGGCGTTGCCGCAGGATTTCTGGTCCGACGAGATTATCTACGAACCGGCCGCACCGCCGCCGGTCTATTATCGCCGCGCCCGGCCGGTGCAGCATCGCGCGCCCAAGGTGAAGGAAACCGTTGCGCCCGCGCGCAAGCCGCAGCATCCGCTGATCGTCGCGGTCTCGATCAGAAATCAATCGCTGAAAGTTTACGACGCGGGCGGCCTGTTCGCCGAAGCGCCGGTATCCACCGGCATGGCCGGCCATGCGACGCCGCTCGGCATCTTCAGCGTGATCCAGAAAAACAAGTGGCACCGCTCCAACATCTATAGCGGCGCGCCGATGCCTTACATGCAGCGGCTGACGTGGTCCGGCATCGCCATGCATGCCGGCGCGCTGCCGGGCTATCCGGCGTCGCACGGCTGCATCCGTATGCCTACCCATTTCGCCACGCAGATCTGGAATTGGACCCGGATGGGCGCGCGCGTCGTCGTCACCTCCGGCGAGGTCAGCCCGGTCGCGTTCGCGCATCCGTTATTGATGACGCAGAAGCCCGCGCCGCAGGCCGCACCTCCGATCGATACCAGTGTGCCTTCGGCCGACGCCAAGCCCGCCACGCCGGCGGCGCTGATCAATGCGGCGATCGATTCCGCGAAAGGCACCGATCCCACCACCACGGCCATCGCCATCGATCTGAAAGACTTGCGGCCGTCGCTGACGCCGCATAGCGGCGGCGCGGCCGAGCCGACCACGACCGGCTTTGCCGCCCACAAGCCGACCAAGGTCGCCGATGCTTCAGCCATGCTGGCGCAAACGACGGCGCCCGCCACGCTGACCGACGGCGCCGCGGCCAAGCCCGGCAGCGATGTCGCGCCCGAAGCGATCGCGACACCGCCCGCGCCGAAGCGCACCGGCCCCATCGCAGTGTTCATCAGCGGCAAGGACGGCAAGCTCTACGCGCGGCAGAATTTCGAGCCGCTGTTCGATGTGCCGATCACCATCGCGCCGAGCGACCGTCCGCTCGGCACTCACGTCTTCACCGCGCAACGCGACGGCGACAACGCGGACACGTTCCGCTGGTCGGCGATGTCGATGCCGATTGAAGCGCGCACGAAAACGGTGAGCCATCACGCGGCCAAGCGGCGGCAGGACATCGGCGCCATCGACACCGCACCGATGCCAACCGCCGACAGCGCGGCGGAGGCACTCGATCGCCTCACCATCCCCGCCGAGACCATGACGCGGCTGGCGGAAGCGCTCACCAATGGCAGTTCGATCATCGTCTCGGATCAGGCGCTCGATCGCAGCGAAACCGGCCAGGGCACCGACTTCATCGTGCCGCTGCGCTGAACTTTTTGTTTGGACGCGTTTTCTTCACGCGAACCGGAAGCCACTTCGCTTGAAAACGCTATAACTTTGTGTGCGCGGCAAAACCGGCATTGCCGCGCACGTCCGAATCAGCCCCACTTACAGGGCTTGCGCGTCGGTTTCGCCGCGCGGCCAGCCAATCGGAGGGGTCCCATGCGCATCGCGGCAGCCTTCATCGTTGCAGGCGCGCTCTCGCTCGGTGCAGCCAGCGCCGCCTGGTCGCAAACCGCGGCCGCGAAACCCGCCGCAACGCCGGCGGCCAACGCCGCCACGCCCGCCGCTGCCCCTGCCGCCGCGCCCGCACCGGCGACGAAAACCGCCTGCGCCAATCCCGATGCACTCGGCATCAGCCGCATCGTCGAGATCGACACCACCGGCGGGCCGGGTTTCGGCTTCGAGCACTTCAAGCAACTCGACTTCCTGCGCGACAAGGAAGTGGTGCTGACCTTCGACGACGGCCCGTGGCCACACACCACGCCGGCGGTGCTGAAGGCGCTGGCCGATCAATGCACCACCGGCATCTTTTTCGCGATCGGCAAGCACGCCACCTACCATCCGGAAATCCTCAAGCAGGTTGCCGCGGCCGGCCACACCGTCGGCGCGCACACTTGGTCGCACGCCAACCTCAACGGCAAGAAGATGACCGAGCAGGCGGCGAAGGACGAGATCGAGAAAGGCTTCAGCGCGGTGAAGTGGGCGCTGGGCAGTTCGCCCGCCCCGTTCTTCCGCTTCCCCGCGCTTCAGCATCCGCCGGCGATGGTGACCTATCTCGGCACCCGCAACATCGCGATGTTCTCCTGCGACATCGACTCCTTCGACTTCAAGTCGCGCAACGCCCAGCAGGTCATCGACACGGTGGTGAAGAAGCTGGACAAACTCGGCAAGGGCATCATCCTGATGCACGATTTCCAGAAGCACACCGCCGAGGCCTTGCCGGAACTGTTGCGCAGGCTGAAGGCCGGCGGCTACAAGGTGGTGAAGATGCGCGCCAAGGCGCCGGTGGAAACGCTGCCGCAGTACGACGAGGAACTGCTCAAGAGCGTCAAGCTGCCGACCGTCAGCACGCGGCCGATTTCCAGCGTCGTCAAGACGGTGACGGAATAGGTCTTCGTCAAAGTGTGAAGGAGGTACCGGCACTGTGTCGCCGTTGTTGCGTATCGAAGGCTACGTCATCCTGTCCGCCAACGGCATGCTCGCCGATGCCAATCATGTGATGCCGCCCGAACTGAAGTTCGACGGCGATCAACATTTCTTCAATGACGCGCTCGACAACGCGGACCTTGTCGTCCA
The DNA here is from genome assembly GCA_051954235.1 of Xanthobacteraceae bacterium. Taxonomy (GTDB): domain Bacteria; phylum Pseudomonadota; class Alphaproteobacteria; order Rhizobiales; family Xanthobacteraceae; genus 62-47. Next base: position 3,636 of record JBQCHY010000027.1, read on the forward strand.
CGGCCGCAACTCCGGCGAGGAGCAGCCGAACTCGCCGAAGCGCACGCGCATCATCCTGACGCGCAGCGTCAAGGCGCTGGCGCCCGATCCGTCCAATCCGAAAGCGACGTTGTGGAATCCCGCGGGCGCGCCGTTCGACGCCGCATGCGAACGCGCCGGCGTCACCAGCGGCCTTGCCGCCATTATCGGCGGGCCGACCGTGTTCGGTCTGTTCCTCGATCGCTTCGATACGTTCTGGCTGTCGTTCGCACCGCATGTCCGGATTCCCGGCGGCGAGCCCGGCCTGCCCGGCGTCCCCGCGCGCACGCCGCAACAGGTGCTGGCCGCGCACGGGCTGCACGCTACAGAGACCCGCGTCCTTGACGCCGCAAACGACGTCAGCGTCACGGCATGGCGGCGGTGATACCTGAGCAGCGACGGCGCTGACCACCAACGCCAAATGCATTTTCGATTTTGATAAAAGCCGTCGCCGCGAAATGAAGCGCGCTCCCTCTCCCCCATAAGGGCGTTTAGCCCGTCTTCGACGGGCTATGGGGAGAGGGTTGGGGTGAGGGTTACATCCTCAAATGAAAAAAGACCCCCTCACCCGGAGCCTGCGGCTCCGACCTCTCCCCGCTGGGGAGAGGTGAAGCATCGTTCTGCAGTGACTCCATCGTCAACGGGATCGCCCTAATAATTGTTCGACGCGGGCTCGGTATAAGCCGGTGCGTTACGCGCTCCGCCGCCGATGCCGGCGATGATCAACAATCCGCCGATCAGCGACAGGTTCTTCAGCGCCTGAATCATGTTGCCCTTGGCGTCCGGCCACGCCTGCGTCCAGAAGTCGTGGAAGTAGAATGTCGCGGCGATCACGAACAGCGCCAGCAGCACCGCGAACACCCGCGCGCCGAGATTGAAGGCGATCGCCAAGCCGCCGACCAGTTCCAGCGCACCGGTTGCAATGGCCAGCATCTGCGCCATCGGCATTCCGGTGAAGCCCTCGAGTTGCGTCACGTACTCCGAGATCGCCGCCGGCATCATCACTTTCGCGGTGATCGCCTCGGTGGTGCCGGCAAGATCGAGCAAATGCAGCGCGCCGGAGACGACGAACAGGATCGCGAACAGAACACGGCCGACTGAGATGAAAGCTGGCATCGTCGCCTCACACGCATCTGCCGATGCCCCGCGCACCAGCCGACCGAGTATGGGCTGCGATTTCGGTTTTTCATATCCCTTTGGATAAGGGGATAGGCCTCAACCAAACGCGAATAGTTCCAGACTAGATGTCCAGCACGTTCGCTTCAGCGTCATGGCCGGGCTTGTCCCGGCCATCCACGCCTTGCTTGTTGAGTTTCAGAAAAGACGTGGATGCCCGGGACAAGCCCGGGCATGACGCTGTTGCGAGCAGTCGAGTTACATAACCGTCGATCTTTCAGGACGGCGCAATCGCGAACGCGATCTCACCCGAACAACGTCGGCTGCTGCCGCCCCGCCCGGTCCTGCGCCTCGACGGCGGCCACGGCGGTCATGTTGAGGATGCCGCGCGCGGTCACCGAAGGGGTCAGGATGTGCGCGGGCCGCGCCGGGCCGATCAGGATCGGACCGACCGGCAGGCCGTCCGCCAGTTCCTTGACCATCTGATAAGCGACGTGCGCGGAATCGAGGTTGGGCATCACCAGCACGTTGGCGACGCCTTCCAGCCGCGACTGCGGCAGCACGTAGTCGCGCTTGATCTGCGACAGCGCGGTGCCGCCCTGCATTTCGCCGTCGGCCTCGATCTCGGGATGACGTTCTTTCAGCAGCGCGGTGGCGCGGCGCATCTTGCGCGCGGACTCGGTGTCGTAGCTGCCGAAATCCGAATGCGACACGAACGCGATCTTCGGCTTGATGCCGAAGCGCTGCACATGCGCCGCCGCCGACGCCGCGATCTCCGCCAATTCCTCGGCGGTCGGATTGGCGCGCACCTGCGTATCGGCGAGGAAGAACGAACCCTTCGAGGTGATCATCAGCGACAACGCCGCGAAGTCGCTGACCCCTTGCCGCGCGCCGATGATTTCACGCACATGGCGCAGATGGCTCATGAAGCGGCCTTCGACGCCGCACAGCATCGCATCCGCCTCGCCGCGCACCACGGCCAGCGCCGCGATCACCGTGGCGTTGGTGCGCACCATGGTGCGCGCCGCGTCCGGCGTCACGCCGTGGCGGCCGGCGGCGTCGATATAGCTCTGCACATAGGAGCGATAGCGCGGATCGTCTTCCGGATTGACCAGATCGAAATCATGTCCCGGCCGGATCGTCAGACCGAGCCGCTCGATGCGCCCGTTCACGACCGACGGACGCCCGATCAGGATCGGCCGCGCCAGCTTCTCCTCCAGCACCGCTTGCGTCGCGCGCAGCACGCGCTGGTCCTCGCCCTCGGCGTAGATCACGCGCACCGGCTGCGTTCGCGCCTTGCTGAACACCGGCTTCATGATGAGGCCGGAACGGAAGGTGAAGCGTTCGAGCCGTTCGCGATACTGTTCGAAATCGACGATCGGCCGCGTCGCGACGCCGGAGTCCATCGCCGCCTTGGCGACCGCCGGCGCGATGCGCAGGATCAGGCGCGGATCGAATGGCGTCGGGATCAGCGAACCGGGACCGAAGCCATGTACCTCGCCGCCGTCCGCGCCCGGCACGGCGGCGTCGGACGGAGCCTCGCGCGCCAGTTGCGCGATAGCGTCGACGGCGGCGCGCTTCATGTCTTCGTTGATCGCGGTGGCGCCGACATCGAGCGCGCCACGGAAGATGAAGGGGAAGCAGAGAACGTTGTTGACCTGATTGGGGAAGTCCGAACGGCCGGTGCAGATCATCGCATCGGGGCGCGCCTTGCGCGCGTCGTCCGGCATGATCTCCGGCGTCGGATTGGCGAGCGCCAGCACCAGCGGCTTGTCCGCCATCCGCTTGACCATCTCAGGCTTCAGCACGTTGGGGCCGGACACGCCGAGGAAAATGTCGGCGTCGTCGATCACGTCGTCGAGCACGCGCTTGTCGGTCTTCTGCGCGTAAACCGATTTCCAGCGATCCATGTGTTCGTTGCGGCCGTCGTAAACGAGGCCGTCGAGATCGCAGATCCAGATGTTCTTGCGCTGCGCGCCGAGCGCCACCAGCAGGTTGAGACAGGCGATGGCCGCCGCGCCCGCGCCGGTGCCGACGATCTTGCAGTCGGCCAGCTTCTTGCCGTTGAGCAGCAACGCATTGGTGACGGCGGCGGCAACGATGATGGCGGTGCCGTGCTGGTCGTCATGGAACACCGGGATCTTCATGCGCGCCTTGAGCTGCGCTTCGATCTCGAAACAGTCCGGCCCGCTGATGTCTTCGAGGTTGATACCGCCGAAGGTCGGCTCCAGCGCCGCCACCGTTTCCACCACGCGCTCGATGGTGTTGGCGGCGATCTCGATGTCGAACACGTCGATGCCGGCGAACTTCTTGAACAGCACCGCCTTGCCTTCCATCACCGGCTTCGACGCCAGCGGGCCGATGTTGCCGAGGCCGAGGACGGCCGTGCCGTTGGAGACGACGGCGACAAGGTTGGCGCGGGTGGTGAGGTTGGCGGCTTCGAGCGGATCGGCGGCGATGGCTTCGCACGCCGCCGCGACGCCGGGACTGTAGGCCAGCGCGAGATCGCGCTGATTGGCGAGCGGCTTGGTCGCCTGGATTTCCAGCTTCCCCGGCCGCGGCAGTTGATGAAATGCGAGGGCCGCCGATTTCAGATCGTCACTAGCTTTCGTCACCTTGCCCTCGCCTCCGCTTGCACGTCCGTCTCAACCGTCCCCGGCGTCGCCCTGAGAGCCCGACCGGAAACGAGGCGTCATCGTCCGCGAAGGCGGACGATCCAGTAATCCGTGTGCCGCGCGGGAAAATCGACCCGACACGGAATACTGGATACTCCGCCTTCGCGGAGTATGACGGCTATCGTGTTGCCTGCTCCTCCCAAAAACAACTTTCGATCAGGTTCTTGGGATGATGCAGTCGAAGCCCTCACTTCTCCGGCAGATTGAGCCGGATGTGCAATTCGCGAAGCTGCTTCGGCGTGACGTCGGACGGCGCCCCCATCAGCAGGTCTTCCGCGCGCTGGTTCATCGGGAACAGCGAAATCTCGCGCAGGTTGGTAGTGCCGCACAACAGCATCACGATGCGGTCGACGCCGGCCGCCATGCCGCCATGCGGCGGCGCGCCGTACTGGAACGCACGATACATGCCGCCGAAGCGTTCGATCACGGTTTCCTCGCCGTAGCCCGCGATCTCGAACGCCTTCACCATGGCTTCCGGCTTGTGATTGCGGATGCCGCCGGATGCGATCTCGTAGCCGTTGCAGGCGATGTCGTACTGGAATGCCTTGATGGTCAGCGGGTCCTGCGTGGTCAGCGCCTCGAGGCCACCTTGCGGCATCGAGAACGGGTTGTGCGAGAAGTCGACCTTCTTGTCTTCCTCGTTGTATTCGTACATCGGGAAGTCGACGATCCACGCCAGCGCGAACTGATCCTTGTCGATCAGATTGAGTTCTTCACCCACGCGCGTGCGCGCGAGCCCCGCGAACTTCCAGAACTTTTGCGGATCGCCGGCCACAAAGAACGCGGCATCGCCGGCCTTCAGCCCAAGTTGCGCGCGAATGGCTTCGGTGCGCTCCGCGCCGATGTTGTTGGCGAGCGGGCCCGCGCCCTCACCGCCTTCGCGCCACATGATGTAGCCGAGCCCGGGCTGGCCTTCGCCTTGCGCCCACGAATTCATGCGGTCGCAGAACGCGCGCGAGCCGCCGCCCGGACCGGGGATCGCCCAGACCTGATTCTTGGTGTCTTCCAGCATCCGCGCGAACACCTTGAAGCCGGAGCCGCGGAAGTGCTCGGAGACGTCCTGCATCTCCAGCGGATTGCGCAGGTCCGGCTTGTCGGTGCCGTACTTGCGGATCGCATCCGCGAACGGAATGCGCGGCCACTTCTGCGTGACCTTCTTGCCTTTGGCGAAATCCTCGAACACACCGGTGATCACCGGCTCCATCGCCGCGAACACGTCTTCCTGCGTGATGAAGCTCATCTCGACGTCGAGCTGATAGAACTCGCCCGGCAGGCGATCGGCGCGCGGGTCTTCGTCGCGGAAGCACGGCGCGATCTGGAAGTAGCGGTCGAAGCCGGACATCATCAGCAGTTGCTTGTACTGCTGCGGCGCTTGCGGCAGCGCGTAGAACTTGCCGGGATGAATGCGCGACGGCACCAGAAAGTCGCGCGCGCCTTCCGGCGACGACGCGGTGAGGATCGGGGTCTGGAATTCAAAGAAGCCCTGATCCTTCATGCGCCGGCGCATGGAATCGACGATGGCGCCGCGCGTCATGATGTTCTGGTGCAGCTTCTCGCGACGCAGATCGAGGAAGCGATACTTGAGCCGGGTATCCTCGGGATATTCCTGATCGCCGAACACCGGCAGCGGCAGTTCGCCGGCCTCGCCCAGTACTTCGATCTCGTTGATGAAGACCTCGACCGCGCCGGTCGGCAGGTCGGCGTTGTCGGTGCCCTCGGGACGGCGGCGCACCCTGCCGTCGATCCGCACCACCCACTCCGCACGCAGCCGCTCGGCGTCCTTGAACGCCGGCGAATCCGGGTCGGCGACGCACTGGGTCAGGCCGTAATGGTCGCGCAGGTCGATGAACAGCAGGCCACCATGGTCGCGGATACGGTGACACCAGCCAGACAGCCGAACGGTCTGGTCGATATTGGCGTCGCGCAACGCGCCGCAGGTGTGGGAGCGATAACGGTGCATGGAAGTCCCAAAATACGTCAGAGGAGGCGGAATCGCGAGGCTTTAGCAACCCGGCAGGAGGCCACGGTTTACCCGAGCCGCCCCCGCCCGGCAACCGCGCGCAAAGCCTCCTTAGCCGGGACTGTCCGCATTCTCGGGCATCCACGGGACATCAGGCCACGCACCAGGGCGGCCTTACCTTGGCGGCTTCAGCTCCGACGAATTGATCCAGGCATCGAGGCGCATCGCCGTTTCGGCCTGGCCGGCCTTTTGCAGGAGCAATTCCTTCTGCGGACCCGGTTTCAGTCGATCCGCTTGCGCGCGAAGCCGGCCGGCCCACGCATTGAGACGATCTTGCAGGGAAACCTGTTGGTTGAAACGTCGCCGCTTGAACATGGCGCGCTCCTTTCTCTTTAGAGAAAGGCGGGAGCGCAATCAGGCGTTCTCATCACCGATAGATACCTCGAGCCGAGCGGTGATGTTGATAATTTGCGCCTATAGTCCTGAGCGCGCCAGTGAATTATTAGCGATAGCGCCGGAACGAACCGCGACTTCGGTTTTTGGAACCGGCGACCTCCGCGAGGCCGTCCGGCCCGACCGCGCGCCGAACAGGTCGGGAACAACCCTGTCCGGCATCGAAATCGGGGCGACAACGGCCGAAAGACGCGATATGCAGCGTCGATGGACCTGATTACGACAACCGCCGACCTCGCGGCCGTTTGCGACCGCCTCGCCTGCCATCCCTTCGTCACCGTCGACACTGAATTCCTGCGGGAAACCACCTATTTCCCGCAACTCTGCGTGCTCCAGATCGCGAGCCCGGAGGAATCCGCCGTCATCGACGCGCTGGCCGAGGGCCTCGACCTCGCCCCGTTCTTTGCCCTGATGGCCAATGAGAAGGTGCTGAAGGTCTTCCACGCCGCCCGGCAGGACATCGAGATCATCTGGCACCTCGCCGGCATCGTCCCGCATCCGGTGTTCGATACCCAGGTCGCCGCCATGGTGCTGGGCTACGGCGACAGCATCGCCTACGACCAGTTGGTGGAACGGATTACCGGCCATCGCCCCGACAAGACCCATCGCTTCACCGACTGGTCTTCCCGTCCGCTGTCCGAGGCCCAGATCCATTACGCCGAAGGCGACGTCACCCACCTGCGCGAGGTCTTTGCCGCGCTCGACGCCGACCTCAAAAAGCGCGGCCGCAGCGACTGGGTCAGCGAGGAGATGAAAGTCCTCACCTCGCCCAAAACCTACGACGCCGACCCGGCCCGCGCCTGGGAGCGGCTGAAAAGCCGTGTCCGCAAGCCGAAGGAACTCGCCATCCTGATGGAAGTGGCCGCCTGGCGCGAGCGCGAGGCGCAGACCCGCAACGTGCCGCGCTCCCGCGTGCTCAAGGACGACGCCATCGGCGACATCGCCACCCACGCGCCGACCTCGATCGAGCGGCTGGCCGGCCTGCGCTCGCTGCCGAAAGGTTTCGAACGTTCGAAATGGGGCGCCGACATCCTCGAGGCGGTGCAGCGCGGCCTCGCCCGCGATCCGCGCGAACTGCCCAAGCTCGACAGGCCGCGCAGCAACGGCAACGGCTCCGCCACTGTCGAACTGCTCAAGGTGCTGCTGCGGATGACCTCGGAGCGCTACGCCGTCGCCAGCAAGGTGATCGCCACCGTCGACGACCTCGAACAGATCGCCACTAACGACGACGCCGACGTCGGCGCGCTCAAGGGCTGGCGGCGCGAGTTGTTCGGTGAGGCCGCCCTCGCCCTCAAGCATGGCCGGCTCGCGCTCGCGATGGAAAAAGGTCGCGTGGTCCGGGTCGACCGCGGCTGATTCCGGCCGTTCAGACCGTCCAAATCCGGCCCGGAAACGGCCACGGGATGGCCGCAAGATTCCCGAGCGATTTTGGGGCGCCCGTCGGGGCTATTTTCGAACGATCGATCCCGAGCGTCCGACCAGTTTGGCAAGTTGCTTGAAGCGGCTGCCGGCACGGTCCGCGACCAGATCGACCATGCGATGCTCGAAGATCAGCGACAGCTTGCGGTCTTTGCTGCGGAAGTGCGTTGCCGGCAACACGCCGGGCCGCGCCGCCGAGATCAGATGCGCGACGCGAAACGCCGCGCCCAACACACGCGCACGCTCAAGCATCGCCGGCGAGACCAACTCGCGCACCGCCGGCGGCGATTCATTCTCTTCGCGCAATCCGGCGTAGCGATAGAACACCGAGAGCCCGACGAATGCGCGGCCCTCATGCGATATCTGGCCGAAGTTGCCGTGACAGACGAGATTGAGCGTCTGCTCGCCGCGATAGTCGGGATGCACGCGCCAGCCGATATCGGACAACAGACACGCGATATGACGCAAGCGCCGTTCGTCCGGTGTCTCCGGTAACTTGGCGATTCTCACGAAGCTGTCCGTCCACGCGATCAGTTCTTCGGCGTGGCGCGCGGAACGTGATAACAAGACGTTCAACGTTTGCGCGGCGCTTGCGAGGCCATCCTTGGCGCGCTCCGGTTCCGGAAGCATCTCGTACAACAGGCCTTCGCGCACGCCGTAGGTCGAGAACACGATGGCGTCCGGCTTCGCGATGCGAATGATGTGTTCGAGCACCAGCGCCGCATAAGCCAACAACGGTTGCCGCGCATCCGCGACGGCTTCGATATCGGCGAGCGTGTTGCTGGCAACGAGACGGCGCAACCGGCGCACGAATGCCAATGCTTCTGTTGCCGGAATCGAATAGCCGTGCATCACCTTGAGCGGATATCCGCTTTGAATGATGTGAATACGCGCCAGCGCCCGCCATGTGCCACCGACCGCGTAGAACGTGCGGCCCTTGCCTGCCGCAAGCTGCGGCACGCGCGCCAGTTCGTTGCGCACGATGCGCTGCGCGCGCTTCAACGATTTCTGCGAGGCGTCCTGCAAGGCGAGACTGCCGAGCGGCAACGTCACGCCGCTGCTCAGGCGACCGCCGTGCACGTCGATCAATTCCAGCGAACCACCGCCGAGATCGCCAACCATTCCGTTGGGCTTGTAGATGCCCGAGACAACACCAAGCGCCGACAGTTGCGCTTCGCGCTTGCCGGAGAGGATGGTGATCGGCGTGCCGCAAATCTTCTCGGCGCGCGCGATGAATTCAGGCCCGTTGGTCGCATCGCGACACGCCGCGGTCGCAACAGCGTACACCTTGCCGACCTTCATCACTTTGCAGAGCGCGCGAAAGCGCCGCAGCGATGTCAGCGCCTTGATGACGGCATCGGCCGCCAGCAGACCGGTCGTCTGCACCTCGCGACCAAGGCCGCACAGCGCCTTCTCGTTGAAGATGCTAACAAGACTTCGCGCCAGCGATTCATAAACCACCAGACGCACGGAGTTCGAACCGATGTCGATCACCGCGACGCTGGGTGCGCGCTTGCGAGGGCGCACTGTCACCCGACAGTCCCTCTATGACGAGGACGACTGCCGTTCCGATTTACGCGTAAGACGACGCGGCGACGATTCCTTGAGTGACTTTCCACGGCCGGACAGACTCGGATTGGTCATGAAGTAGTTGTGCAAATTGAAGGGTTCCTCGCCCTTCGCCGCCTTCATACGCGTTGACGACCCATCCGGCAACAACTGCCAGCTCTGTTCGGTGTCTTTCAGGTTCGCGACCATGATCTGTTCGAGAACCTGCTGATGCACCGTCGGATTCTGCAACGGGCACAGCACCTCGACACGCCGGTCGAGATTGCGCGGCATCATATCGGCCGACGAGATATACACAGCCGCTTTCGGACCCGGCATCGCATAGCCCATACCGAAGCAATAGATTCGGCCGTGTTCCAGAAAGCGTCCGATCACCGACTTGACGCGGATATTATCGGAGAGGCCGGGAACGCCGGGACGCAGACAGCAGATGCCGCGCACCACCAGATCAATCGACACACCGGCCTGCGACGCCGCATACAACGCATCGATAATTTCGGGATCGACCAGCGCATTCATCTTCATCCAGATCGCAGCGGGCTTGCCCTGCCGCGCGAACGCGATCTCGCCCTGAATGTGCGCGAGAATGCGCTTGCGCAACGTCAGTGGCGACACCGCCATTTTTTCGATATCGCTCGGCTCGGCATAGCCGGTGATGTAATTGAATACACGCGCTGCATCGCGACCGATGATCGGGTCCGACGTGAAGTAGGACAAGTCAGTGTAGATACGCGCGGTGACCGGATGATAGTTGCCGGTCCCGGTATGAACGTAAGTGGTCAGGCCGCCGCCCTCGCGACGCACCACCAACGACAGCTTCGCGTGCGTCTTCAATTCAAGAAAACCGTAGACCACCTGCACGCCAGCACGTTCGAGATCGCGCGCCCAACGGATATTCGCTTCCTCGTCGAACCGCGCTTTTAACTCAACCAACGCCGTCACCGATTTGCCGGCTTCCGCCGCTTCCACCAGCGTGCGCACGATCGGGGAATCGCGCGAGGTGCGATACAGCGTCTGCTTGATCGCCACCACGTCGGGATCGCGCGCTGCCTGTTGCAGGAACTGCACCACGACGTCAAACGACTCGTAAGGATGATGGACGATGAGGTCCTTCTGCCGGATCGCCGCGAAGATATCGCCGCCGTGATCGCGCACGCGCTCGGGATGGCGCGGCACGTAAGGCACGAATTCGAGATCGGGACGATCGAGCCGTGTCAGTTGCGATAATTCGTTCATCGCCAGCACGCCGTCGACCAGCAACACTTCGTCGTCGCCAGTGGATAGTGCACGCTGCACAAAAGCGCGCAGGTCTTCCGGCATGGTCGCTTCGATCTCGAGCCGGATCACCGAACCGCGACGCCGGCGCTTCAACGCCGTCTCGAACAGCCGCACCAGATCTTCGGCTTCTTCCTCGATTTCCAGTTCGCTGTCGCGGATGACGCGAAACGACCCCTGCCCCTTGACGAGATAACCGGGGAAGAGACGACCGATGAAAAGACTGGTCGCCTGCTCCAGCGTCATCAATCGAACGGATGCGTCCTTGCCGTTTTGCGGCATCCGGATGAAGCGATCGATCTTGCTCGGCATGCGGATCAGCGCATCCATCGGCTTGCCGTCAGAGACACGAACGAGATGCAGCGCGACGGTGAATCCCAGACTCGGAATGAATGGGAACGGATGCGCTGGATCGATCGCCAATGGCGTCAGCAGCGGAAAGATGTTGTGCAGGAAGTGATCCTCGACCCAAGCACGCTCCGTCTTGGTCACGTCCTTGCCGTCCACCAGAACGATCCCGACCTCGGCAAGACTGCCGCGCAGATCGCGCCAGATCGCCTGCTGATCAATCGCCAGCCGCGAGACCGTTTCGTTGATGACCACGAGTTGTTCGGCCGGCGTCAGGCCATCGGGGCTGCGTTCGAGAATGCCCTCGCGCACCTGCGCCTTGATGCCGGCGACGCGGACCATAAAGAATTCATCAAGGTTATTTGCCGAAATCGACAGGAAGCGAACCCGCTCGAGGATCGGATGGCCGGCATTGACCGACTCTTCCAGAACGCGGCGATTGAAATGCAACCAGGATAATTCCCGGTTGATATAGCGTTCAGGACTGGACGCAATCGACGGCGCCGCTTCAGGAACAGCCTTTTCATCTTCAATCGTAGTCGTTTGAACAGCATCCATCGATGAAAACCCAAATCAACCGAAACAGCGACAACCGCTCCGACCATGTTCTATCGACATGACAATTCAATGACATGCCTTGGTAAGGATCAAGTCACCGGCGGCCGCGTGCGCCATCATGCGGCAGGACATCTCGTCCCAGCCGCGCGCGGCGCCTGCCTAAGATTTGTCGGATGACACCTCTTGCCGCAGCAACTCCACCGCAAGTGCGCGGGTGATCGGCCGACCGAGCCGCAGGGATTCCGCGTCCAGCCGTGCCACCGCTTCCCGCGCCGCCACGAAGGAGCGCTCGAGCCGACTGGCAAGATAACTCACGACAGCCTCGTCGAGTTGCATCTGTCGGTCCGCACCGAACTTGACGATCAGGGCACGAAACAAACCATCATCGGGCTGATCGAGCGCCACCACCGGCAAGGCACGCAGCCGCGACCGTAAGTCGCGCAAGCCGACATCAAAGGTTGTCGGCGATTGCCGCGCGGTCATCAGGACGAATGCCTCGTGCTCGCGTGCAAGATTGAGCAGATGAAACAGCGCCCGCTCGTCCATGGTCGCGGGATCGAGATCCTCGACCACCAAGGCGCCGGTCGCAAGTTCGAGCGGCACCGTCGCCGCCGTCAGAGTATGCGCAGACGTCACGCGCGCGCCGGCTTCCTTCGCCCAGATCGCCGCCAGATGGCTTTTACCGGAGCCCTCCGCGCCGACCAGCATCATCACCCGGCTCGGCCAATCCGGCCAACGCTCGATCAGCGCCAACCCGGCGGCGTTGCAGGGGCCATCGAGAAAATCGTCGCGCGACAGGCTTTCCGCATGCGGCAAGGCAAATGCTAACTGACGAGGCGGGGCACTCACGGACACGCATGGACTCCATTCCGGCGTCGCCGGCACGCAACTCTGTTAGCGGCTTAGTTCGATCGTGCTCATGTGGCGGACCCATTCCACCATATAGAAGGCGACCGACAACAACGTCAGGATCGTCACGGCAGCCATCAGGATCAATTCATAAGGTGCGGCGCTGAAATTGAATCCCAATGCCGCCAGAACCAAGGCCGCCAGCGCCACCTGCGCCCCGGTATTTAGCTTGGAGACCATCAGAGGCTTCATCGGTATCGGTTTGTCGAACAGCCACGAAATGATCACGGCACCGACGATCATGATGTCCCGCGACACCACCAGGATGACGATCCAGCGTGGAAATGCGCCCCAGATGCCCAGCGCGACATAGATCGAAACCAGCAGCGCCTTGTCCGCCAGCGGATCGAGCAGCGCCCCTAATTCGCTCGCCATGTTGAAACGCTTGGCCAGAAACCCGTCTACCGCATCGCTGACCCCGGCGATGACGAAGATCGCGAATGCGACCTTCATTTGGCCCGAGGCGATAGCCCAGACGATCACCGGAACGAGAAGGATTCGGACGAGCGTGATGATGTTGGGGATGCTCACGGGGCGTTCCGGGCTTTCGCCTGTCTCCACAAGGAGTTGGGGCCGTCATGGCCGCAACGGGCGGGGTCTGTACACAGTATAGGTGGCCGTAGCTTGCCGAACCATTGCACGGCGGAAGAATTCGACGTAACCACCCTTGAAATCCACGTTTTCCCCGTCGCGCCGTACCGATAGACCACGGGAACCGGCCAGGACCAATTAAAACCATGACCGAGCGCAAGAACGGACTGACCTACGCCGACGCAGGCGTCGATATCGATGCCGGCAATCGGCTGGTCGACCTCATCAAACCGATGGTGCGCGCCACCGCCCGCGCCGGCGCCGATGCCGAGATCGGCGGTTTCGGCGGCCTGTTCGATCTCAAGGCGGCGGGGTTCAAGGACCCGGTCCTGGTGGCTGCGACCGACGGGGTCGGTACCAAGGTCAAGATCGCCATCGAGACCGGCATCCACAACGGCATCGGCATCGATCTGGTGGCGATGTCGGTCAACGACCTGGTGGTGCAAGGCGCCGAGCCGCTGTTCTTCCTCGACTACTTCGCCTGCGGCAAGCTCGATCCGGACGCGACTGCAACGATTGTCGCCGGTATCGCCGAAGGCTGCCGCGAGTCCGGCTGCGCGCTGATCGGCGGCGAGACGGCCGAGATGCCGGGCCTCTACAAGGATGGCGATTACGATCTCGCCGGCTTCGCGGTCGGCGCGGCTGAGCGCGGCACGCTGCTGCCGGGCCGCGACATTGCGGCTGGCGATGTCGTGATCGGGCTCGCCTCCTCCGGCGTTCACTCCAACGGCTTCTCGCTGGTCCGCAAGATCGTCGAGAAGTCCGGGCTTGGCTTCGACGCCCCTGCTCCGTTCGCGCCGGTGATGACGCTCGGCGGCGCGCTGCTGACGCCGACCCGGCTTTACGTCAAGTCATGCCTGCGCGCGATCCGTGACACCGGCGGCGTCAAGGGGCTGGCGCCCATCACCGGCGGCGGCTTCACCGACAATATTCCGCGCGTGCTGCCGAAGTCGCTCGGCGTCCGCATCGATCTCACCCAGCTCCCTGTGCTGCCGGTGTTCAAGTGGCTAGCGCAACAGGGCGACATTGCCGAACTGGAATTGCTGCGCACCTTCAACTGCGGCATCGGCATGATCGCCATCGTCGGTCGCGATGCGGCCGCCGCTGTCATGGAGAGTTTCCGCGCTAATGGCGAAACCGCCGTGCAACTCGGCGAGGTGATCGAGAGCGGCGACGGCGAACGCGTCGTCTATGACGGACACCTCAACCTCGCATGGTGACCGCAGTGAAACGGCGTGTCGCCATTCTGATTTCCGGACGCGGCTCCAACATGGCGGCGTTGATCGCGGCGGCCAAGACGCCGGGATTTCCAGCCGAGATCACCGTGGTGATTTCCAACAAGCCGGACGCCGCCGGCCTCGCCAAGGCGAAAGAGAACAATGTCGCAACGCTGGTGATCGACAGCGCGCCGTTCGGCAAGGATCGCACGGCATTCGAGGCGGCCTTGCAGGCGGCGCTCGATCAACGCGAGATCGAATTGATCTGCCTCGGCGGCTTCATGCGGTTGCTGACCACGGAGTTCGTCGAGCGTTGGGCCGGCAAGATGCTCAACATCCATCCCTCGTTGCTCCCATCGTTTCGCGGCCTCGATCCACATGGTCAGGCGTTACGTGCGGGTGTGAAGGTTTCCGGCGCGACGGTGCATTTCGTCACGCCGGAAATGGATGCCGGCCCGATCATCATGCAGGGTGCGGTCGCGGTGCGCGAGGACGATACGCCCGACACGCTGGCGGAGCGCGTGCTCAGGATCGAGCATCGCATCTACCCCGATGCACTTCGGCTGGTGGCGAGCTGCGGCGCGCGGATCGATGGCGACATCTGCAAGACCGATGCGACCGGCAGTCCCGACGATACATTGGTTTCCCCAGCGATCATTTAGAAGTCGGTCGCACGAACCGATACCAACAAGGACAACAACATGGCGAAGGTTGCGATTGTAGGTTGCGGGGCGATGGGCTCCGTCTATGCCGCGCTGATGGCCGATGCGGGCCACGAGGTCCACGCCATCACCCTCTGGCCCGATCATGCGGCTGCGATGGCCGCACACGGTCTGCGTTGCGAGGGCATCAGCGGCGACCGCACCGTGCGCCTTCATGCGTCAACGACCACCGATGGCATCGGCATCTGCGATCTCGTCATCATCGCCACCAAGGCGTTTGACGTCGAAGCCGCGTCGCGCGCCTGCCTTTCGCTGATCGGCCCGGATACCGTCGTGCAATCCATCCAGAACGGACTAGGCTCGCCGGAAGTCGCAGCGCCGATCGTCGGGGCGGATCGGCTTGCCGTCGGTGTGGTCGGCGGCTTCGGTGCATCGATGCGTGGCCCCGGTCATGTTCATCACAACGGCATGGAGATGATCCGCTTCGGTGCGTTCGCCGGATTGCCGCGACGACCGATCGAAGCTTCCGCTGCGGTCTGGGAATCGTCCGGCTTCAAGGTGACGCTGTTCGACGACATCAAGCGCATGGTCTGGGAAAAGCTGATCATGAACGTCACCTTCTCGGCGACCTGCTGCACCACCGGATTGACCATCGGCGGCGTGATGGATGACGCCGATGCCTGGCCGGTGGCGCGCGGCTGTGCAGAGGAAGCCGTCGCCGTCGCGCACGCGTCCGGTATCAAACTCGAGGTCGGCGATCCGATCGCGCATATCCGCAAGCTCGGGGGGAAAATCCCGCACGCCAAGCCGTCGATGCTTCTGGATTACGAGGCCGGGCGGCGCTGTGAAATCGATGCGATCAACGGATCGATTCCGCGCCTCGGCAAACCGCTGAGCGTCCCAACGCCAGTCAATGAAACGCTGGTGCGGGTGATCCGAGCGCGGGAGCGTGCTTTCATCAAATCGTTTTGAGAGCCGCAAGCTCGCGCAACTTGTTCCGGCGCCAGATCGCACCAACGACCAGCACGACGATTACGCCAATCACCGACATCACGAATCCGCCGAGATCGGTGGATCCAACAAACTTGCCCACGAATTCAAACAGGGCCGAGGACCCATCCAGTGTCAGCGTCAGTTGTCCCTTAAGCACGCGGTGCAGATAAGGCTCAACGGCGATATCGGTGGCGATGACATGTCCTGCGATCCAGCCCAGCAAAGCGGCGCCGGCCCAGACCAGAACAGGCAACCGATCCAGAACCGCCACGATCAAGGCGGCGCCGGCGATGATCAACGGAATGCTGACGATTAGGCCAAAGATCAGCAGTGAAACGCTGCCGTCGGCAGCCGCAGCAATGGCGATGACGTTATCGAGACTCATCACCACGTCCGCCAGCACAATCAACCAAACCGCCTGCAAGAGATTGCTGGCGGCATCGACGTCCTCATCCTCGTTATCGGGTACCAACAGCTTGGCGGCAATCACGAGCAAGGCCAATCCGCCCACCAGCTTCAGGTAGGGGATGGTCATCAACACGACGATGATGGTGGCGAACACGACCCGCAGCGTCACCGCCGCGCCAGCACCAAGGATCATACCCCACTTGCGCTGTTGATCCGGCAGATTGCGACAGGCCAGCGCGATGACCAGCGCGTTGTCGCCGGACAGCAGAATATCGATCCAGATGATCTTGAGGACGGAGAGCCAGTATTCGGGCTGGACGAGGTTCTGCTCGAACTCGGCGAACATCGTACTGATGGTCGCCGGATCGAAAATTCCCCCGTCCATGGCCCTACTCTCCTCTCGTCAACCGGTCATCACGCTCCATCCAGCGGCGAACAATAGACCAGTTGAATTAACTTCAGCCGACGATCTCGTTGCCGGAGAAGAACTGCGCGATCTCGATCACCGCGGTTTCCGGCGCATCCGAACCATGCACCGAGTTTTCGCCGATCGACTTGGCGTGAGCCTTGCGGATGGTGCCATCGGCCGCCTTCGACGGATCGGTGGCGCCCATCACATCGCGATACTTGGCAATCGCGCCTTCGCCTTCGAGGACCTGCACGACGACAGGGGCCGAGATCATGAAATCGACCAGTTCACCGAAGAACGGGCGTTCCTTGTGAACGGCATAGAACGTCTGGGCCTGCTCGCGAGTCATGCGAATGCGCTTCTGCGCGACGATGCGCAGACCGGCCTTCTCGATCAGTGCATTGATGGCGCCGGTCAGATTGCGGGCGGTAGCGTCGGGCTTGATAATCGAAAAGGTGCGTTCAATCGCCATGTCTTCGTCCTTGCAACAACCATTGAGGGAGGTTGCGGGGCTTATATCGGCGCCATCGCGCCCCGGCAAGGCGACATTTCGGAGTCCCGACGCCAGCGCCGCACCGGCAACACTGCGCACGGAGCAGCATTCCGAGAGGTTGAAATGCACCCAACCTGAAGGCGCTGTCGGCACGACGTTCATTTGCGTAGGAATACAATTTTGACATTGAACGGCTTTGGCGAGCAATGCGACCAAACTGTGAGCAGGCCTGGCAACATCCATCGTGGAGCCAAGCATCGAACTTGCAAAGGAGATGACAGTGCTACGCAAAATCGTACTGGCTTTGGTTGCCGCGGCATCGTTGGGCGCAATGGCACTTTCCCCCACCACAGCCTCCGCACGCGGCGGGCACGGTTTTCATGGTGGCCACGGGTTCCACGGCGGTTGGCATGGTGGCCATGGCGGTTGGCATGGGCACCGTTGGGGTGGCCCGCGGTTTTATGTCGGCGGTCCGGTTTATTATGGTGGCGGATACGGTCGCTGCACCGTTCGCCGTCTGGTCCCGACACCCTGGGGTCCACGTTGGCGCTGGGTGAACCGTTGCTACTGAGCATCCGTCGCTCGCTGTGGGATTGCCCCGTTCGCCGTCGGCGACGGGGCTTTTTCATGCCATCCGGTTCCAGGGCTTTGCCCTTTTAGTCAATCTTTACTAAAGAACATCAACACCGAATTTGAATGAAACCATCTCAACGGTCTTGGCTTTATTCCTACGTCTATTGAATGAATTCGAGCGAATGGAACCAGAGATGGCGGAGCAATCGACCAACGGCCCAGACCGCCTCGATTACGCAACCAGCACCTCGATCTGCCGGGCGATTGGAGAAAAGCTGGTCGGAGCGGGATCGTCTGAGGACGCCAGCCTCCCCCCTCAGTTCCAATCCCTCCTTGCAGCGATGCAACGGCAGGAAGACCAGCAGGGCTCCGCCTCGGAACCGGCCCATGCCGCTCACCCGCGGTGAGCGAGTAGATCGCAAGGGCAGCTCCTTATTACGGACAACGCTTGCGTTCGGGCGCGTCTTTGGTGAAAAGCCCGGATGCTTTCGCTCAATGACATCTCGGTTCGCATCGCGGGACGCCTCCTGATCGACCACAGCACCGTGCAGATCGTGCCGGGCTCGCGCGTTGGTTTCGTCGGACGCAACGGCGTCGGCAAATCGACCCTGTTTCACGCCATTCGGGGCGAATTACCGCTGGAAAGCGGCAGCATCAGCGTGCCGCCGCGCTGGACCATCGGCAGCCTTGCGCAGGAAGCTCCCGACGGCCCCGAGAGCCTCATCAACGTGGTGCTCAAGGCTGATAGCGAGCGCGACGCGCTGTTGCGCGAGGCCGAAACCGCCGACGATCCGCATCGGATCGCTGACATCCAGACCCGCCTCGCCGATATCGATGCTCATTCGGCGCCGGCCCGCGCGGCCGCGATCCTCGACGGCCTCGGCTTCTCGACGGCGGATCAGGCCCGCTCCTGTCAGGAATTCTCCGGCGGATGGCGGATGCGGGTGGCGCTCGCCGCCACATTGTTCGCCGCGCCCGACCTGCTGCTGCTGGACGAGCCGACCAACTATCTGGATCTCGAAGGCACGCTGTGGCTTGAAGATCACCTCGCCCATTATCCGCGCACGGTGATCGTGATCAGCCACGACCGCGACCTGCTGGATACGTCAGTCGATCAAATCCTGCACCTCGATCACGGCAAGCTCTCGCTCTACAAGGGCACTTATTCCTCATTCGAGGAACAGCGCGCGGCGCGCGAGATGCTCGACGCCAAGCACGCCAAGCGGCAACAGGAACAGCGCAAGCGGCTGCAGGATTTCGTCGACCGCTTCAAGGCCAAGGCATCGAAGGCGCGGCAGGCGCAGTCCCGCGTCAAGATGCTGGAGAAAATGAAACCGGTCACCGCGCTGGTGACGCAGGACGTCCGCGAGATCACCTTTCCAACACCGGAGAAAACACTCTCCCCGCCAATCATCGCGCTCGACGGTGTCACTGTCGGATACGATCCTGACAAACCGGTGCTCAGCCGTGTGACGTTGCGGATCGATAACGACGACCGCATTGCGTTGCTCGGCGCCAACGGCAACGGCAAATCGACGCTGGTGAAACTGCTCGCCGGCAAGCTCGCCCCGTTTTCAGGCAAGATCGTCCGTGCTGACAAATTGTCCGTTGGATACTTCGCGCAGCATCAAACCGACGAACTCGATCTCGCGGGCTCGCCCTACGATCACGTCCGCCGATTGATGCCAGAAGCTCCGGAATCCAAGGTTCGCGCCCGGGTCGGCAACATCGGGTTTTCCGGCAAGGCGGGCGATACCACGGTCAGAAATTTGTCCGGCGGCGAGAAGGCGCGGCTATTGCTCGGCCTCGCCACCTTCGCCGCCCCCAACATGATCGTCCTCGACGAGCCGACCAACCATCTCGATATCGACAGCCGTGCCGCGCTCGCCGAAGCCATCAACGAGTTTCCTGGCGCGATCATCATGGTGTCGCACGACCGCTACCTGATCGAAGCCTGCGCCGATCAACTGTGGGTCGTCGCCGATCGCACGGTCTCGTCGTATGACGACGATCTCGATAGCTATCGTCGCACGGTGCTGTCGTCACGCGGCGCACAACCGACCTCCTTGCGCGACCGAGCCGCCGATCCGCGCCCACGTGACAAGGCTTCGCGTCCCAAGTCGGAAAGGCGTGCCTCGCCGAAGCAGCGAGTATCGGACGCCGAAGCGGAAATCGCGCGCATCAGCGAGATCATCGCGAAGATCGATACGGCATTGGCGATGCCGGACCTGTATCAACGCGATCTTAAGCAAGCCGCACAACTCGGCAAGGCACGCACCGGCGCAGCCGCCGCCCTTCAACGCGCGGAAGACGAATGGCTTGCGGCCAGCACGGCGCTGGACGAGGAAGTCGGCTAAGTCAGGTCAGAATTTCTCGACGCGCTTGCTTCAATCGCGCTCGCAGCTAGCCAGCGTGGCGCTTCTTGGCTTTCGCACGGGTTGGCTTGGCGGGTGCCGCGGCTGCCGGCAAACCCTCGATCGAACTCAAGCGGCCCGCGTTGAAGGTATAAATCCCGGCGCGCGGTCCCTTGGTGTAGGTCAATACGGCGATGCGCTCGCCGCCTGGGCCCGTGGACAGGTTGACGTTATCAGGAGCGCCGGCACCGCGCGCGACATCGCATTCGGTATGTCCCAGCGCGACGTGTCCGCCTTGTGCAGGCGGCGTTGCGCCCGGCCCGTCGGCCATTGCGCTTGCTTCGCTCGATGGCGCCATACCTGGGCATTGCCCCTCGGCGCTGATGAGATCCTCGGGCGTCACCGGCTTTTCCGGTGTCAGCGGCGGCGTCTCAATGGAGACGTTCCGGTTCAGACTGCGCCCGGCGCGCGAAAACCATTGGGCATCCTTGGACATCAGATCGCTGGAAAACACATCGGACATGCTGGCTCCCGAACAGCCGGCCAGCAGGGGTGCAACCAGCGCAGCCGCAAGCAGAACATTTCGATGTGAAGAGCTACTACGCACGTTCGATCCGGCCTTTAGTCCATCGATATCATCTAGGATCGTGTCCACCATTGATTTACGGCACGACCATGACCGGCATCGGTCCCACAACGCCAAAGGTCGCCAAGAATGGCTCTATCGTTAAATATTTAACAATATTATTCCCGCCGTTGCCAACGTCCCCGCTCGTCGGCCTGCCAATAGGTCACCGTAAAACCTCTGGCCTTACCATCTTTCCAGGCACTCCGCGCGCCGGCAACGGCCTCATCGTCGTCGCCATTGAACATCAGGACGACACGTTCGTAGCTGTCGGCATCGGCCGGCAGCGCAGCGCAATCGACCAGAAAACGGATATGCGCTTCGTTCGGATTGGTTTCCGCCGCCGCAAGGACGACCGGCTGCTCGTGGGCGTCGGCCATGCGCCACGTCGTATGTGGAAGGAATGAATCTTCTCGATAAGTCCACAGATGGGCGTCGAGCGTGTCGGCCTGTTCCTCCGACGCAGTCTGCACCACGGCGCGCCAGCCGCGCTGCAGCGACTTCTCAAGTAACGACGGCAACACGCTTTCTATACTCATATTTTGCAAATGATAGAACAGGATCTCCGTCATCGTCTGGCTTCGTAGTGTTCGGCCACCAGCCGCTCCAGCAGGCGGACTCCGTAGCCCGATCCCCAGCTCTGGTTGATATCGGTTTTCGGCGCGCCCATGGCGGTGCCGGCAATATCGAGGTGCGCCCAGGGCGTCCCGTCAACGAACCTCTGAAGGAACTGCGCGGCGGTGATCGAGCCGCCATGGCGGCCGCCGGTGTTTTTCATGTCGGCGAACTGCGAGTCGATGAGCTTGTCGTACTCCGGTCCAAGCGGCATCCGCCACACCCGCTCACCGGTCGCCTGCCCGACCTCGGCAAGACGCCCCGCGAGTTGGTCGTTGTTGGAGAACAGACCCGCATATTCGGTGCCGAGCGCGACCATGATAGCACCGGTCAATGTCGCCAGATCGATCATAAATTGCGGCTTGAACTTCTTGGCGACGTACCAGAGCACATCGGCCAGCACCAGCCGGCCTTCCGCATCCGTGTTGATGATCTCGATGGTCTGGCCCGACATCGACGTCACGATATCGCCGGGCCGCTGCGCATTGCCGTCGGGCATGTTCTCGACGATGCCGATCGCGCCGATAACGTTGACCTTGGCCTTGCGGGCCGCGAGCGCGTGCATCAGGCCGACCACGCAAGCAGCGCCGCCCATGTCGCCTTTCATTTCCTCCATGTTTCCGGCCGGCTTGATTGAAATGCCACCGGTATCGAAGCAGACGCCTTTGCCGACAAAAGCGACCGGCGCGTCTCCGCGCTTGCCGCCGTTCCAGCGCATGATTACGGTCCGGCTAGGTTGGGTCGAGCCCTGCCCGACGCCCAGCAGCGCGCCCATTTTCAGTTTGGCCATCGCCTTGACGTCGAGCACTTCGACATTGACGCCGAGCTTGCGAAGCAGGCTGGCGCGCCGAGCGAACTCGATCGGGAAAAGTACGTTCGGCGGCTCGTTGACCAGTTCGCGCGCCAGCAAGACGCCGTCACCGATATGGCTTTGCGGCCCGAACGCCTTGCGCGCGGCGGCGACGTCATTCACGGCAATGGCGATCTCGCTTCGCGTCGCACCGTCATCGTCGTCCTTCTTCTTGGTCTTGTAGCGATCGAATTTATAGGCACGCAGTTGCATGCCCAACGCGAGCGATGCGGCTTGCGCCGGCGTCATCGCCACCGTCGGCAACTCGGCAATCACCGTTGCCGCACGGTTGCCCGTACCGATCTTGCCGGCGGCGATTCCGCCAAGCTTGAGAAAATCCCGTTCCGCAAGATCATTGACCTTGCCAAGGCCGATCACGATCAGCCGATCCGCGCGCACCCCTTCCGGCGCGAGGATGTCGAGGACCGTTCCTTGCTTTCCCTTGAACCGGTTGGCGGCCGCGGCACGTTTGACGATATCGGTTGCGCTCCCAAGTGCCTTCCGGGTTGCAGGCCCGAGCTTCAACGCGTCGTCACAGAAGACGACGAGCGGACCGCGCGCGGCTGTTGAAAACGAAACGAAGCCGAGCTTGACGGCGTCGGGCATGAATAATCCTCCATCGAATCACACGCGCAAATATCGCCCAGCAGCGACAGCGCATCGTTGACGATAGTTTTTTGGTTGCGGCAACCGATCCGTCAAGCGCAATTCACATCAACCCGACCTGTTTACCGGAAGATCACTGCTTTAGCTTTATCCCGCGGGCGAACCGCAGATCATCGACACCTTATTAACGATACCCGGCGGCCGCCACGGCACAGCCATTTTGTTGCCCGATCAGGACGGTGTTATCCGGCCGAATTCTTGGTAATGTCCGGAGTTCTGCGACTGCCCACGGGGAGATTCCTTGCGAATCTGGGTTATGTCGCGGTTTGCGTTATTGGATGGGGACAGCGTTACCCGATGGGGTCGATCGATAAATACATCGTCCGGACGACGCTTGCCTCGTTCGCGGTGGTTTTGATCAGCCTCACCGGGGTGATCTGGATCACCCAGGCGTTGCGCGGCATCGATCTGATGACGAGCCAAGGTCAGACCATCATGACCTTCCTCGGAATCACAAGTCTCGTGATTCCGGCGCTGGTGCTGATCATCGCGCCGATCGCCTTGATGATCGCGGTGTCCCACACCCTTAACAAGCTGGCCACCGATTCCGAAATCATCGTGATGAACGCAGCCGGATTGTCGCCGATCCGCCTGTTCCGGCCGTTCTTGATTGCGACGGCGATCGTTGCGCTCCTCGTCGCCTTTATCGCGGCTTATCTCGCGCCGGACGGAATGCGGCGGATCAAGCAATGGGACGCGGAAATCACCGCTGACGTCCTGGCCAATATCTTGCAGCCAGGCCGCTTCTCACAGCTCGAATCGAATCTGACCATCCGAATCCGCGAGCGGCTTCCCGGCGGCGTGCTGGCTGGTGTGTTTGTCGACGACCGCCGCGATCCTAAGGAACGTATCAGCATCATGGCCGAGCGCGGCACGGTGCTGAAAAACGAACGTGGTTCGTTCCTGGTCTTGCAGGATGGACACCTCGAACGATTCGAGACGGACAAGCGCGATCCCGTTCTGGTGTCGTTCGAGCGCTACGCCTTCGATATGTCGAAATTCTCCAATCGCGGCGGCGATATCACCTACGGCATCCGTGAACGCTACCTCTGGGAGCTGATTTCTCCGGATCCGAGCGATCCGATGTATAAGCAACTGCCCGGGCAGTTCTTCGCCGACTTGCACGATCGCCTGATGTCGCCGATCTACCCGTTCGCCTTCGCAGCCTTGACCTTCGCGTTCCTCGGCACGCCGCGAACGACGCGGCAGAGCCGCAATTTCTCGATCACCGCGTCGATTCTTGCCGTTTTCGGCATCCGGATGGTCGGCTTCGCCTGTTCCGTCATGGCGGTGAAATCGCCGATGGCCGCGCTGTTCCAGTATCTCATGCTAGTCGTCGCGATCGGTTGCAGTATCTGGATCATCCTCAGAGGTGTAGTCATCGAACCTCCGGCCGCCGTGATGGAGGCGATCAACCGATCCAATGAACGCCTGCTCCGCCTGTTCGGACGCCCGGTGTCGCCATGAGCATGTTGATCAACACGCTGGGACGATATTTTGCCGGCCGTTTCCTGGTGTCGGCGGTCGGCGTGTTTGCCAGCATTTTCGTGCTGCTGGTGTTGGTGGACTATATCGAGATGGTGCGGCGCACCTCGAGCCTCGTGAATGCCTCCGCCATCATGGTCGCGGAAACGTCGCTGTTCCGCGTTCCTCAGCTTCTGGAAAAGCTGACGCCGTTCTGTGTCCTGATCGGCGCGATGACGTGCTATCTGGCTCTTTCGCGGCGCCTTGAGCTCGTGGTGGCGCGCGCTGCGGGCGTCTCCGCGTGGCAATTCATCTCCCCCGCCTTGGCGAGCGCCTTGGTGCTTGGGATTGTCGCGACCACCCTCTACAACCCGATGTCGGCCGACCTGCGCGAGCGATCGAAGCAGTTGGAGGCGGAACTGTTCGGCAGCGCACCGGGCGGCGGCCTGCAGGAAGCGACCGGATTCTGGATCAATCAGGTCAACAGCGACGGTCAGGCCATCATCAACGCGACCCGCAGCGAGCAGCAAGGATTGCGACTGACCGGACTAACCGTTTTCCGCTTCGATAATGCTCACCGCTTCATCGAACGAATCGAAGCCCGTGAAGCCACCCTCGAAACGGGACAGTGGGTGCTGAAGGCGGTACGCCGATACTCCCTTGATTCTCCCCCGGTGATTCAAGACACGATCAACCTAGCCACCAGTCTGACCCCGGCGCAGGTCCGGAACAGTTTTTCCACCCCGGAAACTGTGTCATTTTGGCAACTGCCGTCATACATCAAATCGTCGGAAAGCTCCGGATTGGCCAGCGCCGGATATCGTTTGCAGTATCATAAACTTGTGGCACAGCCGTTTTTGCTGATAGCTATGGTGTTATTGGCTGCATCCGTCAGCTTGCGGTTTTTTCGCTTCGGCGGGGTGCAGAAGATGGTTTTGAGTGGCGTGGGTTCTGGCTTTCTGCTCTATGTGCTCTCCAAGGTAACTGAAGATTTGAGCAAGGCCGAATTGATGCATCCAATCGCTGCCGCATGGCTGCCCGTCTGCGTGGGTGGCCTGACCGGCTTTCTGGCCTTGTTGTATCAGGAGGACGGGTAGTGGCCAACGTCGCCACCCGCCAGGGACATTTGACTGCCGCAATGCGACGCGCTCGGCCGCGCCGCAATAGCCGGGGTTTGTCCAAGTGGATCGCCGTTCTTGGCTTGGTTTCTGGCGGCGCGATGCTGTTGGCAACCGGGACGCCGGCGGCCGCGCAGGGATTCACCTACAACACGCCTCACACGCGTCCTGTCCCGCCGCGTCCACCCGCGAGCAGCAACGGACAGATGCTCGTGCAAGCCGCCGAGGTCGATTACAACTACAACGACTCTCAGGTTTCGGCGGTCGGCAATGTGCAGATCTTCTACAACGGCTCGTCGCTGGAAGCCGACAAGGTCATCTACGATCAGAAGTCGAAGCGGCTACACGCGGAAGGAAATGTCCGCCTTACCGACGTCGACGGCAAGATCACCTATGCCAATGCCCTCGATCTGAGCGACGACTACCGCGACGGCTTCGTCGATTCCCTTCGCGTCGACACCGCCGACCAGACCCGGATGGCCGCGACCCGCGCCGACCGCACCAAGGGTAACTACACGGTCTTCCAGAACGGTGTTTATACCGCATGCGCCGCGTGCCGGGACAATCCCAAGAAGCCGCCGCTCTGGCAGGTGAAGGGTGCCCGCATCATTCACGACCAGACCGACAAGACACTTTATTTCGAGGACGCCAAACTTGAATTCTTTGGCGTTCCGATTGCGTATCTGCCGTACTTCTCGACCCCGGACCCGACCGTCAAACGCAAGAGCGGTTTCCTGATGCCGGGCTTCTCGAACACGACTGAAACTGGCTACGGCGTCAGCATTCCGTTCTATTGGGCGATCGCGCCGGACATGGACGCGACCTTCGCGCCGCGCTTCACCACGCGCCAGGGCGTACTGATGCAGGCCGAATTCCAGCAACGGCTGATCGACGGCGCCTATCGCATTCGCGCTTACGGTATCAGCCAGGAGGATCCGAAAGCCTTCGTCGGTCGGCCGGGTGATCGAGATTTGCGCGGCGGCGTCGAGACCAAGGGTCAATTTGCGATCAATGATCGCTGGTCCTGGGGTTGGGACGGCGTCGCGCTGTCGGACTATGCCTTCCTCACCGACTATCGGCTGTCGCAGTACCGCGATCCGATGGCGGCCTTCCTCAGCCTGCCGACCGAGGCAATCTCGCAACTTTATCTGACCGGCGTCGGCAACCGCAGCTACTTTGACGCGCGCGCGATCTATTATCTCAGCCTCTCGGGTAACCAGTCGCAGGTGCCGATCGTCGCGCCCGTGATTGACTATTCGAACGTCTTCAATCGTCCGATCCTCGGCGGCGAGGTCAGCTACAAGACCAATTTCACCAGCTTGACGCGTGACGTCGCAGCGTTCGATCCGATCAAAGCGACTGCGATCGGAAGCGGAGCTTGCTTGCCGACCACAGCCGATCCACTCGTGAAGAATCCGGCGAACTGTCTGTTGCGCGGTATCCCTGGCACCTATTCCCGCCTCACGGCCGAAGCTCAGTGGCGTCGTTCGTACACTGACCCGATCGGGCAGATATGGACACCTTTTGCTTCGATCCGCGCCGATGCGATCAACGCTTCGATCGGCAATCAGCCCGGCGTGTCAAATTTCCTACCGACCGGCGACATCAACGATGTGCGGTGGATGCCAACCGTTGGCTTCGAATACCGCTATCCCTTCATCAACGTGCAACCGTGGGGCACCACGATCATCGAGCCGATTGCTCAGGTGATTGCGCGCCCGAACGAGCAATACGCCGGCCGGCTGCCGAATGAAGATGCCCAGAGCATGATCTTCGACACCAGCAACCTGTTCAGTGTCGACAAGTTCTCCGGCTATGACCGGGTCGAAGGCGGCGGTCGCGCCAATGTTGGCGTTCAGGCCACCACGCAGTTCGATCATGGCGGCACCGTCAAGGCCATGTTCGGGCAGTCATACCATCTATTCGGCATGAATTCGTTCGCGGTCGCCGACGCCACCAACACGGCGGTGGATTCCGGCCTGCAAAAGCCGGTGTCGGACTACGTCGCCAGCATCGCTTATGCGCCGAACAGCACCTATTCGTTCAGTTCGCGCGCCCGCTTTGACGAAGCGACCGGCGCCGTTCAGCGGCTTGAGGTCGAAGGCCGTGCCAGCTTTAATCGGTGGTCGGTTAGCTTGATGTACGGCGACTATGCCGCGCAGCCTGACCTCGGCTATCTGACCCGGCGGTCAGGCATACTGGGGAGCGGCTCGGTCAAGCTCGCATCCAATTGGGTGGCAACCGGCGCGGCCCGTTTCAATCTGGAAAGCAATGCGATCGATACATATGCCGTGGGCTTCGGCTACGTTGACGACTGTTTCATCCTGGGCGTCAACTACATCACCAATTACACGTATGCGTCTTATACGAGCGGCTTAGCGCCACAGCTTAGCCATGCTGTTATGCTGCAACTCGGATTGCGAACCTTGGGCCAGACATCAGCTGGCGCGGGCGGAAACGGCGTCTACTAGCTGGACGACGTACGTCCAGTTCGCCTACCCTCAACCCAGTGGGCAAACATTCCAGCCTGAAAGCTTGTCACTTCGGATATGATGACTCTTCCGCTACGTCTGGCATTTTCGGCTCTGATCTCTCTCGCCGCCCTTTCGGCAACCGTTGGCTTTACGCCAGCACGCGCCCAGTCCGTCGCCGCGATGGTCAATGGCGAGCCGATTACCAATTTCGATATCGACCAGCGGATGCGTTTACAGGCGCTATCGAACCAAAAGAGTAGCCGCAAGCAAGTTCTTGAGGAATTGATCGACGAAAAGGTCAAGATCAAAGAAGCCAAGAAATACGGCGTTGATCCCACAACAGCCGATATCGATTCCTCCCTTGCAACGATGAGTCAGCGGATGCGCATGTCGCCCGAGCAACTCACACATACGTTGGCGAGCCGAGGCATTCGACCGGAAACGCTCCGGAATCGGATCAAGGCTGACATGGTGTGGAGCAGCCTGGTGCGCGGCCGCTTCAAGGACAGCCTCATGGTTAGTGATAAGGCTGTCCGCACGGCATCCGGCGATGCTGCCGACGGAAAAAACGACGGCAACAATTTCGAATACCAGATGCGGCCCATCGTGCTGGTGGTGCCGCGCGGCTCGCCGCCGGCGACAATCGAAATGCGGCGCAAGGAAGCCGAAGCGCTGCGTAGCCGCGTGCAAAGCTGTGACGACGCCAATACATTATTCCGCTCGATGCGCAATGCCACGATCCGTGACACGGTGGTCAAGACTTCGGCTGACTTGCCGCAACCGCTTCGCGAGCTGCTGGACAAGACCCCTGTTGGCCACCTCACCGCTCCCGAGGTCACACGGCAGGGCATCGAGATGGTTGCGTTATGCGAACGCAAGCCGACCAGCGGCGATACACCGGAACAGCGAAAAATTCGCGAGAAACTTTACGTGCAAAAATACGAGGCGCGATCGAAGTCCTACCTGCAGGACATCCGTAAGGCGGCGATGATCGAGTATCGATAGAGCCGTGTCGCAAGTCAGAAGCGACTTGCGTTTCGCGTCGGATTGCGCCCGCTCGAAATGATCTCGCTCGATCAGCATCTGTATGCAGGCCGCGCCGTTGTTGCCTGTTTTGGCGGGTAGGATTGTCATTCGAGTGGGTATAGGCCGCAGATCAATGCAGAAACCTCTCGCACTGACCATAGGCGAGCCGGCGGGAATCGGCCCTGACATCACGATTGCGGCCTGGCAAGGCCGTGTCGAAAATCAGATCCCGCCGTTCTATCTACTCGGCAATACTGACTTCATCCGCAAGCGTGCGCAGTCTCTTGGCGTCGAGATCCCCGTCATCGAGGTCGAGCCGCAAGACGCCGCGAACGCCTTCGCGCAAGCCCTGCCCGTGGTCAACATCGGCGAAGCCCCAACGGCCAAACCCGGCCATCCTGACGCAAGCAGCGCTCCCATTGCCATTTCCGCCATTCGTCGCGCTGTCGATGATGTCACCGCTGGTCACGTTGCTGCGGTTGTGACCAATCCGATCGCCAAAAGCGTGTTGTACGACGCCGGTTTTGCGCATCCCGGCCACACCGAATTTCTAGCCGAACTCGCAACACGGGACGACGGAACGCCGCTGCCGGTGATGCTGCTGTGGTCTCCAACGCTGGCCGTGGTGCCGGTCACCATTCATGTGCCGTTGCGCGAAGCGATCGCACAATTGACGAGCGAACTCATCGTTACCACGTCGCGCATCCTCGTCGCTGACTTGATCAAGCGCTTCGGAATCGCCCGGCCTCGCCTCGCGATCGCCGGTCTAAATCCGCATGCCGGCGAAGGCGGCTCGCTCGGCCATGAGGATCAAGCCATCGTTGCGCCCGCGGTCGCAACCCTGCGTGCCGAAGGCATCGATGCGCGCGGCCCGTTGCCGGCCGATACCATGTTCCACGCCGCCGCGCGCCAGACCTACGATTGCGCGGTCTGCATGTATCACGATCAGGCGCTGATCCCGATCAAGACGCTGGCGTTCGACGACGGCGTCAACGTGACGTTGGGCCTGCCCTTCATCCGCACCTCGCCGGACCACGGCACGGCCTTCGGCATTGCCGGGACAGGCCGTGCCAATCCGTCCAGCCTGATCGCCGCGCTCCGGCTCGCCGCACGCATGGCGGCATCGCAAGGATGAGCGCGATCGATGATCTGCCGCCGCTACGTGACGTCATCAAACGTCACCAACTGTCGGCGCGCAAATCGCTCGGCCAGAACTTTCTGCTCGACTTGAACCTGACAGCGCGGATCGCCCGCGCAGCCGGGCCGCTTGAGCAGTCGACCGTCATTGAGATCGGTCCCGGCCCCGGTGGCCTCACCCGCGCCCTGCTCGCGACCGGAGCCAAGCGCGTCATTGCCATCGAACGCGACGAGCGCGCATTGGGGCCGCTGGAGGAA
Source organism: Xanthobacteraceae bacterium (assembly GCA_051954235.1). Lineage (GTDB taxonomy): Bacteria > Pseudomonadota > Alphaproteobacteria > Rhizobiales > Xanthobacteraceae > 62-47. Next base: position 33,869 of record JBQCHY010000027.1, read on the forward strand.
ATCGCAGCGCATTATCCGGGGCGACTGGAGATCGTCTGCGCCGATGCCATGACCTTCGATCCGCGCCCGCTCCTGGGCGACGAGCGCGCGAAAATCGTCGCCAACCTGCCCTACAATATCGCCACGGCGCTGTTGATCGGCTGGCTATCCGTCGAGCCATGGCCGCCATGGTACGACACCATGGTGCTGATGTTTCAGCGCGAGGTCGCCGAGCGTATCGTCGCGCGCGATAACGAGGACGCTTACGGACGATTGGCGGTGCTCGCCAACTGGCGCACGGAAACCAAAATTCTGTTCGATATTTCGCGTGCCGCGTTTGTCCCGCCGCCGAAGGTCACCTCCTCGGTGGTGCGGTTGCTGCCGCACCCCGCTCCGATGCCGTGCGAACGAAAGGTGCTGGAGCAAGTCGCCGCCGCCGCGTTCGGCCAGCGCCGCAAGATGATCCGCCAGAGTCTCAAATCGCTTGGCGTGGCGCCGGAGCGGCTCGCCGCGGCCGCCGGCCTCGACCCTACCCAGCGCGCCGAAACAATTCCATTGCCGGGCTTTGTTGCCATGGCGCGCGAATTGGCCAATATACGGACCGAAAATTCCAATCGGTCCGAGGAGAATGCGTAATGGCGCAAATGTTTCGTCAATCACTGGTCAAGTTCGATGCGCCGTTGTGCGAAACCATCGTCGACACACCCAAACCGCAAGGGCGCGAGGTGCTGGTCCGTATCGAGCGCTGCGGACTGTGTCACTCCGACCTGCATATCCAGGACGGCTACGCCGATCTCGGCAACGGCAAGCGGCTCGACACCACGCGCGGCATGACGTTGCCGTTCACACTCGGACACGAAATCGCTGGTGTCGTCGACGAAGTAGGTCCGGACGTTTCAAAAGATTTCGTGGGTCAGAAGAAGGCCGTATTCCCGTGGATCGGCTGCGGGCAATGCCGCGACTGTCTGGCCGGCGATGAAAATCTCTGTGCCAAAAACCGCTTTCTCGGCGTCTCGATCGACGGCGGATTTGCGACCCACGTGCTAGTCCCCGACGCAAAATACCTGCTCGACTACGATCCCCTGCCCGTGAATACGGCGGCGACCCTGATGTGTTCCGGCGTCACCGCTTACGGCGCGCTGAAACGTCTCGTCGACCGGCCGCGCCAGCGCAACCTGCTGCTGATCGGTCTCGGCGGCGTTGGCATGATGGGGCTCGCGTTTGCGCAAGCCATGTTCAAGCAGAAGATCTCCGTCGCTGACCTGAGCCCGGCGGCGCGTGATACCGCGCTCAAGAACGGCGCCGCGGTGGCTTATGATCCGTCGGAGGCCGACATCGCCAAGCGCATCGTCAAGGAGAACGACGGCGGCTTCGATGCCATCGTCGATTTCGCCGGTAACGAGAAGTCGATGAATTTTGCGGTCTCAGCCCTTGCGCGTGGCGGCAAGATCGTTGTCTCCGGCCTGATGGGCGGCAACTTCAATCTGCCGATGGTGCAGTGGATCTACAAACGCATGACCATCGAAGGCTTCATGGTGGGCACACTTGCGGAAGCGCAGGAGCTGATGGCGCTGGCGCGATCCGGCAAGATCAAGCCGACGCCCATGAAGGAAGAGCCGATGGGCGATGCCCAGAAATGGATCGAGCAATTGCGCGCCGGCAAGGTGGTCGGCCGCATCATGTTCAAGAACTGACCGGGATTCGCCGGGAGGCCGCAACAGTCTCCCGGCGCAACTTTGTCGCGCACCCACCGGCTTTTCCCCGTCGCCAGCCGCTGTTAAACTCGCCCGCATATTTGGATGTTTAGCGGGATGCACGGGGGATGCGCCGGCTTTTTATTGATTGCAGCCGTTTCGCTTGTCTTGCGCTGATCGGCCTGTTGACGGGCGCCCTCGCCGGCCCGGCCGCGGCGGAAAAGCGTATTGCGCTTGTCATCGGCAACTCGGCGTATCGGAATATCACGCAGCTCGACAATCCGAAGAACGACGCCGCGCTAATGGCGGAAACCCTCGCAAGCCTGGATTTCGCACTGGTCGGCGGTAAGGCGCAGCTCGATCTCGACAAACCTTCGCTCGACATCGCCCTGCAAACCTTCGGGCGCCAGATCCAGGGCGCGGACGTCGCGCTGTTCTATTACGCCGGCCATGGCGTGCAGGTGAGCGGGGCGAACTACCTCGTTCCCGTCGGCGCCAATCCGACCCGAGAGGCGGATGTCGATTTCCAGATGGTCGACGTCAATCTCGTGCTGCGGCAGATGCACGGCTCCGGAACCAAGCTCAACCTGCTGATCCTCGACGCCTGCCGAAACAATCCGTTCGGCACCGCGGGGCTTCGCGCCACGGGCGGCGGCCTCGCCCAGATGCGCGCGCCGGAAGGCACCTTGATCTCCTATGCCACACAACCTGGCAGCGTCGCTCAGGACGGCACCGACGGCCACAGCCCCTACACAAAGGCACTCGCATCCACCGTCCGTCAGGCTGGCCTCGATATTTTCCAGACCTTCAATCAGGTCGGGCTCGCCGTGAAACGCTCCACCAACGGTGCACAACAGCCATGGGTATCGTCATCGCCCATCGATGGCACGTTCTATTTCGTCCCGCCCGCCGCAGCGACTGGCCCGGCCGTAGCTCCAACACAGGAAGCGCGCCTCACCGATACACTGCGCCCGGACCCTGACAGAATTCCGATCAAGGATCCGGTGCTGCTGCGCGAACTGAGCGACCGGCTCTACGAGCACAATTTCGATCCGGAGCCGATCGACAGCAAGAACGGCATGCGCGTCGCCATCATGCAATTCCAGCAGAAGAGCCGGATGACGCCGAGCGGCGAACCCACGGAAGGCGTGCTGACGCGGTTACGCAAGATGGATGATCTGAAACCGTGGGCTTCGATCACGTTCGATCCTGACGCCAACCGGTGGGGGATTTCCTGGGATCAGGTATCACGTCGCGCGGCGGTCGATGACGCTCGAACCAAATGCGGCGGATCGAAATGCACCGTGGAGCTCAGTTTTTACGGCGAGAAGTGCGGCGCCTTCGCATTCTCAGGCAGTTCATGGTCACTGGTTCAGCGCGATACCCTGCGCGGCGCCAGAACGGCCGCGCTTGACGCTTGCGGCAAGAACGGCAAGTCTTGCCGCATTATCGATGCCGTGTGCGCCAACGATCCCGGCCGCGACACTCACAAAACCGAATAACTGATTTTGGATATATTTTGATTATGCAAAACATCTCATCATCTTCGATCAAGATCGCCCTGCTCTCGGCAGCCCTTGCAGTTTTCTGCAGCCCAGGCTTGTCCCAGGCTCAGGGAAGCGCCGGCGGCAGCATCGGCAACGACGACAAATCCGTCTCGGGCTCGCGGCCGGCGCGATCACTCTCACCCGACCGCCCCGTGCAACGGGGCCGGCCCGCAGAGCCGCGCCATTCACGGCGTAGCAGCGGAGGTGGTGGCGGCGGAAATTTCGACGGCGCATGGTCGATTTCGAGCCGCGGCACGACCTGCTCCGATACGTTCAGGGAAAACGTCATCGTGACCAGCGGAAAACTGGTCGGCAACTACGGCGGCGGCACCGTCAGTGCAAGCGGATCCGTTCACGGCAGCGGCAACTACAACGGCATCGGCGTCACGAGCCAGGGGCGCTTCTCGGGTCGCAGCGGCTCAGGAACGTTCACCCGATCCGATGGCTGCATCGGCCGCTGGACGGCCGTCAAGCAGTAACATCCGCCATTCCTCGCGTGACAATCCGTTCGATGCCTTGGCGAAACGCGGCAGCGTTTGAGCGCCTGGCGCGCAGCCTCAATTAAGCCCCAGCCCTTCCGGATTTGCGGCGCATTGCGACCCAAGTTGTCCCCGACAATTTGGCAGAGACGTCGTTGCGTTCATCTCGTCATCACCGGGGATGCTTATGTCACACCATTCGGGGAAATTATTCTCAGCCATTCTGACCGCTGCACTCGGCGGCAGCGTGTTTGCAATTGCGCTGTCCGGGTCGGCGCGTGCGGACGATACCTGTCTGTCGGGACCGAAAGCCGCGACGCCGCGCGGAAGCCACTGGTACTATCGCGTCGAGGCAGGAACGAAGCGCCACTGCTGGTACCTCGGCGAGGAACGCGGCAAGACGGCGCAGGCAACCTCAGCAAAACCGTCATCCCCTGCGTCCGCACCTGACAAGCCGGTCCAGCCATCCGCCGCCGCGCCCTTGCAACCATCGGTCGCCAATGCCCGAGCCCAGCTCGTTGCGGCAACAGCGAACGATCAGACGGCCACCGCGGTTTCACCGGCGCCGGATACGCCTGCCGCAAATACGGCAACCGCAGAGCCCGCGTCCCCCGCAGACACTCCGCAATCAACCGTCACTACGCGCTGGCCCGATCCGGCAACTAGCACGCCTACGTCACAAGCGGCACCAGCATCCGCGCCGACCGCTGCCGTGACGGCAAAACCTACTTCACAACTGCTTGGGGAGCGCAGCGAACCGGGACCTGCCGTCCGCGTAGCCGCTGCTCTGCCACCCCAGGCTTCGTCTTATTCGATGCCGATGCTGCTGGGCGGCCTGGCCGGTGCGCTCGCGTTCGCGGGATTTCTCGGATTTGCCGTTGTGAAATTCGGAAGCCTGAGCAGGCTCGGCCAGATGCGCCGTCGCCAGGAGTCCATCTGGGATCCCGTCGATGGTGACCGCCCTGCACCGTGGCAGACGCAAGATATCCATGCGCCTGCGCCGCCGAGGGAGGAGACCCTTCGCGCCCGCCGGGACATCGAGGCGCAATCGCGCGATATTCTCGAGCTTCTCTCGCGGGCGTCGCGAGAGGCGGCGACCTGACGAACCTACTTCTCGAGTTGCCGCTGCAACTCGCGTACGAACGCCGTCAATCCGGTGCGGCGTTCGCGTTTGAGCCGCTCGGCTTTCAGGATCGACTGCACTTCGGCGAAGGCGTCGTCGACGTTCTGATTGATGACAATGTAGTCGTATTCCGCCCAGTGGCTCAGTTCGTGCGCCGCGCGATCCATGCGTCCCCGGATCACCTCGTCTGAATCCTGCGCCCGCGTGTGCAGACGTTTCTCCAGATCGGCGGCGGACGGAGGCAGGATGAACACGGACACGACGTCGGCGCGCGCCTTCTCGCGTAACTGCTGCGTGCCTTGCCAATCGATATCGAACAGCACATCGCGGCCAGCCGACAGCGCAGCTTCAACCGGCGCACGCGGCGTGCCGTAGCGGTTGTCGAATACTGTGGCCCACTCCAGCAGTTCGTCGCGCTTGACCATGGCTTCGAAGGTCGCCTTGTCGACGAATGCGTAGTCGCGGCCATCGACCTCGCCCGGCCGCATCGGCCGCGTGGTAGCAGAGACCGACAGGCTCAGCCCCTTGATCCGCTCGATCAGCAGCCGCGACAGCGTGGTCTTGCCAGCGCCCGATGGCGACGACAGCACGAACATCAAACCACGCCGCTCAACTCCGTGACCGTCCGCCGCCATTGATCACTCCAAATTCTGGACCTGCTCGCGAAACTGCTCGACCACGTTTTTCATCTCGAGGCCGATGTTGGTCAATTCCAGATCGTTCGATTTCGAACAGCAGGTATTGACCTCGCGATTGAATTCCTGCGCCAGGAAATCCAGCCGTCGTCCGATTGGGCCGCCCTTGCCGATCAGTTCACGCGCCTGCGCAACATGGGAGGCGATACGATCGAGTTCCTCGCGAATGTCGGCCTTCGCAGCGATCAGGATCGCCTCCTGACTGAGCCGGTCCTCGTCGAAGCGATCTGACGTTTCAAGAAGCGCGGCAATCTGCTCGGCAAGCCGCGCTTTCACCGCCTCCGGCCGTCGACCCGGCGCAGCCTCCGCCTTGCGTGCAAGGCCTTCGATTTCGTTCATGCGTTGCGACAAAATCTGGCCAAGCGCTGTACCTTCGCGCTTGCGCATATCGACGAGGCTGTGCAGCGCCTGTTCGAACGCTTCGGCCGCCGCAGTCTTGGCAGCCTTTTCCTCGGCTTCGTCGGTCTCAGGCTCGACAATCTCGAGAACGCCCTTGACCGATAGCAGGCCGTCTATGCTCGGCGCGACCGCGTCGATCCTGCCTGACAGTTCGGTCGCAACCTTCAGAACCGAAGCGAGAACGTCCTCGTTGATGCGAACGACAGACGCCGCATTGGCGCGCTTCACGGTCAAATTGGCGTAGACGGTGCCGCGCGACAGCACATCGGCAGATCGCTTGCGGATCGGCGCCTCGATCTCGTCCCATCCAGGCGGCAGGCGCATCCGGAAATCGAAACCCTTGGCATTTACCGATTTCAGCTCCCATTCGAATGCATAGGGGCCGCTGGTGCCATGGCTTCGCGCAAAGCCGGTCATACTCGACAGCGCCATCGTGCTGATTACTCCGCGGGGATCAGGGGCGAGATTCGTGGGAACGAACCATTCCTACGTTAAAGCGTTTTGCGCGCGAGGGGAATTCGGTCCCTGCCCCGCCACGTCGCGGAAATGACGCCTGCCGCTGCCTGCTTATTGCTGGACAACGTGCCGTGACGGCTGCGCCGCGCCTTGCCGAGCCGGCCGGCCCCGCTTCTTTGTCGGAGGCTTCGCCCCAGGGGCAGCGCCGGTCGCATCGGTGTCGGCAGCGGGAGGCGCCGCAGCCGCGGGCGCTGCCGCCGGCGGCGGCTCGTCAGCCGGTTCGACCGTATCGTTCTGGATCTGCTTTTCCATCGTCCGTAGTTTGGCGACGTTCTTTTGATGCTGTTCGTAGGTCTCGGTAAAGCTGTGACCACCCGTTCCATCGGCCACGAAGAAGAGATCGCGCGTCCGCGCCGGATTGGCCGCGGCTTCGAGCGAGGCACGTCCGGGATTGGAGATCGGTCCCGGCGGCAGGCCCTCGATCACATAGGTATTGTAGGGCGACGGCTGATTGATCTCACTGCGCTTGATCGGGCGGCCCAGCGTTCCCTTGCCGCCGACCAGACCGTAAATGATGGTCGGATCGGACTGCAGCTTCATTCTTTGCTTCAGCCGATTGACGAACACCGCCGCGACGCGGCTGCGCTCATCCGGCTTGCCGGTTTCCTTCTCGATGATCGACGCGAGCGTCACCAGTTGCTCCGGCGTCTTGACCGGCACGTCGGGATTGCGGCGCTCCCATATCTCGGCAAGCACGCGCTTCTGCGCCTGCTGCATGCGCTGGATCACCTGCTCGCGGCTGGTTCCCCGCGGGAATTTGTACGTTTCGGGCAGCAGCGTTCCTTCACGTGGAATCTCGCGAATGGTCCCTGAGAAAATATTGTTTTCCGAAAGCCGCTCCACGATCTGTTCGGAGGTCAGGCCTTCCGGGATCGTGACGGAATGCTGCACAACCTTGCCCTCGACGATGGTGCCGATGACATCGCGCAAGCTGGCATTCTTCTGAAAGAGATATTCACCCGGCTTCAAGTCGGAACGCGCCTTCAATGCGAATACGCTTCCAATAAATGCCCAGCGATTGTTGTCGATCACGCCTTCGCGCTGAAGAACATCCGCGATATCGGTCATTCCCGCGCGGGACGGGATATTGACGATCTTGTCTTCCTGCAGCGGCCCGGGGGCTTCGATCTTCTGTTTGCCGTAGACGTAGATTCCGCCAACGCCAAGCATTCCGATCAGCACGATGGTGATGATCGCATTGCCGGCAATCACCAGCGGGCTGCGGGCGCGGTCGGAACGCTTCGGCGGCGGCGGCACCTGCTCAGGCTCAAGCGCGGCGCGCGGACTGCGTGGAGAAATGGGCGGCCTTTCACTCATCGACGTAACCTGAATCCTGCCGGTTCTATCGCGACCGGCAAATTCCCTGCTCCGGTCAACAGCATACGCCCACCTCTAGTGGAGTGGATTTGACATACGCTACCAGCTTGCAGCGAACGCGTGAGGCGAATGTCAAATCCAAACTCCACTAGAAATCTATATTTGCCAGTGGTCCTTGGTTTCTAACATTTGCAAGAGCGCGTGCCGCAACGGGATGCAAATGTTAGAAACGGACCACTAGGGTTTAGCACCGAATACGGCGAAACGGTGGATTCAATCCTGCCTACGCAACTAATTGATCACGCGTCGCACAACTACGGATGCATTCGTGCCGCCAAATCCAAATGAATTCGACAAGGCCACATTGATTTCCCGTGCGCGCGCCTTGTGAGGCACGAGATCAATCGCGGTTTCAACCGACGGGTTATCGAGATTGATCGTCGGCGGCGCGATGTTGTCGCGAATCGCAAGGATGCTGAAAATGGCTTCGATTGCGCCAGCCGCTCCGAGCAGATGACCCGTTGACGACTTGGTCGAGGACATCGTTGTCTTCGAAGCAGCATTGCCCAACAGGCGCTCGACCGCGCCCAACTCGATTTCATCGCCGACCAGCGTCGATGTTCCATGGGCGTTGATGTAGTCGATATCCGACGGCGAAATGCCGGCGCGCTTCAGCGCCGCACTCATGCTGCGGAAACCACCATCACCATCCGGCGACGGCGACGTGATATGATAAGCATCGCCCGACAGACCGTAGCCGACCACCTCGGCATAAATCTTCGCACCACGCTTGCGCGCGTGCTCGTACTCCTCGAGCACGACAACACCCGCGCCCTCGCCCATCACAAAGCCGTCGCGATCCTTGTCGTAGGGACGCGAGGCCTTTTGGGGCGTATCGTTGAAGCCGGTGGACAGCGCGCGCGCCGCACAGAAGCCGGCCATGCCGATGCGGCAGATCGGCGACTCCGCGCCACCCGCCACCATGACATCGGCATCGCCGAGCGCGATCAGGCGGCTCGCGTCGCCAATCGCATGCGCGCCGGTCGAACACGCCGTCACCACCGCGTGGTTCGGCCCCTTCAGTCCATGCTCGATCGACACGTAGCCGGAAGCAAGATTGATCAGGCGCCCAGGAATGAAGAACGGCGACACCTTGCGGGGCCCGCGCTCCTTCAGAAGGATAGCAGTGTCGGCGATTCCGGAGAGGCCGCCGATGCCAGAACCGATCATGGTGCCGGTCGCGCAACGGTCTTCTTCCGTCGCGGGATGCCAATCCGCATCGTCGAGCGCCTGCTTGGCCGCGCTCATCGCAAAGATGATGAAGTCGTCGACCTTGCGCTGGTCCTTCGGCTCCATCCACTGATCTGGATTGAAGGTTCCGTTCGTCCCGTCACCGCGCGGAATCACACACGCGATGCGACTCGGCAGGTCGGCAACATCGAACGTATCGATCTGCTTCGCGCCGCTCTCACCGTTAAGGAGGCGCTTCCAGGTCGGCTCGACGCCGCAGCCGAGCGGCGAAACCATGCCAAGGCCTGTGACGACGACGCGTCTCATGTCGGGAACTCCAGCCTGATGCCCCGGTCATAAGGAAAAGCCGGTGGACCGTTCGATCACGGCCCGTCCGGCTTCAACAAGACCGTGCGAGGACGTCAGCTTTTCGCGTTCTTCTCGAGAAACTTCGTGGCGTCGCCGACGGTCAGGATCGTCTCTGCGGCGTCATCGGGAATTTCGCAACCGAACTCTTCCTCGAAAGCCATCACGAGCTCGACCGTGTCGAGACTGTCGGCGCCGAGATCGTCAATGAAGCTGGCATTGTCGACGACTTTCTCGGGCTCGACACCAAGGTGCTCGACCACGATTTTCTTAACCCGCTCGCCAATCTCGCTCATTATTCAACCTCGCGCTTGTTCAATTGGACCCGACCGCAAACGATACGAGCCATCGTGGTGCACTAACCCGCTAAATTCTATGGCAGCCGTGCAAATCCCGGTCTGTTCCGCTCGCGGCGGGTGCGGACCGGCAAACGACGGCAGCCTCCGCACCGCCAATATACAGGGTTTCAAATTCCTGCAATGGCGTTCTTTGTCCACCCGTTCCGGGTCCGGTTATCACACATCGAAAGCCCTGACCACAAGCCCCGGGGGGCGAGCCCAAAGCCCCTCAAATCATTGCCATTCCGCCGTTGACGTGAAGGGTCTGGCCGGTGACGTAAGCGGCCTCGTTCGAGCTCAGATAGACCGCCGCGGCAGCGATATCTTCTGGCGTTCCAAGCCGCGCCGCCGGGACCTTCGTCAGGATCGCCTCGCGCTGCTTGTCGTTGAGCACATCGGTCATTGGCGTCGCGATAAAGCCGGGTGCGATGCAGTTCGCAGTGACGCCCCGCTTGGCATATTCCGCGCCAAGGGTCTTGATCATGCCGATCAGACCCGCTTTCGATGCGGTGTAGTTCCCCTGCCCCGGATTGCCGGTCACGCCGACCACCGAGGTGATCGCGATGATGCGGCCGAACCGCTTGCGCATCATCAGTTTGGTTGCGGCACGCGCGAGACGGAACGTCGAGGTCAGGTTGATCCGGATGACATCGTCCCAGTCCTCGTCGCGCAGCTGCACGAACAGGTTGTCACGGGTGACGCCAGCATTGGCGACGAGAATATCGACCTGCCCCATCGCCTTCTCGGCATCGGGCACCAGTGCCTCCACTTCGGCAGCTTCCGACAGGTTGCAAGGCAGCACATGAACGCGATCGCCAAGCGAGGCCGCCAACGTCTCCAGCACCTCGCGCCGCGTACCGGAGATCGCCACGGTCGCACCTTGGGCATGCAACGCCTTCGCAATCGCGCCGCCGATGCCACCGGTTGCGCCGGTGACGAGCGCGGTCTTGCCGGTCAAATCGAACATGTGATCTCTCCTCAACTCTCGCTTACGCCGATCGTGCGGCGGCAAGCGCCTCTTTCGCCGGCGCGATATCGTTCGGTCCGCCCACGGCAACGCCGACGGCACCGTCCGCGATACGCTTGACCAGACCGCTTAGGACCTTGCCGGCACCTATTTCAAAAAACCGAGTCACACCATGACCCGCCATATAGGCGACCGACTCGCGCCAGCGCACGGTTCCCGTTACCTGTTCCACGAGGCGGCGGCGAATCTCGTCCGGATCGGTGATCGGCGCCGCCAGCACATTGGACACGACGGGAGCGGCCGGCTTGTTGATCGTCACGTCAGCCAGCGCCTTCGCCATGGCATCGGCTGCGGGTTGCATCAGCTTGCAATGGAACGGCGCGGACACCGGCAGCAACATGGCGCGCTTGGCGCCTTTGGTTTTGGCGATCTCCACCGCGCGATCGACCGCCGCCTTGTCGCCGGACACGACCACCTGCCCGCCGCCATTGTCGTTAGCGGCCTGACAGACCTGCCCCTGCGCTGCTTCCTCGGCAACGGCCACCGCAGCCTCGTAATCGAGGCCGAGCAGCGCCGCCATCGCGCCGACACCGACGGGAACCGCCTTCTGCATCGCAAGCCCGCGCGTCCGCAACAGGCGTGCCGTGTCGCTGATGCTCAGGCTTCCCGCGGCGGCCAGTGCGGAGTATTCGCCGAGCGAGTGGCCGGCCACGAAGGCCGCGTCACGCCCGACCGAAAAGCCGGCTTCGCTTTCCAGCACGCGGAGCGTCGCGATCGACACCGCCATCAAGGCCGGCTGGGCATTCTCTGTCAGCTGCAGGGTTTCGGCAGGACCATCCCAGACAATGGCTGTCAGTTTCTCACCGAGGGCTGCATCGACCTCATCGAAAACGGCTTTTGCCACCGGAAAGGCATCGGCCAGCGCCTTGCCCATGCCGACGGTCTGGGATCCCTGTCCCGGGAAAGTAAATGCGGCTGTCATGCGTTCGCCCCTTGAAATCAGGGGCGGAGAGACACCGCGCGCCGGGTGATGTCAAGACGCGCCGCCGCGCGGCGCTTAAAAGCCCGCGGCCGCCTGATTACCGTCGACGGATGCGCCCTCCCGGGCACGCCTGACATTGCTGACGATTTCGCCGGGCCGATCCAGGTCGGTCGGCTTCGCGGTTGCGAGCCTCAGGACGGCCGCGTAATTCGCCTGCACCTCCATCCGCCCGGCATGCGGGCCACGCGACAGGATGCGGTGCACACGCGGCAGGTTGTAACAGGGCACGTAGAACAACAGGTGATGTTCGAGGTGGTAGTTCACGTAATATGGCGCAACGAACAGCCGTTCCAAAAATCCGGCGCGGGTGGTCCGCGTGTTGCGAAGCGGATCGTCGCTGTCGGGCACCACCGCGTGTTCCGCGATGTTGCGGATGCGGGTGATCACCATCATCCACGTCGCCAGCGGCAATAGCCACAGCAACGGATAGGCCCACCATACGCCGGCCGCAGCGAGTCCGGCGAAGAGAAGACCGTTGACGACAAACTGTGGACCGAGCTTGCTCCAGAAGTGCGCGGCGCGCTTGGCCAGCGGCCACGACGAATCGCCGAGCGCATTGAGCAGTTGCGCCTTGCGCTGCTGATAGGCGGTCTGTCCGGTGATGTCGCGCCAGAATTTCCGGCGATAGCTCGGCCGCGTGATCGGAAACGGCGCCGACAAAATCAGATCCGGATCGTCATCCTGCTGCGTGTGCGCATGATGCTGCAAATGGTAGCGGCGATAGGCACGGGTTTCGGCAAACACGGGATAAGCGCAGAACCATTGGCTTAAAAACATGTTCAGCCGATCGCCGTTGGCGAGCGCACCATGCGCGCCGTCGTGCATCAAAATTGCCAGCCCAAGCTGGCGTGAGCCGATGATCGCGACGGCCAGAATGAAGGTCAGCGGATTCGGCCAGATCGCCACCAGCGCGATGGCGCCGAAGATCAAGCACCAGGCATGGACGATCATCGCAATGCCCTTCCAGGTGACGCGGGTCCGGACTTCGACCAATTCCTGATCGCTCAGCAAATCACGTGCACGAATTCGGAGCGCGGTCATGTCGCCTCCTCCCTGTCGCTTGATTCCGGAATGGCAGGTTCGTCAACGCCGACAATCCGCAGGCGTGCGGCCTCCGGCGCATCCGCCTGTGGACCAAGCAGGCGGAGCATCTCCGCCACGAGTTCAGCAGGAGATCGCCCCATCGCATGCCCCTCGAGCGTGATGCCGATCGCGATCGCCCAGAACCGCCGCGCGGTATCCGCCGGATCGAGACGCGACTGCCACCCCCGCGCAATCATTTCGGCGGCATAGGCGCGAAGACCTTCGGCATGGAGCCGTTCGACCGTCCGCTCCACCAGCGGAGCCAGGTCACGACGACGGCGGGTCAGTGTCATCGCCTCAATGAAGAAACCGACGGCGTCGGACTCCATCACGCTCTCGACCAGCGAGCGCGTATAGGCCTGTGGCGAGAGCTGCTTGCCTGCGTTGTTTTCCGCCGCACGACCCACATACAGGACGTCGCGGCATGCGGCCTCGACGAACAGCGCCTCCTTGGTCCGGAAGTAGTAGGTGATCTGGCTTGGGAAGGCGTCCGAGGCCGCGGCGATGTCGGAAATAGACGTGCCGGCCAGCCCCCGCTCCTTGAATAGCCGGCTCGCGGCATCCAGCAGGCGCGAGCGCATCTGGCGGCCCGCCGTCCGGGTCGCCCGGACGCCGTGTCTGGGAGCTTCTGGACGCTGTGCAGGCGCGATCGCCACCAAAAACCCTCGCCTCTCGAGTTGAGCCAAGCAGATTTATTTGTATGATATACAAACAAATATGTCAACGGCGGGTCAAGCGGTGGACGCTGGCGCTTTCCCTTGCCACCGGGCTGAAAATCCGTATAACCCGCGCTATCCGTGGATCCCGGCCGGGAGCTGAACGGACGGTCTCAGCAATTTCACCTGTCAGGCGATCTTGATGTGGCAGGGCCAGTCGGCCCGTCGTCCCGTGCTTCCGCCTTCTGAGCTTATCCCGAGTCCTTTCCGAAGGTCTCGAAGGGCTTGCCGCCGAGATCCGCGCTAACTTTAGGAAAGGACATCCATGCCTCTTTATGAGCATGTTTTTCTCGCGCGTCAGGATGCGAGCACCCAACAGGTTGAAGAGCTGACCACCCAGATCACCGGCGTGATCGAGGGCCTGGGCGGCAAGGTCACCAAGACCGAGAACTGGGGCGTGCGGTCCCTGACCTATCGCATGAACAAGAACCGCAAGGCGCATTTCGTGCTGCTCAACATCGACGGCCCGTCGGCCATCGTGACCGAGATCGAGCGCCAGGAACGTATCAACGAAGACGTCATCCGTTATCTCACCGTTCGCGTCGAAGAACATGAGGAAGGCCCGTCGGCCATGATGCGCAAGGCCGATCGCGACCGCGAACGCGATGATCGTGGCGGTGGCTTCCGCGGCGACCGCGATGGCGGATTCCGTGGCGACCGTGATGGCGGCGGATTCCGTGGCGACCGCGGTCCGCGCCGTCCGCGTGAAGACGCTGAAGCAGCACCGGTTGAGGAGTAAGAATCATGGCTGATGCTGGAGCACGCCGTCCGTTTTTCCGCCGACGCAAGACATGCCCGTTCACGGGTCCGAATGCGCCGAAGATCGACTACAAGGATTCCAAGCTGCTGATGCGTTACGTCTCCGAGCGCGGCAAGATCGTGCCGAGCCGCATCACGGCAGTGTCCGCCAAGAAGCAGCGCGAGCTCGCTCGCGCCGTGAAGCGTGCGCGCTTCCTCGGCCTGCTTCCCTACGTCATTCGCTAATTGCGACGCCGGCGGCGTTCGCGCCGCCGGCTGTCATTTTTCATAAGGCTTCCGGGTCGTCCGGTCGCCGATGGTTGGGGTCCAAAGACCTCTAACCGCTCGAAGGGAGCGGGACAGCTGATGATCACAAGTCTTCTCATCGCAGGTGCGGCCGGCTGTGCGTCGGCGCTGATGTTCGCCTCGATCATCTCGGGCGCGCTGATCTCGCTTGTGCTGTTCTATCTCGCACCGCTGCCGCTGATGGTGGCAGCGATGGGATGGGGTCCGACCTCCGCAGCGCTTGGCGGCCTTGTGGCCGGCCTGGGTCTCGGCAGCATCTTCGGCATTCCCTATTGCGCCGCGTTCGTGCTGACCGTGGCACTTCCGGCGTGGTGGCTCGGACACCTCGCATTGCTCGGACGTCCGATCACTGCCGGCACGCCAAATACAGCGACTCCCAACGCACCGCAGCCGATCGAATGGTATCCCCTCGGGCGGATCCTGATCTGGGTGGCGAGCTTTGCCGCTCTGACCACCGCCGCCGCCCTGCTCACGCTCGGGTCCGATGCGCCGACAATCACCGAGACGCTGCGCCGCGGCTTGTTGCGCATCATCAATGCACCGGGAGCGTCACACGATAGCGTCGCGGAGGTCGTCGACGCCTTCGTCGCTATCGCGCCCGCTGCCGCTGCGACCGTCGCCATGATGACGCTGACGCTTAATCTGTGGCTTGCGGCAAAAGTCACGGCTACGTCGGGCCGGCTGCGCCGCCCCTGGCCCGACATGAAGGCCGTCGTGCTGCCGCCGATGACGCTCGCCGCGGTCACCTTGGCGCTTGCGCTGTGCTTCAGCGGCGGCCTGCCGGGCATGCTGGCCCAGATCATCACGTCCTCCCTGATGATGGCCTACGCGCTCGTCGGTTTCGCGGTGCTGCACACGGTCACGCTGACCCTGCGCAGCCGCGCGCTGTGGCTGAGCTGCGTCTATGCGGTGGTGCTGGTGTTTCTCTGGCCCATCATCGCGATAATCGGCATCGGCATCGCGGACACGGTTTTTGGACTTCGCCAACGCTACCTGCAGCGGCACACGCCGCCGCCGCTCGCACCTACCTCGTGAACTCAACGTCAATTTCTGCTCAACCCGATAAGGAGATCGAACATGGAAGTCATTCTGCTGGAACGCGTGGCCAAGCTCGGCCAGATGGGCGAAATCGTGAAGGTCAAGGACGGGTTCGCCCGTAACTTCCTCCTCAAGCGCGGCAAGGCGCTGCGCGCGACCGCGGAGAACCGCACCAAGTACGACGGCATGAAGGCGGAGCTTGAGGCCAACAACATCAAGGCCAAAGGCGAAGCCGCCAAGGTCGCGGAGAAGATCGACGGCCGCGACGTCGTCATCATCCGCCAAGCGTCCGAAAGCGGACAGCTGTTCGGCTCGGTGTCGGTGCGCGATATCGTGGCGTCGCTCGCCGCCGACGGCATCACCGTCTCCCGTCCGCAGGTCTGGCTCGACGCGCCGATCAAGACGATCGGCCAGAAGACCATCACTGTGGCCGTCCATCCCGAGGTCGAAGCAACCATCTCCGTGACGGTTGCCCGCAGCGACGACGAAGCCGAGCGCATCAAGCGCGGCGAGGACATCAGCACCCGTCAGGAAGATCGCGACGCCGCCGCCGAAGCGATTGCCGCCGCCGGCGAATTCTTCGATCCCGAAGCGCAGCACGACGATCTCACCGCGCCGAAGGCAGAGGAAGCGACCGAAGAGAAGTAAGTCAGACCTCGCGGAAAATGCCAAAAGCCCGGCCGCTACGGCCGGGCTTTTTGTTGACTGGATACCGCTAGTTCGAAATGGGT
>JBQCHY010000028.1:0-21804 GCA_051954235.1 Xanthobacteraceae bacterium
ATGATGGCATCCTCGTATTCGGTGTCCCAGTCTTCTTCGGTCGCGGGCTTCACCCGCGTATCGACGCGCTGCACGGCGTCGTCGCCGCGCACTTCGCAGCCGGCCTCGATCAGCATGGTGACGAGCGGCTTCAGGCTTTCCGCAGCACCGGCGCGATCGACCAGCAAGGTCTCGGCAGCGCCGCAGACGCCGGGGCGGCGCATCTTGGCATTGAGCACGATCGACTTCGCCATGTCGAGTTTCGCAGCATGATCGACATAGACGTGATTGATGCCTTCGAGATGCGCGAACACCGGCACGCGCGCTTCCGCCTCGACGCGCGCGACCAGGCTCTTGCCGCCGCGTGGCACGATCAGATCGATACCGCCGTTCAGTCCTGTAAGTAACAGGCCGACCGCCGCGCGGTCGCGCGTCGGCACCAGCGCGATCGCGGCTTCGGGCAAGCCCGTCTCGCGCAAGCCTTGCACGAGACACGCATGAATGGCGCGGCACGAACGAAAACTATCGGAGCCGCCGCGCAGGATCACGGCGTTACCGGACTTGAGACACAATGCGCCGGCATCGGCGCAGACGTTGGGGCGGCTCTCGAAGATCACCGCGATGACGCCGAGCGGCACCCGCACGCGCTCGATGGTCATGCCGTTGGGGCGTTGCCAATGCTCGGTGACGGCACCGACCGGATCGGTGATGGCGCGAACGACAGCGAGGCCATCGGCCATCGCGGCCACGCGCGCTTCGGTGAGTGTGAGACGATCGACGAACGCCGACGTGGCGCCGCTCGCGCGCGCTTCGGCGACGTCTTCGGCGTTGGCCCTGAGGATGTCGGCGCAATTCGCGCGGATCGCCTGTTCCATCGCTTCCAGCGCGCGATTCTTCTGCTCCGCCGGCGCGAGCGCGAGCACCTTGGCGGCGGCACGCGCGTCTTGCGCGAGCCGGGTCATCAGGGCGGCGAGGTCGCTGTCGTCGCCGACGGCTTTCAGGGGGGCGGTCATGGCGGTTCCCTAGCACAGCTATCCCCGGTCCGCGAGGCCGGGATTCTTGCGGCGATACGGTGGCGCAAATGTGTTGACGCGAACCGGCCCGCGCAAGGCGGATTCGGCCCGTTCGCGGAGCTAGAGCATTTTCAATTTTGACGGAAACACCTGAAACGAAACGATGTGCGCTCCCTCTCCCATTGGGAGAGGGTTGGGGTGAGGGGTTACAGCCTCCATAGCGATCGATCCCCCTCACCCGGAGCCTGTGGCTCCGACCTCTCCCCGATGGGGAGAGGTAAGGCACCGTCTGGGGCGATCCGGAGGCGCTTAGGTCGGGCCGCCGCCCACCACCAGGTCGTCGCGGTGGATCATCTCGGCGCGGCCGTCGATGCCGAGGATGCGTGCGGCATCCGACGACGAGTGCCCCTTGATCCGGTCGGCGTTCTCGGCGTCGTAGGCGACGAGGCCGCGGCCGATCTCGTGGGTGTCGGGGCCGCGCACCACGACGGCGTCGCCGCGCGCGAAATGGCCTTCGACCCGGATCACGCCGGCCGGCAGCAGGCTGGCGCCGCCGCGCAGCGCGGTGACCGCGCCGGCGTCGATGATCAGCGTTCCCTTCGGCTCCAGCGAACCGGCGATCCAGCGTTTGCGGGCGGTGACCGGATTCGCCGGCGTCAGGAACCAGGTGCAACGGCCGCCATCGGCGATCGCCTGCAACGGATGCGCGATCTTGCCGGAGGCAATCAGCATATGGGTGCCGGCGGTGGTGGCGATCTTGGCGGCTTCGATCTTGGTGGTCATGCCGCCGCGCGACAGTTCGGATTCGGCCGCACCCGCCATGGCCTCGATCTCGGCGGAGACAGACTCCACCACCGGGATCAGTTTCGCGTTCGGATTGGCGCCGGGCGGTGCGTCGTAGAGGCCGTCGATGTCCGACAGCAGGATCAGCAAGTCGGCGCTGGCCATGGTGGCGACGCGCGCGGCGAGGCGGTCGTTGTCGCCGTAGCGGATTTCGTTGGTGGCGACGGTGTCGTTCTCGTTGATGACGGGAATGGCGCGCCACTCGAGAAGCTTTGCAATCGTCGAGCGGGCGTTGAGGTAACGCCGCCGTTCCTCGGTGTCCTGCAAGGTGACGAGAATCTGTCCGGCGTCGATGCCGTGCGCGGCCAGCACCTTGGACCACAGCCGCGCCAGCGCGATCTGGCCGACGGCGGCGGCACCCTGGCTTTCCTCCAGCTTGAGCGGCCCGCGTGGCAGCGTCAGTTTGGAGCGGCCGAGCGCGATCGAGCCGGACGACACCACCAGAATGTCGCGACCTTCGGCATGCAGCTTGGCGAGGTCGGCGGCCAATGCTTCCAGCCACGTCTCCTTCACCGCGCCGGCGGCGGCGTCGATCAGCAGGGACGAGCCGACCTTGACGACGATGCGGCGAAAATTTTTCAGCTCGGGGCGAATCATGGCGGTAATCGGTGACGGAGATGCGGGAAACGGAGCCGTTCAATGTTCTCTTGCGGCGATTTCGTCAAGGGAACCCATACGCCTCAATCCGTCATGCCCGGCTTTATGCCGGGCATCCACGTCCTGAAAACCACGCAAGTTCAAAGACGTGGATGGCCGGGACCATAGGCGAGCGAAGCGACGCCGTTCTTCGAACGGCTATGCCCGGCCATGACGGTGCTATTGATTTGGCCTCGACACTCATTCTGCTCGGCCGGTGCAATTCGGACATTTGCATCGCGTTTTAATGAAAGTTCGTGCGGCTCGGAACGTAACCGATGCAAATCCGTTTCGGCGCGAGGTGGATCGGCGGTCGCTTTTCGCGGCCGACCCACCTAAAATTAAAGACGGATGGCGTGGCGCACGCCGGCGGATGGCGTGAGAGATCTCTCGAAGCGTGTCCCGGCGCGGCGCGGTTGGGGAGATTGGTTGCATGCGGGTGAAGTCGCCCCAAGTCCGCTTCTGGGGAAGCGTCCTGCTGGGCGGCCTCGCACTAGAACTGGCGGGCACGACGTTCGCCAGCGCTGCCGGCAGCGGCGCGGGGCATCCGTCGGAGGCAATCTTCATCCTGCAAATCATCCTGCTGATCGCCGTCGGCCGCGGGCTCGGCGAAATCATGCAGCGCTGCGGCCAGCCGTCGGTGATGGGCGAACTGCTCGCGGGCCTCGTGCTCGGGCCGTCGATCTTCGGCGCGTTGTGGCCGGATGCGCAGCACATGATCTTTCCGGCCAATGGCGAACAGAAGGCGCTGATCAACGGCATCGCGCAGTTCGGCATTCTGCTGCTGTTGTTGTTGACCGGCATGGAGACCGACCTCAAGCTGGTGCGCAAGGTCGGCAAGGCCGCCTTCACGATTTCCATCGCGGGCATCGTGGTGCCGTTCTTTTGCGGCTTCGCGCTCGGCCAGTTTCTGCCGGAGAGTTTGCTGCCGCATCCGGAGCAGCGATTGGTCGCCTCGCTCTTCCTCGGCACCGCGCTGTCGATCTCGTCGGTGAAGATTGTCGCGGTGGTGGTGCGCGAAATGAACTTCATGCGTCGCAACGTCGGCCAGATCATCGTTGCGACCGCCGTGATCGACGACACCATCGGATGGGTGATCATCGCGGTGATCTTCAGCCTTGCCTCGCGCGGCACGCTCGACATGATGTCGGTGGCGCAGGCGATCCTGGGCACGCTGCTGTTTCTCGTCGTCTCTTTCACCATCGGCCGCCGGCTGGTGTTCCGGCTGATCCGCTGGGCCAACGACACGCTGGTCAGTTCGGCGGCGGTGATCACCGTGATCTTGCTGCTGATGAGTTGCATGGCGCTGATCACGCACTGGATCGGCGTGCATACGGTGCTGGGTGCGTTCGTCGCCGGCATTCTCGTCGGTGAATCGCCGATCCTCACCAAACAGATCGACGAGCGGCTGCGCGGGTTGATCACCAGCCTGTTCATGCCGATCTTCTTCGGCCTCGCGGGATTGAGCGCAGACCTCTCGGTGCTGACGGATCCGAGGCTGTTGCTCCTCACCGCGCTGTTGGTGTTGATCGCCAGCATCGGAAAATTCGGCGGCGCGTATGTCGGCGGTGCGATGGGCGGGCTGAACCGCCGCGAATCTTTCGCGCTCGCCAGCGGCATGAATGCGCGCGGCTCCACCGAGGTGATCATCGCCACCATCGGCCTGTCGATGGGCGTGCTGAGCCAGAACCTGTTCACGATGATCGTCACCATGGCGATCGTCACCACCATGGCGATGCCGCCGATGCTGCGCGCGGCGCTGTCGCGATTGCCGCTGGAGAAGGGAGAGAAGGAACGGCTGGAGCGCGAGGAGTTCGAGGAGAAAGGCTTTGTTGCCAATCTCGAACGCCTGTTGCTCGCGGTGGACGAAAGCGCCAATGCGCGGTTCGCCTCGCGCATCGCCGGCCTGATCGCCGGCGCGCGCGGCATCCCGACCACCGTGCTGCATCTCGGGCCGCGGGCCAAGGCGCAGGAGAAGCGGCGCGCCGACGAGGCGAGCCACGAGACGACGGTGAAGAACGCCGCGAAAGTCAGCGCCGAGATCGAGAAGGAAGACGGCGAAGAGGTGCGCGAGATCGACGTCACCTCGCGCGCGCGGCAGAAGAAGGCGGTCGACGCCGTGGTCGACGAGGCCCGCAAGGGGTTCGACTTATTGGTGGTCGGACTCAACAAGGTGATCGGCGCCGACGGCGGATTCTATCGCAATATCGAGAGTGTGACCGCGGGATTCGACGGGCCGCTCGCCGTGGTCGCCGCGAAGGGCCATCATCTGACGCGGCCGGACAGCGACGGATTGAAAATTCTGGTGCCGGTGTCGGGCAGCGGCGTGTCGCGGCGCGGCGCGGAAGTCGCGGTGGCGCTGGCGCGCAGCAGCAATCATCCGCTGCGGGTGATCTATGTAACGACGACGCGCGACAAGGGCCGGCGTCGGCGCAACGTCAGCGTGTCGTTGTTCGAGGAGGAGGCGATCCTCAAGGATACCATTGCGCTCGCGGCGCGCTACGATGTCGAGGTGATCACCACGCTGCGCACCAACACCGCGCCGGAAGCGGCGATCCTGCAAGAGATGCGCGACAGCAGCATTGATCTCGTTGTGATGGGCGTCGATCGCATCGAGGGCGACGGATTGAATTTCGGCAGCGTCGCCGCCGAGGTGCTGCGGGAGGCGGAAGGCTCGGTGCTGCTGGTGTCGAACGGCGGGACGACGAAGTAGTCACGTTGTGGCCCCGCATATGCACCACGCATCCCACACATAAGGAGTCGTCCCCGCGAAGGCGGGGACCCATTACCCCTGGCGTTTGTTATTATTAGATAAACTAGCCCGGATGATGGAGCCGAACCGCTGTGGAGTCTGGGTCCCCGCCTTCGCGGGGACGACGATTTTTGTGTGGCGCGTTGGTGCAAGGCAAACTTGTCCGGGCTATGCGAATGGGCTCTTGCTGCATCGACGTCCTGCAACACCAGTAACGGAGGCGACCGTGAGACGGCATAGGACAGCATCTGTCGCGCTACTCGCCTTGTTGGCATGGCCGCTCGGCGCGCATGCGGCCGACGACGCGAAACCGGGCACGATCCGGATCGGCAACGCGGCGGATTGGCCGACGGTGCCGCAAACCGGCGCCGAGGCCGAGCAGGTGAAGAAGACGCTCGCAAGGATCAAACTGCCCGCCGGTTTTCATATCGCGCTTTACGCGCTGGTGCCGGGCGCGCGGCACATCGCGGTGGGGCCGAAAGAGGGCGCCATTTTCGTCGGCACGCGGCAATCGAAGGTCTGGGCGGTGACCGATCGTACAAGCGGCGGCGACAATCATGAGGTGAGGGAATTCGCGCCGACGGTTTCGAAGAAGGTTCCGAACGGCGTCTGCTTCGCGAAGGACGGCACGCTGTACGTCGCTGAGGTGAATCGCGTGCTTGCTTTTGCCGATGCGGAGTCGTTCGACAAGCGCGCCGATCTTGTTGCCTCTCCGGTGGTGAAGCAGGGCGATCTGATTCCGAAGGCCGAAGAGAGTTTCAATCACGCGACCCGCGTGTGCCGGATCGGGCCTGACGACAAGCTCTATATCCAGCTCGGGCAACCCTACAACGTGGCGCCGAAACATAAACTCGACGTCTATCGCAAGTGGGGCATCGGCGGCATCATCCGCATGGATCGCGATGGCTCTCATCGCGAAGTCTATGCGACGGGGATGCGCAATCCGGTCGGGATGGACTTCAACCCGAAGGACGGCTCGCTCTGGAGCAACGACAATCAGGTCGACCTGATGGGCGACGATCAGCCGCCCGGCGAAATGAATCGCATCACCGGGGGCGGACACGACTACGGCTTTCCGTGGTACGGCGGCGGTCACACCCGCACCAAGGAATACAGGAACGAGACGCCGCCGCCGAACCTGATCTTTCCGGAAGTCGAGCAGGTCGCCCATGCCGCCGATCTCGGTCTCGTTTTTTATACGGGGACCATGTTTCCGCAAAAATATAGCGGCGCGATCTTCAGCACGCAGCACGGCTCATGGAATCGCACCGTGCCGGTCGGCGCGCGCGTAATGGTGACGTTCTTGAAAGCGGATGGACACGCCGCCGGCAAATCCGAGCCGTTCGCGGAGGGCTGGAATAACAACGGCCGCTATCTCGGCCGCCCGGTCGACGTCGCGCAACTGCCGGACGGATCGTTGCTGGTGTCGGACGATCAGGTCGGCGCGCTGTATCGGATCTGGTATGACGGGAAGTAGCTGCAACACGAAAACCGTCGTCCCCGCGCAGGCGGGGACCCAGAATCCCTAGCGCTGGTTGTTATGGGATAACTAGCCCCGGGTGATGGAGCCGAGCTGCTGCGGAGTCTGGGTCCCCGCCTGCGCGGGGACGACACTGAATGTGTTGATCCTCCGAACATCATTTCGAGTCGAATTTTTGAGGGCGATGTACTTGCATCGCCCTCAAAGGATCGCTCTACCCAATCCCCAGCCGCTTGCGCATCCAGGCGCCGACTTCGTCGATGGCCGGAAGACCCGCGCGCAGGAACGGGTGGAACAGCGGCCAGGCGTGCGGCATGCCGGCCCACACCCGCAGCGTGACGTCGATGCCGGTCATCGCCGCGTTGTTGGCGAAGGTGGTGGAATCCGACAGCAGCACTTCCTCGCTGCCGACCTGAATCAGCATCGGCGGCAGGCCGGCGACATCGGCGCGCACCGGAGAGGCCAGCGGCGTGTCGGGCTGGTTGCCGAGATAGGCCGTCGCCACGCCGACGATGCCTTCGCGCGAGATCATCGGATCGCGCGCGCCGACTTTCTCATAGGACTCGGCGGTGGTGGTCATGTCGAGCCACGGGCTGAGCAGATAGAGCCCGGCCGGTTGCGGCAGCTTCTCGTCCTTCAACTTGAGCAACAGCGCGGCGGCGAGATTGCCGCCGGCGGATTCGCCGCCGACCACGAGGTCCGCGGGCGCGATGCCGCTGTCGAGGATCGCGCGATAAGCTGTGAGCGCATCCTCGATCGCCGCCGGGTAAGGATGCTCCGGCGCGAGGCGATAATCGATGTGCCATGCGACGGCCTTGGTCGCGACCGCAAGCCGCGAGACGAAATGGCGGTGGCTCTTGATGCTGCCGAACACATGGCCGCCGCCGTGCAGATAGAGCAACGCTTTGCCGGGCGTGGCGTTGGCCGGCGTGATCTTCTCGGCGGGAACGTTGCCGAAGGTGAGGCTTTCCACCGTGACGTTGTCGGCCAGCGGAATGCGGCCCATTTCGCTGTCGAAGGAGTCGCGGGTCTCCTGAAGCGTCATGTTTCCGCGCTTCGCCGCGCGCTCCTTGCACCACGCCCAGAACGCGGCGACGTCAGGATCCTTCTCGGCCATCGTGGTCGGTCTCCTTAGAGATTGATCGGAAATTCGCTTGTTGCACGGATTTGCAACATTGGGAAACGTCATACTCCGCGAAGGCGGAGTATCCAGGACTCCGTGTCGAATCTAACTTTCCACGCACTCGCAGAGATTACTGGATCGTCCGCCTTCGCGGACGATGACACCTCAATTCTGTGTCGAACTCTTGCGTGATCATGTCGTGCGTGGCGACCATGGCGCGGCGTCGGCCGCGTTGGCTTCGGTCGCCTTGGCCTTGTCGGACACCGGCGCGTCGCCGATTGCCGTGACCAGCGCGCGCAAGGCTTCGGGCACGCCCTCGCCGGTGGCGCCGGACAGCAGCAGCGGCGTTTTCTTCGCGGCGCGCTTGAGCCGGTCGCGCTGCTTTTTCAACTCGTCGGGATCGACGGCGTCGATCTTGTTGAGCGCGACGATCTCGATCTTCTCGGCCAGCTCTTCGGCATAGGCTTCGAGTTCGTTGCGCACGGTCTTGTAGGCGCGGCCGGCGTGCTCGCCGGTGGCATCGACCAGATGCAGCAGCACGCGGCAGCGCTCGACATGGCCGAGAAAGCGGTCGCCGAGTCCCGCACCTTCATGCGCGCCCTCGATCAGGCCGGGAATGTCCGCCAGCACGAATTCGCGGCCGCCGGCGTTGACCACGCCGAGCTGCGGATGAAGCGTGGTGAACGGATAGTCGGCGATCTTCGGCCGCGCGGCGCTGACGGCGGAGAGGAAGGTCGATTTGCCGGCGTTGGGCAGGCCGACCAGTCCGGCGTCGGCGATCAGTTTCAGCCGCAGCCAGATCCAGCGCTCCTCGCCGGGCTGGCCGGGATTGGCGTTGCGCGGCGCGCGGTTGGTGGAGGACTTGAAGTGCGCGTTGCCGAAGCCGCCGTTGCCGCCTTCCGCCAGCACGAATTTTTCGCCGAGCCGGGTAAAATCGTGGATCAGCGTCTCGCGATCCTCGTCGAAGATCTGGGTGCCGACCGGCACCTTGAGGACGACGTCCTTGCCGTTGGCGCCGTGGCGGTCCTTGCCCATGCCGTTGGTGCCCTTGGGCGCCTTGAAGTGCTGCTGGTAGCGATAGTCGATCAGCGTGTTGAGGCCGTCCACCGCCTCGACGATGACGTTGCCGCCGCGGCCGCCGTTGCCGCCGCTCGGCCCGCCGAACTCGATGAACTTCTCGCGGCGAAACGCCACGCAGCCGTTCCCGCCGTCGCCGGAGCGGATATAGACCTTGGCTTCATCAAGAAATTTCATCGCCTATCCGTATCGTAGCGGCACCGCGTCAGCAACAACGCGCATGCCTGTCATTTCCATGCGGTCGCTTGACACCTCGTCGCGCGCAAGTTACTGCCCGCCTATCGAGCGCGGTCGCCGCGTTCCGTAAGCGTTAACGTCACGCAACGCGCCACATTCCGAACCGGATGAATCCGTCCGGCGGAAGTTTCGGGCGTGTTATCATGAATGACGTTCCTTCCCCTACTCAATTCGCATCCCAGCGCAGCGCCGTGTCCGGACTGGCGCCGCTGGTGGTCATCGTCTTTTGCGGCTTCCTCGTGGTCGGCGCGCCGCTGCCGGCGCTGTCGCTTTATGTCCACGACGAACTCGGCTTCAGCGGCTTTACCGTCGGCTGGGTGATCGGCGTCCAGTCCGTCGTCACGGTGCTGTCGCGGCATTTCGCCGGAACGCTGAGCGACCACCACGGTCCGCGCTGGATCGTGCTGCGCGGCCTGCCGCTCGCGGTGCTGGCTGCCGGCTGCTATCTCGCCTCCGCGTTGCTGCCGGCCGCGCCGGAAATCCGGCTCGCGGTGCTGATCGCCGGTCGCGTGCTGCTGGGCTTTGCCGAAAGCCTGTTCATCACCGGCACCATGAGCTGGGGCATCGGCCGCATCGGCGTTGCGCGCACCGGCAAAGTGATGTCGTGGCAGGGCATCGCGATGTATGCCGCGTTCGGTCTCGGTGCGCCGCTCGGCCTTGCGATGCATGCGGCGTTCGGTTTCGCCGGCGTCGCCGTGCTGGCGATGGCCACGCCGTTGATCGCCATGGCCGTTGCGTTCGTGTTGCAGCCGGTGCCGATCCTGGGCGGCGATCGCGTGCATGTGCCGGTGCATCGGGTGCTGCGGCTGATCTGGCTGCCCGGCCTGGTGTTGGCGCTCGCCACCGTTCCGTTCGCGAGTATGTCCGCGTTCCTGCCGCTGGCCTACAGCGTCAGGAACTGGGCCGGCGCGGGCGTGGCGATCGCGAGCTTCGGCATCGCCTATGTGTTCGTGCGGCTGGTGGGATCACATCTGCCGGACCGGTTCGGTCCGGTGCGCGCGGTCGCCGCCTCGCTCGCGGTCGAACTGGTCGGCCAGTTGGTGTTGTGGCTTGCACCATCGCCCAACGTTGCGCTGTTCGGCGCGGCGTTGACGGGGCTCGGCTTCTCGCTGGTGTTCCCCGCCATGGGCGTGATGGCGACGTTGCGCGTGCCGGCGGAAATGCGCGGCCGCGCGGTGGGCAACTTCATCGCCTTCTTCGATGTCGCCGTCGGTCTGACCGGCCCTCTGGTCGGATTGCTGACCGGCGCCATGGGATATGCCGCGGCGTTCGTCGCCGGCGCGGTGGCCACCGCCGCGGGATTGGCGCTGATGCCGATGGTCAAGCGGTATGGCCGCGCGAACCAGCCGTAATCCATCGCGAGGCGCGTTGGCAGGGCAGGCGTGCGACATCAGTGACATGTGCCTGCTCTGCTCGCGTGCTAAAGAGAGCGTCATGGGCCGGCCACGACACTCACCGGAATATCGTTGACCGCATGATCTCCCGTATCCTCACTGTCACCAACGATCGCAACGCGCGACTGGCCGGCATCGGCCTGATGCTCGCGGGCATCTGGGCGTTCTCGTTCGGCGATGCGCTCGGCAAATACATTGTCGCGGACTATCCGGTGGGGCAGTTGCTGTTCCTGCGCGCGGTGGCCTCGCTGGTGTTGCTGTCGCCGTTGATCTGGCGCAGCCGTCACGAATTTCTGCGGCTGGAGCGGCCGGGGCTGCACGTCTTGCGCGTCGTGCTGTCCACGCTGGAGGTCGCGGCGTTTTTCGTCGCGGTGAGATACCTGCCGCTGGCGGACGTCATCACCTTCTATCTGGCGTCGCCGATCTTCGTCACCGCGCTGTCGGCGCTGGTGCTGCGCGAGCAGGTCGGCTGGCGGCGCTGGTGCGCGGTCGGCGTCGGCTTCTGCGGCGTCCTGATCGCGATGCAGCCGTCGGCGCAGACCATCAGTTGGCCGGCGCTGATCGCGCTCGGCGGCAGCACCTGCTTCGCCATCCTGATGCTGATCACCCGCTCGCTGCGCGGCGCGTCCGACGCGATGCTGGCGACGTCGCAATTCATCGGGACGTTCACGTTCGGCGCGCTGCTGCTGCCGTTCGGCTGGGTGACGCCGAGCCTGCCCGGCTTCGGCCTGTTCGCGCTGGCCGGCGCGATCTCGGTCGGCGCATTGTTGTGCGTCAACCGTTCGCTGAAGCTCGCGCCCGCCAGTGTCGTGGTGCCGTATCAGTATTCGATGATCGTCTGGGCGGTGATGTTCGGTTACCTCGTGTTCGGCGACGTGCCGACGGTGGCGACCCTGATCGGCGCGGCGATCATCATCGGCGCCGGCTTCTACATCTTCCTGCGCGAGCAGGCGCTCGGCCGCGAGGATACGACGGTCAATCCGCCGGCGTGAGGACGTCTTTTGTTTCCGTCATTGCGAGGAGCGTAGCGGCGAAGCAATCCAGTCCTTGCTTTGCGGCTTTCTGGATTGCCAACTTGCGTCGTCCCCGCGCAGGCGGGGACCCATTACCCCTAGCCTTGATTGTTTATCGCAAGCGGGAGGCCAAAGGCGCTTTTTGTCTCATTGCTGCTGCGGAGTCTGGGTCCCCGCCTGCGCGGGGACGACGTATTTTATGTTGCAGCTCCGCGCACGAAGCGCTGCTTCGTAGTGACGTAAAGCAATTCGAATGCAGGCTCTCATGCGTTCGTCCTCTGCGCCGGTGCCCGGTCAGGATTTTGGAGCCCGTTTGCTTTTGGTCGGATGAATGGTCTCGCCACGGGCGAGCATGTCGACGAACTCGCGAATGCGCCTGATCCGCGTTTCGGGGCGCTTGGCATCGTTCACGCGATAGACGAAGGCGTACCTGTTGGCGCGATCGAGCGCCGCAAACGCGCGTTCTGCTTTCGCATTTGCAGCCAGCGCAGCCAGGAGATCGGCCGGAGGTTCGGCCTTGCCCTGGGATTGATACGCCGCGCTCCAGCGACCGTCGGCCTTGGCCTTTTCGACCTCGCGCAATCCGGCTGGTTGCATGCGTGTTTCGCGAATAAGGCGCTCCGCCGTATCCCGATTGTTCGCGGACCATCGGCTCGCGCTTCGCCGCGGTGTCATTTTCACCAAGTAATAATGCGCATCGAATGTCCCAAGCTGACCGTCGATCCATCCGTGACACAAAGCGGCCTCGATGGCCTGCGCCTTGGTGATGGTTGCTTTCGGCGCACCGGCTTTGGCGAGCTTGAGCCAAAAGCCACTCTCGCTTCCCGCATGCGCGGACAGATAGGCTTCGATCGATGGCAGATCCGCAAACGACAGGATTGGAGCCTTTACGTTGGCCATCTTGAATCTATATCTCGATCTCGGTGCCGAACTCGACCACCTGTCCGGTCGGCACGCCGAAGAACGCGGCGGTGCGTTCGGCGTTGCGTTGCAGGAACGCGAAGATGGATTCGCGCCACACCCACATGCCGGCGACCTGATCGCTGGGAATGATGGTTTCGCGGCCGATGTAGTAGGTGACGTCGGTAAGATCGATGCCCGGCAGCTTGCCTTGATCGCAGGCGAGGCGGAGGCCGTCGTAGATCGTCGGATACTGCATGAAGCCGTAATGCAGGATCACGCGGGTGATGCCTTCGACGATCTCGACAACTTCCGTCTTCTTGTCGTCGTCGATGCGGGGCAGTTCCTCGATCACCACCGTCACCAGAATGACCCGCTGATGCAGCACGTGGTTGTGCTTGA
Organism: Xanthobacteraceae bacterium; assembly: GCA_051954235.1. Lineage (GTDB taxonomy): Bacteria > Pseudomonadota > Alphaproteobacteria > Rhizobiales > Xanthobacteraceae > 62-47. Next base: position 12,850 of record JBQCHY010000028.1, read on the forward strand.
CGAATTGCGTCAGCGCCAGCGGCACGCCGTGGGGCGCGGAGGCGAGGAAGACGGCGGTGCCCGGCAATCGCGTGTGGCATTTGCTGACGGCGGTTTCGATCAGGTCTTCCTCGGGCTGGCGCAGTTTGGCGCGCGCGGCTTCGACCAGCCGGACGCCGCCGCGCCATGTCAGCATCAGGAATGCGACGATGCCGGCGAGCAGCAGCGGAAACCAGCCGCCCTCGAACAGCTTTGCCGAATTGGCGGCGAAGAACACGCAATCGATGGCGAAGAAAAAGCCGTTGACCGCGATGACGATGATCGGCGAATAGCCCCACTGCAGCGCGACCAGCGCCGCCAGCAGCGTGGTGATCGCCATCAAGAGCGACACCGCGATGCCATAAGCGCCCGCCAGTGCGTCGGAGGTGCCGAACGCGAACACCGCGCCGAGCGTGCCGGCCGCCAGCAGCCAGTTCACCAGCGGCACGTAGATCTGGCCGATGGCGTGGCTGGTGGTGTGGTTGATCTGCATCCGTGGCAGGAAACCGAGCTGGATCGATTGCTGGGTCAGCGAGAACACGCCGGAGATGATCGCCTGCGACGCGATCACGGTGGCGACGGTCGCGAACGCGACCAGCGGATAATGCAGGATGTCCGGCGCGAGCTGATAGAACGGATTGTCCACCGCGCCCGGATCGGTGATCAGCAGCGCGGCCTGGCCGAAGTAATTCAGCATCAAGGCCGGCAGCGCCACCGCGAACCACGCAAGGCGGATCGGCACCCGGCCGAAGTGGCCCATGTCGGCATACATCGCCTCGCCGCCGGTCACCGCGAGGAACGCCGCGCCGAGAATGCCGAAGGAGACGTGGAAGTTTTGGTGGATCAGGAAATCGAAGGCGTAAAACGGACTGAGCGCCACCAGCACTTGCGGCGCGCGCACGATGCCGTGGATGCCGAGCAGCGCCAGCACCACGAACCACGCCAGCATGACGGGGCCGAAAATGCCGCCGATGAATCCGGTGCCTTTCTTCTGGACGACGAAAAGCCCGATCAGGATCACGGTCGTCAGCGGCACGACTAACGGCGTCAGCGACGGGGCGTCGACCTTGAGGCCCTCGACCGCGCTGAGCACCGAGATCGCCGGCGTGATGGCGCCGTCACCGTACAGCAGCGCGGCGCCGATCAGTCCGACGACGAGGAGCTGCGCGCGCCAGGTGCCGGGCTTGGCGTTGCGCGCGGAGAGCAGCGCCAGCAGCGCGACGATGCCGCCTTCGCCGCGATTGTCGGCGCGCAGGATCAGCATCGCGTATTTCAGCGAGATGATGAGGATCAGCGCCCACAGGATCAGCGACACCACGCCGAGCACCGCGTCGGGCGTCAGCGGGCCGCCATGCGTGGCCGCGCGCGCGGCTTCCTTGAGCGCATAGAGCGGACTGGTGCCGATGTCGCCATAGACGACGCCGAGCGCGCCGATGGTGGCCGCGGTGGGCAGACCGCGCCCGTGACCCGAGGCTGCATCCGGAATGGCAGTCACTGACGTTCCCTCAGGCTCGCCTGTCGCGGTAGCCGACCGGCCGGACATGTTAGTCTGCGATGGGTCGCGAAAAATTGCTACGGAATTCGCGGGGGGTGATTCGGGGCATCGGAGGTGAGCGACATCCACGCGACATGGCGCGGACTGAGATTCCCGTCGTTGCGGGAAGGGTAAGATGCTCGCGGCGCGGCACAGACGGCTCTCTCCCCCGCTTGCGGGGGAGAGGTGGAGAGGGGGCTTCATCGGCGAAAGCGCCTATGTGGCTTGCCCCTACCCTAGTGGCTTGCCCCCACCCTAACCCTCCCCCGCAAGCGGGAGAGGGGACGGCGCGGCGGTCGTTGAGACGCGGCTGTGAGTCAGCCGTCGCGCCGCGCGGCGTGGCCCCAGTTCTTCAGTGACGACCACACCCCGCGCGTCAGCCGGAAGCAATCGACCGGCGAGGACGAGCCGAGCGCCTCGAAGCGGTGCAGCTCGACGCCGTTCCACTGGAAGCCGCACTTCTCCAGGATGTTGCGCGACGCCGGATTGACGACGCGCGCACCGGAGATCATCTGGTCGATGGCGAATTCCTCGAAGGCGAAGTCGATCGCGGCGCGCGCCGCTTCGGTGCCGAAGCCGCGGCCCCAATAGTCCACGCCGAGCCAGTAGCCCAGCTCGGGCGTCTCGGGTTCGCGCCAATCGACGCCGACCACGCCGACCGGCGCATGATGGTGTTCGATCAGGAACACGGTGTTGGAGCCGTCGCCGGCGACGGTCTTGACGAAGTGCGCGGCGTCGTCCTGCCGATACGGATGCGGCAGGCGGCGGATGTTCTCGGTGATGCGGCGATCGTTGGCGAGGCAGGCAATCGCTTTTACGTCCGCGAGCGTCGGCTTGCGCAGGGTCAGCCGTTCCGTCTCGAGGACGACGGTACTTGGCTGTCGTGAGATGGGCGTGGAGAATTCCTGCAACATGGTCGGCTCCTTGGGCGTCAAACCTTTGCGAAACGCAAGAACGCGAAACACGAACGCGAAAGACGCAAAACGAAAAGGGGAGGCCGGTTTCCCGCCTCCCCTCAGGAGCCTTGACGACTCCGCCGGTTCAACAGGACCCGGCGGAATAGAATGTTTCCACCGTCTCTACTCGGCCGCAGCTTCCACCATCGGGAGGACCGATACGAAAGTGCGGCCGTTGGCTTTGGCACGGAACTCAACGCGGCCTTCAATCTTGGCGAACAACGTATGGTCCGTCCCCATGCCGACATTAAGGCCGGGATGCCAGGTGGTGCCGCGTTGACGCGCGATGATGTTGCCGGGAATGACGTGCTGACCGCCGTAGGCCTTGATGCCGAGGCGCTTGCCCGCGGAATCGCGGCCGTTACGTGATGAACCGCCTGCTTTTTTGTGAGCCATGGCTCGTCTCCAAATCTCTAGAACACAGTAGTTTGATTCCTTGACGGAATCATCTCACTTTTTGTCTCGCAAATTGTAATCGCTCTGAATTTCTCGGAGCGATTACGTCACGCGATTACTCGGCAGCGGCTTCCGCCGGCTTCGCGGCGGCCTTCTCGCGCTTCGGACGCGGACCGACCGTGGGCTTCTTGCCGTCGGCGAGGATCTCGGTGATCCGCAGCACGGTGATCTCGTCGCGATAGCCGCGCTTGCGCTTCGAATTCTTGCGGCGGCGCTTCTTGAACGCGATGACCTTGGGGCCGCGCTTGTGGTCCAGCACTTCCGCCGCCACCGAAGCGCCCGCCACGGTCGGGGTGCCGAGCACCGGCGTATCGCCGCCGAGCACCAGCACGTTATCCAGTTGCACGATCGTGCCGACGTCGCCGGCGATCTTGCCAATCTCGAGTACATCTTCCGGAACGACGCGGTATTGCCGGCCGCCGGTTTTGATGACTGCGAACATCGTTTTCATTCCTTCGTGTTCGATTCCGACGCTCGGATTGCTCCGGCCCGGCTTCTTGTTCAGTCGATTAAGGGCGAATTTCGCGGACCTCGGGCAATGCCCGCCGACCACGCAAAAACAATCGGCGCAAGGAGAACCCGGCGCCGCGTGCCGGGACTTATAGCCGCGCGCGCCGGGGAGTCAAGGCGAAACCCGGCGAAAAGCGCCGCAAATGAAGGGTTTGGCTAGGTTTCTACGGACTTTTCCGGGTGAGCCGCCCGTCGCCGCGTTGAAACAAACCGGTTCCCCCGCCGTTATCCCGCGCTCACGAGAGGATGAAGGGGCGGCATGGCGGACGGCAACATCACCACTTCCGGCATCGGCAAACACGGCGCGGCGCGGCTGCCGTCGGTCGATATCGACAGCTACAACATCGAACTGAAGGACGACGACGGCTTTCTCGGCGACCGCGCCAGCAAGGGCGCGTTTCAGCAGATCCTCGACGACTGGCGCAAGCCGCTGAAAAAGAACGGCGACGATCCGCTCGGCAAGAAGCCGGCGGACGACCTCAGCAAGACCACGATCGACGAGGCGCTGCGCGGCGACGACGTGACGGCGGCGGCGCTGGTGCACGGCGCGCTGGAGGAGTTCGCGCAGGAATTGGCCTATGTGACCCGCCGCTTCCTCAAGACCAAGGCCTGGGCCGACACCGAACGCATCGTGGTCGGCGGCGGGTTTCGGCAGAGCCGGGTGGGGGAGATCGCCATCGCCCGCGCCGACCTGATCCTCAAGGCGGAAGGGTTCAAGGTCGATCTGATCCCGATCCGCTTTCACCCGGACGAGGCCGGGCTGATCGGCTGTCTGCATCTGGCGCCGCCGTGGATTTTCGAGGCCTACGACAGCATCCTCGCCGTCGATATCGGCGGCTCCAACATCCGCTGCGGCGTGGTGGAAACGCGGTGGAAGAAGGCCAAGGACCTCTCCAAGGCGGCGGTCTGGAAGTCTGATCTGTGGCGCCACGCCGACGACGAGCCCACGCGTGAAGGCGCCGTGAAGCGACTGGTAAAGATGCTCAAAGACCTGATCGCGGCGGCCGACGCCGAGGGGCTGAAGCTCGCACCGTTCATCGGCATCTCCTGCCCCGGCGTGATCGAGGAGGACGGCGCCATCGAGAAGGGCGCACAGAACCTGCCCGGCAACTGGGAAAGCAGCCGCTTCAATTTGCCGGCCAGCCTGGTCGAGGCGATCCCGACGATCGGCGAGCACGACACCACCATCCTGATGCACAACGACGGCGTGGCGCAGGGCCTCAGCGAAATGCCGTACATGCAGGACGTCGCGGGCTGGGGCGTGCTCACCATCGGCACCGGCCTCGGCAACGCCCGCTTCACCAACCGCAAGAAAGACGACAAGGCGAAGAACGGGAAGACCAAGAAGACAGCGGCAAGCAAGGAAAAGCCGAAGAAAAACAAGGATTAGCCCGGCGGAGCGGCGTCGACCGGATTTGACCCGGCGCGCCGCTGATTCTTGCGCGTGAAATCAAATCCTCGTCATGGCCGGAGTTGTCCCGGCCATCCGGAGTCCTGACATCAAGCAGCGCGAACGAACAACTCGTCGGGATGATCCCGCGCCTGCCGGTGAGCCTCGATGGCTGCCGCCAAACATTTTCGTCCCGGCGCGGCTTGTCTGGTCCGCCATCCTCGCCTAGAACACCGCCGACCACCGACGGGGATTCCCCGCGACCTTGGCGCCTGGAGAGGTGGCAGAGTGGTTGAATGCACCGCACTCGAAATGCGGCATAGGTGCAAGCCTATCGGGGGTTCGAATCCCTCCCTCTCCGCCATATATTTCGTATAATGCATTGAAATGTATTGTACTTTCTATGTGCCGAACCACTTAGCCCCCGGCTTCGCTTTTTGGGCGACGATCGCTTGCTGGACGCCGGGCGAAGCGACGATGCTATCGCTCGGCCTCGACCCGGAAATTCTCGATTCTACGGTCGTTACGGAATCTGCACGGTTCGAACCGCTGTCGTATCAGCGGCGCAGCTTGCTAATTCTCAGAGCAATTGAAGCAGAACAATTGCCGAGCCCTCTGACGCCGCGAGCATTCATTGCATGGGCCAAGCAATGCGGCATCGAGATACACGAAAGCCTCCGTCTGGCGATCGGCGTTGGCCACCGTCATGTTTGATCAGTTGAATGGAAACAAACAAACCATTCTTGCTAGATGCATCGGCAGATTGAGAAATTCAATTCGTTATTGATTGCCAGAGTTCATCGTTCGCCAAATTCAAAAGGGGCAAATAAGAATCTTCCCATTCTTATTGGCTTTGCTGATCTTCCAACAATTTTCAAGAAGACAAGAAAGCCCTTGGTCGATGTTGTTACCAATGATGGATTACATTTTCATGCAATTCTCTTGATGCCCAAGAAATCACGTATCAAAGGACCATTCATCGATCATTAGTCACCGCGCGGTTGGCCGTTATCGCATACCAAACAATCGGCTCACCGCTTACCGGATCAAAAAATGCCGGGTCGCGATCTGCAATTGGCCGCGATCGGTGGCCATTCCGATCCGACTGCGGTCCTGCGCCTCTTGGTTGACCGCACCGATGTGCTCGGTAACGAAACGTTATTCCGCTTTCCGCGCGGCTGCCTTGACCGCGATGTGTCCCAACGCCTCATTGATAGAGAACGCTTTTTGCTAACGTTCGCAGAATTTGTTCTGTCTCGGCTGTGCCGATGACAAGGTTGCGCCAGATGGAGTGTCCCAAAAAAACCCTTTCTAATTCCAATACCACTTGACGGCACTTACGGGGACTCAGCGACGTTTTCTAAAGATTTGAGTCTTACTACTACAGGGAGTTGGTAGTTGCGCGTATCGCGCGAAGCTGGGTCAAAGTTGCGCAGTAGAAAGTATTTTGGGACTTTAATTTTGAGCATCTGTTTACAGAGAGATTGCGCCGGAATTGAAAATCAGGAGTCCGAACTCCTACGTTGCGTTCGACGTTTCGATTCAAATTCTGACGGTGCCTCAGCCGTCGAATTCGCGATCATCATGCCGGTCTTTGCCCTCATCATCATGGGGATCATCGAGTTTGGCATGCTGCTCTATGCCCAGAACAGCGCCCAGAATGCTGCACGGAATGTTGTTCGGCAGATCGCCGTTAATCGTGTGGCGGCCAATGATAGCGCGGCGCAGTCTGCGGTTGGGCCCCAACTTGCTTCGTGGATAGTCGGCAGTGCAACGGTCCACGTCACACAGACGACCCCGGGCAAACCGGAGACGAATATCATCAAACTATCCGTAAGCTTCCCAGCGAATGCAGCAACCGGCGTCAATTTTTTTTCATCGCTGTTCGCGGGCCGATCCATCAATGCATCGGTCAGCATGTCGCAAGAGACACCGCCATGAGGTACTTTCTCACTGACACCGGGGGCAATGTCGTGATGATGGCCGCCTTGCTTTTTCCAGCCTTGCTGGGCATTGGCGCGCTCGCGGTGGACGTATCAGATTTCTATGTGGTCAAAAGTCACTTGCAGGCAACGGCGGATTCGGCCGCACTTACGGCGGCCTATTCTTTGCCCGATACCGACAAGTCAAGGACGAATGCTCTCAACCTGGCGAATGCGAATGTTTCCGCCGCCGACGGGACCGTGACTTCATCCGGGGACATCGTATTTGGCGTCTACGATCGGGACGCAAAGACGTTCACGCCGACTACAATAAGGCCCAATGCGGTTCAGGTGACCGCTGCCAGAAATTCAGCGCACAACAACGCGGCTCCCACTTTTCTCGCTCGCATCTGGGGTGTCGAATCCGTTGATATCGCCGCATCGTCAATCGCGGTCGGATTGGGACCGAACGCCTGCGTCATCGCTCTTGCGCCGTCGGGTTCGGAGACCTTCAAAGTCAGTGGCAGCGGAAGTGTCGACGTGCCCAATTGCGCCATTTGGGTCAACTCCTCCAGTTCGAGTGCGCTCTCACAGTCAGGTGGCGGCGGCTATATCAAGGCTCGGTCGATCAATGTTGTTGGAGGCTATTCATCTGGGAATTATACGCCACTACCAACGACGAGCCAGAAGGTGATCGCCGACCCGCTGATCGAAGTTCCGGAACCTAGCCCACCGTCGGGATGCACCTACCAGAACACCACGTTTAACAACCCAATCTCGTTTTCTGACGGAACGACGTTCTGCGGCAATATCAAATTCAACGCAAACGTGAACTTCAATTCTGGGCTTCATTATTTCAAGGGCGCACGAGTCACCACGGCCAGCAACATTCATATCGTTAGCCAGAATGCAATGCTCTATTTCGACTCGACCAGCACATGGGATTCGTCCGGAACGGGTGACATTCAACTGACCGCTCCACAGATCGGAACATACAAGGGCATCGCGATATTTGGATCGCGAAGCGGAGGCGGTTCGATATTCAGCCTCACGGGCAACAACAACTATCAAGTCAACGGAACGATATATCTGCCAAAAGCAAACCTTAAACTCACCGGCAACGCCGATTTGAGCGTGAGCGCAAAAAGCGGTTACGTCATCGCATGGACGTTCTCCTATCAGGGCAATTCGAGCTTCAATTTCGATGCGTATGGCGGAGCTGTCCCGTCGCAGTTTGCTCGCGGAACCACGCTTGTTAAATGATAAGCGGCGACTATAAAGAATGCTCACTTTCATTTCCCGCCAACTAGGCCGCTACTGCGTTGTCCGATTGGAGTGTTAGTTAGGGGCAGCTTTTTGCCTATCGCTTTGCGGTGGGCAAGATAGAGCACTCAGGTGTCGGCGGTCGATAATCTTGCGATGAGGCTGAGTTTGCCGGGCAATCTGCAAGGCGGCGCGCAAGACGTTCTCATGGAAAGCCGAGTCTTCAGTCTTCGCAAGCGCGTATCCTCGATGGAATGCGTCGTGCCTCGGCGCCCCTTCAATTCTGTCGTCCTTCCTTGCTTCGACCCTTTACCTACCGATCAGTGCATCCGAAAGGTCGACCATGTCGGCACCTGAACACGCGCATCACCCGATCCGCTACGGGATTCGCCTCCAATGGCTGCTGACCGTGAGTGCAACCGCGCTGGCATTGATCGGGGTCTCCTCCTCGGCCTATGCGGCCTGCGACCGCGCTCGCCGGCGGCATGGGCTCCGGCCGCAGCGACATGTTCCAGGCCGGCGTGTTCGCGCATCACGGTTTTGCACGCAGCGGATATCTCTCCGGCGCCTTCGCCTATGGCTGGCACGACGTCACCACCGATCGCAGCGCGCCGACCGGCGAGCGGCTGCGCGGCGATTACAAAGCCGGTGTGCTGTCAGGCCGCATCGAGGCCGGCTGGCGCATCGATACGGCATGGGCCGGTGTCACGCCTTACGCGGCGGCGCAGACGATCAGCTATCGCATGCCGTCCTATCTCGAGCAGGGCAACGGCATGGCCGACAGCTTCGCGCTCGGCTACGCGGGACGCGACGTCACCGCGACGCGCAGCGAACTCGGCCTGCGGCTCGATCGCACCACGGTAATGGGCGATGCACTGTTCACGCTGCGTGGTCGTGCGGCGTGGG
>JBQCHY010000029.1:0-18378 GCA_051954235.1 Xanthobacteraceae bacterium
GCTCTGTCGTATGGGCGGGGTTTGTCCGGCCAATCCACGTCTCGGGTGCTCGCCAACAACAAACAGGTGGTTGCCCGTGAAAAGCAGGGGCATGACGAGTCTCTGACGTTGAGAGCACCCAAGTCCGCGCGGCGCTGCGAACATGCCGCCGGCCGCAAGTGCGCCTCTTCACGAATAACGTTGAAGAACTTGTTCCAGCAAAGGCTTGATCCGCGACAACTCGTCGAGATGCGCGCCGGATAGTTCGGCGAGATGCCGCTCCGCCGTCGCCGTCAGACAAAGCAGCACGCGACGCTGGTCCGAGTCGTCCTGGAGGCGCTCGACGAGGCCGGCTTCGGCCAGGCGATTGGCCAACTCGACCGCGGTGTTGTGACGAAGCCGCAATCGTTCCGCCAGATCGCCGACCGTGATCGGGCGTCCGCCCTTGTAACCCTTGATCACGAGAAGCGCTTGATGATGCCGCGGCGTCAGGCCGTGTCGCTTCGCTTCGTCCTCGCTGAATTCCAGAAAGCAGCGGATGAGAAAGCGAAACTCGGCAAGGGCGCTGTAATCCGCCTGGGACAATCTGGATCGTGCCAATTCCCGTGCTCCTTTCAACCCGTCCTGTTCTTCCATATTGCCCGGCGGATTGCTTGATTTTATTATATCGTAATGCGATATGACTGCCCGGCAGCCCAAACCGGCGCCGTCAGCATGACAACACAGGACTCCGCGATGGCATCCCGCCATGACGATCAACGCCGCCTCGGCGATTTCACCACCAGCCCGCGCGTGCTTGTCATCGGAGCCGTTGCCGTCGTCGTCGCCATCGCCAGCGTGCTGGCCGGCATCGCGCTGCTCGACCTGATCCGGCTTGTGACGAATATCGCCTATTTCAGGCGCTTTTCGTTCGCGGAGGCGGATCTGACGGCGGCCCATCTCGGCGTTGCGACGGTTTTCATTCCCGTCGCCGGCGCGCTCATCATCGGCCTGATGGCGCGGTTCGGCAGCGAGAAGATTCGCGGCCATGGCATTCCGGAGGCGATCGAGGCCATCCTGCTCGGCCGTTCGCGGCTCGACGCCAAGGTGGCCGTTCTGAAGCCGCTGTCGTCGGCGATCGTGATCGGCACCGGCGGGCCGTTCGGTGCGGAAGGCCCGATCATCATGACCGGCGGCGCGATCGGCTCCCTGATCGCGCAGGCGCTGCCGGTGAGCGACAGCGAGCGCAAGACGTTGCTGGTCGCGGGCGCGGCGGCGGGCATGACCACGGTGTTCGGCACCCCGATCGCGGCGATCATGCTGGCGGTCGAACTGCTGCTGTTCGAGTGGAGCCCGAGGAGCTTCATTCCCGTCGCGATCGCGGCCATCGTCGCGGAGGTCGCGCGCAGCGCGCTGCACATGCCGTCGCCGCTGTTTCCGTTCCATGGTGAGGCCAATATCACGGCGCTCAGTCTTTGCGGCTGGGTTGTGATCGGCATCGCCGCCGCGCTGCTGTCGAGCGCGCTGACGCAGCTCGTCTATGCGTGCGAGGACGGCTTTCTCAAACTGCCGATCCACTGGATGTGGTGGCCGATGATCGGCGGCGTCGTCATCGGCATCGGCGGCCTGATCGAACCGAACGCCCTCGGCGTCGGCTATCACAACATCGCGCACATGCTCGACGGGCAGATCGTCGCGAAGGCCGCGATCGTGCTGCTTCTCGTCAAGGCGGTCATCTGGGCCGTCGCGCTGGGATCGGGCACGTCCGGCGGCGTGCTCGCCCCGCTCCTGATCATGGGCGGCGCGATGGGCGCCGTGCTCTCCGGCATCCTGCCCGAAGCGTCACCCGGTTTCTGGCCGCTGATCGCGATGGCTGCAACCATGGGCGGCACCATGCGCGCCCCTCTGACCGCCACCTTCTTTGCCGTCGAACTGACGGGAAATACGCACGTCCTCGTGCCGCTGATCGCGGCCTGCGTCACGGCGCACACAGTGACGGTGCTGCTCATGAAGCGCTCGATCCTCACCGAGAAGATCGCGCGGCGCGGCCACCATATCGCGCGCGAATACCGCATCGATCCCTTCGCGCTGACCCAGGTTTCGAACGTGATGACGAGAAATGTGGAAACCGTCCCGGCCTCCATGACCCTGCATGAGGCGGCGCGCTTCCTGATGGCCCCCGAGCGCCGGCATCCGAGTTTTCCCATCGTCGATGGCCATGGCAAGGTGCTCGGCATCATCGATCCGCCTTTGGTGATCCGCTTGAGACGCGCTGGAAATCATCGGAACACAACGCTTGCCGATCTTCTGTCATCCAGGCGTCCTCCCGTCGCCTATCCTGACGAATACCTCGAGAGCGTCGCCGACCGCTTGACGGAAGCGAACGTCGCGCACCTGCCGGTCGTTTCGCGTCACGACCACACGCTCGTCGGCTATCTCGGTTGGAAGGATCTGATGCGAGCCAAGATGAGGCTCCAGGAGGAAGAAGCCAGCCGGACCACGTTCCTGCGCCGCGGTCAGAAGCAACAGAAGCTTCTCGGCTAGAGCGTTTTCGATTTTGATGGAAACACTTGCCACGAAACGATGCGCGCTCCCTCTCCCATTGGGAGAGGGGTGGGGTGAGGGGTTACAGCCTCAATGATGATCGATCCCCCTCACCCGGAGCCTTCGGCTCCGACCTCTCCCCGATGGGGAGAGGTAAAGCACCGTCCGGGACAATTCCGCCAAAGCGGACAGGCTCAAATAAAAACGGCGGCCGTTGCGAGCCGCCGTTTTTCATTCGATGGATTGCCGGGTCGAGCCCGGCAATGACAGTCTGGAAAACTTAGTTATCCAGGAACGACCGCAACTTCCGGCTGCGGCTCGGGTGCTTCAACTTGCGCAGCGCCTTGGCTTCGATCTGGCGGATGCGCTCGCGCGTGACCGAGAACTGCTGACCGACTTCTTCCAGCGTGTGGTCGGTGTTCATGCCGATGCCGAAGCGCATTCGCAGCACGCGTTCCTCGCGCGGCGTCAGCGAGGCCAACACGCGCGTCGTGGTCTCGCGCAGATTGCTCTGGATCGCGGCGTCGATCGGCAGTACCGCGTTCTTGTCCTCGATGAAATCGCCGAGGTGCGAATCCTCCTCGTCGCCCACCGGGGTTTCCAGCGACAGCGGTTCCTTGGCGATCTTGAGAACTTTCCGAACCTTCTCCAGCGGCATGCCGAGCTTTTCGGCCAGCTCTTCCGGCGTCGGCTCGCGGCCGATTTCGTTGAGCATCTGGCGCGAGGTCCGCACGATCTTGTTGATCGTCTCGATCATGTGCACCGGAATGCGGATGGTGCGCGCCTGATCCGCAATGCTGCGCGTGATCGCCTGACGAATCCACCACGTCGCATAGGTCGAGAACTTGTAGCCGCGGCGGTATTCGAATTTATCGACCGCCTTCATCAGGCCGATGTTGCCTTCCTGAATCAGATCGAGGAATTGCAGACCACGGTTGGTGTACTTCTTGGCGATGGAGATGACGAGGCGCAGGTTGGCCTCGACCATTTCCTTCTTGGCTTGGCGCGCTTCGCGCTCGCCCTTCTGCACCGAGTGCACGATCTTGCGGAATTCGCCGATCTCGAGGCCGGTCAGCGCCGCGAGTTGCTGGATCTCGCTGCGCAGTTCCTTGATGCGGTCCTTTTCGTGATGGACGAAATTCTTCCAGCCCTTGGCGGAGAGTTTCGACACACGGTTGAGCCAACGGGGATCGAGCTCGGAGCCCTGATAATTGCGCAGAAAATCCTCGCGCGCGACGCCGTGGCTGTCGCCGAGCCGCAGCAGGCGGCCTTCGAACGACACGAGGCGCTTGTTGATGTCGTAAAGCTGCTCGACCAGTGAATCGATGCGCGCCTGATTGAGCCGCAGCGACTTCACCTCGACGATGATGTCGTCCTTCAGCTTCTTGTACTTGCGCTCCTGCGAGGGTGAGAGCGTTTCGTTCTGAAGCTGGTTGGAAATGTCCTGCTCTTGCAGCTTGCGTAGCTTCTTCGAGGCGTCGGCGATCTTGTCGAAGATCTCGACCACCTTCGGCTTGAGTTCGGCCTCGATGGCGGCGAGCGACATCTGGTTTTCGAACTCGTCGTCGTCCATGTCGCCTTCGCCATTGGCGTCGGCGGCGCCTTCGCCGCCACCGGCGGCAGGCGCGGGACGGAACGGGGTCGGCGACGGCGGGGCTGCGGGCGGCGCGACATGCGCGGGCGCGGCGGCTTGAGCCTCGCCACCTTCACCCTCGCCGGTCGGCGCGGCGATCATGTTGTTTTTCGCGTCGGGCCCGGCGTAGGTCGCTTCCAGATCGATGATGTCGCGCAGGAAGATCTTGCCTTCGTTGAGTTCGTCGCGCCAGATGATGATGGCCTGGAACGTCAACGGACTTTCGCACAGCCCGGCGATCATCGCTTCGCGTCCGGCCTCGATGCGCTTGGCGATAGCGATTTCGCCTTCGCGCGACAGCAGTTCGACGGTGCCCATCTCGCGCAGATACATGCGCACCGGATCGTCGGTGCGTTCGCCCGGCTCGGACTTCTTGGTTTCGGTGACGGCCTTGGAGGTGACCTCGACGAGTTCGTTGTCGGTCTCCTCAGCGTCGTCGTCCTTGTTTTCTTCCTCGGCGTCCTCGTCGGTCTCGGAGACGTTGATGCCCATGTCGGAGAGCATCGCCATGATGTCTTCGATCTGTTCGGGCGAGGTCTGGTCGGACGGCAGCACGTCGTTAAGCTGATCGAAGGTGACGAAGCCGCGCTTCTTCGCCTGCTTGATCATCTTCTTGACCGCTGCATCGGACAGGTCGAGCAAGGGGGACGGCGCGTCAGCGGTGTCCTTCTCCGGCGTCTCCGCCGCCTTCTCGTCTTTTTCCTTGTCCTTGACTTGCAGCGTCTTTGCCTTGGTGGCCATTCAATGCTCCTGAAACGCGCCTACGCCGGGGCGACGTCGCCCGCCCCAAAATCTTTCATCCAGACGCGGAAAAGGCGGCGCACCTCTCGCCACCCCCACATCAGCTTTGCCGATTATGAACTTTGGCCGGACCATGCGCCAAAGCCGTTAAGTCTCGCTTAACCCTGTATTTGCAGCCAAATTCCCGTCTTGGCGAGTCTTTTCGCGGTTCCTCCGCGTCATGCCCGCCGATCGTCAATGTCCCGTCACGTCGTCGTCCGGATGCGGCCCGAGGATTCGCCAAAACCCTCGATCAGGGCTTCGGTGCCCTCCACCGATTCCAGCCGGGCGCTGACGTCCTTCAGCCAGGCGAAATTCGCGTCGGTCTGGGCCTCGCTCAGCGCCAACTCGGCATCCTTCAATTCCCTAAGTAAGGAGTGCTCCTTGCGATGCAAGGTAACCAGTTGATGCCACGTCGAAAGAACGTCCTCGGCGGCGGCCTCCGGCTCCGCGGCCCACACGCTGCGGGTCGTTAGCGCGTTCTCAACTGCTTGAATTTGCTTTGAATATCCGGACTTCTCCAGCCAGGCCCGGAGCCGGGCGCTGTCCGCCGCCGGTTCGTCCGCGTGGCCGTCGTCGGCGAACGAGCCGATGATGCCGGCACGCAGCCGGTGCGCGTCCGGGTGGGCGAACTCCAGTGCGGCGACCTGCTCGAGGCGGTCGTGCAGCAGCCAGGGATGATTGAGCAGGCATTGCAGGATCAGCGCCTCCCGCCGCGACAACGCGCTGCGCTGGCCGCGCATGATCGGACTGTTGGCGAGGTGCGGACTGGCCACCTGATAGGGGCCGCGACCAAGCCCCGGAGCTGTCCCATTGCCCTGTGGACGACGGCCCGGCCCGCCCGGCCGCGCGGCTCCACTGAGCGAAAATCCGCCCGCACGGGTCCCGCCTGATTCGCGGCCGAAACCGCGGCCGCCCCCATAGCCGCCGCGCCCGCCACCGAAGCCGGCCGGCGTGAAGGCCAGCCGCAGCCGCTCGGCAAGGTCCTGCCGATAGTAGCGGCGGACCACCTCGTTGCGGATGCCGCCCGTCAATTCGCCGATGCGGGCTTCCAGCGCCGCGCGGCGCTCCGGCGTGGCGAAATTGCCGCCGGTGACCTCGCGCGACCAGATCACCTCGACGAGGCCGCGCGCCGCGCCGATCACTTCCTCGACCGCGCCACGGCCGCCCGAGCGCGCCAGATCGTCGGGGTCCTGCCCTTCCGGCAGCATGGCGAAACGCAGGCTCTTGCCGGGCTCGAGATGCGGCAGCGCCAGATCGGCGGCGCGCCACGCCGCCTTCTGCCCGGCGCGATCGCCGTCGAAACACAGGATCGGCTCGTCGACCATCTTCCAAATGAGGCCAAGCTGATCCTCGGTCAGCGCGGTGCCGAGCGGCGCGACGGCGGCAGGAAAACCGGCGCCGACCATGGCGATGACGTCGACATAGCCTTCGACCACCACCACCGGCGCGCCGTCATGGGCGGCCTTGCGCGCGGCCGCCCCGTTGTAGAGGTTGGAGCCCTTGTGAAACAGCGGCGTTTCCGGCGAGTTGAGATACTTTGCCGGAACGTCCTTCTCCAGCGCACGGCCGCCGAAGGCGATGACGCGCCCGCGCAGATCGGTGATCGGAAACATCACGCGATCGCGGAAGCGATCGTAAGGCACCGGAATATCCTCGCCGCCGATCAGAAGCCCCGCCTCGACCATGTCGCCGACCGGCACGCCCTGCGCGCCGAGATATTCCTTCAGCGCGAAGCGCTCACCCGGCGCGTAACCGAGGCGAAATTGCAATTGCGTCTGCGGCGTCAACCCGCGATCCGCGAGATATCCGCGTGCTTTTGCGCCGCCGCGCGCCGCCAAAGTCTCGGTGAAGAATTTCGCCGCCAGTTCCATCACGTCGTAGAGCGACTTGCGGCGCTGCTCGTGGCGTGCGACATCCGGCGTCGCCGCCGGGATCGGCAGACCGGCCATCTGCGCCAGCCGTTCCACCGCCTCGACGAAGGGCACGCCCTCGGTCTCCATGACGAAATCGAAGATGTTGCCGTGCTTGCCGGTGGAGAAGTCGTGATAGAATTGCTTCTGGTCGTTCACCGTGAAGGACGGCGTCTTTTCCTGCTGGAACGGCGACAGCCCCTTCCACTCCCGCCCCGCCTTCTTCAGCTTGACGCGCTTGCCCACGACTTCCGACACCGGAAGCCGCGCGCGCAGCTCTTCAAGGAATTGCGGGGTGAAACGCATTTTGCCGATAAACCTTCGCCAACCGGCCATCAATATAGGGGCGGCGCAGCGCTGGCCCAAGCCGCGCCGGATTGTCCCTGCTATTCACAGGCCAAAAGCAGGACAAGTTAAATTTCGCCCGTCATGCCCGGCTTTATGCCGGGCATCCACGTCTTTTGCGCATTGTAAGTCCAAAAACGTGGATGGCTGGGACAAACCCGGCCATGACGACGGCATTGATTCAGCGCCGAATCATCGCGATCTAATGTCGGGCTAGCCGTTCCGCCTCTGAGAGCACTCAATGCCCCCTGCCCCGAAATCGCTGTTGCAGATCGCCGGCGCGCCGCTGACGCCGAGCCCGCTCAACGCCTCCGTACTGGTGATCATCGACGCGCAGCTCGAATACGTGAAGGGCTCTCTGCCGTTGCAAGGCGTCGACGCGGCGATCCGCGAAGCGGCGTTGCTGCTGGCGGTGGCGCGCAAGGTTGCGATGCCGGTGTTTCACATCGTGCAACACGCGCTCGCCGGGCGGCTGCTGTTCGCGGAGGACGGGCCTTACGCCGCGATCGTGCCGCAACTGAACCCCGGCGCCGGCGAAATCGTGCTGCGCAAGACGCTGCCGAATGCCTTCGCCGGCACCGACCTGCATGAGTTGATCAAGAGCACCGGGCGCAACGAGATCATCTTCGCCGGCTTCATGACGCACATGTGCGTCTCCGCCAGCGCGCGCGCCGCGCTCGACCTGAAGTATCGCTCCACCGTGGTCGCCAACGCCACCGCGACCCGCGACCTGCCCGATCCGCTCGGCGGCATGATCCCCGCCAGCGTCGTGCATCGCACCGCGTTGTCCGAACTCGCCGACCGCTTCGCCATCGTGGTGAAAGACACCGCCGCGCTGCTGCCGCAGCAGGCGACGGCTTGAACCGGCTGTTTTCTTTTCCTCAGAGACCGACCTCTGATGAGTTCGATAAAAGCTAACCAAGCTCGTCATGCCCGGGCTTGTCCCGGGCATCCACGCCTTTTCTGAAACTCGGCAAGAAAGACGTGGATGGCCGGGACAAGCCCGGCCATGACGTCGTAGTCGTACTAGATTAATCTTATGACCCTCGAAGATACCAGCCTGCCCCTGCTCGCCGCCGATGAACCCGCGCCGGTGATCGTGCGCAACGCGGACGGCACCTCGCCGTTCTTTCTCACCTGCGATCATTATGGCCGCATGATCCCGCGCGCGCTGGGCGATCTCGGCATCGACGAGCACGAGCGCGCGCGCCACATCGCTTACGACATCGGCATCGCCGGCGTTGCGGAAGCGGTGTCGGACGCGCTCGGCGCGTGCTTGATCGCGCAACGCTATTCGCGGCTGGTGATCGATTGCAACCGGCCGCTGTCCGCTGCGAGTTCGATTCCGCCGATCAGCGAAGCGACGACGATCCCCGGCAATCAGGGCCTCACGCAACAAGCGGCGTTCGAGCGGCAACAGCGCATCTTCGCGCCGTATCATCATGCCATCACCGAAGCGCTGGACCGTCGCGCGCAGGCGCAGCGCCCCACCATTCTGGTGTCGCTGCACAGCTTCACGCCGATCTATGCCGGCGTGGCGCGGCCATGGCACATCGGCACACTCTACAATCGCGATCATCGGCTGCCGCAGGCGATGCTGCGCGAACTGCGGAGTGAACCCGAATTGGTAGTCGGCGACAATCAGCCTTATGCCGTCAGCGATACGACCGACTACACCATTCCCGTGCATGGCGAGAAACGCGGCCTGATCAACACCGGCATCGAGATCCGTCAGGACCTGATCACCGACGAAAGCGGCCAGCGTGATTGGGCCGCGCGGCTTGCGCGCATCTTGCGGAAGCTGGAAGCGGAGTTGCTGGCGCTTGCGTAGCGTCAACGCGGTCCTCCGTCATTGCGAGCGCAAGCGAAGCAATGACGGCAGAGATGTGCGTGCGCTCTACCGCGCCCGCGTCAGCGCCAGCCAGACGCCGCCGCCGATCATGCACAGCCCCGAAAGCCGCGACACCAGCCGCGTGCGGCTGGTGGAGAGCAATGTTCGTGCCCGGCCTGCCAGCAGCGCGTAGATCGCATCGGTCGCGCCCGCGATCACCATGAAGGTCGCGCCGAGCAGCACCACTTGCGGAAAGTGCGGCTTCTCCAGATCGACGAACTGCGGGATGAACGCGCCGAAGAAGATCAGCATCTTCGGATTGCTCAACAACACGACGAGGCCTTGCAGAAAGAAGCCGCCCTTCGGCGTCGGCGGCGCATCGCCCTTGCCGATCTCGAGGCCCGGCGAGCGCACCATCTTGAGGCCGATCCACACCAGATAGGCCGCGCCGGCGAAGCGCACCCAATCGAACCAGTAGCCCATCGTCGCCATCATCGACGTCAGCCCCACCGCGACGATGCCGATCGAGATCGCAAGCCCGACCTGCGCGCCCGCGATGTTGATCAACGCCGCGCGCGTGCCGTGACGCAGGCCGTTGGCGACCAGCAGCGTCACGATCGGCCCCGGCACAATGGCGAGCACGAGGCAGGCGGCGACGAAGGCGAGATAGAGTTGCAGGGACATGAGGTATCGTCCGACGGCGTTCGATGACGACGACTATGCACGAGAACGGTGACCAAGTCTTCTCTTCCCCTATGGGGTGCGCGCGCGATCATCGCCCGCCGATATCAGACGGAACGCCGATGCCCAGTCGGCCGGCTATCCTGCTTGCGGCCGGCGCGCGCGGCCCTCGCGCCGGTGGTCCCTTCACGATGCAGCAGCTTGCGAAGCGTCGAGGGATCGGCGTACCCGACCTTCTCCGCGATCGCGTCGAAACTGAGCCGTGTGGTATCCAGAAGCTCCATCGCCTTGTCGACGCGCAGCTTCTGGACGAATCTCACCGGCGACAGCCCGGTGGCGTGCTCGCATCGGCGCGCAAAGGTGCGCGCGCCAAGCCCCACGGCTTTGGCGAGTTCAGAGATCGAGAAGGTCCGATGCAATCGCGCGCGTGCCCAACGCTCGGCGCGCGACATCCGGTCATCGGCCGCGGCAAGAAAGGACAGCGCCATATAACGCGACTGCGACGGCCTGCGATCCAGCAACAGAAACCGAGCGCAACTGTCGGCGAGGTCAGGCCCGCCATGGCGCGCGAGGATCGAGAGCATGAGGTCCAGTTGAGCCATCGCCGCGCCGGCGGTCGTGGTCCGCCCGTCGGTCAGCACCATCGCGTCAGTATCTAGCATCACCTCGGGAAACAGTTTGCGAAACAGCGGCGCGAGCCACCATGTCGTGGTTGCGCGGCGGCCGTCCAGCAGCCCGGCGCTCGCGACCAGAAATACCGCTGAACAGGAACTCGCGATTTCGGCTCCGGATCGAAAGGCCGCACGGAGTGCCTTCCTTGCCATTTCCGCGTCGCGCCGTTGCAGCCCTTCGCGGATGCGTTGCTCGTCGGTCCAGGCCAGCCCGGGAACGACCACCACGTCCGCGGATTTTCCGGCGATTGTTTTCAAGGGCAGCCTTGCGAGACTCGCGGCCCATCGCGCGCCTGAACCGGAAATTCTGACATCGAAGCAGCGCGGCCGTCCCGCGCGCGCACGAATGCTGTTGGCGACATCGATCAGTTCGAAGGTGATCGCGACACTCGCGGGCGAGGCCCCTTCCAACACCAGAACGTCAATCAGCGGCATGGCAAAATAGACCCGAATAATGTCGATTTCGACACTTGCCGATATCAATGCCCGAGACATACGGTTTGCGCAACCGTTTCCGGAGAGCGACATGAGCGATGCGCTGCTAGAGCCTGACGACCTATCCGATTTCGACCGGCGCATCCTCACGTTGGAGGACACCGCCAAGCCGGTCTACGTGACGGGTGACGGTCCGGCCGTCATTGTCATGACCGAGATGCCGGGCATCAGTCCTCACGTCGCGCGTTTCGCGCGCTGGGTCCGCGACGCTGGTTTCCGGGTCTACATGCCTTCGTTGTTCGGAAAGGACGGCGACGTTCCCGACGCGCAAACATCGGCCGGCGTTTTTAAGCGGGCGTGCGTCAGCGCTGAATTCCGTGCGCTCGGCGGTGGCGCGTCGAGCCCCGTGGCGAACTGGCTGCGGGCGCTCGCACGACTTGCACATCACGAAAGCGGCGGGCCGGGCGTCGGCGCCATCGGCATGTGTTTCACCGGCAACTTCGCGCTGAACCTGATGTTGGACCCGGTGTTGCTGGCCCCGGTCGTTTCACAGCCGTCCCTGCCGTTGGACAATCCCGCCGGGATCGAAAGCTCCGCCGAGGAACTGGCGCAGATCCGTTCAAGGCTGGAACGAGAAGACCTCACCGTCCTCGCTTACCGATTTGCCGGCGATTCATTCTGCCGCGCCGAACGGTTTGCCGCCTATCAGGCCGCGCTCGGCGACCGCTTCATCGGACGTGTGCTGCCCGACACCGCCGCGAATACCGGCCCCATGCCACCCTTCTTCGCGCAGTTCGTGAAGACGCCGCATAGCGTCGTCACAGTTCACCTGATCGATGAGGCAGGACAACCTACGGTCGCGGCCCGGGATGAGATCCTCGCGTTCTTCAGGAAGCGCCTGAAACCTGCATCGGATTGATAGGGAAGTTCCCTCGCCTCATCCTTTTCACCGTCCCGCCTTCCTATAGTCAAAGCGCAAATGCATCCGTCTTGCCGCATGCACAGGGACCGGCCCTTCGCCGCGCATCCCGCTCGCATGACCATGGAGCGCCAATGCAGTTGCAACCTGCCGACCCGCACGACGCGATCGCCGCGCAGCTACGCGCCTTGTCGACATCCCGCGCGAACGAGCCGTCCGGGCCCGACGTCACGCCTTTGCCGGAGCCGGCGAGCGAACCGCCGCTCCGCGTCACGCCATTGAACGACAACACCGGCGACGTGCGCATTCTGAGATCGCGTGCGCGAACCGGTCGCAAGGTTGTCCTCTTGGCCATCTGCGCAGGCATTGCCGCAACGATGGCCTGGCATGCCTATGGCGATCAGGCAAAGCAGAGGTTTTCGTCGCTGCTGCCGCAGTTCCTCGCCAATGCGCCGGCGCCGACGCAAAGCGCCAACGCCGCCGAGCCACAACAAGACACGACACAAGTGGCGGCATCTCAACCGACCGCCGACGCTCCGGCACCTGCACCCACGCAAGAGAGCAGCAACGCGGCATCGGAGACGCCAACGCCTGCCGCGCCGGCTCCCGCTATGCCGGCGGCGGCGGAGCCCGCGCCGACACAGGCGGCGCTGCCGCCTGAAGTGACGCAATCGCTTGAAACAATGACGCAGGAAATTGCGTCATTGAAGCAAACCGTCGAGCAGTTGCGCGCAAGTCAGCAGCAACTCAGCGGCGACGTCGCGAAGCTCAGCGAGCAAGCGGCCCGTCACAAAGTTACCGAGCCAACGCCAAAGCCGGCGTCACGGCCACGACCGCGGCATTCGTCAACATCGGGCCCGGCTTCGCGGACTCCTGTGGCCTCGCGCAGCCTTGCACCCGCTCCGTCGCCACCGCCGCAATCGCCGCGGCAGGTCTATCCGCAAGCCCCCGCGCAACGCGAAGCTTACATCCCGCCACCCGCGCCCGCGCGGCTTCCGCCGCCGCCCGGCGACAGCAGCGTTCCCCGACCGCCAATGCCGCTGCAATAGTCGGGCTTGCCAGCGCAATAAGCATTACCGCCGCGCGTTTACGACTCGCGGCGGCATAAGCCTGCTCGGCCCGATCTAATCAATTTGCATTCGATCCTTTTCAACGCAACGTCCGCGGCTCGTCGACAACGGACAACAGTCGCGCCGTGCATGTTCAAAAGTCACGCTTGACATGCAACCATTTAGTTGCCTATTATCGTCGTCATGGATGAGGTCTTCAAAGCTCTGGCGGACGCTTCGCGGCGCGCGCTGCTGGACAGGCTTCACGCCCGAAACGGCCAGACCCTGAGCGAGCTTTGCGACGGCCTCGACATGACGCGTCAGGCCGTCACCAAACACCTCGCGATCCTGGAAGCGGCCAATCTCGTCGCGACCATCAGGCACGGCCGCGAGAAGCTGCATCATCTCAATCCGGTGCCGATCCATCAGATCGGCGAGCGGTGGATCAGGAAATTCGAGCGCGACAAACTCGCCGCGCTCACCGACCTCAAACGACGATTGGAGTCTCGTGATGCGTAAACCTGATTTCGTCTATGTGATCTACATTCAAACCACGCCGGAAAAGCTCTGGAATGCTCTGATCGATCCGGAGATGACCAAGGAATACTGGTGGCGGCATCGCAACCGCTCCGACTGGAAGCCGGGCTCGGCGTGGAGCCACGAGAACTACGACGATGCGAACAAGGTCGACGTTGTCGGCACCGTGGTCGAAAGCGACCCACCGCGCCGCATGGTTCTCACCTGGGCCAATCCTAACGAGGCGTCGGACGCTTCAAAGGTCTCGCGCGTCACCTTCGATCTGCATCCGCTCGAGCACGAGGTCCGCCTCACCGTCACCCACGACGAAACCTATCCCGAAATGCTCAGCGCAATTTCGACGGGCTGGCCCGCCGTGCTGTCGAACCTCAAGACCATGCTGGAAACCGGCAGCGCGATGCCGATGGCGCGCGAACGCCGGCTGCTGACATAACAATGCCTCTCGTCATTGCGAGCACTCGGATCGGCGCACGCGCCGTCCGAGCACAGGCTCCGCGAAGCAATCCGGTTCTTCTTCGAGAGCCTGGATTGCTTCGTCGCTCACGCGCCTCTCAATGACAACCCACATTGTCGAATGGTGACACCATGACCGATATCGATACTTTCACGCCGCATACCGTCTACACGATCTACATCGTCGCAACGCCGGAGCAGGTGTGGCAGGCGCTCACCACCGCCGAGTTCAGCCGAAAGTATTTTTCAGGCTTCGCCGTCGAGGTGGAGCAACGCGTCGGCGGTCGCTTCCTGCTGCGCGCGCCGGACGGCTCCGAGCACATCGGCGGCGAGGTGCTCGCCTGCGACAGACCGAAGCGACTGAGCGTGACGTTCAACGTCAACTGGCCGGGCCTTGTCGAAGCACTGGGCCAGACGCTGGTGACCTACGAGATCGAGCCCGCCGGCGACGCGGTGCGGCTGACGATGACGGAAGCCGGCGAACGCCCGATCGACGAAGACATCCGCTCCGGCGGCGCGGCGGGTTGGCCGGCCATTCTGTCGAGCCTGAAAAGCCTGCTGGAAACAGGCTCGGCGCCGACCATCAAGATGGAGCCGCCGGCAAAGATGCTGGCGGCACTGAAACGGCTGGGTGTGAAGTTGCCGGGATGACCGTCATTGCCTACACCCGATAACACCTATCGAGCGGTCGTCCCCGCGCAGGCGGGGACCCATAAACCCCGACTTTGATTGCGATTGCAAACGCACAAAAGGAAGATTATCAGCCCTCGTTGTTTATCACGACGGCTGCGGAGCCTGGGTCCCGCCTGCCGGGACGACGCTAATACCGCCTAGCCCGTCAGTGCCGCCTTCACCACGCCGCTGGCTTTGGCGAAATCCATCTGCCCGGCGTATTTCGCTTTCAGCGCGCCGATCACCTTGCCCATGTCCTTGATGCCGGCAGCATTGGTTTCGGCAATGATCGCGGCGACGGCGGCCTTCACTTCATCATCAGACATCTGCTTCGGCAGATAGGCGGAGATGATGGCGATCTCCGCGCGCTCCTGCGCGGCGAGTTCGGCGCGACCGCCCTTGTCGTAAAGCTCAACCGATTCCTGCCGCTGCTTGATCATCTTTTGCAACAGGCTGAGCAGATCGGCGTCGGACAGCGGCGGCTTGCCCTGCCCGCGCGCGTCGATGTCGGCGTTCTTGATGGCCGAGTTGACCATGCGCAGCGTCGACAACGCCCGCTCGTTCTTGGCCTTCATGGCCTCCTTGACGGCCGTGTTGATGGCATCGCGCAGCATGTGATCTCCTCTCGCGGCCAGTGATGCCGCTTGTTTGTCGTGGCGCTGATGTAAGCCCGCAGGCCGCTTGAGACAACCGAAATGCGCTAATCGTCGCGCAGCCACGCCACCAGTGCAGCGGCGGTTTCGCGCGGCTTCTCGGGCTGCGGCAGGTGGCCGCAATCGGGGATGATCACCAACTTCGCGCCGTTGATGCCGTCGGCCATTTCCTTTGAGAGCGTGTTCGACAGCGTGTTGTCTGTGTCGCTGGTCAGCACCAAGGTCGGACAGCGAATCTTCGCCAGTGTCGGACGCGAATCCGGTCGCGCGACGATCGCGGTGAGTTGGCGGACGAACCCCTCGGCGGTAACGTCGTCGCCCATGTCGTGCACCAACTGCCGCAGCGCCGCGTCGCCGTGACGCGAGGGATGTACGAAGCCGGGAAACAGGTCGTCGAGCACGGCGTGAAACTCGCCCTGCTCGATGCGCGCGATCAGGGCGCGGCGGCGCGCCTTGGCCTCGTCCGAATCCGGCCGCGCCTGGGTGTTGATCAACGCCAGCTTCGCCACGCGATCCGGCGCCTGCCGCATGATCTCGAACGCGATGTAGCCGCCCATCGAATGCCCCGCGAGCGCGAAGCGCGGCGGTGCTTCAGCAAGGATGCGGCGCGCGACCACCGCCATGTTGTCGTCGCGGACGTGATTGGCGACGGTGACGGGCCCGTAGCGCCATAGCGCATCGGCCACCGGCGCGTAGATGCGCGGCGAGCCGCCAAGGCCCGGAACCAGCAGGATCGGCATCGAATTCAGCATTTGCGCCCCCAGGCTCTTTACTCGGCTTGTTCTTAGCTCGGGCAAAGTCGCATCACGCGACATCTGGTGCAATCCGCACCACCATCTTGCCAATCGCGTTGCGCGTCGTCATTGCCGCGAACGCAGCGCGAAACTCCTCGAACGGGAACACCTCGACGGCCGGCGGCTTCAGATGACCGCTGGCGAACCAGCCCAGCAACGCCTGCACCAGACGCGCGTGTATCTTAGGCTCGCGGGTGCGGACCTGCGCCAGATCGACGCCCATCAGCGATGCGCCTTTCAGCAGCGCGATGTTGAAAGGTAGCGCGGGAATTTTTCCGGCGGCGAAACCGACCACGAGATGGCGGCCACGCCAGGCCAGCGCGCGAAACGCCAGCGGCGAGAGCTCGCCGCCGACGCCGTCGAAAATCACGTCGACGCCATTGCCACCGGTGATGCCCTTCAGGGTGTCGCGCCAGTCCGGGTGCGTATAGTCCAGCACCGCATCGGCCCCATGCGACAGCGCGAACTGCCGCTTGGCCTCCGTCGAGGCGGCGGCGATCACTCGCGCGCCGAGCAGCTTGCCGAGACTGACGGCCGCCGAACCGGTGCCGCCCGACGCGCCGAGCACCAGCAATTGCTCGCCGGCGCGCAGTTGCGCAGTCTCGCTCAGCGCGTAAAGCGCCGTGGTGTAGTTGGCAAGCAGACCGGATGCCTGCGCCAGATCGACGGTGTCCGGCACCACATGCAGATCGGCCGCCGGATAGACGGCGAATTCCGCCAGCGCGCCGCGCAGGCCGAGCCCAAGCACGCGCTGGCCTACCTGCAATGACGTGACGCCGCTGCCCAGCGCATCGACAACGCCGGAAAACTCCATGCCGGGGATAAAGGGCAGCGGATCCTTGGTCTGGTACAGGCCCTGGATTTTCAGCCCGTCGACGAAGCCGATGGCGGCGGCCGCGACCCGGAGGCGGACCTCGCCCTCGCTTGGCTGCGGCATCGGCGCTTCAGTCAGCCGCTGCCCGTCCACCGGCCCGTATTGTTCCACCACCACCGCCTTCATCCTGCTGCCATCCCCCTGATTTCCTTCGGACATTCGGCTCTCACCGGCGCAATCGGCAATCCTTCGAGGCTAGCCGCCTCCGCCTTGTTGTCAAATGTCGGCAATCACCGGTGCGGAATCCCTTCTGCGGCTTTGACGCGGCGCAACAGCGGGACTATGTAGTCCCTTTATGACCACATCAGAAAATTCTCCCGCCTGGCCGGACCTCAAGCCGACCGCGCTGCTGGTTCTTGCCGACGGCACGGTGTTCGAAGGCTTCGGGCTCGGCGCAGAAGGCCACGCCGTCGGCGAGGTCTGCTTCAACACCGCAATGACCGGCTATGAGGAGATCCTCACCGATCCGTCCTACGCCGGCCAGCTCATCACCTTCACCTTCCCGCACATCGGCAACGTCGGCACCAACGATCAGGACATCGAGACGGTGAACATGGCGTCGACGCTCGGCGCGCGCGGCGCAATCCTGCGCGCGGCGATCACCGATCCGTCGAACTATCGCGCTTCGCGCCATCTCGATCAATGGCTGAAGGCACGCGGCATCATCGGCCTGTCGGGCATCGACACCCGCGCGCTGACCGCGCTGATCCGCAGCAAGGGCATGCCCAACGCGGTGATCGCGCATTCGCGCGACGGCAAGTTCGATCTCGAGGCGCTGAAGAAGGAAGCGCGCGAGTGGCCCGGCCTCGAGGGCATGGACCTGGTGCCGATGGTGACGAGCGGCCAGCGCTTCACCTGGGACGAAATGCCGTGGGTATGGGACAAGGGTTTCGGCCGGCAGGAGAACCCGGAATTCAACGTCGTCGCCGTCGATTACGGCATCAAGCGCAACATTCTGCGCCTGCTCGCCGGCGAAGGCTGCAAGGTGACGGTGGTGCCGGCGACCACGTCGGCGGAGGACATTCTCGCGCTGAAGCCCGACGGCATTTTCCTCTCCAACGGCCCCGGCGATCCGGCGGAAACCGGCAAATACGCGGTGCCGGTGATCCGGAAGATCGTGGATTCCGGCATTCCGACTTTCGGCATCTGCCTCGGCCACCAGATGCTCGGTCTCGCCATGGGCGGCAAGACCGTGAAGATGCATCAGGGCCATCACGGCGCCAATCATCCGGTCAAGGACATGACCACCGGCAAGGTGGAAATCACCTCGATGAACCACGGCTTCGCGGTCGACAAGACCACGCTTCCGGATAACGTCGAGCAGACCCACGTGTCGCTGTTCGACGATTCCAACTGCGGCATCGCGTTGAAGGACAAGCCGGTGTTCTCGGTGCAATATCACCCGGAAGCCTCGCCCGGCCCGCGTGACTCGCACTACCTGTTCCGCCGCTTCTCCGACCTGATGCGCGAGAAGAAGCAGGCGTAGTTCAAAGAGCCTGCCCGGAAATTCGTTTTATAGGCAGACTTTCAGCACGAAAACGTCGTCCCCGCGCAGGCGGGGACCCATACGCCGCAGCGGTTCGGCTCTATTATCAAGGCGAGTTTCTTTGCGATAACTAACACCGGGGGTTCTGGG